>NZ_LMCL01000035.1:210000-211889 GCF_001424795.1 Aminobacter sp. DSM 101952 | reverse complement strand
TGGTGACCGACACCGCGTTTTGCGATGTCCATATTACATGCCCTTGGCAGACCTGGCAGCGACTTACTCTCCCGCGTCTTGAGACGAAGTACCATCAGCGCTGGAGCGTTTCACGGCCGAGTTCGGAATGGGATCGGGTGCAGCCGCTCCGCCATAACCACCAGGTCGGCAAAAGGCATGTAATCGAGAAGCTGTTTTTGTGCCTTGGCGACATTTGCGATCGGCTTTCGGGCAAGGCCCGCAAGCGCGACTGCGCGTCGCCGGTCGTCCGGCGCCCTCGCGGAGCATAGGCCCTGGAAGGGCCGCTCATGCGTGAGCGCTGGCTGGTGACGATCCCTTGGGGATCGCACCGCGATGAACATAAGGAATGAGAACGATCAAGCCTATCGAACTATTAGTACCGGTAAGCTTCATGCATTGCTGCACTTCCACACCCGGCCTATCAACGTGGTCGTCTTCCACGGTTCTCAGGGAATACTCGTTTTAAGGTGGGTTTCCCGCTTAGATGCCTTCAGCGGTTATCCCGTCCGGATATAGCTACCCTGCTATGCGGCTGGCGCCACAACAGGTCCACCAGAGATCCGTCCATCCCGGTCCTCTCGTACTAGGGACAGATCCTTTCAATATTCCTACACCCACGGCAGATAGGGACCGAACTGTCTCACGACGTTCTGAACCCAACTCACGTACCGCTTTAAATGGCGAACAGCCATACCCTTGGGACCTGCTCCAGCCCCAGGATGCGATGAGTCGACATCGAGGTGCCAAACAACCCCGTCGATATGGACTCTTGGGGGTCATCAGCCTGTTATCCCCGGCGTACCTTTTATCCGTTGAGCGATGGCCCTTCCACACGGGACCACCGGATCACTATGACCGACTTTCGTCTCTGCTCGACTTGTCAGTCTCGCAGTCAGGCAGGCTTATGCCATTGCACTCAGCGAACGATTTCCGACCGTTCTGAGCCCACCATCGCGCGCCTCCGTTACTCTTTAGGAGGCGACCGCCCCAGTCAAACTACCCACCATACATTGTCCCGGACCCGGATAACGGGCCGCGGTTAGACATCCATAGAGATAAGGGTGGTATTTCAAGGGTGGCTCCACCAAGGCTGGCGCCCTGGCTTCAAAGCCTACCACCTATCCTACACATGCCACTACGAATGCCAATGTAAAGCTATAGTAAAGGTGCACGGGGTCTTTCCGTCTAACCGCAGGAACCCCGCATCTTCACGGGGAATTCAATTTCACTGAGTCTATGCTGGAGACAGCGGGGAAGTCGTTACGCCATTCGTGCAGGTCGGAACTTACCCGACAAGGAATTTCGCTACCTTAGGACCGTTATAGTTACGGCCGCCGTTTACTGGGGCTTCGATTCAAAGCTTGCACCTCTCCTCTTAACCTTCCAGCACCGGGCAGGCGTCAGACCCTATACGTCGTCTTGCGACTTCGCAGAGCCCTGTGTTTTTGATAAACAGTCGCTACCCCCTGGTCTGTGCCACCCCCATACACTTGCGTGCAAAGGGGTCACGCTTCTTCCGAAGTTACGCGTGCAATTTGCCGAGTTCCTTCAGCATAGTTCTCTCAAGCGCCTTGGTATACTCTACCAGTCCACCAGTGTCGGTTTCGGGTACGGTCTATAAGTGGGAGCTATTTCCTGGAACCGCTCCGCTGCCGGGATCAATCCAATAAGACCCGACAACTTGTGCGATCCGTCACTACCCACAGGCCCACGAATATTAACGTGGTTCCCATCGTCTACGCGTTTCCGCCTCGACTTAGGGGCCGGCTAACCCTGCTCAGATTAGCTTTAAGCAGGAACCCTTGGACTTTCGGCGGGGGTGTCTCTCACACCCCTTACGTTACTCATGTCAGCATTCGCACTTCTGA
>NZ_LMCL01000035.1:0-205000 GCF_001424795.1 Aminobacter sp. DSM 101952 | reverse complement strand
TCGAACCCTCCGGGATGATAATATCGATCGGCCGGAGGCAGCCGGCATTCATCGGGATGTTGTCCTCGACCATGACGCGGAAGGCATAAAGCACGGCGGCGCGGGCGACGGGCTCGGGCGCATTGAAGTTGTTCTTCATGACAGGCGACGTGCCGGTGAAATCGACCGTCGCCTTGCGCGCGGCGCGGTCGACCGAGATCTGGACCTTGATCACCTGTCCGGTGTCGGTGGGATATTCGTATTCGGCGTGATCGGGCAGGCGGTCGAGCACGCGGCGCACGCTTTCGGCGGCGTTGTCCTGGACATGGCCCATATAGGCTTCGACGACATCGAGGCCGAAATGGCCGACCATCTTCTTCAGTTCCGCCACGCCCTTTTCGTTGGCGGCGATCTGGGCCTTGAGGTCGGCGACGTTCTGGACCGGGTTGCGCGCCGGGTAGGGATGGTCGGTCAGCAGCCGATGCAGTTCATCCTCGCGGAAGCTGCCGCGCTCGACGAGGCGGAAATTGTCGAACAGCACGCCCTCCTCGTCGACGGTCGTTGCCAGCGGCGTCATCGAGCCGGGCGCGGTGCCGCCGACATCGGCGTGATGGCCGCGCGCCGCGACCCAGAAAAGGATGCGGGGGCGCCCTTCCTTCTCCCCGCATGCGGGGAGAAGGTGGCCCGGGCGCTGCCGGCTGCCCCGTCAGCGCTGCCCCTCACCTGGCTGCCGCCATCCTCTCCCCGTGAACGGGGAGAGGAATCCAGGTCTTCGAACACCGGCGTGACGACGGTGATGTCGGGCAAATGGGTGCCGCCATTGTAAGGAGCGTTGAGCGCAAAGACGTCGCCGGGATGGATGTCGCCCTGGTTCAGCCGGATGATGGTCTCGACCGAGCGGTCCATGGAGCCGAGATGCACCGGCATGTGCGGCGCATTGGCGACGAGCGCGCCGGACCTGTCGAAGACGGCGCAGGAGAAGTCGAGGCGCTCCTTGATGTTGACGGAATAAGCGGTGTTCTGCAGCGTCACGCCCATCTGCTCGGCAATCGACATGAACAGGTTGTTGAACACCTCGAGCATGACGGGATCGGCGGCGGTGCCGATGGCCGCATTGCGCGCCTTCTTTTCCGTGCGCCGCATCAGCACGTGATTGCGGGCGGTGATCTCGGCCTGCCAGCCCGGCTCGACGACGATGGTCTGGTGGCTCTCTATAATAAGAGCGGGACCCGACACCCTGTGGCCGGGCTTCATTGCGGCGCGGTGGAAGACGCCGGCATCGTGCCAGGCGCCCTCGGTGAAGATTTGTCTCACCTCGGATGGGGCGGCCGGCTTTTGCTCAAGCTCGGCCTCGCGTTCGGAGAGCCCGCGGGCGCTGCCGTCGCGGCCTTCCAGCGCCACCGCTTCGACCACGATCGGCTTGTCTCTATATATAAAGCCGAATTGCGCCTTGTGGGCCGCCTCGAAGGCAGCCTTGGCCCGGGCGATCGAGCCGTGTTCGAAACCGACCGGCAGGGCCGTGTCGGTGCCGTCATAGCGGACATGCAGGATCGGCCTGATGACGATTTCTGCTTCGGCTATCGCCTGGCCGGCGAGCTCGGCCAGAACCTCGGCGCGCAGGTCCTTTATCAAAGCCTCGACGGCGGCCAGCGAATCGTCGGCCAATGGCTTGAGCAGCGCCTGCTGGCGCGCGGCGAAGACCGAAGACAGGCCTATGCCATAGGCTGAGAGCAGGCCGGAGAAGGGGTGGATCAGCACCGCCTCCATACCGAGTGCATCGGCGACCAGGCAGGCATGCTGGCCTCCAGCGCCGCCGAAGCAGTTGAGCAGATATTCTGTGACGTCGTAGCCGCGCTGGACGGAGATCTTCTTGATGGCGTTGGCCATGTTCTCGACGGCGATGGTGACGAAGCCCTCGGCCACCCCCTCGGGGGTGCGGCCGTCGCCGATTTCTCCAGCGAGTGCCGTGAATTTTGCGCGCACGACCTGAGCGTCGAGCGGCTGGTCCTGGCCGGGGCCGAAAATGGCCGGGAAGAACCCGGGCTGCAGCTTGCCGAGCATGACATTGGCATCGGTGACAGTGAGCGGGCCGCCGCGGCGGTAGCAGGCGGGGCCGGGATTGGCGCCGGCGGAATCGGGCCCGGCGCGGAAGCGGCCGGCCTCGAAATGCAGCACCGAGCCGCCGCCGGCGGCAACCGTGTGGATGCGCATCATCGGCGCGCGGACGCGAACGCCGGCAACCTCGGTGTCGAAGCTGCGCTCATATTCGCCATCATAATGGGCGACGTCGGTGGAGGTGCCGCCCATGTCGAAGCCGATGACCTTGCCGAAGCCGGCGAGTTTTGCCGTCTCGACCATGCCAACTACGCCGCCGGCGGGGCCAGACAACAGTGCGTCCTTGCCCTGGAACAGGTCGGCGGCGGTGAGGCCGCCGGACGACATCATGAACATGAGGCGGGGTGAAGATTGCCCCTCACCCTTACCCTCTCCCCGTAATGACGGGGAGAGGGGGGCGTCGACCTCGAGGCCAGCCTCCTTCTCCCCGTCATTACGGGGAGAAGGTCCGGCAGGGGATGAGGGGCCAACTGCCCCCAACTCGCCCGCCACCTGCCGGACATAACGCGACAGGATCGGCGACAGATAGGCGTCGACTACGGTCGTGTCGCCGCGCCCCACCAGCTTGACCAGCGGCGAGACCTCATGGCTGACGGAGACCTGGGCAAAACCGCATTTACGGCAGACGGCAGCGACCGCTCGCTCGTGCTCGGGATATTTCCACGCATGCATGAAGACGATGGCGACGGCATCGATGCCGTCGGCCCTGGCCTGCATCAGGATCGGCTTGATCTCGGCGATATCGAGCAGCCGCTCGACGCAGCCGTCGACCCGGACCCGCTCGTCGACCTCGACGACACGCTCATAGAGCTGCTCGGGCAGAATGATCTCCTTGGCGAAGATGTCCGGCCGGGCCTGGTAGGCGATGCGCAGCGCATCGCGAAAACCCTTGGTGATGAGAAGCAGGACGCGATCGCCCTTGCGCTCGAGCAGGGCGTTGGTGGCGACCGTGGTGCCCATGCGGATGTCGCCGATGGCCCCCGCCGGGATTTCGGCGCCCGGCGCCAGGCCAAGCAGGTCGCGGACGCCCTGGATCGCGGCATCGCGATAGGCTTCGGGGTTTTCCGACAACAGCTTGCGCGGATGGAGATTGCCCTGGGGGTCGCGGCCGATGACATCGGTGAAGGTGCCGCCACGGTCGACCCAGAAATCCCACTTGCCCGACATGACGCTCTCCCGATCTGCTGTCGCGCTATCGCTCGAACACGATACCGCTTGCGAGGAGGAAGCGTCAGGGTTGCCGCCCCGTCAAGAGCAGAAAGCCGTCCTGTGCTGTGGCGGCAGGGTCAGGCGTCCTGATCGTAGAGCACGACCATCAGCGCCCTGGCCGTGCTGGCGCCGTCGTTGGTGATTTCGTGGGCGATGTCGGCACGATAACGGGCGGTCTCGCCCGATTTGAGCGGCTGACGGCCAAGCTCGGTCTCGACCAGCAGGCCGTCGGTATAGGCGGTGAGGTGCTCGAAGGTGCCGGGCGCATGCGGCGCGCTCTGCAGCTTGCAGGCCGGCGCGATCTCAACCTCGTACCATTCGATGCGGCCGGCCAGCGCGGGCGAACTCAGGATGCGCAGGCGCCAGGCACCGTCGGGGCTCTTGATCTCCGGGGTCAGCGCCAGCGTCACCAGTTCGATGGCGTCGGCCTTGCGCTGGTGGGTGATGCCGCCGGCGATGAGCTGGGAAAAGTCGATGCCGAGCGCCTGGGTCAGCGACCACAGCACGGCAAAGGTCGGGTTGGCCTCGCCGCGCTCGATCTGCGACAGCATCGAGCGCGAGACGCCCGAAAGTGCGGCCAGCCGGTCGAGCGTCAGGTGGCGCTCCTTGCGTTCCTTCTGGAGCACCGGACCGATCTTCGGCGCATTGTTCACTTCCATGTGGCCTCCCCCAAAGGTTGCACACTGATAGCACCGCGCCTCACGTCCTGCGAGGCATTTGCGTCTGGCATGCTGGCCCAAGCGGATTCCGCTAGACTTAACATTGTATCCATTATATCGGAATTTCTATCTTAACGGATGGCGAGACCGATGAGCCAAGATTTCCTTTCCCATATCTCGAACGTTCTCCAGGGCATCGAGGCCGACGGCCTCTACAAGCGCGAGCGCCTGATCTCCGGCATGCAGGCCGGCCGCATCAAGGTGAAAGGTGCGGCGGGCGAGCGCCAGATGGTCAATCTCTGCGCCAACAACTATCTCGGCCTCGCCGACAATGCCGACATCCGCAAGGCAGCAGCGGCAGCGCTCGACGAGTTCGGCTTCGGCATGGCCTCGGTGCGCTTCATCTGCGGCACCCAGACGCTGCATCGCGAGATGGAACACGCCATCGCCGACTATCTCGGCAAGGACGATGCGATCCTATTTGCCGCCTGCTTCGACGCAAATGGGGCGCTGTTCGAGCCGCTGCTCGGCGCCGAGGACGCGATCATCTCCGACAGCCTCAACCACGCCTCGATCATCGACGGCGTGCGCCTCTCCAAGGCCAAGCGCTTCCGCTATGCCCAGGGCGACATGGACGACCTGGAGAACCAGCTCAAGCAGGCCGCCGCCGATGGTGCCCGCTTCAAGCTGGTCGTCACCGACGGGGTGTTCTCGATGGACGGCCACGTCGCCAAGCTGAAGCAGATCTGCGATCTCGCCGAGCGCTACGGTGCCATCGTCGCCGTCGACGACTGCCATGCGACCGGCCATATCGGCGAGCAGGGCCGTGGCACGCCGGCGCTGACGGGCACAGGCAACCGCGTCGACATCGTCACCGGCACGCTGGGCAAGACGCTGGGCGGCGCCATGGGCGGCTTCATCGCCGCGTCGCAGCCGATCATCGACCTGCTGCGCCAGCGCGCGCGGCCCTATCTGTTCTCCAACTCCCTGGCACCGGCAGTTGCCGCCGGCTCGCTGAAGGCGATCGAGATCGCACGCGGCGCAGACGACCTGCGCGCAAAACTCGGCCGCCACACGACGCGGTTCCGCGACGGGCTGACCCGGGCCGGCTTCACGCTGCTTCCGGGCGAAACGCCGATCATCCCGGTCATGCTGGGCGATGCGGTGCTGGCGCAGCGAATGGCCAAGGCGCTCGACGAGCGCGGCGTCTATGTCGCCGGTTTCTTCTTTCCCGTCGTCCCCCAGGGCAAGGCCCGCATCCGCACCCAGATGTCGGCAGCCCTCGACGACCAGGACATCACCTTCGCCATCGACGCATTTGCCGACGCCGGCAAGTCGCTCGGTATCATCTGATTTTCAGGAGTTTTCCCATGCGCGCACTGGTCAAGGCCAAGGCTGAACCCGGCATCTGGATGGAAGACCGGCCCGTGCCGGAGGTCGGCCTCGACGACGTGCTGATCAAGGTCAACAAGACTGGCATCTGCGGCACCGACATCCACATCTACAAGTGGGACGAATGGGCGGCGAAGACGGTGCCGGTGCCGATGGTCACCGGCCATGAATATGCCGGCGAGATCGTCGAGCTCGGCTCGCATGTACGCGGTTTCAAGGTCGGCCAGCGCGTTTCGGGTGAAGGCCACGTCATCGGCATGCGCAGCCGCGCCAGCCGCGCCGGACGCTTCCACCTCGATCCCGAGACGCAAGGCATCGGCGTCAACCTGCCGGGCGCCTTCGCCGAATATGTACGCATCCCCGCCTTCAACGTGGTGCCGCTGCCCGATTCGATCGACGACGAGCTCGGCGCCATCCTCGACCCGCTCGGCAACGCCGTGCACACGGCACTTTCCTTCGACGTCGCCGGCGAGGACGTGCTGATCACCGGCGCCGGGCCCATCGGCATCATGGGAGCGGCGGTCGCCCGCCACTGCGGCGCGCGCCATGTCGTCATCACCGACGTCAACCCGAAGCGCCTGGAGCTCGCCACCCAGGTGGCGGATGTCACACCCGTCAACGTCGCCGAGGAAGAGCTGCGCGACGCCATGGGTCGCCTCGGCATGCGCGAGGGCTTCGACGTCGGCTTCGAGATGAGCGGCTCGCCCGCCGCCTTCGACCAGCTGATCGAGCACACGCTGATGGGCGGCCGCATCGCCCTGCTCGGCGTGCCGGCCAAGCCCTTCCCCATCGATCTCGCCAAGATCGTGTTCAAGATGATCACGCTCAAGGGCATCTACGGCCGCGAGATGTTCGAGACCTGGCACAAGATGCTGGCGATGCTGGAAAGCGGCCTCGACATCCGCAAGGTCATCACCAGCCGCATGAAGGCCGACGACTACCAGGCCGCGTTCCACAACGCCGCCAACGGCGAGGCGGGAAAGATCGTGCTGGAGTGGTAGGGTTTCGGGGACACAATTGAATGTAAAGGCCGCGCCAAAAGCGCGGCCTTTTTTGTTTCGGGTCATCCCGGCGTGGCTGGACTGCTGTTGCGGAAAGGCCCCTCTCCGTCTCGGGCTACGCCCGAGCCACCTTTCCCCCACTTTGTGGGGGCGAGGAACCGCCAATCGCAGAAGCTGCGACCCCGATCGCAGAAGCTAGCAGGACCTGGGTTCCTCGCCCCACGAAGTGGGGAGAGGTGCCGAGCACAGCGAGGCGGAGAGGGGCTCTCAGCACCACAGAAACACAAAACCCACGGAAGCTGCCTTCCGCGGGTTGGTGTTCGAACCGATAAGCCGTCCCTATGCAGCCTTGCTCAGCGGCAGGCCGAGTTCTTCACAGATACCGCGGACATGGGCGGCGCTGTCCTTGATGTAGGCGACCGTCTCGTCATAGTGGTAGTTCTTCACCGCCCAGGCGGCGAAGCTCTCGCGGTCCATGACCTCGCCGCTGGCGATGCGGGCGGCATAGTCCTGCACCATCTTCATGTAGGCGGCATATTCCTCGACGCTCAGGTCGGGGTGGCCTTCGAGCCATTTCGGATCGGCGATCTCGATGATCATCTTGGGCGGATTGCGCGGCCGGTCGGAGAAGGATTCGTAGTTCTCGATCGACAGGTTGAGGTGCGGGTTGGCCTCGGCCAGGATCGGCATGACGGCGCGGAAGTCGACCACGCCGCCGCCGCAGGGACGCATCTGGAAGTCGAGCACCTCGCCGTCATAGGCGATCAGCGCATCCTTGATGTGGGTCTGACGGACATAAGGCGCGACGCGCTTGGCCGCCCAGACGGGGTGCTCCCCACGCTGCAGGACGTTGGCCGTGTCGAAGACGATGCCGGTCGTATCCGGCCCGACCTCCTCGACCAGCCGCACCAGTTCGAACGAGGTGATCTCCTCGTGCGTTTCGAGGTTCATGTGGATCCCGAGGTCGCGGGCGATCGGCGCCAGCTTCTTCAGGAAGCGCGCGGTGGCGTCGAGCTGCTCGCGCCAGGTCACGTCGGTGCGGAAGCGGTCGTAGGCGAAACGGCCGGTGAAGGCCGGCTTGTAGTTGGCGGTCGCCACCCACAGCTCGCGGCAGTCAATGGCCGCACACGCCTCCATCATGCGGCGGAAGCCGAGCACGATGTCGCCATCGCCGATCAGGCGCAGTTCGGGCGCTTCGGGCGTGGCAAAGGGATTGACCTTGCCGAGACCGGTTTCGAGATACATGCCGAGCTCGTTGGCGCGCTGCTTGATCTCGCCGAGATAGCCGGCATCGAGCGTCGGGCTCATGTCGAGCACGGTGCGGAAGAACAGGCCCTCCATGCCCAATTCCCGGGCATGAGCGAAGCTGGCCACGGGACCGCGCTTGGCGGCTTCGGGGATCTTGCGGCCATCGACACCGATGCGCATCGGCAGTCTCCTTAGTCTTGTCAGTTTGCGGTTTCGAGGCGGCGCGCCGCACGGCGGGCGCGGCCGACGACGGGATCGGGCACCGGCACGGCCGCCAGCAGCGACTGGGTGTAGGGCATCTTGGGAGCGCCGAAGATTTCGTCGCGCGAACCCTGCTCGACGACCTTGCCCTTGTGCAGCACGACGATCTTTTCGCAGAGATGACGGACGACGGCGAGGTCATGCGCCACGAAGACGATGGCGAGGTTGAGCTTCTTCTGCATGTCCTGCAGCAGGTTGATGACCTGCGCCTGCACCGACACGTCGAGGGCCGCCACCGGCTCGTCGCAGACGAGGATGCGCGGGCGGATGACCAGCGCGCGAGCAATGGCGATGCGCTGGCGCTGGCCGCCGGAGAAGGAGCGCGTGTAGCGGTCCATGTCGTTGGGGTTGAGACCGACCATCTCCATCATCTCGGCGACGCGGGCGCGGCGTGCCGCAGCGGTCGGTTCGAGCTTGTGGATCAACAGGCCCTCGCCGATCAGCTCCTCCACCGTCATGCGTGGATTGAGGCTGCCGTAAGGGTCCTGGAACACCATCTGCACTTCGCGGCGGAAGCGCCTGAGGTCGTCGCCTTTGGCGTGGATGACGTCGATGCCGTCATAGGTGATCTTGCCTTCTTCCGGCTTGATCAGCGCTAGCATGCATTTGGCGATTGTCGACTTGCCGGAACCGGATTCGCCGACCAGGCCGATGGCTTCGCCGGTGTCGACGTTGAGGGTCACGTCGTGCAGCACCTTGGCCGGCGGGTTTGGAAAGGCGTTGTACGACTTGCTGATGCTGTCGATGGACATGAGCATGGTCAGGCACCTTTTCCGTCGAGCAGGTGGCAGGCGACACGCGACATGCCGACCGGCTGCAGCGCCGGCAGATCGACGCCGCAGCGGTCGAAACGCTGGTCGCAGCGCGGGTGGAACGGGCAGCCGCTCGGCCGCGCCAGCGGCGGCGGCGGCGCGCCGGGGATAGCGTAAAGCGTGTTGAGATCCTGGTCGATGCGCGGCACCGCCTTGATCAGCCCCTGCGTGTAGGGATGGCTCGGCTTGGCGAAGACACTGGCGACCTCGCCATCCTCGACGATGCGACCCGAATACATGACCATGACGCGCTCGGCGAAGCCGGCGACGACGCCGAGATCGTGGGTGATGAACAGCACGGCAAGGCCACGGCGCGTCGAGACGTCGTCGAGCAAATCGAGCACCTGGTCCTGGACGCGCACGTCGAGCGCGGTTGTCGGCTCGTCGGCGATCAGCAGGCGCGGCTCGCCGACCAGCGCCATGGCAAGCACGACGCGCTGCCGCATGCCGCCGGAGAATTCATGCGGATAGGCATCGAGCCGTTCGGCAGCGCGGTCAACGCCGAGCTCGTCGAGCACGGCCAGCGCCCGCTTGCGCGCCTCGGCCTTGCCGATGCCACGAATGCGCAGCGTTTCGGCGACCTGGTCGCCGATGGTCATCAGCGGATCGAGGAAGCTCATCGGGTCCTGGAAGACCATGGCGATGGAGCTGCCGCGCAGCTTGCCCATGTCGCGGTCGGACAGCTTGAGCAGGTCAGTGCCGTCGAAATCGACCCGGCCGGACAGTTTGGCCAGGCGGTCGAGCCGCATCAGGGCGCGCGCCGTCAGCGATTTGCCCGAGCCGGACTCGCCGACAAGCGCGACACGCTCGCCGACGCCAATGGTGAAGTCGACGCCATCGACGATGCGGACGCTCGAGCCGCTGCGGCCGAGCGGCATGTCGACGGTGAGCTTTTCGACGGTG
The DNA here is from genome assembly GCF_001424795.1 of Aminobacter sp. DSM 101952. Classification (NCBI taxonomy): domain Bacteria; kingdom Pseudomonadati; phylum Pseudomonadota; class Alphaproteobacteria; order Hyphomicrobiales; family Phyllobacteriaceae; genus Aminobacter; species Aminobacter sp. DSM 101952. The sequence goes on along the minus strand of NZ_LMCL01000035.1, from coordinate 195,421 downwards.
ATGAGCGGCTGGCGAACCGGAACCACGGACGCTTCGTCAGGCAAGGGATGTACTGTCTTCATCTCAGTTGCCCCTCAAGGACGGATCGCGGCGGACCTGGATGATGTCGCCCAGAAGGCCGAAGGCGATCGAAGTTATGGCGACGGCGGCACCGGGGGCGACGACGGTCCACCAGGCGGTCGAGACATAGCCGCGTGCGCTGGCAATGGTGGCGCCCCATTCGGCGCTCGGCGGCTGGGCTCCGACGCCGATGAAGGACAGGCTGGCCAGCACCAGCACTGTGGTGCCGATGTCGCCGGCCCATTTGACGATCAGCACGTCGAGCGAATTGGGCAGCACGTGCTTGGTCATCAGCCGCCACTTCGACACGCCCAGCACCTGGGCGCCGGCGACGAAGGGCTGTTCCATGGTCTGGCGCATGATGCCGCGCAGCATGCGGGCGGTGATCGGCCAGCCGGTGATGGCCATGGCGATGACGGCCGAACGCAGGCTGGCGCCCATGGCGGCGGCGAAGCCGAGCGCCACGATCATGCCGGGCAGCGCCAGGCCGATGTCGGTGATGCGCATCAGCCCCTCGTCGAGCCAGCGCGGGCCGGCGGCGGCGACGGTGGCGATGGTGACGCCGATCAGCGAATAGAGCGTCACCACCAGGAAGGCCGACAGCAGCGTCGTCTGGGCGCCGACGATGAGGCGCCAGAACACGTCGCGACCCTGGTCGTCGGTACCGAACCAGTTGGCAGCGCTCGGCGGCATCAGCGAGTTAGCGATGTCGGAGCTGTAGATGCTGTCGGGTGCGAAAAACGGCCCGAAGACGGCGATGGCGAGCAACGCCACGACGAGGGCAAAGACGAACATCTCGAAGGCCGAGAAGCCTTCCTTGCGGCGGGCGGCAGGCTGGGCGATGGCAGGGGCGGTCATTGGCCTTGGCTCCCCAGTTGTGCGGCGCGGATGCGCGGGTCGACCAGAAGCTGGAGGATGTCGACGATCAGGTTGACGAGGCAGACGACGGTGCCGATGAACATGACCGAGCCGAGCACGGCGAAGGCGTCCTTCTGGGCGACGGCGTTGAACATGTAGGCGCCGATGCCCTGGCGGGCGAAGACGGTCTCGACCAGCACGGCCGAGCCGATCATGGCGCCGGCCTGGGTGCCCGACAGCGTCAGCACCGGGTTGAGGCTGTTTGGCAAGGCGTGGCGCACCAGCATGTGGCGGGCCGTCGCTCCCTTGGCGCGCACGGCCATGATGAAGTCGGAACGCAGGACGCCAAGCAGCGACGCACGCAAGGTGCGGAAGATCTGGGTGGCAAAGAGTGCCGCAAGCACGGCCGCCGGCAGGATGATGTGATGCAGGGCATCAAAGAAGGCACCGACATTCAGGGCCATCAGGGCATCGAGGGTGGGCGCGCCGGTGACGATCGGCGACGCCATGCCGTAGCTCTGCTGGCCCGAGATCGGCACCACGCGCCAGACGCTGCCCAGCACATATTGCAGCACCAGCGCCAGCCAGAAGGCGGGCATGCCGCCGAGCATGACGGCGGTGACGCGGCTGGTCGCGTCAAAGACGCCACCCTGGCGGTAGGCGGCAACGATGCCGGCCGGGATGGCCACCGCAAGGTTGAGCAGCATGGCGATAAAGACGAGTTCCAGCGTGCTGGGCAGGACCTTTTCGAGGTCGGCCAGGACCGGCTGGAGCGTGACGATGGACGTGCCCAGGTCGCCGCGCAGGAGGCGACCCAGGAAGCTGAAATACTGCATGATGACCGGGGCATCGAGCCCCAGCCGTTCACGCACCGCCTCGATCTGAGCGGCGGAAGCGTCCGCGCCGGCGGCCATCTGGGCCTCGTCGCCGGGCATGAGCTTGATCATCAGGAAGACCAGCGAAGCCAGTCCCCAAAGGGTCAGAAGTGCAAGGCCCAGACGGCGGGACAGAAACCAGGAATAGGCGCGGAACGCGAGCATCACAGACCTCGCTTACGGCTTGGCAAGCCGGAAGTCCGCCGGCTCGGCGGGCGTGGCAAGCATGCTGGCCTTGAGGTCGGCGAGCGTGCCGACGCGATAGGCGGCCGGCTTGTAGACACCATACATGTCGACCATCACGGAGTCATTGTCGAGGATGGTCTGGACCTGCTTGTAGAGGTCGCAGCGCTTGGCGTCGTCGGCGGTGGCGAGAGCGGTGTCGAGCAGCTTGTCGACTTCCGGATTGGCATAGCCGGTTCGGTTGGTGCCGATGGCGTCCGACTTGTAGCCCTTGACCAGCATGATGCCGGCATCCGGGAACTGGGCGAAGTCCTCGAGCAGCATCATCTGCGGGATCGAGTTCGGGTCCTTCAGGCTGGCGAGATAGTTCGGATAGGCAATCGGCTCGAGTTCGAGGTCGATGCCGATCTCGCGCAGGTTGGACTGGAACAGCGTCGCTTCCTGCTTCTGCAGCTCGAACACCGGCTGGAAGTTCATCTTGAGCTTCAGGCTGGACGCACCGGCCTCGGCGAGCATCGCCTTGGCAGCTTCGAGGTCGCGCTTGACCTCCGGCAGCTCGGGACGGCAGTCGAGACGCGCCGGCAGCGGGCCATTGGCCACCTTGCCGTTGCCGCCGCGGACGCCACGCAGGCCGCCGGCATAGTCGTAGACCATGCGCAGTGCCTTGCGCACCTTGGGATCGGCGGTCGGGCCGACCTTGGTGTTGAAGACGACTTCGGTCTGGTAGCTGGTGTTGATCGGCACCACCTTCAGCGCCGGATCGGTGGCCATGGCGGCGGCATCGCGGTCGGCGAAGCCGAAGGCGACGTCGATGTTGCCGGCACGGAGCTCGTCGCGGCGCGTCGAGCTTTCGTCGATGCGGCGGAAGACGATGGATTCGGGACGGCCGGCTTCGGCGGCCCAGTATCCCGGGAAGAGGTCGATGACCACGGCCTGCGACTGGTCGCCCAGCACGTAGGGGCCCGAGCCGGCATCATGCGCCTGCAGCCAGCCCTGGCCGTCGTCGCCGCCCTTGTTGGTTTCGACCAGCGCGGAATTGAGGATGTAGATCTTGCTCAGCGACGGCAGGAACAGCGTGTTGGGCTTGCTCAGGTTGATGGTGAGATGGGTGTCGTCGGTGACGGTGGTCGAGTCGTAGCCGTCGATCAGCGAGGCGACGCCGGCGCCAAGGCGCTTCAGGCGGTCGAGCGTATAGGCGACATCCTTGGCCGTCAGCGCCGTGCCGTCGTGGAACTTGACGTCGGGACGCAGCGTGAAGGTGATCGACTTGGCGTCATCCGAATAGGCGTATTCGGTGGCCAGGCTGCCGACCAGCTTGGTGTCGTCATAGGTCACCAGCGTATCGTAGACGGCGCTGATGATGGTGTTGGTCTGGTTGTAGTCGGCGCGCAGCGGATCGAGCGTGTTGATCTGGCCGCCGAGGCCCACGATGATGGTGTGCTCGCGGTCGGCCGCGGAAGCCACCGAACCGCCGAAGCCGACGGCAACCGCAAGGGCAGCACCACCGACGGTCGCCAGAAACTGCCGCCGGCCATGCGACAGCGCCGAAAAGGCCGAGAAAAATGCATGCATGATTGTCGCTCCCATATGCTGAATTGACTCTGCCTTTTTGCAAAGGCGCTCCCTGTCTTTTTGTATCCGATTTTTTTCTCAATGGATACACAAATGTTGCCCGACGGATGCAAATCGCTCATCCGCCGGCCCGTCTGGATAATATTGTTGTAAATCAGTTAGATAATCGATCCCGATGCCCAAGTTCATCGCCAAACGGCAAAAATTTTATGGCAGCGAACACGATCCAATGGCGCGACTGGTAGGCATTCTTGACGATTCCGGACGATCCAAAGAGTAGGCGATTGTCGCGCAGTGACGGCGAAAATGTTCGCAATTTTTGGATACAAACTTTACACATGATCTGATACAATGATATCAGGATGGCACTGCAGCTCGACCATGCCCTGCAAATGGGCGTGGTCGCAGCCCAGCCAAGCGCCTCACTTCACCATGGGGCAAAGGCCGGGTCCGCAGCAAAGCCCGTTGTGCCCAGAGGAACCCGATGCATCGCCTGCCTCGCCTGCTCGTCATCAATCCAAACACGTCCGCCGACGTCAGCAAGGTCATCGACGCGCTGGTGCGCGAGGAGACGGCGGGTGCCGCCAAGGTACAGACCGTGACCGCAGGCTTCGGCTTCAGCTACATCTCGACCCGTGTTGCGGTTTCGATCGCCGCGCACGCCGTGCTCGACGCCGCCGCCAAGGCGATGGCCGAAGGCGCCGAACCCGACGCGATCCTGCTTGCCTGTTTCGGCGACCCTGGCCGCGAGGCGCTTGCCGAGATGACCGGGCTGCCGGTCATCGGCTTTGCCGAAGCGGGCCTGCTGGCCGCGGCGGCCCTGCCGGGAACATCGCTGGTGTCGACCAATGGCAGCGTCTGGTGCGAAATGCTGGGCGAACTGGTGCTGAAGCTTGGCCTTGGCGACAAGGTTGCCGGCATCCGCTCCATCGAGACAGTCGCCGACGACACGCAGGCCATTGCCGATTTCCTCACCCATGAAGCGACGGCCCTGGGCGCCGACCGTGTCGTGCTCGGGGGCGCCGGCCTGATCCCGGGCCTCCCCGGCATCGTCGCATCGTCACGCGTGCCGATCCTGGACCCGCATCGTGCTGCGATCGGCAAGGCACTGAATATGGCAGCGACGCCGCGGGCGAACCCGGCGCCCGGCCATCATCCCACCGAAACGCTCGGCCTGTCGCGCTTTCTTTCAGATGCCCTGAACAGGGGCGCCGCCATCGCCCCCTTGCGCCGCAGCGCCTGATCCATTTTCCGCGGCCGCGCCGACCGTTAGATCCATGCCCCGCCAAGCCGGGCGGGAGCGCATTTTCAAATCGTATTCAAAACACCTTACGATTGCGCGCAATGGATTTCGCTATTGTATTAGAAAACATGTGCTAGAGTGGCCGCAATGCAAACTGGCGCCACGCCGGCTTGCAGTGGAGGAGGCACGGCAGGCAGCGGCATGCCGGCTGCATCGCATGACACCGGCTAATACATAACGAACAACGAAGCAAGGCTCGCATTTTTCTTGTCTTCCGCCCGGTGGCGATGCATCTGAGACGTAGCATAGTTGCATGCTGCCCGTGCAAAACCGGCTGGTGAGGGAATGGCTAAAGCTGCGAATACTGATTTCGACGAGAAAGCCGGATCGAAGATCGATGCGATCTACCAGGCGCTGTTCAGGGCCATTCTGGCACGCGAGCTGACGCCCGGCACAAAGCTCAGCGAAGAATCGATCGGCTCGCTGTTTTCGGTCAGCCGCACCATCGTGCGCGCGGCGCTCAACCGCCTGCATACCGAATCGCTCGTCGAGTTCCGGCAGAACCGAGGTGCCTTCGTCGCCAGCACGACGCCCGACGAGGCCCGCCAGGTGTTCGAGGCGCGCAATGCGATCGAACGCGAGATATTCTCAAAGCTCGCCACCGTCGTCACCGACAAGCAGATAGCCGCCCTGGAACAGCATCTGCACCATGAGCACGCCATCCGCCACGCCGGCGACCACACCGCAGCCATCGTGGCGTCGGGGGAGTTCCACCTGCTCGCCGCGCACATGGCCGGCAACGAGGTGCTTGCCGGCTTCCTCAAGTCGCTGATTTCGCGGACCTCGCTGATCCTGGCCCAGCACAGCACCCACCAGGAAACCGACTGCAGCGTCGACGAGCACGCCGCGATCCTGCAGGCGCTGCGAGCGCGCGATCCCAAGGCAAGCGCCGATGCGATCATCGAGCACCTGCAGCAGGTGTTCGAGCAGGCCAATATCGGCCAGACCAAGCGCACCAAGCGCAATCTCAGCGAGATCCTGTCGCGCTACGCCTGAGGTCGAGGTCGGTGCGCCCTTCGAGGCCCGCTTCGCGAGCCCCTAAGGACGCAGTTGCAATCCGGCGCTATTCGGAAAAGCGCGCCTCGACCTGGATTTCGGCCAGGCGCTCGACCTCGCCATAGGTGACAGCCAGTTCGGTCTCGCCGTCCGTCTCCAGCCGCGCTTCCAGCGACGACAGAAGCGACGCGGTGGTGTAGTTGCGGACGACGAAGATGGCGCCGAAGCCAAACTTTTCTTCATAGACGCCGAGCAGTTCCAGCAGCCGTCGTTTCTGGCCGGCGGTCATGACATCGAGGCTGACCGATTGGCTCTCGTCGGCGACGATCCTGGCCGCCTGGATGCGCGGGTCAAGCGGGGTATAGCCCTTCAGCACCTCGAACTTCTCGGCAGCGCTTGCCGCGCGGAACTGTGTCCGCAAGGCAAAGAACAGGCCATAGGCGCTGTCGTTCACCGGGCCCAGTTCACCGTCGAAGGCGCGCTCGGCAAGCAGGGCACCGTTGCGGAAGCAGCCGCCGAATTTTTCGACGAAGCCGGCCCTGTCCATCCGCGACGGCACCAGCGCGGGCCTGGCGTAGGGATGTTCCCTGGCCCAGTGATGCGCGATATCGATGCGCTTGGCGATCCAGACCTTGTCGTGGCCCTGCACGTATTCGATGAAGCGCTTGAGGGCCGCGATGCGGCCGGCGCGGCCGACGAGGCGGCAATGCAGGCCGATGGAGAACATCTTGGGACGGCCGGCGGCACCCTCGGCATAGAGATAGTCGAAGGTGTCCTTGAGATAGGCGAAGAACTGGTCGCCCGAATTGAAGCCGTTGGGCGTGCCGAAGCGCATGTCGTTGGCCTCGAGCGTATAGGGGATGATCAGCTGCTCGCGGCCCTCGTGCTCGCGCCAGTAGGGCAGGTCGTCGTCATAGGTGTCGGAGACATAGGCGAAACCGCCTTCCTCGGAGACGAGGTCTACGGTGTTGACCGAGCAGCGGCCGGTGTACCAGCCGGTCGGGCGTTCGCCTGTCGCCAGGGTATGCAGGCGGATCGCCTCCTGGATCTGGACGCGCTCCTCGTCGGCCGGCATGTCCTTGTGCTCGACCCATTTGTAGCCATGGCTGGCGATCTCCCAGTCGGCCTGCTGCATGGCGCGCAGCTGTTCGGGGGCGCGCATCAGCGCGGTCGCGACGCCATAGACCGTCACCGGCACGTCGAGGTCGGTGAACAGCCTATGCAGGCGCCAGAAGCCGGCGCGGGCGCCGTACTCGTAGACCGACTCCATGTTCCAGTGGCGCTGCCCCGGCCATTGCGCAGCACCGGGGATTTCCGACAGGAAGGCTTCGCTGGCGGCATCGCCGTGGAGGATGTTGTTTTCGCCGCCCTCCTCGTAGTTGAGCACGAACTGGACAGCGACATTTGCGCCGCCGGGCCAGTTGGCGTGGGGCGGATTGGCGCCGTAGCCGCGCATGTCCCTGGGGTATCGCATGAGTGTCTCCTGAGCTTGGGGCTGCGCGGCTTCCCGCGCATGATTGAGTGTGGAGGCCTGGGCGCGGACAGCCCGACGCCTCAAGGGTGGGCCATAAAGAATTGTATCCAATATGGACGCACTGACGTCACCGCGGCAGCAGCTTCTGCAGGGCCTGAGGCAATCGGGCGACGGGCGCAGCCTGGTCCCAAGGCACGTCCCGCGCGCCGAATTTCGCCGCCATGGCCAGCACCGCCGCGAATTCGGCCAGCGCGACCTCGGGCTGCACGCGCAGCCACTCCGCATCGAACACCGGCATGGCGAACTGGCCGGCATGCATCTCGATCCAGACCTTCGCGTCGGGGATCTGCGGCATGATCGCGTCCCAGTCGACGAAACCCTCGCCAAGCGGCGCGAGGAAGCGGCGGATGCCGTTTTCCTGGAACCGAAGCACGGCGTCGTCGACATAGATCTGGGTGGCATGAGGCGCGATGCGCCTTGCCGCCGCGACCGGATCCTCGAGGCGGCACAGCACGTTGACCGGATCGAAGGCGACGCCAACCACGTCAGGCCCGACCTTTTCGACCAGGGCCGCGACCTCGGCAGTGGTGATCTCCTCATGGGTCTTGAGCAGAAGCTTCGAGCCGTTCCGGCGCAGCAGCGGCGCGCAACGCGCGAGCAGGCCGGAGATGCCGTCGACCTGCGCCTGCCAGGAGACCGGCGCCTCGAAGCGATCCTCGATCATGCCGATGATGAAGAACATGTCGTGGATGCCGATGCCGGCCGCCAGCTCGACCAACCGCCCGACACCGGTCTCCAGGTCGCCGCCGCCGGCATCGATAATCGGCTGACTGCGGGCCGGCAGCGCCGGATTGACGATGCCGAGCATCGACGAGATTTCGAGGCCGAGGCGATCAGCCTCGGCACGTGCGGCCGCCAGTTCGGTCGGTTCCAGCGTCGGGCTGACGTCGAGCAGCGAGTTGAACAGCAGCCCCTGGAGGCCCAGTTGCCTTGCGGCCTCCAGCGCCTGGAGCGCGGACAGCTTGCGGCCGTCCGGCAACGAACTCTTGATGATGCCGATCATGGGGCAAACCTGCGACAGAGGGGCGCCGGCCACCACCCCGGCGCCGCACATGACCGACGCGCCGGCAGGCCAGACACTTGGATACTATCCTGTATAAAAAATGCTTGTCAATGGATACAATCACTGTCATCAGCATCGTACAGAATTGCCCGCGCCTCGCGCGTATCGAAGGAGCATCCCATGACCAAGACCTATGAAAGCGTGGCCGGCCTTTCGGTCCACCCGGCGCTGCGCGCCTTCGTCGAGCAGGAGGTGCTGCCGTCGGCGCGCCTTGAGCCAGCAGCGTTCTGGACCGGCCTCTCGGAGATCATCCGCGACCTCGCGCCCAGGCATCACGAGCTGCTCGCCATCCGCGGCGACCTCCAGGCCAAGATCGACGCCTGGCATCTGGAGCGCAAGGGCAAGCCGCATGACGCAGCCGGCTACGAGCAGTTCCTGCGCGACATCGGCTATCTGGTGCCGGCACCCGCGGCCGACGCCTATCAGGTCGCGACCAAGAACGTCGACGCCGAGATCGGCACCATCGCCGGCCCGCAGCTGGTGGTGCCGCTGTCCAATGCGCGCTACGCACTGAACGCCGCCAATGCGCGCTGGGGTTCGCTCTACGACGCGTTCTACGGCACCGACGCCATCGCCGAGAGCGACGGCGCCGAACGCAGCAAGACCTTCAATCCGGTTCGCGCAGGCCGCGTCATCGCCCGCGTCCGCGAATTCCTCGACCAGGCCGTGCCGCTGGCACAGGGCAGCCATGCCGAGGCCACCGCCTACATCATCGAGCGTGGCAAGCTGCAGGCGAGCCTCGCCGACGGCAGCAAGACCGGGCTCAGGTCGGCTGGCCAGCTTGCCGGCTTCACCGGTCCGCGCCATGAACCCGGGAGCGTGCTCCTGGTCAACAACGGCCTGCACATCGAGCTGGTGTTCGACCGTGAGCACCAGGTCGGCGCGCTCGATTCCGCCGGCATATCGGATGTCGTCATCGAGGCGGCGATCTCGATCATCATGGACCTTGAGGACGCGGTTTCGGCCGTCGATGCCGAGGACAAGGTCACCGTCTACCGCAACTGGCAGCGCCTGATGGACGGCAGCCTGAGCTCGGAATTCACCAGGGACGGCAAGACCATCACCCGCAAGCTGGTCGAGGACCGCGTCTTCACCGCGCCCGGCGGCGGCAAGCTGACGCTCAACGGCCGCTCGACGATGCTGGTGCGCAATGTCGGCCACCACATGTTCACCGACGCCGTGCTCGACGAGGCCGGCAATCCGGTGCCCGAGGCGATCCTCGACGCGGCGATCACCGTGGCCAGTGCTGCCCAGGACATCCGCGGCGAAAACGCGGTGCGCAACAGCCGCACCGGCTCGGTCTATGTCGTCAAGCCCAAGATGCACGGTCCAGACGAGGTCGGCCTGTCGGATGCGCTGTTCAAGCGCATCGAAGAACTCGTCGGCCTGCCGAAATACACCATGAAGATCGGCGTCATGGACGAGGAGCGCCGCACCTCGGCCAACCTTGCCGCCTGCCTGTCCAAGGTGCGCGACCGCACGGTGTTCATCAACACCGGCTTCCTCGACCGCACCGGCGACGAGATCCACACCTCGATGGAAGCCGGCCCGATGATGCGCAAGTCCGAGATGGCATCGGCGACTTGGCTCACGGCCTATGAGGCGAACAATGTCGATGTCGGCATCGCCCGCAACCTGCCGGGCCGCGCCCAGATCGGCAAGGGCATGTGGGCGGCACCCGACCAGATGGCGGCGCTGCTCGAGAAGAAGGTCGCCCACCCCGGCGCCGGCGCCAGCACCGCCTGGGTGCCGACCCCGACGGCAGCAGCATTGCATGCCCTGCACTATCACCTCGTCGACGTGGCATCCGTACAAGACCAGTTGCGCGGCAAGGAGCAGACCTCGCTGACCGACCTGCTGACCATTCCGCTGGCAACGCGCAGCTACACGGCCGAGGAGATCCAGACCGAGCTCGAAAACAACCTGCAGGGCCTGCTCGGTTATGTCGTGCGCTGGGTCGGCCAGGGCGTCGGCGTCTCGACGGTGCCCGATCTCGACAATGTGCGCCTGATGGAAGACCGCGCGACGCTGCGGATCGCCTCGCAGCACGTCGCCAACTGGCTGCGCCACGGCATCGTCGGCGAAGCCGGGGTGCGCGAGACGATGCAGCGCATGGCAGCCGTGGTCGACAGGCAGAATGCGGACACGGAAGGCTACAAGCCGCTGGCGCCCCGCTTCGACAGCCCGGCCTTCAAGGCGGCCGAAGACCTGGTGTTCACCGGCCGGACCCAGCCCAGCGGCTACACCGAGCATGTGCTGCATGCCCGCCGCCGCGAAGCCAAGGCGCTATCCGCCTGAACGATCTACCTGGCATTGCCAAAGGCCCCGCGACGAGCGGGGCCTTTTTGCGTGGTGCGACATGCCCACGGCTTGCGTGGCCTGCCCGGCTGATGGAATGTCGAGCGAGAAGCAAATCGGCCGGGAGTGCACCATGGGCACCGGAATCCACCACATCACGCTCATCACCCGCAAGGTGCAGGCCAATGTCGACTTCTATGTCGGCTTTCTCGGGCTGAGGCTGGTCAAGCAGACCGGCGGCTATGAGGACGCGACCCAGCTTCACTTGTTCTATGGCGACGGCGCGGCCAATCCGGGCACGCTGATCACCTTCCTGGTCTGGGAGGATGGCGCCCGGGGGCGCGTCGGCCATGGCCAGCCGAGCGAGATCTCGCTCGCCATCGAGCCGTCGAGCATCGGCTTCTGGTTGACCCGGGCGCTGTCCCACCATGTCGAGATATCAGGCCCGGTCGACGAGATGGGCGAGCCGACGCTCAGGCTCAAGGATCCCGACGGGGTGATCGTCAAGCTCGTCGGCATCGGCGGCTTTGCCGCGACCGATGTCTGGGAGGGCAGCGGGGTGCCTGCCGATCACGCGATCCGGCGCATCCGCGGCGCCACCATCATGAGCGAAGTGCCGGAGATGACGGAAAGCTTCGTTGCCCGGCATTTCGGCTATCAGCCGACGGAAAGCACCGAGTTCATCCGGCGTCTCGTCTCCGACAGCGGCGACGTCATCGACATCAGGGATGCCAAGGGTTTCTGGACGAGCGCGCCGGGCACCGGCACCATCGACCACATCGCCTTCCGTGCCGGCGACATCGACGAGGTCGAACGGGTCCATGGCGAACTCGGATCCAGCAATTCGACCATCACCAATGTGCACGACCGCAAGTATTTCTACTCGCTCTATGTCCGCGAACCGGGCGGCACACTGTTCGAGCTGGCGACCGACGGACCCGGCATGGCGATCGACGAGCCGGCCGAAACGATGGGCACGCAGCTCTTCGTGCCGCCGGAACGCGCCGACAAGATCGACGAGCTGGTGACGATGCTGCCGCAATTCTCCTGGCCGGGAGAGGAGCGGGTGATCTATCGCGACCTGCCCTTCGTCCACCGCTTCTACACGCCGAAAGATGCCGACGGCCGCGTCATCGTCCTGCTGCACGGCTCCGGCGGCAACGAGACCAGCCTTTTGCCGTTTGCCGCCAAGGCCGCGCCGCGCGCGACATTGCTCGCCCTGCGCGGCCGCGCCACCGACGAAGGCACGCCACGCTGGTTCCGCCGGCATTCGGCCAACACGTTCGACCAGGCCGACATCAAGTCGGAGGCGGAAGCGCTCGCCGCTTTCATCGAGGACGCCATCGAGGCTTACCGCATCGATCCCGAAAAGCTCGTCTTCCTCGGCCACTCCAACGGCGCCAACATGATCGCGGCGACCATGCTGCTGCACCCGCATGTGATCCGCCGCGCGGCGCTGCTCAGGCCGGCGATGGTGCTGGAGCAGCCGCCGGCCGCCGATCTCTCGGACGTGGATGCGCTGCTCGTCGCCGGGAACGTCGACGTGTTCAGCAATTTCGGCCCCGATCTCGCCGCGCTGCTGCGCGACGCCGGTGCCAAGGTCGACGCCCGCACGATCGCCTCGGGCCATGCCTTCGAGGCGGCCGATGCCGAGATCGTCGGCAACTGGATCGCCGCGCGCGACTGAAGGCCCAGGTGGCGTGTGAGGCTCGGGGAAGCCCGGCCTCAGTACTGCTCGCGCGGCAGGTGAACGACCAGCCCGTCGAGCGCCTCCGACATCTTGAGCTGGCAGGTCAGCCTGCTGCGCTCGGTCGGGTTCATCAGGCACTCGATCATGCCCTGCTCGGATTCGTCGGGTGCCGGCAGGCGTTCGGTCCAGCTCTGGTCGACATAGCAATGGCAGGTGCCGCAGGCACAGGAACCGCCGCATTCGGCGAGGATCTGGTCGATGCCGTTGGCGACCGCCACGGACATGACGCTCTGGCCCTGCTGGGCGGTGAGTTCGGTCGCCTGTCCGTCGGCGTCGATGAAGGTTACGCGGTACATCAGGAATACTCCGGGATCAGGCAGGCGTGAGAGCCAGGCGCAGCGCCTTGGGGCCGCGCACGGACAGGCCGCGCTTGTATTGCGGCTCGGCCTCGGCAAGCGCGATCGACGACAGGCGCGTGAGCAAGGTGGTGAAGATCACCTCCATGTCGAGGCGGGCGAGGTGGTTGCCGAGGCAGAAATGGGCGCCGCCGCCAAAGGCGAGGTGACGGTTTGGGTTGCGGCCGGCGTCGAAGACATCGGCATCGCCGCCGAAGGCGGCCGGATCGCGGTTGGCCGCGCCATAGAGCAGGCCGAACTTGGTGCCGCGCGGGAACGACTTGCCGCCGACCACGCAGTCGGTGGTGGCGTAGCGGTGGAAGAAGGGCAGCGGCGATTCGAAACGGAACATCTCCTGGATCGCGGTGTGGATCAGGGCGGGGTCGTGGCGCAGCCGCGCCATCTGGTCAGGAAAGCGCAACAGCGCGTGCATGCCCGAACCGAGCACGTCGATGGTCGAGCCGTGGCCGGCCATCAGGATCAGCATGCAGGTCGAGACCAGCTCATCCTCGTTGAGGTGGCCGGCGTCCTGCGCCGCGATCAGGCGAGTGATCAGGTCCTCCTGCGGCGCAGCGCGGCGCTCGGCCATCAGCTTGAGCAGATAGTGGTAGAACTCGGTCGTCGCCTGCTCCGCCAACGCCTTGCGCGCGTCGGAACGGTCGATGTCGAAGAACTGCACCACGCGTTCCGACCAGACGCGCAACTGCGGGCAGTCCTCGTCGGGCACGCCGAGCACACGACCGATGATATGGCCCGGCACCTGGGCGGCGAGGTCTTCGACGAAGTCGATCTCGCCCTTGTCGATCAGGCTGTCGACGAGCCTGTCGACGAAACTCTGGATCATCGTGCGCTGGCGGGCGATGAAGGCCGGCGTGAACTCGCGGAACACCTGCCTGCGCAGCCGGTCATGCACCGGGCCGTCGCTGTCGAGCATGGAGAACTGGACGAAGCGCTGGTGATGCGGCATGTCGAGCCAGTTCTGCAGGCGCTTCTGCTCGGTGATCTCTTCCTCGGACATGAAGAATTCGGGCGAGCGCACCATCGAGATGTCGCGGGCGATGCCAGCAACATCGTCGAAGCGCGTCACCAGCCACATGTCGAAATCGGCGAAGAACTGCGGCTCGCCCTTGTCGCGCAGCGCGGCATAGGCGGGATAGGGGTTCTGGGCGAAGGTGGCCGACAAGGGCTCGAAAGCCGTGCCGTGTTCGCTTGCCTTCGGGGTAGCGGTCATCCGACGCTCCAGTCATGGATTTTCGGCAGCATGGAGGCCGCCACCATCCAGTCTAACGGCAATGGCGGCGAGATGAATGCATGCCACTCGCACGATGCTGGATAAAACTCGCATCGCGATTTGCAAACAGGTACAGTAGGCGAAACCCTCCGACGGCGACGCCTGCGCAAAAATGACCAACGGGACAGACGAAAGCAATTCGATCTTCTTCCACACGCCGGGCCGGCATGCGGATGCCTTTCCCTACAAGATCCTTGTCGCCGGCCGCACGCATTTCGGCCATCGCGACGGCCTCGTCACCAGGCGCTTCCACCACCATACGCTGATCTGCACGCTGTCCGGCCAGGGCCTGATCGAGACCGGCGGCAGCCGGGCGGCGGCCGGGCCCCGCACCATCGCCTGGCTCGACACGTCGATGTCATATGCCCATGGCTGCTACCCCGATGCCGACCACTGGCGCTATCTCTGGATGAGCATCGAGGGCCATGGGCTCGACGCCGTGTTCTCGTTCCTCCGTGTTGCCGGCAACCCGCTGTTTGCGACACAAGGCGAGGGCGTCGCTGCCGGCTTCGAGCGTGCCATCCAGAACCTCGCCCGGCGCGGGCAGACGACCGACGCCATTTCGAGCGCCGTCGTCGCCCGGCTTGTCGAAACGCTCGTCGCCGAACGCGGCGAGCAGGACAGCTCGGAAGATCGCGGCGAACGCGTGCTGCGGGTGATGCGCGAGGTGCGCGCCGACATCGCGCGCAACTGGCCCATCGAGGAACTGGCCGCGATCTCCAACCTCAGCGCCTCGCAACTGCACCGGCAGTTCAAGCAAAAGACCGGCACGACGCCGATGGACTGGATCCGCCACGAGCGCATGAACCTGGCCAAGCGCCTGCTGATCGCAGCCGACATCAAGATCGCTGCCGTAGCGCTAAGCTGCGGCTATGCCGATCCCTATCATTTCAGCCGCGACTTCCGCCGCATCGCCGGCCAGTCGCCAAGCGAGTTCAGGCGGGCGCAGGGGCAATAGCGGCTCGACGACGATCGCTGGCCCAGTGCCTGCCCCGTCGACATGCCACTTCGTTTCGGGCAGGCTGCGGACCTCGCCCCACCAGCACGAGCGCACCGACATGACGTCCAAGCCAGCGGTCTACGAATTCAACGCGGCCATCGTGCGCGAGCCGGCTCGGTCGGTTGTCAACGGCCTGCGCGCCGACGACCGCGGCAACCCGACCTATGACGGCGTCAAGGCCGAGCATGCGGCCTATGTCGCGACGATGCGCGCCGCAGGCGTGGAGGTGACGGCGCTGCCGGCGCTTGAGGCGTTTCCCGATTCGATCTTCGTCGAGGACCCGGCGCTGGTGTTTCCCGAAGGGGCGATCCTGCTTCGGCCCGGCGCCGAGACGCGCGTCAGGGAAACCGTCGAGATCGCACCCACGCTGAAGGCCATGTTCGGCACCGTGGTCGACCTGCCCACGCCCGGCTATGCCGATGGCGGCGACGTGCTGACGACGCCGAGAAGCGTGATGATCGGGCTGTCGGCCCGCACCGACCGGGCTGGTGCCGAAGGGCTGATCGCCAGCCTCGACCGGCTCGGGCGCAAGGGCGAGATCGTGCAGACGCCGGAAGGCGTGCTGCATTTCAAGAGCGACTGTTCACTGCTCGACGGCGAGACCATGCTGTCGACGAAGCGGCTTGCGCGCTCGGGCGTGTTCAAGGGTTTCCGCGAGGTGCTCATCCCCGAGGGCGAGGAGCCGGCGGCCAACGCGCTGCGCGTCAACGACGTGGTGATGGTCGGGGCGGATTACCCCCGGACCATCGCGATGCTTGACAAGCTCGGCTACCAGGTGGTCGCGCTCAAGACCACCGAGATCGGCAAGATCGACGCCGGCCTGTCGTGCATGTCGCTGCGCTGGCACCGCGGCCAACGCCTTTGATCGGCATGCCGTCCCTGAGCGTCGGCAAGTATTGGTCAAGCTTCGTGACAATGTAGGGATCGCGACAACGGACCGGGCGGTTTGCGACAATCGCAACCGACGAGACGTCCGACAGCAACAGATCAATTGACAAGGCTTCCGCCGGCTGTCTAGTCTCGACCCCGGAATCGGTTCCACCGAAAGGTGGATGAAAAGGGAACACGGTGAGGCCGAAGGCCAAATCCGCGACTGCCCCCGCAACTGTAACCGTTGAGCCTCTTCCATCATGCCACTGAACGCATTCGTGCGTTCGGGAAGGCGGAAGAAGGCTATGACACGGAAGTCAGGAGACCTGCCCGTTCCGGTCACCCATGCTTGTCCACGGGGTGTGGTCAGGCGCGGTCGCCCGTGGCGGTGACATTGAAAAGTGTTGCCGCATGCGGAAGGCCGCCGGGTCGATCTTGTCCCAATGTCTGCCTGCCGACCTGTCTTGCCTGCGGTTTGGAACCGGGTGCGATGCCTGTCGCGCCCACCGAACCATTTGGGGGCAGAATTGCAGAGACTCATCCTCGCCACCAGCGCCGTCGCGCTGGTCATTCCGACGCAAACCCACGCGCAGCAGTCGCCGTCGCGCGACGACGTGACCGTGCTTCGACCGCTGGTGGTGTCGACGCCGCTGCGGCGCGAGACGGCGCTCGTCCGCTCGACGTCGTCGGTCACCGTCATCGACGAGGAGGAGCTCCGGACATCGGCGGCCGCCGACCTGCCGTCGCTGCTCAAGCGCTACGCCGGCGTGTCGATCATCGGCTATGGCGGCCAGGGCTCGGCCTCGAACGTCTCCCTGCGCGGTATGTCGGCCGGGCAGACTCTGGTGCTGGTCAACGGCATCCGCACCGCCTCGGCAACCAGCGGCACCAGCTCGATCTTCAACATTCCCCTTGCCTCGATCGAACGAATCGAGATCGCCAAGGGGCCGCACTCGGCCCAGTATGGCGCCGACGCGATCGGCGGCGTCGTCAACATCATCACCAGGCAAGGTGGCCAGTGCGCCGACGGCCGCAGTGCCTGCGCCAGCATCACCACCGGCGTCACATACCCATGGGGCGGCTATGTCTCGGGCGATGTGCGCGGCCGCAGCGAAGGAGGCGTCGACTACTCCGTCGGCGGCAGCATTCTCGGCACGCGCGGCTACGACTTCACCACGCCGCTGGCCTGGGGCCACGAGCCCGACGATGACGGCTTCCTGCAGGGCTCGCTGAATTTTTCGCTGGCCAAGGAATTCGACTGGGGCAGGCTTTATGCCGACGGCCTGTTCGCACGCGGCCGTTCGCAATATGACGACACCTTCCCGTCCAGCAATGAAGTCGACACCGACACGTTTGCCGGCAAGGCAGGTGCGCGGCTGAAGCACTCCGACAGTTGGTCCTCGACTGTCGAGCTGTCCAGCAGCCTGGACAGTTCGACCAACTTCCGTGACGGGGTTCCGGGCGACAGCAGGTTCGACACCAAGCGCTACGGCATCTTCGCCTCGACCGAAAAGACCTTCGAGACCGGCGATGCCCGCCATGTCGTGACCGGCGGGGCCGAGGCCTATCGCGAACAGGTCGATACCACCGTCGATTTCGACGTCACCTCGCGCGGTCTCGGGGCGGTGTTCGGACAATATTCGGTCGAATATGGCGCGCTGACCATCGACAGCGGGCTGCGCTACGATCACAACGAGCAGTTCGGCGGTGCCACCACCTACAATATCGGTGCCAGCTTCGAGATCGTGCCCGATCTCGTCGCCCGGGCCTCCTACGGCACCGGCTTCCGCGCCCCGACCTTCAACGACCTCTATTATCCCGGCTATTCGAACCCGAATTTGAAGCCGGAGACATCCCGGTCCTACGAACTTGGCGTCAACTGGCGGCCTACCGACAGCACGACGCTCGACGTCGCCTTCTACCAGACGTGGCTGAGCGACGCGATCGCCTCCAACCCGCCCACCTACGTCCCCTTCAACGTTGCGCGCGCCAAGGTGACGGGCGTCGAGGCATCGCTGTCGCACGAGTTCGGCGACCGCTGGAGCGGCAAGGCATCGATCGACTACCGCTCGCCCAGGAACGAGGACAACGGCCGCTACATTCCCTATCGCGACCGCTTCAAGGCGACTGCCGAGCTGGGTTTTGCCGCGACCGACAGCCTGGACCTGACCGCCAGGCTGCTCTACGGCGCAGCGCGCTACGCCGACGCTGCGAACACAGTAAAACTGCCCGACTACGTGACGGTGGATTTTGCCGCCAACTACACATTTGATGCGCAGTCGAGCCTGAAATTCTCGGTCGAGAACCTGTTCGACGAGCAGTATTCGACCGTCACCAACTATCGCGCGCCGGGCCGGACCTTCAGCCTGAGCTTCACGCGCGTGTTCTGATGGGAGCCAGCATGCCGACCGATCGCTTCCGCATCCCCCGCCGTCGAGCGTGGCTGCTCGTGCTGGCGGGGGCCATATCCAGCACCGCTGCCCCGGCCATCGCCGCGCCGCCGAAACGCGTCGTCTCGATGAATGTCTGCACCGATCAGCTGGCCATGCTGGTGGCGGCGGAGGGCCAATTGCACTCCGTCTCATATCTGGCGCGAGACCCCGAGACGTCGGTGCTCGCCGGGCGCGCCAAGGGCCTCGTCGTCAACCATGGCCTCGCCGAGGAGGTCTTCCTGATGCAGCCCGACCTTGTGCTTGCGGGTGCCTACACGACGCGGTCGACCGTTGCCCTGTTGCGGCGCCTCGGCACGCGCGTCGAGGAATTCGCACCCGACAATTCCATCGCCGAGATCAGGGCGAACATCGTCCGCATGGGCGAGGTGCTGGAGCGGCGTGAGCGGGCGGCGGACCTGGTCGCGGAACTGGACAATGGGGTGGCTGAACTGGCCGCCCGGCCGGCCTCGGGAAAGACGGTCGCGACCTACTATGCCAACAGCTACACGTCGGGCGCGGGCACCCTGGTCGGCGACATCGTCAGGCTCTCGGGCCTCGTCAATGTCGCCGACGAGTTGGGCCTGAGCGGCACGGCCCGTCTGCCGCTCGAGATGCTGGTGCTGGCCCAGCCCGATCTCGTCGCCGGCGGCGGCGAAAGCTACGATGCACCGGCGCTGGCACAGGAGAATTTCGTTCACCCGGCATACCGGGCGATTGCTGCGCAAGGCAGCACCGTGCCGGTTCCGGCGCGCTACACCATCTGCGGCGCGCCATTCACGCTCGAGGCCGCGCGCCTGATGCGCGACGCCGCCGACGGCAAGGGTGGCGTCCAATGAGCGACACCTCTCGCTACGGCCTGGTGCTGGGGGCGCTTGCCGCGCTCACCACGATCCTGTTCCTGCTTTCGCTGACCGTCGGTCCGGCAGCGCTTGGTTTCAGCGACAGCATCGCCGCACTGTTTTCCGACAAGGCCGGCGCCATCGAACTGATCATGGGCGAGATCCGCCTGCCGCGCGCGCTGCTCGGCCTGATGGTCGGGGCGACGCTCGGCCTCTCCGGTGCCGCGCTGCAGGGCTATTTGCGCAATCCGCTGGCCGAGCCGGGGCTGATCGGCGTCAGCGCCTCGGCCTCGCTGGGCGCGGTCATCGCCATCTATTCCGGGCTGGCGGCGATCTTCCCGCTCGCCTTGCCGCTGTCGGCGCTGGCCGCCGCGGTGCTGGCCGTCGTCGTCGTTCAAGCTCTCGCCGGCCTGCGCGGCAGCACCCTGACCATCATCCTGGCCGGCGTGGCGGTGTCGAGCTTTGCCGGCGCGATGACCTCGCTGGCGCTCAACCTGTCGCCCAATCCGTTCGCCGCGCTCGAAATCATGTTCTGGATGCTCGGATCGCTGACCGACCGGTCGATGGCGCATGTCTGGCTGGCCCTGCCGTTCATGCTCGCGGGCTGGCTGATGCTGGCGATGCTGGGCCGGGCGCTGGATGCGCTGACCCTCGGCAACGAGACGGCGGCAAGCATGGGGATCGACATGCGGAGGGTGCAGTTTCTTGCCGTCTTCGGCACGGCATCGGCGGTCGGCGCGGCGACGGCCGTGGCCGGCGCCATCGGCTTTGTCGGCCTCGTCGTGCCGCACATGCTTCGTCCCCTGGTCGGGGCACGGCCGTCGCGACTCCTGCCGGCAAGCGCTCTCGGCGGCGCCTGCATGCTGCTGGCCGCCGACATCCTGGTTCGGGTCATCGCACCCGAGCGCGACCTCAAGCTCGGCGTGCTGACCGCCATCGTCGGTGCGCCGTTCTTCCTCTGGCTGGTCTACCGCACGAGAAGGAAGCTCGCGTGATGCTGCTCGACGTTCAAAATCTCAAGGCATCGCTGGGCAAGCGGCAGGTGCTCAACGGCATTTCCTTCTCCGTGATGCCGGGCGAGTTCATCGGCCTGATCGGGCCCAACGGCGCTGGCAAGTCGACCTTGCTGCGGGCACTGCTGGGGCTCATTCCCTCGCAAGGAGCCGTGGCCCTGGGGACGCTCGACGCCACCCATGTCGGCGCCAGGGAGCGCGCACTCCATATGGCCTATGTCGCGCAGGAGCGCGAGATCGCCTGGGCGGTTCCGGTCGAGATACTGGTGTCGCTCGGCCGCTCGCCACACCGGCCGGAGTTTGCGGCGCTCACCGCCACCGACCGCGCCGCCGTCGAACGGGCGATGCAGCGGATGGAGGTGGACGGGTTCCGCGAGCGGGCGGCGACCGAACTGTCGGGCGGAGAGAAGGCGCGCGTCCTGATCGCCCGGGCGCTGGCCCAGGAAACGCCGCTGCTGATTGCAGACGAGCCGACGGCAGGCCTCGACCCGTCGCACCAGATCACGCTGATGCGCCTGTTCGCCGAGCTTGCGGCGAGCGAACGCAGCGTCGTCGCCTCGCTGCACGATCTCGGACTTGCAGCGCGCTGGTGCACCCGCCTGCTGCTCATCGACGGCGGCCGGATCGTCGCCGACGGACCACCTGCCGACGTGCTCACCGCCGAGGCGCTGCGCACCGTCTACGGTGTCGAGGCCTTTTTCGGCGAGAGCGCGGGCGGGCTGGTGGTGCAGCCACTCGATCTCGTCGCCGAAACCGGAGTTTTGCCATGACCCACCTGGAGCAGCTGCTGCGCCATCACCTGCTTGACTGGCGAAGCGGATGGAGCATGGGCACGTTCGGCGCCATCGCCGAGTTCCATCAGGATGACGGCGAGATCGCGGTGATCGACGACCGCCAACTCCTGACCCGGGCAACGCGGCGCGGCGGCATCCGCCTGGAACGCAGCATAATGGCCGGGTTGGTGCCCGTCGCCTACGAGACGCTGAGCCCGAGGCGGCATCGCTGGAGCCAGGCGCTGGCGCTGTGCCTGCCCGATGCCAAGGCCCGGCGCAGCGGCCGATCGGTGCTGACCGAGATCGGACCGGACGACCACGCGATCCGCGGCATCGACCGGACCGGCATCCTGTTCGACATGGGCCTGTCCCTGCCGCAATGCGATTTCTGCATTCGCACCAGCGAGCCGAAGCTCCTGGTCGAGCTGCGCGCCAATCTTGGCCGGTCGGTGTTCGACCCTGCCAGCGGCGCCATGCCGGCGATCCTGCGAACGCACCCGCATCGCGTCGCGCTGACCAATATCGGCCGCGTCGAGGTCTACCAGAAGATCGGCGGACCGGACACCGGCGGCGTGTCGCCGGAGGGGCCACATACGCATGTGCTGCCGAAGCTGCTGAAGGGCGGGCGTACCCATTCGGCCAACGCGCCGATCCCCGACGGCCTGCTGCCGCTCGGCGCGCTTCACCCCGGCAACCCCGTCATCGATCCGCTCGGACGCGACCGGCCGTTCGAGCCGATCCTGCATGGCGCATTCCAGGAGATGATGACCCGCTTCGGCACGGCCGAAGCCCTGGCCGGACGGATACATGTCGACGGCGCGCTCGCTGCCGGACTGTCGCCGATCGAAACCGAAGCGCCCTCCGGCCGCTTTGCCCGGTCGGCGATGCGGGTCGCGTTGCGCCAGAAGGCCCATCTCGCTGCGCATTTTGGCGATACCGCGCTCGCCCGGCTGGTTGCGGACTGGCAAGCGGCCTTCGAGCAATCCGCAACGGAAACCGAAGATGACGACGCTCCCGGCCACTGACGCCGCCATGCACGAGACGTTTGCGAACAAAACGGGCGTGGCCTTCCGATGATTTCTTGATAAAAGAAGTCAAGAATGTTAGTGGGCTCCCGACCCGGCCGGGCAAGAGGCGCTCAAGCCACCGGTCAAATGGTTCGAAGTCGGAGATTCGAGATGCTAGGCAGTGGGCTCATCGCAAGTGAAGGCAAGGCCGGCCGATCCGGGCCGATCCGCCGATCCGCGCAGATCCTCGCCGTCATGTGTCTCGTCGCATCAACAACAGCAGCGTTCTCCCAAGACGCCGCTCCGGGCAATGCGCCCGTCCAGCCGGCACCCGCCGCCCAGGCGCCGGCTGTCCCCACGTCCCAGGCTCCTGCCGCGCAGGCCCCGGCCGCCGCCGGAGAAGCCTCAGGTGCACCGGCGGTGCCGCAGCCAGCACCTGCTGCAGCCGCGCCGAACGCAGCGCCCACGACATCGCCTGCTCCGGCAGGTGGCGGGGCCGCAACTGGCGACCGTTTGCCCGGTGCCGTGCCCATGGGCATCGAAGCGCCGCTCGACAACATGACCGGCGCAGCGCCCGCCGCCGAGGTCCCGGCCAGCACGCTGCCGCACGACCTGTCGCCATGGGGCATGTTCATGGCTGCCGACTGGGTGGTGAAGGCGGTGATGATCGGCCTCGCTTTCGCCTCGCTGATCACCTGGACCGTCTGGCTTGCCAAGTCACTGGAGATTGCCGGCAGCAAGGCCCGCCTTGCCAAGGCGCTGCGCGGCATCCTCGGCGCGCGCCGTCTCGAGGACGCTTCGCAGGCGCTTGGCGACCATGCCGGCATCGGCGGCGTGCTGGTACGGGCAGCGGTCGAAGAGATGGAGATGTCGGGCCACGACCTCGGCCACGGCGATCCCGCAGGCATCAAGGAGCGTGTCGAATCCCGCCTGATCCGAATCCAGGCGCAGGCCGGCCGCCGGCTCAGCCGCGGCACCGGCGTGCTCGCCACCATCGGCTCGACGGCACCGTTCGTCGGCCTGTTCGGTACCGTCTGGGGCATCATGAACTCGTTCATCGGCATCTCGGAATCGCAGACCACCAACCTTGCGGTCGTCGCGCCGGGCATCGCCGAGGCGCTTTTGGCCACCGCCGTCGGCCTGATCGCCGCCATTCCGGCCGTTGTCGTCTACAACGTCTTTGCCCGCTCGATCACCGGCTACCGCCAGGGCCTGGCCGACGCCGCGGCCGGCGTGCAGCGACTGGTCAGCCGCGATCTCGACCGCCAGCCGCAGCGCAGCCAGCACGAGCGTCCGCATGCGGTCACCGTGGCCGCACCGGCCAATGGCCGCCACGCGCCTGCGGTCGCGGTCTAGGAGAGGGTCCGATGGCAGGCGGAATCAGACAATCGGCCGACGACGACGACCTCCAGGAAAACCATGAGATCAACGTGACGCCGTTCATCGACGTCATGCTGGTGCTGCTGATCATCTTCATGGTCGCCGCGCCGCTGGCGACCGTCGACGTCAATGTCGACCTGCCCGCCTCGACCGCGACCGCCCAGCCGCGCCCGGACGAGCCGCTCTACGTCACGCTGAAGGAAGACCTCAGCATCTCGATCGGCCAGAACACGGTGGCCCGCACCGCATTCCAGCAAGAGCTGGATGTGGCCGCCAAGAGCGACAAGGAAAGCCGCATCTTCCTGCGCGCCGACCGCGGCGTCGATTATGGCGAGCTGATGGAGGTGATGAACCTGATGCGCGGCGCGGGCTATCTCAAGATCGCGCTGGTCGGGCTGGAACAGGTCCAGGCCACGCCGGCCGCAGCCACCGACGGCCAGCCGCAATGACGGCGGCGGCGCATCTCGGCTTCGGCCTCGGCGGCATGAGCCGCCGCGAACTGGCGCTGTGGTCGGGCGCGGCCATGGTCATCGTCAGCGTCCATCTCGCCGGTGCCTGGTACCTCCAGCGGCAGCCGCCGATGATGCTGGACGAGATGCAGGCGCAATCCGCCGTGATGATCGACCTCGCGCCGATGGCGATGGCGCCGGAAGCAGTGCCGCAGGATACGACCGACCTCGTCGACAGCCAGGCTGCCGAAACCGTCGAGGAGCCGACCGAGACCATCACGCCGGATCCCGTCGAGCCGGTGACCCAGCCCGTGGAGGACGTCGCCGAAGATACGCCCGAGCCGCTGGAAGAGGTGACCGAGGCGGAGCCCGTCGAAGAGGTTGTGCCCGACATCGTGGAGGCGCCGCTGCCGGAAGTGGCAATGGCCATCCCCGAACCGCGCCCGGAGATCAAGAAGCCGAAGCCGGTCGAAAAGCCGGTGCGCGAAAAGAAGCCGGTGCAAAAGAAGCCGGAGCCGGTGAAGCAGGCCAAGGTCGAGAAAAAGCCGGCGGCGACCAACAGCCAGGCCTCGCAGAAATCGGCCCAGAATTCCGACAGCACCCGCGCGCCCGCGCCGGGACAGGGTGGCGGCAAGGCGATGTCGCCGGCGCGCTGGCAGTCGCGCGTCTACTCCCACCTCAACCGGCACAAGCCCAGGAACGTGCGCAGCCGCGGTTCGGTCGCCGTCCGGTTCTCCTTCAACACCAATGGCGACGTGCTGTCGGTCAGGCTGGTGAGTTCCTCCGGCGACCAGGCCCTCGACGAGGCCGCGGTCAACCTGGTGCGCCGCTCGTCGCCGATCCCGGCGCCGCCGCCTTCGGTGCCGACGAGCATCATCGTGCCGATCGACTTCAAGCGCTGACGCTGGGCCTGCCATTGCCGTGAAAACGGGACGGGCGGCGGTCTTCCAGGCTTGCACCGACCGTTCGCGGCAGCGTCCGCGAGCGGCGGCGTGGCGTGCTCACCTTTTGGTTGCGGCCCGCGCTGTGCCCAATTCGCCACACCCTCCCAACATAGTGCTGCGACAATTCGTGCCGGAGCGAGACGTCGCGCCGCAGTTAGCGCAGCAGAATCAAACACTAAACATGATAAAAATAGGAAGGTTTTCGTGCGACCCGCCCCGTTTCGCTAAGACATTGGGGTTGCACGACATTTTTTGAACGCCTAGTGAGCCTGCGTTGCCGTCGTTTCCAAACGGAACCGGCCTGCCAGCGCGAACTGGCGTGAAGAAGAGTGAGCAAGATGGAACTCACCAGGCTACTACAGAGCTTTGCCTCGCTGCGCCCGCGCATCGAGGCTTTGACGCGCGGCCGTGTCGGCTGCAGCGCAACGGCGGAAGACATCCTCCAGGATACCTGGGTCAGGCTGTCCAACGTCAGGCATGACGATGCCATCGACAATCACGCCGCCTTCGCCATGCGGGCCGCCAAGAACGCCGCCATCGGCCATTTCCGCAAGCAGCAGCGACGCAACGAGATCGACGCCGAGGTCAACGACCTGCTGTGGCAATCGGTCGACGAGATTTCGCCCGAGCGGATCGTGATGGGCCGCGACATGCTGCGCGCCGTCGACGCGGCATTGCAGGACATGCCCGAACGGAGCCGGCGCATCTTCCTGATGAACCGGATCAATGGTGTTTCCCATCGCGAGATCGCGCGCCAGATCGGCATCAGCGAAGAGGCGGTCTACTACCACATCCGACGTGTCGTCGAACGCCTGGCCGAACTGCGCGACAGTCAGGCTTAGGCCTGCGACAACATTTATTTTGCCATGACGCTTAGGCGTGGTGCCGTCTCGCTCGTCTATGATAGCAAGATGGTTGGGGTGCCCGTAGCAAGCGGGCACGTGCTGCGTGACGGGCATGGGCAAAGGGCAAGAACGATCCGAGATCGACCGAGGCGTCGCACTCGATGCGCGTGACTGGATCGTTCGGCTGACAGCCGGCAATCTCAGCCGGCAGGAGCTCGAGCGATTCCGCGCCTGGCAGGCGCAGTCGCCGGAACATGCCCGCGCATTCGCCCGCGAGAAGCAATTCTGGCAGCTGCTGCAAGGCGTGAACGACGGCAACCCGCCTGCCGCGCCCGTTGCGGTGCCAACGCTGCGTCGACCGGTCAGCCGGCGCTCGCTCCTCGTCGGCGGGGCGCTTGCCGCCTCGGCGGCGGCTGTCGCTGCGCCGCGTGTCATCACATGGATGCGTTCGGACTTCACCACCGGCTCGGGCGAGCAGGCGACGGCCACCTTGCCCGACGGCTCGACGATGTTGCTCAACACCAACAGTTCCGTTGCCATCGATTTCCGGGCCGGCCGGCGGCTCGTGAGCCTGCTCGCCGGCGAGGCGGAGTTCGCGGTCAAGCCGGCCGCAGGCGCGCCGTTCAGCGTCTCGGCGCTTGGCGGAAGCAGCGACGCAAATGGCGGTGCCTATGCCGTGCGCTCGATCGCCGGCGAGGTCACTGTCACCGCATCGACAGGAACCGTCTCGGTGACCGGCGGAGAGGCGGGCGCTGCCGCCAACATGGTGTCGCTCGCCCCCGGACAGCAGACCCGCTACCTGAGCGGCGGCGCACCAAGGTCGGCTTCGGACGTCGACCTCGACACCGAACTCGCCTGGCGCGCCGGTCGCGTGGTGTTCGACGCCCGGCCGTTCAGCAGTGCGGTCGCCGAGCTCGGCCGCTACGTTTCCGAACGGCTGGTGTTCACCACCCATGCGCATGATGCGAGCCCGATCACGGCGGTGTTCCTGACACGCGACGCCCATGCGGCGATCGAGGCGCTGGCGCATACACAGGGGCTTTCGGTGCGCCGGGTTCCGGGCGTCGTCATCGTCATTTCCTGACCCTCACGAACTCGCGCCAACTTATTTCAGAAAAAATGCAGACAGCTCTTTAGGCGACGGGCCCCGTCGCGCGTCACACCATCGAAGGCGCTCGGTGGATGGGTGCGCCACGCTTTTTGGGGACCAGCATGACGGGCAAGAGCAACAGGGATTTTGGCGGCACGGCGTCGGGGCGCCTGCTGCGGCGGCTTCTGATGGGAACGGCGCTCGGCGCGGGCATGCTCGTGGCCACCGTGCCATACGCTCCTGCCCAGGCGCAGTCGGCGCAGATGCACAGCATCAACTTGCCGGCGCAGCCGCTGGCGCAGTCACTGAAGCAGCTCGCCGCGCAGACCGGCCTGCAGATCGCCTTCGGCACGGCCGACATCGGCTCGGCCCGCGCGCCTGCGGTCTCCGGCAACATCTCGGCCGAGCAGGCGCTCGGCAGCGTGCTTTCCGGCAGCGGCCTGAACTACCGCTTCACCGGCCCCAACACGGTGTCGATCCAGTCGGCAACGGCGAGTGCTGCCAGCGGTGGCCTCAACGTCGCGGCCAATGGCGCGGTCGTCCTGAACACGATCGACATCAACGCCCAAGGCGGCGAAGGCGGGGTCAACCACGTCCAGATCACGGCGGAGGACCTGGCGCGGAAGAACCCGGCCGACCTGCAGGAAGTTTTCGCCGACGAGCCGAAGATTGCCGTCGGCAGCTCCCTGCCGATGTCGCAGAAGGTCTATGTCCAGGGCATCGAGGAGACCAACCTTGCGGTGACCGTCGACGGCGCGCGGCAGAACAACAAGGTGTTCCACCACAACGCGACCAACCTGATCGATCCGTCGCTGCTCAAGGCCGTCAGCGTCGACGCCGGCGTGGCGCCGGCCGATGCCGGACCAGGCGCGCTGGGCGGCGCGATCGCCTACGAGACCAAGGACGCGCGCGACCTGCTGGAGCCGGGCAAGAGCATCGGCGGGCTTGTCACCGGAACCTACGACTTCAACAGCAAGACCCATACGGTCGGCCTGTCGGCCTATGGCATCGAAGGCGGATTCGAATATTTCGGCTACCTGAACTTCGCCAAGGGCGACAACTACACCGCCGGCAACGGAGCCACCATCGACGGCACCAGCGCCAACCTGCTGAGCGGCATCGGCAAGGTCGCCTACCAGGCCGAAGACGGCCACCGCTTCGAGTTGAGCCACGAGCAGCTGCGCGACGACGCGCCACGACCGTTCCGTGCCAATATGAGCGAACTCGATCCGCCCAAGTACTGGGAGCCGCCGATCCGCGATTACAAGCTGGACCGCAGCAGCACGGTCTTCACCTATACCGACGAGACGCCTGAAGGATGGTGGGACCCGAAAGTGGTGATCGCCTATACGAGCGCCCGGGTGGAAACGCTGATCTATCCGAGGCCCGTGCCCCCGAGCACCGAGTCGGACACCTATCCTGGTGTCGGCAAGACCGAGAGCTTCAACGGCAAGGCGGAAAATCGTTTCGCCCTCGACATGGGCAGCATCACCGCCGGCCTCGACTTCTACAAGGATAGCGCCGACCTGGATGCGAGGGAGGATTCATCCACGGAGTATGCCAGCAATGTTGGCCTCTACGCCCAGGCCCGGCTGGAGCCTTGGGATCGAACGCGGCTTTCCTTCGGCGCACGTGGCGACAACCAGTGGTTCGAGGGAACCACCGGCGAGAAATGGACCAATGCCGGACTGAGCGGCAACATCTCCGGCGAATACGATCTCGTGCCCGATTTCCTGACCGCCAAGGCAGGCTATTCGCATGTCTGGGCCGGCGTGCCGCTGGCGGAAAACTTCAACTTCAATCCGAACTGGAACTACGGCGACGGGCCGAAGCCGGTGACCTCGGACAACCTCACCGCCGGACTGGTCGCCACCTATCAGGGCTTCACGCTCGAAGCCGGCATCTTCCGCACCGACATCTATGACGGCCGCACCGCCTATTGGGCTCCCGGGCGAGCCATCGAGGCTCATGATGTCCGTTCCCAGGGCTTCACGCTCGGCGGCGGTTACGACTGGGGCGCAGGCAATGTCAGCGTCAAATATGCCAACATCGACGTGACGATCGATGGCGCCCCGGCCGATTCCTACCTCGGCAATTACCTGGCGACCCCGGTGGGCCAAATCTTCACGCTGGCGGCTGTGCATCGGTTCGACGACTGGGGCGTGACTGTCGGCGGCGACGTCGAGATCGCCCTCGACTACGACAAGGTTCCAGCCGGATCGAAGAAGATCGAGGGGCATGAGGTGGTCAACGTCTTCGTCGAGTACCAGCCGCCGTCGAACCCTAACCTGACCTTCCGCGGCGAGGTGAAGAACCTGTTCGACGAGGACTATGCCAGCAGGGCAACCTACGGACAGGAGTTCGGCGACGTCAAACCGCTGCTGGAACCCGGCCGGTCGTTCCGCCTGAGCGCAACCGCAAAGTTCTGAACCCGGTGGCCACGGGCCTTGCCCGTGGTGCCCCTTTTGGCATCAACGACGGACAGGGAACGAAACCATGGTTCAATCGTCGGGCAGGTTCGAAACCGAACATGGCGCCAAGTACCTGACCCAGCTCTGCAAGCACTTCGCGCACAAGATCGAGGTGTCCCATGCCGATCGGCGCGGCGAATGCCATTTCCCGTTCGGCCATGCCGTGCTGGAAGCCGACGACACTGCGCTGACCATCCGGTTGGACGCACCCGATGCCGACCAGCTGGCTCGAACCAAGTCGGTGATCGACGACCATCTCGCCCGCTTCGCCTTCCGCGAGCCCGGGCGTGCCATCCAGTGGAGTGCCTGAGGCCAGCCTTCGTTCTCCGATAAAATCCGTCAGATACCTAGCTGCTGCAAGGCATTCGGTCGGTCCAACCACATGGTGACGACAGATGAAGCTCACGCCGCGGCAGGTTGCCGAACATGCGACGTTCCAGAATTTCGCGAACTGCTATGTCCGTGAAATCTCGCCCGGCAGGGTGACCCAGCACAGAGGCGGAGCCGAGGATCCCGTCGATTGCATCGAGTGGGTGCTGGCGGCCCAGCAACTTGTGCTCCGCGCCGAGCTTGTGTCGCATTCCCGCTGCGGGCCGCACCGCTTCGGCCAGACCTGGGTCCGCCGGGCGACCGACGCCGGCTGGCGCCACAGCGAGCCGTTCGCGGCACTGCAACTGTTGCTGCACGAAGCCTACAGGCAGTTGCACGACGAGCGCAGCGATGCCATGCGCGGCTGCGAACTCGAACTGCTCGGCCGGGCACTGCAGAGCTACCAGCAGACGCTGCGCTACATCGAAGCGCATGGTGACGTTACGGAGGACGACAGCTTCATCGCTGCCGAACAGTCGCTGGTGTTCGGGCACTCGCTGCACCCGACGCCGAAGAGCCGGCAAGGCATGACGTCGTGGCAGGAACCAAGCTACGCCCCCGAGCTGCACGGCAGATTCCAGCTCGTCTATTTCGCCGCGGATGCCTCTGTCGTGAGCCACAAGTCGGCAGCCGCCGAGACCGCGCCGGAGATCGTCGCTGCGCTGGCAGGCGCCGGCGATATCGAAACGCGGCCCGGCGAGATGCTGTTGCCGATGCACCCGCTGCAGGCCGAAGCGCTGCTGCTCGATGACGGCGTGCGCGATCTGGTGGCCGCCGGCAAGCTCAGGCTCGCCGGTGCCGCCGGCCCTGCCTTCACGGCGACGTCTTCGGTGCGCACGGTCTACAACGAAGACCTGCCGTGGATGCTCAAGTTCTCGCTGCCGGTGCGCATCACCAATTCGCTCAGGGTCAACAGCCGCAAGGAGCTGGAAGCGGGTGTCGCCGTGGCCAAGCTGCTCGGGCGGACGGGCATCGGCAGCGGCGACAGCCGTTTCAAGGTGATCGCCGACCCGGCCTACATCACCCTCGACCTTCCCGGCCGCTGCGAAAGCGGCTTCGAGGTGATCCTGCGCGAGAACCCGTTCGTCGCCTGCGGGGGGCGCGGCAAGATCACCATCGCCGCACTCACCGCCGAGCCGCTGCCGGGCCAACAGTCGCGGCTGGAGCGGATCATCAGGGCGCTGTGCCTGCGCGACGGAACGCATCCGGAACTGGTCTGCAAGCACTGGTTCCAGCGCTATCTCGACTGCGCGCTCGACCCGTTGGTGTCGCTCTACGACGACTTCGGGCTGGCACTGGAGGCGCACCAGCAGAACAGCCTGCTCGACGTCAGCCAGGGCTATCCGAGCGCCAGCTACTACCGCGACAACCAGGGTTTCTACCTCTCCAAGCGATACCGCGCCCGCTTCAGCCTGCATGTGCCGGAAGCTGCCGAGATCGCCTCGCTCTATTATGACGACCGCGACATCCAGGACCGCTTCGCCTACTACCTTGTCGTCAACCAGATCTTCTCGGTCATCGCCCGCATGGGGCATGACGGCCTGATCGACGAAGAGGTGCTGCTGCGCCTGCTGCGCGACCGCCTGGAGGTGTTGTCGCGCACGACCAGTGCCGTCGGCCGCGAATTCGTCCGCGGCGTGCTCGACCGCCCGACGGTGGCCTTCAAGGCCAATCTGATGACGCGGCTGTTCGACGTCGACGAATTGCAGACCAGCAACGAGCGTTCGCTCTACGCCCGCCAGCCCAACCCGCTCTTCGCCGCCATCGCCGGCCTCTATCACGGAGACGGCAGTGCCCTTGCCTCTTGACTTGCCGGGGCGCCCGGACGAGCGCATCGTCAGGCAACTTGTCGAGGCCGTGCTGTTCGAAAAGCTCGTCGCGGCAACGATTGCCGAGGACGGCGGCCAGCTTGCCTTCTCATGGTCGCATGAGGGCAAGCGCTTTCGCTGCGCCGGCGTCGAAGGCGCGTTCAGCCGCATCCGCATCGCGCCGGGTTCGGTCGAGAGCGAAGGATGCGACGGCACCTGGCGCCCGGCTGCGCTGGACGAGATGGTCGGGAGCCTGCCGGCATCCGCGGACGACAGGCAGCGGTTGCTCGGCGAATTGCAGAGCACACTTGCCCATTGCAGCTGGAACGACCGCAACCTGCCACAGGGCCCGCGCCGCAACCTCGGCTTCGCCGCGCTCGAAGGCGCGCTGGACGAAGGCCATGCCTACCATCCCTGCTTCAAGGCGCGGACGGGGTTCAGCGAAAGCGACCATCGCGACTTCGGACCCGAAGCCGGCAACAGCTTCCAGCTCGCCTGGCTGCTGGTGCGGCGTTCAGAAGTAAGCCAACGGCTGCCGGTGGATGAAGCGGCGTTCTGGACGGCAGAGCTCGGCGCCGAGACCTTTGCCACGATCGACCTGCGGCGTGCCGAGCTTGGCTTGAGCTTGGACGAGTTCGCGCTGCTGCCGCTGCATCCCTGGCAGTGGACGGCGCTGAAGGACACGTTGCTGGCGCCATGGCTGGCGGACGGAACGGCCCATTTCGCCGGCATTTCGGGCGACCGCTACACGGCGAGCCAGTCGATCCGGACATTGCTCAATGCCGACCGGCCCGAGGCGGCGAACGTCAAGCTGTCGATGAACATGAGCAACTCGTCGTCGCTGCGGACGATCGAGCCGCATTCGGTGTGCACGGCGCCGGTGATCTCATGCTGGCTGGGCGACGTCGTCGCCGGCGACCCGCTGTTCCGGACCGCCTACCCGCTGACGGTGCTCGACGAATATGCCGGCATCATCGCCGGCCGCAACGGCCCGCTCGCCGGCCAGCTCGCCGCGATCTGGCGCCGCAGCGTCACCTCGGTGCTCGGCGAAGGCGAACAGGCGGTGCCGTTCAACGCGCTGATGGCGATCGAGCATGACGGCAAGCCGTTCATCGACGAGTGGGTCCGCCGCCACGGCTTCCGTGCCTGGCTCGGTCAGCTGCTGCAGGTCGCCATCCTGCCGGTCTGGCACCTGCTGGTCGGGCACGGCATCGCCACCGAGGCGCATGGCCAGAACATGGTGCTCGTCCACCGCGACGGCTGGCCGGTCCGGCTGGTGCTGCGCGACTTCCACGACAGCGTCGAATACGTGCCCCACTTCCTGCGCGACCCCGGCAAGGTGCCCGACTTCCTGGCGCTCGACCCGGCCTATCGCGAGGCCCTTCCCGACCAGTACTACTGGATGGAGGACGTCGAGACGCTCGGCGAACTGGTGACGGACGCGCTGTTCGTCTTCAACATGGCCGAGATCTCGCATCTGCTGCAGACCCATTACGGACTGCGCGAGGCCGATTTCTGGAAAACGGTCCGGCACATGCTGTCCGACTATGCCGCCGGCCACGGCGTGGCCGCGCGCCAGGCCCAGCTCGGCCTCGCCCGACCCGAGATCGCTGCCGAGGCGCTGCTTGCCCGCAAGCTCAACACCGGCCGTTCGAGCCACGCCGTTTCCAACCCCCTCTCCACCGCCCACGCCTGAAGGGAAAATCGATGATCCAGATCGACGACAGGTATTACGACCGACAGAAATTCGAGCAGATGGTGGCGGAGAATGCCGACAGGGCCGGCCTCGACGCGAATGCGCGCTATGCCGTCTGCTTCACTGATACCGCCGGCTGGCTGGCACTGTTCTTCGCCATCCGCGAAATCGGCGCCAGCGTGTTCCCGATCCATCCCGCAACGCCGCACGCCGCGGCCCGCCGGCTGGCTGTCGCAGCAGGCTGCCACGCGCTGTATTTCAACAGCCTCGAAGCGGAGAGCCTGTCGGCCGAGATCGAGCCGGCCTCGCAGGGCCAGCTCTTGCAGATGAGCTCCGGCACCACGGGTGCGCCGAAATGCATCGCGCGAAGCTGGGCCGATATCGACGCTGAGGTGGCGAGCTATGTCGCGACCTTCCGCCAGCCCGAGGAGATGACGCCGGTCATCGCCTGCCCGACGACGCATTCCTACGGCCTGATCTGCGGCATACTGGTGGCGCTCAAGCGCGGCCGCACGCCCGTCGTCGTCGATGCCGGCAATCCGAAATACCTGCTGCGGACCTTGCGCGACATCGAGCGGCCTCTGCTCTACTCGTCGCCGGCGGTGCTGCACACGCTGGCGCGGCTGATGCCCGAAGGCGAGACGCTGCACGCGGCCATGACCTCGGGCACGGTTCTGCCCGAACCGTGGTTCGCGCGCATCCGGGCCCGCACGACGCATCTGTTCCAGCAATATGGCTGCTCGGAAACCGGCTGCATCGCGGTCAATCCCGACGTCACCGACGCGGCCGACATGGGTTTCGTGCTGCCGCACCACGTTGTTACCTGCAGCAACAGCGCGGTCGCGCCGTCCGAGATGATCGTCAGCGGACCGGCCGGCGAGGTCGCGACCCGAGACCTCGGCTATTTCCGGCCCGACGGCATGCTGGTGTTCGTCTCCCGCCTCGACGACACCATCAACGTGTCCGGCCTCAACGTCTATCCGCGCGAGGTCGAGGACGTGGTGATGTCGATGCCTTCGGTCACCGACGCCGTCGCCTTCCGCAAGGCGGACACGCTGGCGGGCGAACGGGTCGGCCTGCTGTTCAGCGCCAGCGAACGGCTGGACGGCCCGGCCGTGCGGCAGTGGTGCGCCGGCAACCTCGCCAGCCACCAGCTGCCGATGGAAATCGTCCAGGTCGACGCGATCCCGCGCCAGGCCAACGGCAAGATCAGCCGCCGCGAGGTGGCGGCGCAGCATGCAGCGGGACAGTTCACGGCCTTGGTGAGGGAGGTCGCGTGATGAATACCGAACAAGCGATCGAGGCGATCCACACGGTCCTGCGCGACCACATGAACCATGCCCATCTCGACCGGTTCGGCCCCGAGGCGCGGCTCAACGAGGACCTCTATCTCGACTCGGTGCTGATCCTCGAGATCTTCCTCACCCTGGAACTGGAGTTTGGCCTGCCGGCGCCGGAGGAGGCGATCAACCGCCAGGACATCGAGACGGTGCGGGATCTTGCGCAACTGTTCACCGGCGAAGCCAGCGTCGCTGCGGCGCGTCCCGAGCCGGCCGGCGAAGGCGTGCATGGCGAGGACTACATCGACATCAAGGTGCACTGCTTCGTCAGCAGCGTCTGCGACGCGCTGAAGCGCTCAGGCATCGACCAGCGGCCGTTCTATTTCAGCGTCTGGGACGCCGGCTTCGCCATCACCGACAAATGGCAGCTCGCCTATCACGACAAGTCGATCACCCACGGCTTCTTCCGCGCCTGGTACGAACGGCTCTACGGCGTGGCCATGCATGAATGGTATGACCCGGCGCGGTCGAAGGACCAGAACCTGGTCACCATGCTCGACCTGCTCGAACGCAAGCGCGACAGCGAATACCTGATGGTGATGCTCGACCTGTTCCACCTGCCGGAGCGGGAGAACAAGTTCAACCAGAACCCCTTCCCGCACTATCTGATGATCGAAAAGACCGACGATCCGAAGATATGGCAGGTCAACGATCCCGACTTCCGCTGGGAAGGCCGGATCGCGCGCGACAAGGTCATCCATGCCATCCGCCAGCCGACCGTCGGCGGCGGCTACATCTTCGACCGGCTGGAGGCGCGAAAACCCGCAGCCAGCGACCTGCGCGACTTCTTCCTCGCCTGCTACCGGCCCGATCACAATCCCCTGGTCGACGGCGTGCACAGCATCGTCTCGGCCCATCTCGAAGGACGCGACGGCGTCAAGCTCGCCGATCTCGGCGCAGCGTTGCGCGAGGTGCCGGTGATCTCGATCCGCAAATACGCCTACGAGCACGGCTTCGCCTTCTTCTGGCGCGAAATGAAGCTCGCCAATGCCGATTTCGACCATTGGTGCGACGAGATCGAGCGCGTGATCCAGGAGTTCAAGGCGCTGCACTACGCGGTCATGAAGCTGGCCCAGACCGGCGACCGCAGCCTGGCCGACGACGTCTTCCGCCGCTTGGACACGCTGGACGGGCTGGAGAAGCGGATCAAGCGCAGGCTCGGCGAGGCCTTCGAAGCCTGGTGCGCGACGAACGGCATCCCGCACACAATTCCCGTCGACCTGCTGGGAGCAGCCGAATGAAGATCTCGCTCTGCACCATCACCTTTCGCCACCACCTCGCCTCGCTCGAGGACATCGCCAGATGGGCCCGCGCCAATGACTTCCAGGGCATCGAGCTGTGGGGCGTGCATGCCCGCAACCTCGCCTATCAGCCGCATCGCGATGCCGACTGGCTCGCCGGGCTCGGGCTCTACGTGCCGATGGTCAGCGACTACCTGCCGCTCGACGGCGATGCCGAGGCGCTGCGCGCCAAGACCGTCGACCTGTGCCGGCTCGCCCGGAACTGGCGGGCGGGCAAGATCCGCACCTTCGCCGGCAGCCGCGGCAGCCGGGACACGCCCGCCGAGGTCAGGCGCATCATCACAGCAAGGCTGCGCGACATGTCCGCGATCGCCGCCGATTTCGGCCTGGAACTGCTGGCCGAGACGCATCCGGGGACGCTTGCCGACTGCGGCTCGTCGACGCTGAGGCTGATCGCCGAGGTCGACCATCCGGCGTTCAAGCTCAATTTCGACACGCTGCATGTCTGGGAGGGCGGGGATGATCCCGTCGCCGCCCATGCCGCGATGCGGCCGCATATCCGCCACTACCACCTCAAGAACGTGCGCTCGCGCGCCGATCTGCGCGTGTTCGAGCCGGCCAATGTCTACGCCGCCGCCGGCAGCCGCGAAGGCATGACGCCGCTGTTCGACGGCAAGGTCGACTACCGGCGCTTCCTCGCCGAGCTGCGCGACGACGCGACGGCCGAAGCCTCGCTCGAATGGTTCGGCAATGATTGCTTCAATGTCCTGCGCAGCGACCGGCAGGCAATAAAGCGACTTAAGAGTCGCGATGAAGTCTTGTTGCGCACGGGCAGCTTCTGATATGTGCCAAAGAAGAGTATTTGGCGAAGGATTTATCAATCCAACGCCGATGGCACGAGACGGAGACACGAGATGAAGTATGTTCGGCTGCTGGCCAACCTTGCAGCGGCGCTGGCGATCGCCACCGCACCTGCCATGGCCGTGGAAATCACCACCGCGACCGGTCCGAAGACCATCGACAAGGTGCCGGCCAGGATCGCCGTCTACGACATCGCCGCAATCGACACGCTGACCCGCATCGGCGTGCAGCCGGCAGGTGTCCCCGACAAGCTGTTCGTTCCTGAACTGGCCGATGTCGCCAAGAACGCCACCGTCGTCGGCACGCTGTTCGAACCGGACCTTGAAGCGCTGAACGCACTCGCGCCCGATCTGGTGATCGTCGGCGGCCGCTCGTCGACGCAAGTCGAGGCAACGTCGCGCGTCGCCCCCACCATCGACATGACGATGGCTGGCGACGATCTCGTGGCCCAGGCCAAGGCACGCCTGGCCGCCTATGGCGACCTCTTCGCCAAGCCCGACGAAGCCGCCGCCGCGGCGAAAGAACTGGACGCCGCCGTCGAAGCCGCCAGGCAGGCCGTGAAGGGCAAGGGCAAGGCGCTGATCCTGATGACCAACGGCCCGAAGATCACCGCCTATGGCCCGGGATCACGCTTCGGCTGGGTGCACAAGACGCTCGACCTCGAACCCGCCGTCGCCGATGTCGAGAGCGCGACCCATGGCGAGGCGATCTCGTTCGAGTTCATCAGCAAGGCCAACCCGGACTGGCTGCTCGTGCTCGACCGCGCCGCAGCCATCGGCTCGGGCGACCAGGGCGCCAAGGCCACGCTCGACAACGAACTGGTGGCGCAGACGACCGCGTGGAAGAAGGGCCAGGTGGTGTTCCTGCCGTCACAGGACTTCTACATCGCCGCCGGCGGCGTGCAGTCGACGCACCGCGTGCTCTCGACCATCGAACAAGCCTTCGCCAAGGCGAAGTGATGCCTGCGGCAGTGCCAAACGCCCGGCTGGTGGTCGCCACCGGCCTCGTCGGGCTGTTTGCGCTGAGCCTGTGCATCGGCGTCGACGACATGTCGCTGGACAGGATCGCGACCGATGCGGGGGCGTTGCAGCTCCTGCTCGTCAGCCGCCTGCCGAGAACGGTGGCGGTGGTGCTCACCGGCGCGGGCCTGGCGATTGCCGGGCTCGTGCTGCAGATACTGGTGCGCAACCGCTTCGTCGAGCCGATCACCACCGGCACGGGCCAGAGCGCCGCATTGGGCGTGCTCGCCGTGACGCTGCTGTTTCCAACCGCGTCGATCGGGGCGAAGACCCTCGCCGCCAGCGCGACCGCGCTTGCCGGCACGTCGATCTTCCTCGCCATCGCGCACAAGCTGCCGCCGACGCAACCTTTCCTCATCCCGCTGTTCGGCCTCGTCTATGGCGGCGTCATCGGCGCGGCGGTGACCTTCATCGCCTGGCAGACCGACCTGCTGCAATATGTCGACGTCTGGACCAATGGCGAATTTTCCGGCGTGCTGCGCGGCCGCTACGAGCTTCTGTGGATCCTCGCTGCCATGGTGGCGCTGGCGTGGTGGGTGGCCGACCGGCTGACCATCGCCTCGATGGGCCGCGAGGTCAGCGTCGGGCTCGGCCTCGACTACCGGCGCATCGTGCAGCTCGGCCTCGTCATGGTGGCGGTGATCTCGTCGCTGGCGGTGGTCGTGGTCGGCATGATCCCGTTCGTCGGCCTGGTGGTGCCGAACCTCGTCTCCCGGCTGATGGGCGACAATCTGAAAAGCGCCCTGCCCTGGGTGGCCGTCACCGGCGCAACCCTGCTGCTGGCCTGCGACATCATCGGCCGCGTCATCCGCTACCCCTATGAAATTCCCGTCGGCACCGTGCTCGGCGTGGTCGGCTCGGGGCTGTTCCTGTGGATCCTGTTCGGGCGGACGCAACGTGCCTGACAAGCGGCTTCTGATCCTCGCCGCCGTGGCGCTGGCCGTGGCGGCGGCCTTCATGACCGTCGGCCTGCGCGGCAATATCGGCTTTGCGCTCGAACTGCGCGCGGTGCGCCTGCTGACGCTGGTACAGGTCGGGGTGGCGATCGCGATCTCGACGGTGGTGTTCCAGACCGTGACGGCCAACCGGGTGCTGACGCCGCAGATCATGGGGCTCGACGCGCTCTACCTGTTCGGCCAGATGGCGCTTGTGCTGGCGCTCGGCAGCGTCGGTTTCGTCGCGCTCGACCCACGGCTGAAATTCGCCGGCGAGTCGGTGCTGATGATGGCGATGGCGCTGATGCTGTTCCTGCCGATGCTGCGACGGCGCTTCGACATCGGGCTGCTGCTTCTGACCGGCGTGGTGCTCGGCGTGCTGTTCCGCAGCCTCGCCAGCCTGGTGGCGCGGGTGATCGACCCGAACGAATTCGCCGTGGTCCAGGGGTCGAGCTTCGCCGATTTCAACACCGTGCGGCCGGACCTGGTGGTCATCGGCCTGATCGTGACGCTCGTCGCCGGTGCCATCATCTGGCGGCTGCGCCACACGCTCGACATCGTCGCGCTGGGCGCCGACAGCGCCACCGGCCTCGGCGTCGACTGGACCCGGGCGCTGGCCGGCCTGTTGCTGCTGGTCGCGGCGCTGGTGGCTGTGTCGACGGCACTGGTCGGGCCGGTGACGTTCTTCGGGCTGCTGGTGGTGGCGCTGGCCGAGCGCATCGTCGACAGCCGGCGGCATCAGCTGCTGCTGCCCGCCGCGATGCTGACGGCGATCATCGTGCTGCTCGGCGGCCAGATGGTTCTGCAGCACGTGCTGGGGGGTGCGGCCACCCTCGGCGTCGTCATCGAATTCGTGGGCGGCCTCGTGTTCCTGGCCATGCTGATCACAACGAGCAAGCGATGATCGAGATCAAGAATGTTTCGCTGCGCCTCGGCGACACGCAAATCCTGGAAGATGTGTCGCTGACGATGCCCAAGGGGGGGCTGACGGCGCTGGTCGGGCCGAACGGCGCCGGCAAGTCGAGCCTGTTGTCGCTGATCGCCCGGCTGCAGCCGCTGCAAAGCGGGTCCATTTCGGTCGATGGCCTGGCGGTGGACACGACGCCGAGCCGCCGGCTGGCGAAGACACTCGCCATCCTGCGCCAAGACCCTGCCGTGGCGAGCCGGCTCAAGGTGCGCGAACTCGTCGGCTTCGGCCGCTTTCCGCACCAGCGCGGCCGCATCGACGACAATGATCTGAGGCTGATCGAGGCGGCACTGCAGCAGTTCGGCCTGACCGACCTCGCCGACCGTTTCCTCGACCATCTGTCGGGCGGCCAGCGCCAGCGCGCCAT
Organism: Aminobacter sp. DSM 101952; assembly: GCF_001424795.1. Lineage (NCBI taxonomy): Bacteria > Pseudomonadati > Pseudomonadota > Alphaproteobacteria > Hyphomicrobiales > Phyllobacteriaceae > Aminobacter > Aminobacter sp. DSM 101952. The sequence goes on along the minus strand of NZ_LMCL01000035.1, from coordinate 155,587 downwards.
GGTCGCCATGGCCTTCTGCCAGGGCACCGACTACATGCTGCTCGACGAGCCGCTGAACAATCTCGACATGATGTTTGCCCGCCAGCTGATGCGCGACCTGCGCGCCGCCGCCGACAAGGACAGGCGCACCGTCATCGTTGTGCTGCACGACATCAACCACGCCGCCGTCTATGCCGACCGGATCGTGGCGATGAAGGACGGCCGCATCGTCGCCGACGGGCCACCGGCGGAAGTGCTGCAGCCCGACGTGCTGGCCCAGGTCTTCGGCTACGAGATGGACGTCATCGAGGTCGGCGGTGCGCCGCTGGTACTGCACCACCGCTGATTCCATCGATGCTGCGCAGTGGAAGGGGCCGGCGAGCGGCCCCAACGCGCTGCCGTCTCAGAAGGGATAGGCCGGCGGCGCGTTGCGAATGGTCAGCCACTGCCACTGGGTGAACTCGTCGATGTTGATCGGGCCGCCAATGCTGGTGCCGTTGCCCGACGCGCCGACGCCGCCGAACGGGTTGATCACCTCGTCGTTGACCGTCTGGTCGTTGATGTGCAGCAGGCCGGCGCGCAGCCTGTCGCCGATCGCCATGGCACGGCCGATGTCGGGCGAGATCACCGCGGCCGACAGCCCGTATTCGGTGCGGTTGGCGAGTTCCACCGCCTCGTCGTCGCCGCTGAAGGAGGTGACGCAGGCGACGGGCCCGAAGATTTCCTCCTCGAAGGCGGCCATGCCCGGCTTGACGCCAGCGAGCACCGACGGTGCGTAGAACAGGTTCTCATAGGTGCCGCCTGCGAGGAGCTGCGCGCCCTGCTCGACAGATGTCTTCACCACCCTGTCGATGTGATCGAGCTGGGCCTTGTTGATGATCGGACCGAGCGCGACATTGTCGGTCGCCGGGTTGCCGACGGGCAGGCTCTTTGCCTTCTTCGCCAGTGCGTCGATGAACGCCTCGAAGATCGGTGCCTCGACGAGAATGCGGCCCGACGACATGCAGATCTGGCCCTGGTGCAGCCAGGCGCCCCAGGCGGCGTTCTTCACCGCCAGGTCGAGGTCGGCATCCCTGAGGATGACAAGCGTGTTCTTGCCGCCAAGCTCGAGCGACACCTTCTTGAGATGGCGGCTGGCGTTCTCGCCGACGATGCGGCCAGCCTTGGTCGAGCCGGTGAACTGGATCATGGCGATGTTCGGGTCGGCGACGAGCGCGGCGCCCGCATCGCCGGCACCGGGCAGGACGTGGATGAGCCCCTCGGGCAGGCCGGCCTTTTCGAACAGCGCGGCGAACACCAGTCCGCCGCATACCGCCGTGCGCGGATCGGGCTTCAGCACCACCGCATTGCCGACGGCGAGGGCCGGCGCCACCGCGCGCATGGCGAGATAGAGCGGGAAGTTGAACGGCGAGATGACGCCGACGACGCCGAGCGGACGGCGGCGTGCGAGGTTCATCCGGCCGGCTTCCGACGGCAGCACGAGACCCTGTGGCTGCGAGGCGAGCGCTGCCGCCTCGTTCAGCGCCTTGATACTGAGCTGCGTCTCGAATTCGGCCTTGCCGCGGGCCGAACCGCTCTCCCGGACCAGCCATCCCACCACGTCGGCGAAGTGCGCTTCGAGCAGGCCGGCCGCCTTGCGGATCACCGCCGATCGCGTGTCATAGCTCGCGGCAGCCCAGTCGCGCTGTGCCTTGGCCGCTGTTGCCGATGCCTGAGCGACATCGGCCGGGGATGCCATGCCGATGCGGCCGAGCACGGAGCCGGTCGCGGGCTCGATGACGTCGGCTGCCTGCGAGGCGTGCTGCCAGCCGCCGGAATAGACGATCCCGTCGAGGTGCTCGCGCCCGATCAGCCTGGGCTCACCGGAAGAGACTGTGCCGTCCATCTTGTCGCTCCTTGTCATATGCACGCGGCCTTGGGCCGCCCTGTTCGGCGGCGGGGAGCCGCTGGGAAAGAAAATCGCGCAGCAGGCCGGCCACGTCGCCCGGACGCTCAATGCACGGCAGATGGCCGGCACCCGCAATGGTGCGGAAGGCCGCTGCGGGTATTCGCCGCGCCGTGTCGGCGACCAGTTCAGGCGGCGTCGACAGGTCCTCGTCGCCGGCGATGACCAGCGTCGGGGCAACAATCCCTGCGATCGCGCCGGTCAGGTCGGCGTCGCGCAGCGCCCTGCAGGTGTCGGCGTATCCTTTGGCCGGGGTGCGCTCCAGCATCCGCTGCCAGCCGGCAAAGGCATCGGGCTCGGCGTCGCGGTAGGCGGGAGAAAACCAGCGCTCCATGATCTGGTCGCCGATGGCCGCCACGCCTTGGTGCAGCACCGCCTCGATGCGGGCGTTCCATGCCTCCGGCGTGCCGATCCTGGCCGCCGTATCCAGCAGCACCAGCCTGGTCACCCGTTCCGGCGCGCGGACCGCCATGTCCATGGCGATCAGCCCGCCTACGGAAAGCCCGCAGACGGCCGCGCTGCCCCAGCCGACATGGTCGAGCAGGCCGGCAAGGTCGTCTGCGTGGTCGGCAATGCCGCGAGGCGCGGGCGCGACCTCGCTCAGCCCGTGACCGCGCTTGTCGTAGAAGAGCAGGTCGAAATCACGGCCGAGTTCGTCGGCGACATCGTCCCAGATCGCCAGGTCGGAGCCGAGCGAATTGGCGAAGACCATCCTCGGTCCGGCGCTGCGGCCAAGGCGACGATAGTGGAGGACGACACCGTTGGTTCTGGCGAAGGACATGATGGGTGCCTCAGTGCAGGCCGAGATGGCGTTCGAGCAGCTCGGGCTGGGCCAGCAGGTCGGCGGGCGTGCCGTCGAACTCGATGCCGCCCTTCGACATCACCACCATGCGGTCGGCGACCTTCGACAGGTTCTTGATGTCCTTGTCGACGACGATGGTGGCGATGCCTTCGCCGCGGATGACTGCGAGCGTCTTCCAGATCTCGTCTGCCACCAGGGGCGCCAGTCCCTCGGTCGCCTCGTCGATGAGGATGATCTCCGGATTGGTCATCAGCGCCCGCCCGATGGTCAGCATCTGCTGCTCGCCGCCCGAGAGCTGGTGGCCGCCATTGCCACGACGCTGGGCGAGGCGCGGAAACACCGACAGCACACGGTCCAGCGTCCAGCCACGCTTGCCGTTGCGACCGGCGCGCGACGCCATGACGAGATTTTCGATCACCGAGAGCGAGCCGAAGACGCCGCGCCCCTCGGGCACGAAGGCGACACCGGCCAGCGAGATGGCTTCCGGCTTGCTGCCGCGGATCGAGCTGCCATTCAGGTCGATCGTGCCTTGGACACGCGGCACCAGCCCCATCAGCGAGCGCAGCAATGTGGTCTTGCCCATGCCATTGCGGCCGATGAGCGCCACCTGCTCGCCCGGGCGCACGGCGAGGCTGACGCCATGCAGGATCTGGCTCGGCCCGTAGAAGCTCTCCAGCCGGTCGACTGTCAGAAGCATGTTCATGCGACGTCCTCCGCTTCTCCGAGATAGGCGGCCCGCACCACCGGGTCGCGCCGGACGGCATCGACAGTGCCCGAGGCAATGACCTTGCCGTCGGCCATGACGGTGAGCCGGTCGGCGATGGCAAAGACCGCGTCCATGTCGTGCTCGACCAGCAGGATGCCCCGGCCCGCCTTCAGCGACGCGATCAGCCCCGTCATGCGGCGCGCCTCGGCGTGCCCCATGCCGGCGAGCGGCTCGTCAAGCAAGACCAGCCGCGGCGCGGTCGCCAGCACCATGGCGACTTCGAGCTGGCGCTGTTCGCCATGGCTCATCGATCTGGCCGGGGTGTCGGCGCGGCCTTCGAGGCCGACCTCGGCCAGCGCAGCAAGCGCCGCCTCGCGCACGTCGGCCCGGCGCTTGCCGTCGCAGCGCATGGCAAGGGCGCCGGGCCGTGTCGCCTGGGCAGCCAGCCTGGCGTTGTCGAACACCGTGCGTTCGGGAAAGATCGTCGTCTTCTGGTAGGAACGGCCGATGCCGCCCCGGCAGCGCCGGTCGGGGCCGCTGACGGTGACGTCGCGGCCATCGAGCAGGATGGTACCGTCGGTCGGCCGCAGGTCGCCCGAAAGCAGGTTGATGAGCGTCGACTTGCCGGCGCCGTTGGGGCCGATGACGGCATGGACCTCGCCTTCGCGGACGCTGAGGGAAACACCCGAGCAGGCGGCAAGCCCGCCGAAACGTTTGCCCAGGCCACGGGCTTCGAGAACGTCAGCCGACATTGTTCGCCTCCTTCAGCTTGAGCGCCGGGGTGCCCGCACGCCTGCCGAGGCCCGTCAGTCGTGCGACGTCCTGCAGGCCGCCGGGCGCGAGCAGGACGAGCGCGATGACGATCAGGCCGTAGACGAGCTTCCAATCGTCGATGAAATATTTCAGCACCTCCTCGAGCCCGGTCACGACCAGGGCGCCTGCAAGCGGTCCGGCGACGCGGCGCGTGCCGCCGAGCACGACCATCACCAGGGCAGTGGCGGAGAGATGCCAGCCGAGCATCTGCGGCGCGACAAAGCCGAACTGGGCGGCCGAGAGATAGCCGGCAAGGCCCGCCAGGGCCGCGGACAGCACGAAGGCAATCAGGCGCACCCGGAACACCGGGATGCCGAGCGCCAGCGCCCGCCGCTCGTTGTCGCGCGCGGCCGTCAGGGCATCGCCGAACGGCGTCGACAGCAGATGCCGGATCAGCCACCAGGTCCCTGCCGCCGCGGCCAGCGAGACAAGGTAGAATGTCACCGGATTGCCGAGGTCGAGCAGGATCGTCTCGCCGAACGCCAGCACCGGCTTGACGTAGAGGAACAGCCCGTCCGAGCCACCGCCGATGGGGGTGTCATGGAACAGGAAGAACAGCATTTCGCCGAAGGCGAGCGTCACCATGATGAAGTAGACGCCGCGGGTCCTCAGCGACAGCACGCCGACGACCAGCGCGACGAGCACGGTGGCACCAACGGCAAGCGGCAGCGTCAGCAACAGCGACGGCGCATCGTATTCGGGTGCGGCCAGCACCAGCGCATAGCCGGCCAGGCCGAAGAAAGCGGCATGGCAGAGACTGACGAGCCCGCCGAAGCCGACGGCAAGGTTCAGCGCCATGGCCAGCGTGCCGAGGATCAGCACCTTGGCCGCGAACTGGACGTAGTAGTCGGGCACCAGCGCCGGAAGTATTGCCGCCGCAACGACGGCCGCCAGCAGCGCAATGTGGGTGCGTGTAGACAGGGGTTGCATCTCAGACCTCCCGCTTGCCGAGGATGCCGGTGGGGCGAACCACCAGGACAACGGCCATCAGCACGTAGACGAGGATGCCGGCGAGTTCCGGCATGAACACCTTGCCGAAGGTGTCGATCAGGCCGATCAGCAGCGCGCCGATGGCAGCGCCCGGCACCGAGCCGATGCCGCCCAGCACCACCACCACGAAGGACAGGATGAGCATGCCGTCGCCCATGCCGGGGAACACCGTCGAGATCGGCGCGATGACGGCGCCGGCGAGTGCGGCGAGCGCAATGCCGACGGCAAAGACGTAGCGGTTGACGCTGTCGAACGGGATACCGAGCGCGCGGGTCATTTCCCGGTTTTCGGCGCCGGCGCGCACCATCATGCCGATTCGGGTCCGGCGGATGACCATGAAGATGGCTACCGCCACCGCCAGGCACAGCAGGCTGACGACGAGCCGATAGACCGGGTAGTTCAGCACGTCGGTCAGCGGCAGCGAGCCCGACAGCCATTCCGGCAGCGGCACGGACTGTACGTCGCGACCAAACAGCATCTGGCGCAATTCGTCGACGACGAGGATCAGGCCGAAGCTGAGCAGCACCTGCGAGAGGTGGTCGCGGCCATAGAGCCTGCGGATGAACACGCTCTCCAGTGCCAGCCCGACGACGAAGCTGATGGCGAAGGCGCCGAGGATGCCGACGGCGAAATTGCCGGTGGCGACCGTCAGCCACCAGGCGAGATAGGCGCCCAGCATGTAGAAGACGCCGTGCGCGAGGTTGATCACTCCGAGGATGCCGAAGACCAGGGTCAGGCCGCTGGCGACGAGGAACAGCACGAGCCCGTACTGGACGGCATTGAGGAGCTGGATGGCGAAGGTGCCGATATCCATGACTGTCTCCGTGTCCGAGAGGGGAGCGGGCGCTTATGCGCCCGCCGTTCAGGCCATGCGGCAGCCGCGCGCCGGATCCTGCACCGCCTCGCCGGCAACCGAGACCAGGGCATTGCGCCCGTCGCGGACCTCGCGGAGGTAGATGTTCTGGATCGGATTGTGCGCAGCCGAGAAGCTGAGCGGCCCGCGCGGGCTGTCGATCTTCGCACCCGCCATGGCCGCGAACAGCGCCTCGCGCGCCGAAGCATCGCCACCGGTGGCGACGAGGCCCGCCTCCAGCAAGGCTGCGGCATCAAAACCCTGGACGGCGTAAATGTCGCCGGTCTCGCCGGTCTTGGCCTGGAAGGCCGACAGGAAGGACTTGTTGGCGGGCGTGTCGAGATCGTCGGCATAGTGCAGCGTGGTGCGGATGCCGGTGGCGGCGTCGCCCTGCGCCTTCAGCGTGCCGTCGGTCAGGAAGCCGGTGCCGTAGAGCGGGATCTTGCCCTTGAGGCCCGCGGCAGCATAGTCGGTGACGAACTTCACCGCCCCGCCGCCGGCGAAGAAGGCGAACACCGCGTCGGGCTTCAGCGTGGCGATGCGGGTGATCAGCGCCTGGAACTCGACTTCCGGAAACGGCACCGTCAGGGCATCGACGACCGTGCCCCCGGCAGCCTCGAAGCCCTCGGCGAAGGCGCCCACCATCTGCTGCCCGGCGGTGTAGCGCCAGGTGATGGTGACGACGTTGCGATGGCCCTCGTCGAACACGACCTTGCCCATCGGATGCGCCGGCTGCCAGTTGGAGAAGGACGTGCGGAAGATGTTGGGCGCGCAGAGCGGGCCCGTCGCCTCGTCGGCGCCGGCATTCGGGATGATGAGCGGCACGCCGCTGTCGCGCGCCACCTTGACCATCGCCATGGCGACCCCGGAATGCACCGTGCCGATGACCACGTCGGCCTTGTCGCGGCTGACCAGCCTGTTCATGTTGTCGGTCGCGGTCTCGGGCTTGGACTCGTCGTCGAGGCGGATGAACTCCACCTTGCGGCCGCCGAGCACGCCCGACTTCTGCTCGACATAGAGGTTGAAGCCGTTTTCGATGAACTGCCCGAGCTTGGCGTAGGTGCCGCTGAAGGGCAGCATCAGCCCGACCTTGAGCGGCGCGCCCTGGGCGATGGCCGGCCTGGGGAAGCCAAGGGCGAGGCCGGTGGCACCGGCTGCGGTTGCGCCCAGAAAGCTCCGGCGCGTCATGGCGAGGGTCCGTGTCGTCGGCTTGATGATGGTCATGTCGTTTCTCCTCCGTTTTGTCGTCATTGTTCAGTTGCGCGAGGCCTCCTCCCCGCGGCGGCCGAAGCCGCTGTCGACCGGGGCCGGGCAGCGCCCAACCCCGGCCAAAAGGTTCAATGGCCCGCGGCAAACGCCTCGACCGGTGCCTGCCGGCGCGTGCGCACCAGCACCACGGCGACGGCGGCGAGGACCAGCGGCACGGCGAGACCGGCGAAGTAGCCGCTGGTTCCGCCTGCCTGCAGCAGCCAGCCTCCCGCCGCCGAGCCGACGATGGCGCCGGTGCGGCCGATGCCGATTGCCCAGCCGGTGCCGGTGGCGCGCAGCTCGGTCGGATAGGTGCTGGAGATGAGGTAGTTCAGCGCGATCTGCTGGCCGCCGATGCCGAACCCGGCCAGGGCGACGAGCGCAAAGACCACGGTCCAGCTGGTGTTCACCAGGGCCAGCCCGGCGCAGACCGCGATGCCGATCATGAACATCACCGTCAGCGTGCGGCGCACGTCGATGCGCGGCAGGAAGATCGACAGCGGAATGGCGAAGACGATGAAGGCGGCGTTGACGATCACCGTTCCGAGCGCGGCGGTCGGCTGGTCGAGGCCCATGCTGGTCAGCGCCGTCGGCAGCCACAGCAGGAACATGAACCAGGCGATCCAGTTGAGCAGGTAGATGGACCAGATGGCGATTGTGCTGGTGCGGTACTCCGGCGTGAACAGGGCCGCGACCGAACCCTTGCCGGCCACCGGCGGAACCATGAAGACCGTGCCATCGGCGATCGGCTTGCCGGCGATGCGGGCGACCAGCCTGCGGGCCCGGGAGAGGTCTTCAGGCCGGCCGCGCGAGGCGAGGAACTGCGCCGATTCCGGCAGGAAGACGAGGCAGATCAGCAGCACGACCAGTGGGATCGCGCCGCCGACGATGTAGATGCCCTGCCAGCCGATGACCGGCATCCAGCCGGCGGCGAGCACGCCGCCGACCATGGCCCCGGCCGGCAGGCCGAGAAGCACGCCGGTGAGCACCGCGCCGCGCAGGCGCGAAGGGCTGTATTCCGCAGCCATCGCCAGCAGGACCGGCGTCGCGCCGCCCATGCCGAGGCCGGTCAGGAAGCGCAGCGCCACGATCTGGGTCGGCGACTGGGCAAAGGCGATGGCCAGCGAAAAGACGCCGAACAGCACGATCGAGCCGAGGATGGCGACGCGGCGGCCGATGCGGTCGCCGATCATGCCGAGGCCCATGGCGCCCAGCGCCATGCCCAGCGTGCCGGAAATGAAGATGTAGGTCATGTCGCCGGGCGACATGCCGAACGCCTTGGCTATGGCCGGGCCGGTGTAGGCGATGGCCTGGGTGTCGAAGCCGTCAAGCAGCGCGACGAGAAAGCACAGGAAGAAGACCCGCAATTGCAGGCTGCTCACCGGCCGCTCGTCCAGCACTTGCCGGATATCCAGTGTCGTGGTTCGCACGTCTATTCCTCCTGTGGGAACTTGCTGTTTGGTCCGGCGAGTTCCCGCCGCACTCCGTTGGTTTGTCCGGGCAGGGGCACGCTTGCCCCCCGCGGCGCAGCTTCAGCCGCTGTCGCCGCCGCCCACCGGCAGGATGGTGCCGGTGAGGTAGGAGGCCTCGTCCGAGGCCATGAACAGGATGGCGCTGGTCTGTTCGGCGAGCGTTCCGTAGCGCTTCATGAAGCTGGTGGCCTTGGTCTGGTCGACCACCTCCTGCATCCAGGCCGCGTCACGTTCGTCCTGGGCCGAGGTGTTGCGCGGGATGCGGCGCACCGGTGCCTCGGTGCCGCCCGGCGCCACCGCATTGACGCGGATGCCGCGCTCGGCGTTCTCCATGGCAAGCGCCACCGTCAGCGCGTTGACCGCGCCTTTCGAAGCCGAATAGGGCACGCGGTTGATGCCGCGCGTGGCGATCGACGAGACGTTGACGATGGCGCCGCCGCCGGCCTCGATCATCAGCGGCAGCACGGCGCGACAGCACCACATGGTCGGAAACAGCGAGCGGCGGACCTCCGCCTCGATCTGCGTCTCGTCGAAATATTCGAACGGCCGCATCCAGATCGCGCCGCCGACATTGTTGACCAGCACGTCGACCCGCCCGAGGGCTGCGCGCGCCTCTTCGATCGCGCCTGACGCGCCTTGCCAGCTTTCGAGGTCGGCCAGGATCGCAATTGCCTTGCCACCGCTGGCGACGATCTCGGCCGCGGCTTCCCTGACCAGGTCCGAGCGGTCGACCAGCGCTACAGCGGCGCCCTCGGCCGCGGCCTCGATCGCCACCTGGCGACCGATGCCTTGCGCGGCCCCGGTGACAACCATCGCCTTGCCGGCGAAGCGTTTCGTTCGATCCGTCACGATGCGGCCTCCGCGGCTACGAATTTCTCGTGGTAGAAGGCGGCCGGCTTCACGCCGATCTTGTCGAAATGCGCCTTGACGGCGTCGACCATCGGCGGCGGGCCGCAGAGATAGACGTCGGCCTCGCCGTCGTTGAGGTCGGCGGCGCCGAAGTGGTCGGTAACGAAACCGGTCAGGCTATGCGTGCTCGCCTTGTCGGAAACGCAGACGTCGAAGGTGAAATCCTCCATCGCCCCGGCGAAGCGCTCGAGCTTTTCGACCTCGACCATGTCGACGTCGCGGGTGACGCCGTAGACGAGCCTGACTGGGTGGGCGGGGCCGCCCTGCTCTTCCAGATGTTCGAGCATGGCGAGGAAGGGCGCGAGGCCGGTGCCGCCGGCGAGAAACAGCGTCGGCCGGCGGATCTCGCGCAGGTAGAAGGCGCCGACCGGTCCACGCAGCGTCAGCCGGTCGCCCGATGCCGCCTGGCTGGACAGGTAGGTTGACATCAGCCCGCCGGGGATGTTGCGGACCAGGAAGCCGGCGCGGCCGCCGGAGACGCAGGTGGAGAACGAATAGGCGCGGCTCTCGGCCGTGCCCGGGACAGAGACCTGCATGTACTGGCCGGGCAGGAAGCTCAGCGCGTCGGGCTGCTCGAGCGCGACGGTGAAGCCGATGGTCGTTTCGGAGAGCTGGCGCACGTCGGCGAGTTCGGCCTCGAACACCGCCGGCCCGCTCTTGCACAGCGCCGATGTCGCCGGAATGCTGATGACGCAGTCGCTGTCGGGCCGCAGCTGGCAGGTCAGCACGAAGCCTTCCGACGCCTCGTCCTCGGTCAGCGCGTCCTCGATGTAGCCGCCCATCCTGAAACGGCCCGATTCGCACTTGCTCTTGCAGGTGCCGCAGGCGCCGTCGCGGCAGTCCATCGGGATGTTGAGGCGGGCGCGATAGGCTGCATCGGCCACGACCTCATTGCCGTCGCATTCGATGAAGCGGGTGACGCCGTCTTCGAAATTCAAAGCGATCCTGTGTGCCATGGCTCGATCCTCCTGGCCTGTCAGACGTGGTAGATGTCGATGACGTGGTGGATGTAGTCGTTGGTCAGCACGACCTTCTTGCGGGCGATCTTCAGCCCGTCGTCGCCGGTCTCCAGCGTGTAGAACGACGCTCCGTAGTAGGAATCGGTGGTCTTGTAGCGGAAGTTGAAGGTCAGCCAGTTGAAGCGAACCTCAAGCTTCTCCGCGTCCTGCTCCAGTATCTCGACATTGGAGATGTGATGGATGGTACGCGGCTCCGGCAGGCTGGTGGCGCTGGAGCGCTCGGTGCGGATGCGGAAGATGCGGTCCTCCAGCCCCTGCCTTGTCGGGTAGTACATCAGCGAGATTTCGGTCTGCGGGTCCTCGATGAGCGTTTCGTCGTCGTCCCAGGACGGCATCCAGAATTCGGCATGCGGAGCGTAGAGCGCGAGCCACTCGTCCCACTGCCTGTCGTCGAGAAAACGGGCCTCGCGATAGAGGAACTCTTCCACCTCTTGGCGTGAAATGGTCATGACGTCTCCTTCCGCGGACCGGGTTCGGTCCGCGCCGTGCGGGCTTGATGCTTGAAAGGCGGCGAGCCGGGCTCGCCAGGATCAGTCGCGGGTCAGCCGGTCGGATCCTTGCCGACCGCCTTCTCCAGCGTTTCCTTCCAGTATTTGTGCTGGATCACGAACAGGCCTTCGTCCTCGGTCTTGGCGCCGGAGAGCAGCGGCTTGAGGCCGATCGCCTTGGCGCCTTCGTCGGCGCCCTCGATCCAGTGGGTGGCACCGCGGCTGAGGTCGTTCCACGCCGCCTGCCGCGCCTGGTAGCCGATCTGGCAGGAGCGGAACTCCTCGAGATCGTCGGGCGTCGCCATGCCCGACGCGTTGAAGAAATCCTCGTACTGGCGGATGCGGCGGGCGCGCGCCTCGACCCCCTCGCCCTTGGGCGCGATGCAGTAGATGGTGACCTCAGTCTTGTCGACGGAAATGGGCCGGTACATGCGGATCTGCGACGAGAACTGATCCATCAGGTAGACGTTGGGGTAGAGGCACAGGTTGCGCGAGCGGTCGATCATCCAGTCGGCCCAGGACTGGCCGAACTTCTCGGTCAGCTCGCCGCGCTTCTCGGCCAGCGGCCGGTCCTCCGGGTTGCTCCAGCGGGTCCAGAGCAGCAGATGGCCGTGCTCGAAGGAGTAGAAGCCGCCGCCCTGCTTGGCCCAGGACGAGGCGTCCATGGCGCGGGTGACGTCGACGCCGGCCGCCGCCGCCAGCGCGTCCTTGCGATGGTTTGTTGTCGCCGCATAGTTCCAGTGCACGGACGAGACGTGATAGCCGTCGGCGCCGTTCTCGGTCTGCAGCTTCCAGTTGCCGTCATAGACATAGGTCGAGCCACCGCGCAGCACTTCCAGCCCGTCGGGCGACTGGTCGACGATCATGTCGATGATCCTGGCGGCTTCGCCGAGATGCTGTTCGAGCGGCAGCACGTCGGCATTCAGGCTGCCGAACAGGAAGCCGCGATAATTCTCGAAGCGGGCCACCTTGGTCAGGTCGTGCGAGCCGTTCTTGTTGAACTGCTCGGGATAGCCGGCGCCGTCGGGGTCCTTGGCCTTGAGCAGCTTGCCGCTGTTGGAGAAGGTCCAGCCGTGGAACGGGCAGGTGTAGGTGCTCTTGTTGCCGCGCTTGTGGCGGCACACCATGGCGCCGCGATGCGAGCAGGCGTTGAGGAAGCAGTGAAGCTCGCCCTTGCGGTCGCGCGAGATGACGATGGGCTGGCGGCCGATGTGGCCGGTCAGGAAGTCGTTGGCGTTCGGGATCTGGCTTTCATGGGCGAGATAGACCCAGTTGCCTTCCCAGATGTGCCGCATCTCGAGCTCGAACAGCTCGGGATCGGTGAAGATGTCCCGCCGGCAGCGGTAGGCGCCGGTGGCGGGGTCGTCGACCACGGCAGCCTCGAGCGTTTCCTCGATGTGCCGATTGGCGTTTGAATCCAGCATCTTGAAATCCTCCACAAGGGCTTCGCGCGCCGCCTCCCGCACGGCGCGCCGGTTGCTGCCGTCAGGCCGAAACGCGCTCGCGCTCGACCACGGTGTCCGTCACGCCTTCCACTTCAGGCATCAGCACGAAGTCGAAATCGATGGAGGCGAAAGGCTCCTGCACCTGGCGCTCGGCCAGCACCTTGGGGTCGCTGACGCGGGCAACCGGCGGGATCAGGTCGTTGCGCGTGCCGAAGGCGAAATCCTCGAACAGGTATTCGTCGCCTTCGATGTTGATCTGCGTCGTCAGGTGGCGGTAGCCGGGCGCCGAAACGAAGAAGTGGATGTGCGCCGGACGATGGCCGTGGCGGCCGAAAGCGAACATCAGCTGTTCGGTCGAGCCGCCCGGAGGCGTGGCATAGCCGCTCGGCATGATCGAGCGGAAGCTGTAGCGCCCTTCGGCGTCGGTCTGGATGCGGCGGCGCAGATTGTAGGCGGCCTGCTGGGGGTCGAAATGCGAATAGTTGCCGCGCGTGTTGGCATGCCAGACGTCGACGATGGCATCGGCGACGGGCTTGCCGTTCTGGTCGCGGACCTGGCCCTGCATGAACACGACCTCGCCCTTGTCGGAACCGTCATCGAGACGCGCGGTGCCCTTGGAAAGCGGCGCGCCGGCGATGTAGAGCGGTCCCTCGATGGTGCGCGCGGTGCCGCCGGCAAGACCGGCGCGGCGCTCGGCCTCGTCCAGGCGCAGGTCGAGGAAATGCTCTAGGCCGATGCCCGGGGCGATCAGGCCGAGTTCGTTGTTGCGCGCGGCCTGGCCGAGATAGGCGACCGCAGACCAGACCTCGTTCATGCTGATGTCGAGATCGTCGATGGCGGTGAACAGGTCGCCGAGCAACCGGTTGGCAACGGTCTTCAGGCGCTGGTCGCCACCCGGCTGGTCGAGACCGCTGGCGCGGCTGGCGAGATCGGCGATGACGGACTTTTCAATGAGCTTGCTGGACATGGGAACCTCCCTTTCTGGCTCGCATTTCTGCGCGTTGACTAGAACCCGCTCCCTTGCTCCCGCTCTGCCTGCGCGGAAGGGAGCATTTGCCGGCGCCTAGGCGCCGTCGTCGGCGATCGCCGACCCGTGGCGGCAGAGCGCCTTCACTTCGATCTTCATGAACGGGAACAGCGGCAGCCCGGACAGGATTTCGTGCAGTTCGCCCGGCCCGCTGACATCGAAAATGCTGACATTGGCGTAGCGCCCGGCAACGCGCCAGAGATGGCGCCACTTACCGTTTCGCTGCAGTTCCTCTGCCCGTGCCTTCTCCGTCGCCTTCAGCCTGTCCGCCACTCCGGCAGGCAGGTCATGCGGCAGCTCGACGGTCATCTCGACATGAAACAGCATGACGTCACCTCACCACGCGCAGGGACGCGGACGCAGCGGTCCGGTCGCGGCGGAAGCGGCTCACAGCCGCGTCGTCCAGTTCGATTCCCAGGCCGGGCCCGGTGGGAACCTTGAGTTCGAAATCGGCGTAGCCGAGCGGCTCGGTCAGCAGTTCCTCGGTCAGCAGCAGCGGTCCGAACAATTCGGTACCCCATTCGAGGCTGCGAACGCCGGCAAACAGATGCGCCGCAGCGATCGTGCCGATCGGTCCCTCGAGCATGGTGCCGCCATAGACGGCGATGCCTGCCGCTTCGGCGACCGAGATCACCTTCGATGCCGCAAACAGGCCGCCCGCCTGCTCGATCTTGATGGAGAACACGTCGCCGGCGTGCTTCGACGCCGCCGCCAGGGCACTTTCGGGCCCAGTCAGGATCTCGTCGGCCATCAGCGCGATGCGCGACTTCGCCTGCAGCCGGGCCAGCGGCTCGACACCCGCGACGGGTTGCTCGACCAGCACGCAACCTGCATCCGCAAGTGCGGCAATGCCGTGGGCGGCTTCACGTTCGCGCCAGGCCATGTTGACGTCGACGCGGACGCTGGCGAAGTCCGGCAGCGCCTTGCGGATGGCCGCGACATGGGCGACATCCTGGTCGACCGGGCGCTTGCCGATCTTGAGCTTGAAATCCTTGTGGCGGCGGGCCTCCAGCATGCGCTGAGCCTCTTCGATGTCCTTGGCCGTATCACCCGACGCCAGCGTCCAGGCCACCGGCAGGCTGTCGCGCCTGGACCCCCCGAGCAGTTCCGACAGCGGCAGGCCAAGGCGGCGTGCCTGCGCATCCAGAAGCGCCGTCTCGACCGCGCATTTGGCGAAGTGGTTGCCCTTCACCGCCGCGTTGACCTTGTCCATGGCAAGCCCGACGCGGGTCGCGTCGGCGCCGATGAGCAGGGGCGCGATGTACTGATCGATGGCGAGCTTCATGCTTTCGGGGCTTTCGGCGCCATAGGCGAGACCGCCGATCGTGGTGCCTTCGCCGAGCCCCGAAACCTCGTCGGAGCAGCGCAGCCTGACGATCATCATCGTCTGACCGCTCATCGTCACCATCGACAGCGCGTGCGGCCGAATGGTCGGCACATCGAGCAGGATGGTATCGATTTCGATGATGCGAATGCCAGAATTCACGGAACTTTCCTCCGAACTTCCTAGGCAAACGCTAGCTTTGAGCCGACAAACAGTCCAAGACTATCTCGGTCGATTTCGATACCTGGAAGGTATAGTGTCATGGACATGCGCCAGCTTCGCTACTTCGTCGCCGTCGCACGCGAGCGCAATTTTTCCAGGGCCGCCGAGGTCCTGCACATCGCGCAACCGCCGCTCAGCCGACAGATCCAGCAGCTCGAGGAGAGCCTGGGCGCCGTGCTGATCGACCGGTCAAGTCGGCCGCTGGCGCTGACCGAGGCAGGCCGGTTCTTTTATGAGCAGGCGAGCCAGATGATCACCCGGATGGAGCATATCCGCGAGCAGACGCGTCGTATCGCGCTGTCGCGGCGCGAGATCTTCATCATCGGCTGCGTCGGCTCGACGCTCTACAGCGGCATCCCCGACCTTGTCCGCCGCATGCGGGTGCGCTGGCCGGAGCTCGGCATCGAGTTTCGCGAGATGATGTCGGTCGAGCAGATCGCCGCGCTGAAGGACGGGCGCATCGATCTCGGCTTCGGCCGCGTCCGGCTCAGCGACCCCGATGTCGAGCGGATCACGCTGCGCGAGGAGCGACTGGTCGTCGCCTTCCCGAAGAACCACCCGAAATCACTCTCGACCGCGCCGATCGCCCTCAAGGACATCGAGGGCGAGACCCTGGTGATCTATCCCTCGAAGCCGCGACCGAGCTTCGCCGACGAGGTGCTCGGGCTGTTCGCGGAGCTCAATGTCGAGCCCGGCATCGTCGAGGAGGTGCGCGAGATACAGACCGCGCTCGGCCTGGTGGCCGCGGCGGCGGGCCTGTGCATCGTTCCGGCGGCCTCGCAGCGCCAGCGCCCCGACGATGTCTGCTACCGCATCCTGTCCGACGAAAAGGCAACGTCGCCGGTGATCATGAGCTACCGGCGCAACGACCGCTCGGGCCGCATCGACGCGATCAAGGAACTGATCCGGGAAATGTACGCCGACAACCCGCCGTGGCTGCAGTTGTCCAACATCACCTGGTAGCCGGGCAGGCTGGCAGGGCGCCGTGGCAGACCTATCTTCAACCGAGAGCCGCAAACAACAAAGCGGCCTTGCGGGCCGCTTTCGGTGGACATCTTCATGAAGGTGATTTGGTGGAGCCAAGCGGGATCGAACCGCTGACCTCCTGCATGCCATGCAGGCGCTCTCCCAGCTGAGCTATGGCCCCACACCCGGCCTAGACCGGTGCCGTTTCCGGCGAATGCCGGCGCGAATTTGTCATCCGCGCCGCATTTGTTGGCGGCTTCTAGCGCCGCATTCGACCCTTGGCAAGCCTTGATCGAAACCTTTTTTCGGTTTCCCGAAAAGGCGTGTCAGATCTCGTCTTCGTCGTCGCCGACGCCGATCATGTCGGAAACGTCGTCGTCTTCCTCTTCCTCGTCGGCGAGGAAGGTATCGTCATCGTCGTCACCGAGGTCGACATCGTCGTCGTCGTCGAGATCCGGCAGATCGTCGCCGCCGCCCTTGGCCTCTTCGTCGGCGTCCTCCAGGGACACGACTTCGGCGCCTTCTTCCTCGGAGTCGAGCTCCTTGGCTTCGACTTCCTCATCCTCTTCCTGCATGGCCGAGGCCTTGCCATCATCGAAGTAGGAGCGCGGATAGCTCTTGCCGGTATACGGCGAAACGATCGGGTCTTTGTTCAGGTCGTAGAATTTGCGACCCGTCTCCGGGTCGATACGCTTTGTGCCAAGCTCGGATTTTGCCACGTCAGGCCTCTTTTTCTCGATTTTGGTCCCCTTAACCGCAGTTTGTGGCGCTGTCAAAGCCAAATCCCCAAGCCGGGCAAATGGGGATGACCGCTGCTGCAATCGATGCTACGACACCGCCGCAATCTTGGGAAAAGCCCGGTTTCGTGGTCATCCCGCATGAGGAACCACCATGTCGCATCAAGCTGTGCCACAGCCGGCCGTCGCCCGGAAGTCGAAATCTCTGTCTGGAACCGCCCGCGTTCCGGGCGACAAGTCGATTTCGCACCGCTCCTTCATGTTCGGCGGCCTCGCCTCGGGCGAAACCCGCATCACCGGCCTGCTCGAGGGCGAAGACGTGATGCGCACCGGCGACGCCATGAAGGCGATGGGCGCGCATATCGAAAAGCGCAGCGCGGAATGGATCATCACCGGCACCGGCAACGGCGCGCTGCTGCAGGCCGAAGCGCCGCTCGACTTCGGCAATGCCGGCACCGGTTCGCGCCTGACCATGGGCTTGGTCGGCACCTACGACATGGCAACTACCTTCATCGGCGACGCCTCGCTGTCGGGCCGGCCGATGGGCCGCGTGCTCGACCCGCTGCGCCAGATGGGCGTGCAGGTGATCGACGCCGCGCCCGGCGACCGCATGCCGCTGACGCTGCGCGGCCCGCGCCAGGCCGCCCCCATCACCTATCGCGTGCCGATGGCCTCGGCGCAGGTGAAGTCGGCGGTGCTGCTCGCCGGCCTCAACACGCCGGGAATCACCACCGTCATCGAGCCGGTGATGACGCGCGACCACACCGAGAAGATGCTGAAGGGCTTTGGCGCCAACATCGAGGTCGAGACCGACGAGCAGGGCGTGCGCCACATCTTCATCGAAGGCCAGGGCAAGCTGACCGGCCAGGTCATCGCCGTTCCGGGCGATCCGTCCTCGGCCGGCTTCCCGCTGGTCGCGGCGCTGATCGTTCCCGGTTCCGACATCATCATCGAAAACGTGCTGATGAACCCGACGCGTACCGGGCTGATCACCACGCTGATCGAAATGGGCGGCAAGATCGACATCCTCAACCCGCGCAATGCCGGCGGCGAGGACGTGGCCGACCTGCGCGTGCGCGGCTCGGAGCTCAAGGGCGTCAAGGTGCCGGCCGACCGCGCGCCGTCGATGATCGACGAATATCCGGTGCTCGCGGTCGCCGCCTGCTTCGCCGAGGGCGAAACCCTGATGCAGGGGCTGGAAGAATTGCGCGTCAAGGAATCAGACCGGCTGGCGGCGGTGGCCCGCGGGCTCGAAGCCAATGGCGTCGATTGCACCGAAGGCGAAATCACCCTTTCGGTGCGCGGCGTCCCCGGCGGCAAGGGCCTCGGCGGCGGCACGGTCAAGACCCATCTCGACCACCGCATCGCCATGAGCTTCCTGGTCATGGGGCTGGCCTCGGAAAAGCCCGTCACCGTCGACGACCAGGCGATGATCGCCACCAGCTTCCCCGAATTCATGGGCCTGATGGCCGATCTGGGCGCGGAGATCGACCAGTCCCCGGCCTGAGCTGACACCCCGAAAGGAGAACGGCATGACCACCAAGGTAGCGATGATCGTCGGCGGCGGCAGCGGCATGGGCGCTGCGGCGGCGAAGAAGCTGGCGGCCGACGGCTATTCGGTCGCCGTCCTGTCCTCGTCGGGCAAGGGCGAGGCGCTGGCCAAGGAACTCGGCGGGCTGGGCTTCACCGGCTCCAACCAGTCGAATGACGACCTCAAGCGCTTCGTCGACCTGACCATGGACAAGTGGGGCCGCATCGACGCTTTGGTCAACGGCGCCGGGCATGGCCCGCGTGCGCCGCTGCTGGAGATCACCGACGAGCAGTGGCACACCGGCATCGACGTCTATTTCATGAATGTCGTGCGCGCGACGCGCCTGGTGGCGCCGATCATGGTCGCCCAGAAGGGCGGCGCCATCGTCAACATCTCGACCGCCTGGGTAAGCGAACCGGCGGCGATGTTCCCGACCTCGGCGGTCGCGCGTGCAGCGCTCAGCGCCTACACCAAGCTCTTCGCCGACCAGTATGCCCCGCACAATGTGCGCATGAACAACGTGCTGCCGGGTTGGATCGACAGCCTGCCGCAGACCGACGAGCGCCGCGACGGCGTGCCCATGCAGCGCTACGGCACGTCGGAAGAGATCGCCGCCACCATCGCGTTCCTGGCTTCGGATGGTGCCGGCTACATTACCGGCCAGAGCCTGCGGGTCGACGGCGGCCTGATGCGCGGCATCTGAATGCAGAGCGCGCGAGAAATGCCCGACACCATCACCATCGCCATCGACGGCCCTGCCGGCGCCGGCAAGGGCACGCTGGCGCGGCGCCTGGCGGATTATTACCACCTCGCGCTGCTCGACACCGGGCTGACCTACCGCGCCGTCGCCCACATGCTGATCGACAAGGGCTGGCCGCTCGACGACGTCGCGCACGCCATCGAGGCGGCGAAGCTCGTCGATCTCGGCCATCTCGACCGCAAGGTGCTGTCGGCGCACGCCGTCGGCGAAGCGGCGTCGAAGGTCGCCGTGATCCCCGACGTGCGGAAGATCCTGGTCGAAAAGCAGCGCCAGTTCGCGCGCTCGCCGCAAGGGGCGGTGCTCGACGGCCGCGACATCGGCACCGTGGTCTGTCCCGACGCGGACGTGAAGCTCTATGTCACGGCCAGCGCCGAGGTGCGGGCCCAGCGCCGGCTGGCCGAGATCGAGGCCAATGGCGGCACCGCCGATTTCGCCGGCATCCTGGCCGATATCGAGCGCCGCGACGAGCGCGATACCGGCCGCGCCGACTCGCCTTTGAGGCCCGCCGACGACGCGCACTTGCTCGATACGTCGGAAATGGATATAGAAGCCGCGTTTTCTGCAGCCAGGGACATCGTCGATCGGGTCCTCGGAAGCTGAGAACAGGCTGAGCCCCCAGGGGTTTCGCCACTTAACCGACCTGCCAGCATTCTTCTTGCGCCGATTTGCCGCTTCAGGCGGCCAAGGGCTTTCAGCCCGGAATGCAGGCAGGCCAACGCAACGCTAACCCACGGCGCCGCTCCCGCAAGGCGGGACGCACCAGGAGATCCAATGTCACAAGCTAATCCCTCCCGCGACGATTTCGCGAGCCTGCTCGAAGAGTCCTTCTCGGACGGTCATTCGGGCGAAGGCCAGGTCGTCAAGGGTATCGTCACGGCCATCGAAAAAGACATGGCCATCATCGACGTCGGCCTGAAGGTCGAGGGTCGCGTTCCGCTGAAGGAATTCGGCGCCAAGGCCAAGGACGGCTCGCTCAAGGTCGGCGACACCGTCGAGGTCTATGTCGAGCGCATCGAAAACGCACTTGGCGAAGCCATGCTGTCGCGCGACAAGGCTCGCCGCGAAGAGAGCTGGGTCAAGCTCGAAGAGAAGTTCACCAAGGGTGAGCGCGTCGAAGGCGTCATCTTCAACCAGGTCAAGGGCGGCTTCACCGTCGATCTCGACGGCGCCGTTGCCTTCCTGCCGCGTTCGCAGGTCGACATCCGTCCGATCCGCGACGTCACCCCGCTCATGCACAACCCGCAGCCCTTCGAGATCCTCAAGATGGATCGCCGTCGCGGCAACATCGTCGTTTCGCGCCGCACCGTTCTCGAAGAGAGCCGTGCAGAGCAGCGCTCCGAGATCGTGCAGAACCTCGAAGAGGGCCAGGTTGTCGAGGGCGTGGTCAAGAACATCACCGACTACGGTGCGTTCGTCGACCTCGGCGGCATCGACGGCCTGCTGCATGTCACCGACATGGCATGGCGCCGCGTCAACCACCCGACCGAAATCCTCAACATCGGTCAGTCGGTCAAGGTGCAGATCATCCGCATCAACCAGGAAACCCACCGCATCTCGCTCGGCATGAAGCAGCTCGAGTCGGATCCGTGGTCGGACATCGGCACCAAGTTCCCGATCGGCAAGAAGATCACCGGCACCGTCACGAACATCACCGACTACGGTGCGTTCGTCGAGCTCGAGCCGGGCATCGAAGGCCTCATCCACGTTTCGGAAATGTCGTGGACCAAGAAGAACGTGCACCCCGGCAAGATCCTGTCGACCACCCAGCAGGTCGACGTCGTCGTGCTCGAAGTCGATCCGGCCAAGCGCCGCATCTCGCTCGGCCTCAAACAGACGCTTGAGAACCCGTGGGAGGCTTTCGCCCGCAACCACCCGGCTGGTTCGCAGGTCGAAGGCGAGGTCAAGAACAAGACCGAATTCGGCCTTTTCATCGGCCTCGACGGCGACGTGGACGGCATGGTGCACCTCTCCGACCTCGACTGGAACCGTCCGGGCGAGCAGGTCATCGAAGAGTACAACCGTGGCGACATGGTCAAGGCTCAGGTCCTCGACGTCGACATCGACAAGGAGCGCATCTCGCTCGGCATCAAGCAGCTCGGCCGTGACACCGTCACCGAAGCCGCGACCTCGGGCGAACTGCGCAAGAACGCCGTCGTCACCTGCGAAGTGATCGCGATCAAGGATGGTGGCCTCGAAGTCCGTCTCGTCGAGAGCGGCATCGAGACCTTCATCAAGCGTTCCGACCTGTCGCGTGACCGTGACGAGCAGCGCCCCGAGCGCTTCGTCGTCGGCCAGAAGGTGGACGCCCGCATCATCGCCTTCGACAAGAAGACCCGCAAGCTGCAGGTCTCGATCAAGGCGCTGGAAATCGCCGAAGAGAAGGAAGCAGTCGCTCAGTACGGCTCGACCGACTCCGGCGCTTCGCTCGGCGACATCCTGGGCGCAGCCCTGAAGAACCGCAACAACTGAGCCATTCGCTCATTGTCGTGAACTGAAGAACCCCGCCGGAGCGATCCGGCGGGGTTTTTCTTTGCAGCCGGAAGCAGTTGGGCCCGAAGTGATGCCGGAATGCTTCACGGCGCCTCCGAATGCTTCCGGGCCGCCTGCGTTCGGCGCCTCCGAGGTTGCCGCGGCCGGGATTTGCTGCTCTTAAGTCCGCGAAGCCCTGTCCCGCGTCCCGAGCCCGGCCCATGACCAAGTTGCGTTTTCTGACCTTCTTTCTTGTGCTCGTGGTGCTATCCGGTTGCGGCGGGCGCGCCGTTCTCGGCCTCGGCGACGGCAAGGAAGGCGATTCGGCCGCTGTCGTGCCGATCTATGTCTCGACCATGCGGGCCCGCTCGAAAGACCTGTCGCTGCCCTATTCGGCCGAGCGCGCCAAGCAGCTCAACTTCGCCAAGTTCGAGATCGGCATTCCCAAGACGCACGCAGCCGGCGAGGTGGAGAGCGCCAGCCGCGCGCCCAGCCCGGCTCGCAATTTCGTCGCCCGCACCTTCCAGCCCTATGACGAGAAGGCTGAGTTCGTCGCCGCGCTCGATGCCGACCTGATGCGGCGCCCCGAGGCCGAGCGCGAGATCTTCATCTTCGTGCACGGCTACAACAACAATTTCGCCGACAGCATCTTCCGCAACGCCCAGATCGTCCACGACTACAAGGTCAAGGCGGTGGCGCTGCACTATGCCTGGCCGTCGGCCGGGTCGCTGCCGCTCTATGTCTACGATCGCGACAGCGCCGCCTACAGCCGCGACGGGCTTGCCGACACCATCGAGATCGCCGCGCGCACCAGGGCCAAGCGCATCGTGCTGGTCGGGCATTCGATGGGCAGCTATGTCGTGATGGAGGCGTTGCGCAGCCTGTCGCTCAGCGGCCGCGACAAATATATCGGCCGCATCAATGGGCTCGTGTTGGCAGCACCCGACATCGACATGGACGTCTTCCAGAGCCAGTTGCGCGACATCGACGACCTGCCGAGCCCGTTCACCATTCTCGTGTCGACCCGCGACAAGGCGCTCAACCTGTCGGGCGGACTGACCGGCGGCCATCCGCGCGTCGGCTCCGGCGCCGATGTCGCCACCCTCCAGGCCGCGAACATCACCGTGCTCGACACGTCCAATCTCGACGGCGGCAGCCACGGTGTTTTCGCCAGCTCGCCGACGCTGATGGCGCTAACGGCGAAGGGCGGACTGATGAACGACGTCACCGAAAGGGGCGAAGGCGCGCCGGCCGAGACCATCCTGGCCGACGGCACTTCGGTCATCCAGGGCGCCGCCTCGCTGGTCATCTACCTGCCGGCAAAATTGCTCGGCGTGCCGAATGGCGGCCTGACGCGCTAGGAACCGCTCGACGGCGACGCAGGGCGGCGCCCAGGCGAGCCCTTATGCGCGCCCGTAGATCGCGGCCACCGTGCCACTGGTGACCAGATTGGCCGGCGAGGCAAGCTGCGCAATCGCGGTCGCCGCTGCTTCGAGGCTGACCCACTTGGCGAAATCCGCCTTGGGCATGGCGTCGCGGTTGGCCCTGGTGTCGAGGGTCGAAGGCGCAACCGCATTGACCAGGATGTCGGCGCCCTTCAGTTCTTCGGCCAAGGCCACGGTCAGCGCCGCGACGGCTGCCTTGCTGGCCGCATAGGCCGCCATGCCGCCGCCCTTGCGCGGCTCGATGCCTGCCCGCGCCGAGACGTTGACGATGCGGCCGCCGGCCTTGCCGGCGAGCATCGCGCGGGCCGCCGCGCGGCAGCAGAGGAAGGCGGTCCTGGCGTTTATGTCCATCATCTTGCCGAACTGGTCGGCATCGACGGTTTCGATCGATCCCATGTCGAAACCACCGGCAGAATGGATCGAGGCCCAGAGGCCGGGAATGGCGCCGTAGAAGGCATCGACGGCCTTTGCATCGGTCAGGTCCACGCCGGTGGCGATGTGGACGCGATCCTTGCCGGCGAATTCGAAACCGGCGGGCGCTTCGGGCCGGCTGATCGGCAAATGGCAGATGGCGCCTTCGCCAAGCAGGTAGCTTGCCACCGCTGCGCCCAGCGCACCGGTGGCGCCCGACACAACGACATGGCGGCCTTCGAAACTCTTGGTCATGGTCAACTCCCGCGACAGGCCGCGACGCGCGACCCTATTCGACGGAAACTTCTATCAGACAGGGCCTTCCCGTCGAGCGCGCCTTTTTCAATGCGCTGCCGAGCGCGCCGACATCCCGCAGGCGCTCGGCCCGAAGCCCATAGGCCTGGGCGATCAGCAGGAAGTCCGGCGGCACCGGCGAAACGCCCACGGGCTCCACGCCGGCATCGAGCATCGAGGTTTCGATCTCGCGATAGCCGCGGTTGTTCCAGACGACGAAGATGACGGGCGCATTCGCATCGAGCGCCGCGCCCAGTTCCGGCAAGGTGAACTGGAACCCGCCGTCGCCGCTCAGGCACACCACCGGCGCATCTGGCACCGCCAATGCAGCCCCGATCGCCGCCGCCGGGCCATAGCCGAGCGCACCGTAGCCGGTCGCCGCATTGAACCAGCCGCCCGGCCGGTCGTGGTCATAACAGAGATTGGCAGCATAGACCGGCTGGGTCGAATCGCCGACGATGATCGCGCCCGGCAGGGCGTCGCGAATAACCTCCACCGCACGAACCTGCGCCTGCATCGCCGGGCCGATTTCAGTCCAGGCGCCTTCCCGCGTCGCCTTGGCGCGTACTGCGCCGCCAGCCTGGCGCGCGTTGCCAATGTCGCCACCCAGACGCGCAAGCGCGGCGCCGGCATCGGCAAGGATCGAAACCGCCGCCGGACGTCGGCCAAGCTGCATCTCGTCGATGTCGATGCGGATCATGGTCTTCGGCAGCACGAAGCCGCCATCGCCATACATGTCGTAGTCGGTCGGGCCGAACTCGGTGCCGACGGCGATCACCAGGTCGGCATCCGCCATCAGCGCCCGCACCGCCTTGAGGCTCGGGCTCGCCGGCACAGCGAGCCGATGCCCGTGCATCAGCCCGCGGCCGTTGGCGGTGGTGACGACCGGCGCATCGAGCCTTTCGGCCAGCACCGCGAGTTCGGCCTCGGCCCGTCGCGCCCCGCCGCCGGCGAGGATCAGCGGCCGGTTCGCGGCGTTGACCAGGGGCCTTGCTTCGGCGAGCGCGCGCTCGCCCGGAACGGGTGCCGTCGCGCGCTTGGGCAAAGGCACCAGCCCTTCCGCCGACTTGCCCATGACGTCGAGCGGAACCTCGATGTGCACCGGCCCCGGCCGCCGCGACGCAAACATCTCGAATGCCCTGGCAATGGCGCCGGGCAGTTCGGCTGCCTCGCTTACCCGCCGCGACGACAGCGCCACCTTCTCCATCATGCCGCGCTGGTCAGGCAGCTCGTGCAGGTAGCCCAGCCCCTTGCCCAGGGACGGCAGGCCATTGACGCCCGAAATCACAAGCATCGGCACCGAATCGGCGCGCGCCTGGGCCATGGCGGTGATGGTATTGGTGAGCCCCGGCCCGGTGATGACAAAGGCAACACCCGGTCGGCCCGAGGCGCGGGCATAACCGTCGGCCATGAAACCGGCACCCTGCTCGTGGCGCGGCGTGACGTGGCGGATGTTCGACCGCGCCAGCCCGCGATAGAGCTCGATGGTGTGCACGCCCGGAATGCCGAACACGGTATCGACGCCATGCGCCTCGAGCAGCTCGATCAGAGCTTCGCCGACCGTCGTCATGCCACCTCCCTTTCACCGCGCAATCGCAGGCCGAGCATCGCTTCCACCGAGCCGATGCCGATCTCGGCCAGTTCGCCTGTCTCGAACATGTCGCCGGCGAGGCAACCCTCGAGCCAAAGCCCGTCGATGACGGCGTTGACGGCAATCGCCAGGCGGCGCAATTCCGCCGGGCTCGCATGCCGTCCGGAGCTTGCAAGGGCGTCCGCGACAAGCGTCTCGACCTCGTCGCGAAAGCCGAGGTAGCCGGCCCGGTGGGCAATGCCCAGCGCCGGGTCGGAACCGGCCCGGCCGATGAAGCTCGCCCAGATCGAGAATGTCCCGGTGTCGACCACCGGTGGTGCAAGGTTCGCCGCGACGAAGGCGGCGAGCCGCCGCCCGGGTTCATGCTCGACGGTCGCAAGCGCTGTCTTGGCCAACTCCGTCATGCGCTCCATGACGGTGACGTAGGCTGCCTGCAGAAGCTCTTCCTTGCCCGGAAAATAGTGGCGGATCAGGCCCGCCGTGACGCCGGCGCGCAAGGCTATCGCCCGCACAGTCGCGCCCTGCAGGCCGTGTTCGGCGACACAGTCGAGCGTCGCCTCGATCAGGTCCTGCCGCCGACGCTCCTCGCCTTCTCGGCGGAATTTTCTCCGCGCGGCGACTGCCATGTCCACCTTCGCTTCATCTGGAAAAAACGGCCGACCCCGGCTCCGGCAAATATTTATACACTTGCATAACAACGCTGCAAGTGCCGTAATGGGAGCATAAAAGAAGCGGGAACTGGTGCCGTTGACGCCGCAAGGCGGAAAGGTCCATCTTCACCGCCCAGGGGAACATCGCGACGCGACCATGAGCAGCCTGATGCAAGCTGACGGGAAGACGTTCACGCGCCGGGGCCATCGCTGATGGCTGCGGGTCATGCAGCCCAGCACCCTGTCCAATCAGACGGCCAAGCCGCCGAAGCCATCCATGTCGAGAACCTGCACAAGAAATTCGGCCAGTTGCATGTGCTGAAGGGCGTGTCGCTGTCGGCGCGCGACGGCGAGGTGGTGGCGATCATCGGCGGCTCGGGCTCGGGCAAGTCGACGCTGCTGCGCTGCATCAACTGCCTGGAAAACCCGACCAGCGGCATCATCCGCGTCAATGGCGAGGAAATCCGCCTCAAGCCGAACAGCCTGGGCGACAGCGTGCCGGCCGACCGGCGCCAGATCGAGCGCATTCGCTCGCGCCTCGGCATGGTGTTCCAGAGCTTCAACCTGTGGAGCCACATGACGCTCCTGGAAAACGTCATCGAGGTGCCGGTGCATGTGCTTGGCGTCAAGCGCAGCGATGCCATTGCCGAGGCCGAACGGCTGCTGGCCCGCGTCGGCCTTGCCGAAAAGCGCGACGTCTACCCGGCCTATCTCTCCGGCGGCCAGCAGCAGCGCGCGGCGATCGCGCGCGCGCTCGCCGTCCAGCCGCGGGTCATGCTGTTCGACGAACCTACCTCGGCGCTCGATCCCGAACTGGTCGGCGAGGTGCTGAAGGTGATCGGCGACCTCGCCCGCGAAGGCCGCACCATGGTGCTGGTGACGCACGAGATGAAGTTCGCCCGCGAGGTGGCGACCCATGTGATCTATCTCTGGAACGGGCAGGTCGAGGAGGAAGGCCCGCCGGAACAGCTGTTCGGGTCGCCCAGGTCGGAGCGGCTCAAGCAGTTCATCCGCAACATCGGCTAGCCTGCAAGAAATCGGGAACATCAAGAACAACGACAAACGGGAGTGACAGCATGAAAGCACTGCTTGCAACTGCGGCCTTGGCACTGGTCCTTGGCCAGAGCGCGGGAGCCGCCAGCGCCCAGGCGATCAAGGTCGGCATGGCACCCGAACCCTATCCGCCCTTCGCCTCGCCCGACGCATCGGGCAAATGGGGCGGCTGGGAAATGGACATGATCGACGCTCTCTGCGCCGAGGCGAAGCTCCAGTGCGAGGTCACCATGACCGCCTGGGACGGCCTGATCCCGGCGCTCAACTCCAAGAAGATCGACGCCATCATCAACTCGATGTCGATCACCGACGAGCGCAAGAAGTCGATCGACTTCTCCGACAAGTACTACAACACACCGACCGGCATCATCGGCTCCAAGGACGCCAAGTTCGACGCCACGCCGGAGGGGCTGAAAGGCAAGATCATCGGCGTGCAGGTGTCGACCGTGCATGAGGCCTACGCCAAGAAGCACTTCGGTCCCACCGCTGCCGAGATCAAGATCTACCAGACCCAGGACGAGGCCCAGGCCGACCTCGCCGCCGGCCGCATCGACGCGGTGCAGGCGGATTCGCTGTCGCTCAACACCTACCTCGCCACCGATGCGGGCAAGGCCTGCTGCGACATGAAGGGCGATGTCGCCGAAGATCTCGAAGTGCTCGGACCGGGCGTCGGCGTCGGCCTGCGCCAGGGCGACACCGAGCTGAAGGACAAGTTCAACGCCGCGATCAAGGGCATCCGCGACAACGGCAAATACGCCGAGATCACCAAGAAATACTTCGACTTCGACATCTACGGGAAGTGAGCGAGAGCTGGGCATTAGTGCCACCCTCCGAGACGAGGCGCGACGCCGACGCCATCCCTCCCCCTTGTGGGGAGGGATAAAGGGTGAGGGTCCTTCGGGCACCGATTGCGCGGGCAGTCACCCCCACCCCTGACCCCTCCCCACAAGGGGGAGAGGAATTCCGTCTTCTTCAGCTCTCAAGAGGACCACTGATATCGAGCATCTGCTGAACCCGCTGCTGCAAACGAGCGCCGTCGAGTTGCTGGCGATTTCACCGCCCGGCTGGGGCGGCAACCTGCTGCGCGGGCTGGCGAACTCCGTCCAGATCGCGCTGGGCGCCTTTGGACTCGGCCTCGCCATCGGCGTCGCCGGCGCCTGGGGCAAGCTCTATGGCAGCCCCATCGTGCGCGACCTGATGGAGATCTACACCACGGTCGTGCGCGCCGTGCCGGAGCTGGTGCTGATCCTGCTGCTCTATTATGCCGGCACCGACCTGATCAACCGGGCGCTCGACAGCTTCGGCTACGCCCCCATCGACATATCGGGGCTCGTCGCCGGCATCGGCGTGCTTGGCATCGTCCAGGGCGCCTACGCCACCGAGGTCATTCGCGGCGCCATCCTCGCCATACCGCAGGGCCAGATCGAGGCTGCGCGCGCCTATGGCATGCCGCCCGGCAAGATGCTGCGCCGCATCACCCTGCCGGCGATGCTGCCCTTCGCCATTCCCGGCCTCGCCAACCTCTGGCTGATCGCCACCAAGGACACGGCACTGCTGGCCGTCGTCGGCTTCAACGAGCTGACCCAGGAAACCCGCCAGGCCGGCGCCACCACCAAGGCCTATTTCACCTTCTTCGTCGCCGCCGGCGTGCTCTACCTGCTGCTCACGCTGTTCTCCAACGTCATCATCGGCCGCATCGAGCGCTGGGCGCGGCGCGGCATGCCGCCGATTGCGGAGTCCGGCCGATGAGTGCTGCCGCGCCCGCATCGACGACCTCCACCAGCCGTTCGGAATGGCTGCAGCCGCACCGCATCGTGCTGATTGGCATTGGCGCAGCCCTGGTGTTTTCGGCAGCCGTCTTCATGCGCTGGGACTGGCTGCCCAATTACTACGACCTGGCCCTGCTCGGCATCTGGCGTACCATCTGGATCCTCGCCGTCACCGTGGTGCTCGGCTTCATGCTCGCCGGGCCGCTCGGCCTCGCCCAGGCCGCCGGGCCGTTCTGGCTGGCCTGGCCGGCCAAGGCCTTCTGCACGGTCATCCGCGGCACGCCGCTGCTGCTGCAGCTCTGGCTGCTCTATTACGGCCTCGGCTCGCTGTTCCCGCAATTCCCCTGGATCCGGCAGTCCGAGCTGTGGCCGATCCTGAGGCAGGCATGGCCCTATGCCGTGGTTGCGCTGACCCTGTCCTACGCCGCCTATGAAGGCGAGGTGATGCGCGGCGCCTTCGCCGGCGTGCCGAGGGGGCAGCTCGAGGCCGCCCGCGCCTTCGGCATGAGCCCGTGGAAACGCTTCCGCCGCATCTGGCTGCCGCAGGCGATCCACCGGGCGCTGCCGACGCTCGCCGGCGAGACCGTGCTGCAGCTCAAGGCGACGCCGCTCGTCGCCACCATCACCGTCATCGACATCTATGCAGTCGCTTCGCGCGTCCGACAGGACACCTTCATCGTCTACGAGCCGCTGTTGCTGCTCGCCCTCATTTATCTGATCATCACCGGCATCCTGGTCTTCGCCTTCCGCAAGCTGGAGGCGAAGATCCCGGCCAGACTGGGGTAAGCCTATGCCGCAGACAACAACAGAAACGGTCACGCTCAGCCTCGACGAAGCCCGCGCGCTCTGCATTTCGGCCGCCATCGGCGCCGGCGCCAGCGAGGAGACGGCGCAGTCGATCGCGCTCGCCGCAGTCGCCGCCGAAGCCGACGGCCAGGCAAGCGTCGGCCTGTCCCACTATGTCGACTATCTCGAGGCGCTCGAGGCCGGGCGCATCGACGGCAAGGCCGAACCGGTCATCGCCCGGCCGGCGCTGGCGATCTACCTGTCCGACGGACAAGGGGGCGCGGCCCATACCGGCTTCGACCGCAACTTCGACGAGATCGCCAAGGCGGCGCGGCTGTTCGGCGTCACCGTCTTTGCGCAGAAGAACGCCTATACCTGCGGTTCGCTCGGCTATTTCACCGGCCGCCTCGCCGAGGCCGGCCTTGTCGCCCTCGCCGCCACCAACGGACCGGCACTCGTTGCCGGCTCCGGCTCGACCAAGCCGGTCTACTGCACCAATCCGATCTCGCTCGCGGCTCCCACGGCCGACGGCCCGCCGCTGATCATCGACCAGTCCTCCAGCGCCACCGCCTTCGTCAATGTGCGCAGAGCGGCCGAGGCCGGGGACGAAATCCCCGAGGGTTGGGCGCTCGACGCCAGGGGCAAGCCCACCACCGACGCCAAGAAGGCCATGAAAGGCGTGTTGCTGGCCTTCGGCGGGGCGCGCGGGGCCAACATCGCGCTGATGGTCGAAGTGCTTGCCGCCGGCATTTCGGGTGCCAACTGGTCGATCGACGCGCCGTCGATCACGGCGGGCGACCAGACACCCGGCACCGGCCTGTTCATCGTCGCCCTCGACCCCAAGCTGTTCGATCCCGGCTTCGAGGCGCGCATGCGGGCGCAGCTCGACCGGCTGTCGAGCCAATACCACGTCCACATCCCCGGCCCGGCAAAGGCTGCGGCGCGCGCCCGTGCGGAGGCCGGCGGCATAGCGATCCCCATGGCCCTGCACGCCCGCATCGCCGAGTTTTCGGCGCGGCAGGCAGGGTGAGCGGGAGCGTTCTCGGTTCCGCTTGACCGTTGGGAACGCGAAGCCTGGACCGCAGCAGCGGTGTCACCGTCACGGCATGGCAACTGTGTTCATGCCGTGATTTCTCCGGTGCTCCGGTGGTTCCGAACCACGCCTCGGAACACCCCGCGAAACTCCTTCGAAAATAATTCGAACTCCCTGTGAACCTTTCCCGCCGCCGCTGCGACCCAGTCATGTCCAGGGCGAGGTGAGCTCGCCAGATCAACCGGGGGGAACCCACACCGAAGATCGTTCCGACGTGGAAGCCAGAGCGTTTCCGCGGCCCCGAAACGCAGCCTCGAAAGGGAAATGACCATGAAAGCCAAGATCACCATCCTGACCGCCGTTCTGCTGCTTGCCGGCGCCATCGGCAGCGCCAATGCCGCCAGCTTCTCGGCCGGGCCGGGCGGCGGCGACCGTCCGTCGGGTCCGAGCGACATCTCCGACGCACCGGGCGGCAAAGGCCCGTCGGGCCCCGGCGACTTCTCGGATGCCCCCGACAACGACAAGCCTTCAGGCCCGAGCGGCAAGGCTTCGTCGGGCAATGGCGGCGCCACGGAAGACAAGTACTGCAAGAACGGCTCGAGCAAGTTCCCGGATTGCAACACCAAGTTCATCCAGGACTGCAAGGCCGCAGGTGGCAACATGTCGGGCCAGCAGGGTTGGGGTGGCAAGACTTGCCGGGAACCCTCCTGATGCCAAGGGCATGATCCCGAAAAGTGGTAGCCGGTTTTCGGACAAGATCATGCCCAGCGAGAAGGCGTTGGCCTCGCTCGAGCGTCGGTCGCCTGCATTCTGCCATCCGGAAAACCCCGCAGTTTGCGGGGTTTTCTGCGCTGGGCTCGACAATGAAAAAGCCCCGCAGGCTTGCGGGGCTCCCGTCTGCCGCGCCAATGCGGCCATGTTGCTCAAAGACGGTTCAGTGGCGCGAAAGCCAGGTGTCGATATCCTTTTCGGCCTCGTCCTGCGCCTGGCCGTAACGGGCTTGCAGCCTGCCGGCGAGCTCCTTGCGCTTGCCCTTGATGACGTCGAGGTCATCGTCGGTCAGCTTGCCCCACTGGGCCTGAACCTTGCCCTTGAACTGCTCCCAATTGCCTTCGATCTGGTTCCAATTCATCGCGATCTCCTTCTCGGGATTGGCACGACAGGTCCGCCGCACTGGGGGATCAACGCCCTTCCGCCGGTCGAGTTCCCAAATTTTGTCAAACATGAGTAGGTCAATCATCTTTCATTCAAACCTTGTTGACTTGACCGTGACGGCGCCTTTGCGGCGTTGGTGCATCGCAACATTTTTTGAGCAGAGCCCCGCAAACGGAGACATGTCCTTGACCCTGACGACCGAAACATCCGGCCGCCGACTTTTCATTCCCGCGCTTCGCGGAATTTATTCGAGCCTGCATGACTCCGCCGAAACGATCGTGCGCATCGTCGCCGGCCTTGCGCTTGTCGCCCATGGCGCCGGCAAGATTGCCGACCCGTTCGGCGCGGCGGAAATGGTCCAGAGCCTCGGCTTCTACCCCGGCGCCTTCTGGTCGCTGCTTTTGTCCTGCACCGAGTTCTTCGGCGGCATCCTGATCGCCATCGGCCTGTTCACCCGGCCTGCCGCGCTTGCCGCGACGGTCGTGCTGGCGGTCGCCGCCTGGTACCACTGGGTCACCCTGGGCCAGGGCTACCTGATGGCCGAGAAGGCGATCATCTGGGCCGCGGTCTGCCTGTTCTTCGCCATTCGCGGCGGCAACCGCCACTCGGTCGACGCCCGCATCGGCCGCGAATTCTAGAACCTGCCTCCCAAGGCAAGCCACAAGCCCGCGCCAGATCGGCGCGGGCCGCTCCGCATGCAGCCTCGATGATTGCCTTTTCCGCGAAACGGGCTAAGAACGGCGACATCCCTGCCCCTTTTGGCGACCGGAGCCAGCGATGACCGAAATTCTGCAGACCCCGCAACTCGTGACCGTATTCGGCGGCTCCGGCTTCCTCGGCCGCCATGTCGTGCGGGCGCTGGCCAAGCGCGGGTACCTGGTGCGGGTCGCCTGCCGCCGCCCCGACCTCGCCTTCCACCTGCAGCCGCTCGGCAATGTCGGCCAGATCCAGCCGGTGCAGGCCAATCTGCGCGTGCGCTGGTCGGTCGACCGGGCCGTCCAGGGCGCATCGCACGTCGTCAATCTCGTCGGCATCCTGCATGAAGGCGGCCGCCAGCGTTTCTCCACGGTCCAGGAATTCGGTGCTCGGGCCGTGGCCGAGGCCGCACGCGCGGTCGGCGCTTCGCTGACCCATGTCTCGGCGCTTGGCGCCGGCGAAACCTCGCATGCAACCTACGCCCAGACCAAGGCGCGCGGCGAAAAGGCCGTTCTGGCGACCGTTCCCGAGGCGGTGATCTACCGCCCGTCGATCGTCTTCGGCCCCGAGGACCAGTTCTTCAACCGCTTCGCCAACATGGCGCGCTTCTCGCCGTTCCTGCCGCTGATCGGCGGCGGCGAAACCCGCTTCCAGCCGATCTATGTCGGCGACGTCGCCGAGGCCATCGCGCGCGCCGTCGACGGCAAGGTCAAGGGCGGCACCATCTATGAGCTCGGCGGCCCGCAGGTGCTGAGCTTCAAGCAGTGCATGGAGCAGATGCTCGAGGTCATCGACCGCAAGCGCAGCCTGGTGGCGGTGCCGTGGTGGGCTGCCAACCTGCAGGCCTCGATCCTCGGCCTGCTGCCTAACCCGCTGCTGACCAAGGACCAGGTCACGCTGCTGCGCTCCGACAATGTCGTGTCGAAGGCGGCGCAGGACGAAGGCCGCACCATCGCGGCCATCGGCATCGCGCCCAAGACCACGGCGTCGATCCTGCCGAGCTACCTCTGGCGCTACCGCGCCGCCGGCCAGTTCACCCGCCGCACGGAAGCCTGACCGGCCGAGGGCGCACAGGCGCCCTCACCAGAAATTTCAGCAAGCGCCTCATCGGTCGCAGCGCACGGCCCGTTGAGTCACGGGGTGAGTGGCCGCGGCCGAATACCCGCCACGATGGCTTCTCCAAGCGTGAGCCCGCTCGAATGAGCGCCAGAGGCGCGTAATAGCGCATCAGGTGGCCGGCAAAGTGGAGTCGGCGACCGGTTCTCAGCCCCAGACCGTCAGCGCGATCAGGCCAATGCCACCGACGATCAGGCGCCACCAGCCGAACAGCGAATAGCCGTTGCGCGAGACGTAATCGAGCAGGTGGCGCACCACCAGCAGCGCCATGACGAAGGCCGCGATGAAACCGACGCCGATGACGGGCAGGTCGGCCACTGAAAGGATGTCGCGGTTCTTGTAGAGGTCATAGGCAAAGGCGCCCGCCATGGTCGGCATGGCGAGGAAGAAGGAGAATTCGGCGGCCGCGCGCTTCTCCACCCCCATCAGCAGCGAACCGACGATGGTCGCGCCCGAGCGCGAAGTGCCGGGGATCATCGCCAGGCACTGGAACAGGCCGATCTTGAGATAGACCGAGAACGGAAAGTTGGTGACGTCGCCATAGCGCGGCTTGAGGTCGAGCTTGTCGAGCAGCAGCAGCACGAAGCCGCCGAGGATCAGCATGACGCAGATCAGCCGCGGCGATTCGAACAGCACCGTCTTGATGAAGCCATGCGCAAACGCGCCGATCAATGCGGCCGGCAGGAATGCAATCAGGATGCCGGCAACGAAACGCTGCGTCTGAGGGTCGCGCGGCAGGTCGACCAGCATTCGCCACAGCCGGGCCCAGTAGACCGACAGGATGGCCAGGATGGCGCCGAGCTGGATCAGGATCTCGAAGGTCTTGCCGGTCGAGTTGAAGCCGAGGAAATGCCCGGCAAGCAGGATATGGCCAGTCGAGGAGACCGGGATGAATTCGGTGAGCCCCTCGAGCAGGCCGAGCAGCAGCGCGTCGATGATAGTCTGGCTTTCCATTCCAGTCCCCGCGGGATCGTTCATTCGCGATTGCTTGTCATGGGGCAGAACTCACCCTATAGGTCGGGTCGCCCGAGAGCCCGGTGCGCCGGGCCCAGAAGCTCTAGCGGCGCGGCCGGCGATTCGCCAGAGCGCCATCGATCACGAATTTCGCAGGACCATGCTGACTCTTTTCCACCACCCGATGTTCGCCACATGCCGCTTCGTCCGCCTGGCGTTCGGCGAATATGGCGAGGAGCTGGCCCTGATCGAGGAAAAGCCGTGGGCGCGGCGCAAGGAATTCCTGTCGCTCAATCCGGCCGGCACGCTGCCAGTGCTGCTGGCCGAGGGCGACGTGCCGATCGTCGGCGCGATGATCATCTCGGAATATATCGACGAGACCCGCGGCGTGCTGAAGCGCGAGCGCCGGCTGTTTGCCGAAGACCCGATGGAACGCGCCGAGATCCGCCGCCTCACCGACTGGTACCTGACCAAGACCGAGAGCGAAGTGACCCGGCATCTGGTGCGCGAACGCGTGCTGAAGCCGCATATGCCCGAGGCCGCCGGCGGCGGCTCGCCCGATTCGGCGGCGATCCGTGCGGCACGCGCCAATATCCGCCAGCACATGAAATACACCAACTGGCTGGCCGGCACCCGCCACTGGCTCGCCGGCACGCGCATCACCTATGCCGACCTTGCCGCCGCAGCCGCGCTGTCGGTGCTCGACTATCTCGGCGAAATCGACTGGCGCGAACACGCCTCGGCGCGCGAATGGTACACCCGGGTCAAGTCGCGGCCGTCCTTCCGGCCGCTGCTCGGAGACCGGGTGCGCGGCCTGGGCCCGGCATCGCATTATGCGGACCTCGATTTCTGATACGGCGCTGCGCCAGCTGATCGAGCGCGAAGCGAAACGCGCCGGCTTTGCCGCAGTTGCGGTGACGCGACCGGACGCGATCCCGCTCGCCCCCGCCCGCCTTGCCCAGTTCGTCGAGGAAGGCCTGCACGGCTCGATGGGCTGGATGGCCGAGACGCTGGAGCGCCGCGCCGAACCCTCCGTGCTGTGGCCCGAGGTGCGCTCGATCATCGTGCTCGCCATGAACTACGGGCCCGACACCGATCCGCGCGACCTGCAGGCCATGCCCGACCGTGCCGCGATCTCGGTCTATGCCCGCAACCGCGACTATCATGACGTCATGAAAGGCCGGCTCAAGGAGATCGCCGGCAAGATCGTCGCCCGCGCAGGCGGCGACGTGAAGGTGTTCGTCGACACCGCCCCGGTGATGGAAAAGCCGCTGGCCGAGGCCGCCGGGCTCGGCTGGCAGGGCAAGCACACCAATCTCGTCAGCCGCGAGTTCGGCTCCTGGCTGTTCCTGGGCACGATCTTCACCACCGCCGAGCTCGTCCCCGACGAGGCCGAGGCCGATCATTGCGGCTCGTGCCGCGCCTGCCTCGACGCCTGCCCAACGGACGCCTTCCCCGCGCCCTACCGGATCGATGCGCGGCGCTGCATCTCCTACCTGACCATCGAGAACAAGGGGCCGATCCCGATCGAGTTCCGCGAGCGGATCGGTAACCGCATCTATGGCTGCGACGACTGCCTTGCCGCCTGCCCGTGGAACAAGTTTGCCCAGTCGGCCTCGGAAGCGAAGCTTGCGGCCCGCGACGACCTGCGCCAGCCGCGCCTCGCCGACCTGCTCCAACTCGACGACGCAGCCTTCCGCAGCTTCTTTTCCGGTTCCCCGGTCAAGCGCATCGGCCGCGAACGCTTCATCCGCAACGTGCTGATCGCAGCCGGCAACTCGGCCGACAGCGCGCTGGGCTGGCCATGCCGGGCGCTGCTGTCCGACGCCGCGCCACTGGTCAGGGGAGCTGCCGTCTGGGCGCTGTCGCGGCTCGTTACGCCGGAAGCGTTTTCGGCCCTTGCGCTTGAAGCGCTGAAAGCCGAAACCGAACAAGACGTGATTGCCGAATGGCAGGCGGCGCTCACGCAGGCTGAACCCGCACGGACGCAGGCATGACCCAGCAGAACATCTTCATCTTCGGCGCCGGCTATTCCGGCAAGGCATTCGGGCGCGATCGTCCGCAGGGCACCCGTGTCGCCGGCACGACCCGATCCGCCGGAAAATTTGCCGAGCTCCAAGCCGCAGGCATCGAGCCGCTGCTGTTCGACGGGCACCTGACGCCCGAAATCCGAGCAAGGCTCGCCGAAACCACGCAGCTGGTGGTGTCGGCAGCGCCCGGTGACGGCGGCGACCCGGTGCTCGACGTCGCCCGCGACGCCATCCTCCACCACATGCCGGCACTGCGCTGGATCGGATATCTCTCGACCGTCGGCGTCTATGGCGACTATGGCGGCCAATGGATCGACGAGACCGCCGCCTGCCGGCCCAAGCCAGGCCGTTCGCAGGCCCGGCTCGACGCCGAACAGGCCTGGCACGACCTTGGCGAAGAGGTCGGGCGCCCGGTCGCGATCCTGCGCCTGTCGGGCATCTACGGCCCGGGACGCAACGCCTTCGTCAACCTCGAAAACGGCACCGCCAAGCGCCTGATCAAGAAGGACCAGGTGTTCAACCGCATCCATGTCGACGACATCTCGGGTGCGCTCTGGCATCTGCTCGAGGCGGACCGTGGCGGCATCTACAACGTCACCGACGACGAGCCGGCACCGCCGCAGGACGTGGTGAGCTATGCCGCCGCGCTGATGGGCGTTGCCCCACCCCCCGAAATTGCCTTCGAGACCGCCCAACTTTCGCCCATGGCCCGATCCTTCTATGGCGAGAACAAGCGTGTCGCCAACACCGAGATTCGGGCCACGGGGTATGAGTTCCGCTTCCCGAACTACCGGACCGCATTCGATCGGATGTGGGCCGAAGGCAGCTGGCGCGGCGAAGGGGAAAACGACAGGCGCAGCCCGATCAGGCAAGGCTGAGCGGGGACGGTCGCGCAGCGAATTGACCGGGTTGCAGGCCCCGGAATTTACCATTCAGTAACCGTGGCGGCCCAAGCTGGCGGAGAGGACAAAACTCCATGACGGCATTTTTCAGCGGAATTCTGGGCAAGGCGGCGCGGCTCGCCATGGCGATCGCCACCCTCGGCCTTGTCGGTCTCGACATGCAGGCGGCAAGCGCGGCGGAACTCGCCAAGGACCTGTTCGGCAACAAGAGGCTGCCGGCGGCGGTTGCCGCGCGCTCCTATGGCTTCTACTCCAAGGGCTGCTTCTCGGGTGGGATGGCGATCGCCACCGACGGGCCGACCTGGCAGGCCATGCGCCTGTCGCGCAACCGGCGCTGGGGTCATCCCAAGATGATCGCGCTGATCGAAAAGCTGTCGCGCGAGGCCACCGCCGACGGCTGGCCCGGCCTGCTCATCGGCGACATCTCGCAGCCGCGCGGCGGCCCGATGCTGACTGGCCACGCCTCGCACCAGATCGGCCTCGACGCCGACATCTGGCTGACGCCGATGCCCGACCGCAGGCTGTCGCCGACCGAGCGCGAGAACATGAGCGCGATCTCGATGGTCAACGAGAAGACCCACCTGGTCATCGACAAGCGCTGGACGCCGGCGCATGCGCGCCTGATCGAGCGCGCCGCCAGCTATCCCGAAGTCGAGCGCATCCTGGTCAATCCGGGCATCAAGAAGAAGCTCTGCGAAACCGTCACCGGCGACCGCTCGTGGCTGCGCAAGGTCCGGCCGTTCTGGGGCCACGACTACCATTTCCACGTCCGCATCGGCTGCCAGGCCGGTTCGAAGGGCTGCAAGGAGCAGGATCCGACGCCGCGCGGCGACGGCTGCGACAAGTCACTGGCCTGGTGGTTCACCGAGGAACCATGGCGCCCCGCCACCGGCCCGGCCAAGCCCAAGGCACGCGACATCATGACGATGGCGAGCCTGCCCAAGGAATGCCGCGCTGTTCTCGATGCGCCCTCGCCCGTCAATGAAGCGGCCGTGACCTACCATGGCAAGGGCGGCGCACCGACCGCGGTCGTCGCGGCACCCTCGCCTGAAGAACCGGAGGTCGCGGATACGCCCATCATCACCGATGGCGGCACACCGGCTGCCGCGAACGCTTTTGCGCCCCGGCCTTCTGTCGACATTCCGCTGCCGCGTCCACGCCCGAAAACGCAGTAACGCCGAAACTGCGGGCCGATCGCGGCGCCGATGCCTTGGCGCTTCCAAAGAGGCGGAAATCGGTCTATGGATTTCAACCGATTTAGTTCTTCTGGATGAGCCCGAGTGACACCTGCATTGCGTCTCGCCCTGATCGCCCATGACGAGAAGAAGGACGACCTGGTCGCTTTCGCAAGCGATCACATCGAGTTCCTGAAGACCTGCCACATCGTCGCCACCGGCACCACCGGGCAACGCATCCTGGCTGCCTGTCCGGGCCTCAACCTGACGCCGCTGAAGAGCGGACCGCTCGGCGGCGACCAGCAGATCGGCGCCCTGATCAGCGAAGGCAGGATCGACCAGTTGATTTTCTTCGTTGATCCGCTGACGCCGATGCCGCATGACGTCGACGTGAAGGCATTGATGCGGCTTGCCATCGTCTACGACATTCCCATGGCGTTGAACCGGGCGACGGCCGAGATCATGCTCGAGAACCAAGAGAACGGCTGAACGCCGACGCAGGGACGGAACCGGGAATGTCACATCAGAGCGACCAGGCGCAGGCTCTCCCGTTCCCGATCCTGATCGGCGACATCGGCGGCACCAATGCGCGCTTCGCCATCGTCGAAAGCGCCGACACGGATGCCGGCGAGCCGCGCATCGTCCAGACCGCCAGCTATGCCAATATCGACGACGCCATTCTCGCCGTGCTCGACGGCGCGCCGGTGCGGCCGCGCTCGGCGGTGCTCGCGGTCGCCGGCCCGGTCGAGGGCGACGAAATCGCGCTGACCAATTGCCCATGGGTGGTGCGGCCCAAGGAGATGTTTGCGACCATCGGGCTCACCGACATCCTGGTGCTCAACGATTTCGAGGCCCAGGCGCTTGCGGTCGTGGCGCTCGGCGACGGACACATGGAAAAGATCGGCCCCGGCGAGCCGGAAGAGGGTGCCGGGCGCGTCGTGCTCGGGCCCGGCACCGGCCTTGGCGTCGCTGGCCTGATCCATGCGCTGGGGCGCTGGATCCCGGTCCCCGGCGAAGGCGGACACATGGACATCGGCCCACGCTCCGCGCGCGACTTCGAAGTCTTCCCGCATCTCGAAAAACTCGAAGGCCGCATCTCGGGCGAGCAGATCCTGTGCGGCCGCGGGCTGGTCAACACTTACCGCGCCGTCGCCCTCGCCGATGGCAAGACGCCGACGCTGACCCTGCCGGCACAGGTCACGGCGGCGGCCCTCGCCGGCACCGACCCGATCGCCGAGGAGGCGCTGGAACTGTTCGTCACCTGCCTCGGCCGCACCGCCGGCGACTTGGCGCTGGTGTTCAAGAGCAAGGGCGGCGTCTTCCTGACCGGCGGCATCGCCCAGAAGATCGTGCCGGCGCTGAAGCGGGGCAATTTCCGTGAGGCCTTCGAGGACAAGGCGCCGCATCGCGAACTGATGGCCTCGATGCCGGTCTATGTCATCACCCATCCGCTCGCAGCCCTTGCCGGCCTCGCCGCCTATGCCCGCACGCCATCCCTGTTCGGCATCGAGACCGGGGACCGGCGCTGGCGCCTCTGACCGCGGCCGAAAGGCGGTTTCCCCCGCGGGCGTCATGCTCTATGAGGGGCGCAGTTTTTGCGTAGCGACAGGACTACCTGTTTGACCACAGCCCAGATGGAAAAGGCCAAGGCCTCGCGCAGCGAGATCGTCGGCGTGATCCGGCGAGTCGCCGCCGAGAATGGCCGCGCCTACGCCTGGCAATACGGGCTCGCCGCGCTGTTCCTGCTCATCATCGCCGGCAGCACCGCCTTTACCGCCTGGATCATGCGCGACGTCATCGACGAGATCTTCTACCGCCAGCGCGCCGACCTCATCGCCCTGATCTCACTGGCGATCCTCGCGTCCTTCGCGCTGCGCGGTGTCGCCACCTATGGCCAGGCGGTCATACTCGCCAAGATCGGCAACAATCTCGTCGCCCGCTACCAGCGCCGCATCTTCGACCACCTGATGAAGCTCGGCATGGACTTCTTCTCGGCCCAGCGGTCGTCCCAGCTTGTCGCGCAGATC
Organism: Aminobacter sp. DSM 101952; assembly: GCF_001424795.1. Taxonomy (NCBI): domain Bacteria; kingdom Pseudomonadati; phylum Pseudomonadota; class Alphaproteobacteria; order Hyphomicrobiales; family Phyllobacteriaceae; genus Aminobacter; species Aminobacter sp. DSM 101952. Next base: position 114,795 of record NZ_LMCL01000035.1, on the reverse strand, counting down.
AACCAGAACGTCGGCGGCGTGCGCGACCTGCTCAACATCACCGTCACTTCGATCGCCCGCGATGCGGTCTCGCTGGTCGCGCTGGTCGGCGTCATGGTCTACCAGGATCCGGTGCTGTCGATGATCGCCTTCCTGATCGGCCCACCGCTGGTGCTGCTCGTCAGTCATCTGATGCGGCGGCTGCGCAGGCTCAACCGCGACGCCATCCTGGTCAATTCGAGGCTGTTCGGCGCGGTGCAGGAAGCCGTCCAGGGCATTGCCATCGTCAAGGCCTTCACCATGGAAGACCAGCTGTCAAAGCAGATGGATACCCTGGTCAACGACGTCGAGGCGCGCTCCAACAAGATCGCCCGGGTTTCGGAACGCCTGTCGCCGATCTCCGAAACGCTGGCAGGCGTCGTCGTTGCCGCGGTCATCGCCTATGCCGGCTACCGCTCGACCATGGGGGCCCAGCCGCCCGGCGCGGTCTTTTCCTTCATCACCGCGCTGCTGCTCGCCTACGACCCGGCACGCCGCCTCGCCCGCACCCAGGTGGGGCTCGAGCGCGCGCTGGTCAACGCCCGCATGATCTACGAGATCCTCGACACCGAACCGCGCCAGGAAGACGCGAGCGATGCCGGCGCCATCAAGGTCGGCAAGGGCGATATCCGCTTCGAGGCCGTCTCCTTCTCCTACGGGCCGGACGTACCGGTCCTGCACGATCTGAGCTTTACTGCTCCGGGTGGCAAGACGACGGCCATCGTCGGCGCCTCGGGTGCCGGCAAGTCGACGCTGGTCGCACTGCTGCAGCGCTTCTACGACGTCGATGGCGGCCGCATCGAAATCGACGGGCAGGACATCGCCCACGTCACCAAGCGCTCGCTGCGCCAGTCGATCGCCTACGTCTCGCAGCATCCCTATCTGTTCGAAGGCACGATCCGCGACAACATCCGCTATGGCCGCGCCGACGCCACGAACGACGAGATCCAGTTGGCTGCCGAACAGGCCTTCGCCGACGAGTTCATCCGTCAGCAACCCGACGGCTACGACACGCCGGTCGGCGAAGGCGGCGCAACGCTTTCGGGCGGCCAGCGCCAGCGCATCTCGATCGCCCGTGCCCTCGTGCGCAGTGCACCGATCCTCCTGCTCGACGAAGCGACCTCGGCGCTCGACAACGAGTCGGAGGCGCGGGTCCAGCAGGCGCTTGCCGCCGCCACGCAAGGGCGCACAACCATCGTCATCGCCCACCGCCTGTCGACCGTGGTCAGCGCCGACCATATCGTCGTGCTCGAGCAGGGCCGGCTGGTCGAACAGGGCACGCATGCGGGCTTGATGGCCGACCCCAACAGCGTCTATGCCCGGTTCCACAACCTGCATGACGAAGCCAGTCTCGGACTGGTGGACGATACCGGCGAGACGACGAAAGAAGAGGCGCGGCGCGCAGGCGCTGCCGCAGGGAGCTTGCGATGAGCGACATGGGTCTGGTTGTGGTCGGCGCCGCCGGCCGAATGGGTCAGGTGCTGCTGCGCACCGTCCATACGATGGAGGGCGTCCGTGTCGTCGGTGCCATCGAGCGCAGCGGCTCGCCCTATCTCGGCAAGGATGCGGGCGAACTTGCCGGCATCGGCACCATCAATGTCGCAATTTCCGACGACCCGCTTGCGGCCTTCGCCAAGGCCGACGGCGTGCTCGATTTCACCGCGCCCGCCGCGACCGTCGAATTCGCCGGCTATGCGGCCCAGGCGCGCATCGCCCATGTCATCGGCACCACCGGCTGCGCGGCCGAGGACGATGCCAGGATCGCCGCCGCGGCGCGCCATGCCACCATCGTCAAGTCGGGCAATATGAGCCTCGGCGTCAACCTGCTCGCCATCCTCGTCGAGAAGGCGGCGCAAGCGCTCGGCCCCAGCGACTTCGACATCGAGGTGCTGGAAATGCACCACCGCCACAAGGTCGACGCGCCGTCGGGCACCGCCCTGCTGCTCGGCGAGGCGGCAGCCGAAGGCCGCAAGATCGCGCTGGCAGACAGGAGCGTCCGCGTCCGTGACGGCCACACCGGCGTGCGCGAGGCGGGCACCATCGGCTTCGCCACGCTGCGCGGCGGCTCGGTGGTCGGCGACCATTCCGTCATCCTCGCCGGCACCGGCGAACGCATCACCCTGTCGCATCAGGCCGAGGATCGCACGATCTTCGCCCGCGGCGCGGTCAAGGCGGCGCTGTGGGCGCATGGCCGCAAGCCCGGCCTTTATTCGATGCGCGACGTGCTCGGCCTCTAGATCAATCCACCGTCCTCACCCACAAGGGAGCTAAAATGTCCGGTACTCTCGTGCTCGTCCGCCACGGCCAGAGCGAATGGAACCTGAAGAACCTGTTCACCGGCTGGCGCGATCCCGGCCTGACCGAGCAGGGCCACGCCGAGGCCAAGGCCGCCGGCGAGAAGCTCAAGGCGCGCGGACTGAAGTTCGACATCGCCTTCACCTCGGCGCTGTCGCGCGCCCAGACCACCTGCCAGCACATCCTCGACGCGCTCGGCCAGAGCGACCTCAAGACCATTCGCAATGCAGCGCTCAACGAGCGCGACTATGGCGACCTCAACGGCCTCAACAAGGACGACGCCCGCGCAAAGTGGGGCGAGGAGCAGGTCCATATCTGGCGCCGCTCCTACGATACCCCGCCGCCCGGCGGCGAGAGCCTGAAGGACACCGGCGCCCGCGTCTGGCCCTATTACATGCACGATATGCAGAAGCATGTGCTTGCCGGCGGCACGGTGCTGGTCGCTGCGCACGGCAATTCGCTGCGCGCGCTGATCATGGCGCTCGAAGGCATTTCGGGCCCGGACATCGTCAAGCTCGAGCTCGGGACCGGCGTGCCGATCGTCTACAAGCTCAACGCCGATTCGACTGTCGCTTCGAAGGATGTGCTGGCCTGAGCCGCCACGGGAGCCTCCGATTCGCGGCTCCCAACCTCTTCGCCGGCTATGCCGCGAGACATGCCGCAACGTCATGCGGCATGCCGGAACGCGACAAATCGGTCCTGTCGCGGCATTCGTCGGCAAAAGCTGAAAATGCGCGTTGACACAGTCGCTTCGCCCGCTTACATCAGCGCCCACCAGCCCAGATGGCGGAATTGGTAGACGCGCACGGTTCAGGTCCGTGTGCCGCGAGGCGTGGAGGTTCGAGTCCTCTTCTGGGCACCAGTTTCCAAGGTCAAGCCTCGACTTGACCCCTTGAATTCCAAGGACATCAAAGCCCGGCTCTCACGAGCCGGGCTTTTTCGTTTCTGCGGAATGCTTGATTCCTGGCGACCGGCACCTCGATCTGCGCCGTTCCCCCGAGGTTCGCGTCGCAATTCGATTGACCCCGACGACAACTTCAATTCGTCCTCGCTTGGCGCCTGCCACACCCTTCATCATCGACCGAAAGGCCGGCTTCCGGCAGGCCCCATGCCGGTGGTAATATCAGGTTGCGCTAATATTTTTCGCACAACCTCTTGAGGAGCACGCCGATGCTGCGCTTTGCCCTTTTCGCCGGTGCCCTGGCCCTCGCTGCCGGTACTGCAGCCAGGGCCGAAGACAAACCGCAGGCCGCGCCGACCGTGGTCGAAGGCGTGACCGTCGCGGAATTCCAGGACATCATGACCAAGGCCGGATACCAGGCCAAGGTCGGCACCGACAGCGACAACCTGCCGGTCATCGATTCCAAGGCCTCGGGCATGAACTTCTGGGTCTATTTCTACAATTGCGACGGCGAACCGCAGAAATGCCGGCGCGTGCAGTTCCAGAGCAGTTTCAAGACCGACAAGACGATGCAGGACAAGGCGCTCGACTGGAACAACAAGAAGGTCGCCGGCCGTGCCTCCAACGAAAAGGACAACACCTATTTCGACTATCTGGTCGATTGCGGCGGCGGCGTCTCGTCCGGCAACCTGTCGCAGAACCTCGAGCGCTTCGACACGCTGATGGCCGAATTCACCACCTATATCGGCTGGCGCTGAACAGCACGGCGTCAGCCGCGCGAAGACATGCAAAGGGCGCCGGTCGGCGCCCTTTGCATGTGAGGCTACGGCAAGGGTCCCATCCCGCCGAATGAGGGACCCCAGCCAGGCCGCCTTGCTCACGCCTCGAGGTTGCGGTTGCGGTCCTGCCAGAGTTCCAGGACGGCCAGCACCGCCACGGCGATGCCGAGGCCGACATGCCAGTTGCGCAGCACGCCGCCATATTCGAAGACGAAGGGCTGCACGACCATCCAGACACCGCAGAACAGCACCAGGATTTCCTCCCAGCGCCGCAGGAAGATCTGCTCCAGTCCGGAAAGCACGACGATCGCGGCGCCGACGAGCGCCGTCACCGCCATCATGGTCGGCATGCCGGTTTCGCCGAACCACATCGGCGACACGATGATCGCGGCGCCGAGGATCATCGAAGCGATGTCCTCCCAGCGCCGGTGTTGCGACAGTCCCAGGGGACCCATTACGTTGAGCGTTGCCATGATCAAAATCCTCTCAGGCTACATTTGAGTTCTCTGCTCAAACGCCCGTGAGGACCAAGTGCGTGGCTGTCGAACTCCTCAGTCGGGCGTTCTTCGCACTGGCGCCATTATCTCAAAAAAGAGCAACAAGTTCAATGGATCCGGTTGCGGCGGACGATCACACCAACGCTACCGGGCTACTCGCCGGTGACCTCCGCATAGAGCCGTGAGCGCGAGCCGAGCAGGCCGAGTATCCGGCCTGCCGACCAACCCGACGCACGCGCAAGGGCAAGCACGCCAGGACCGCCGCGGACCGGCACCGTAAGCGCGGTGACGGCTGTGGCAAGCAGCCGGAAGGCGAGCAGCACCGCAATCGACGCGGCCCTGCGGTCGCCGCCCCTTCCCTTGCGGGTGAACGACGCCAGGGATTGATCGCGGGCGCGCCTGAACTGGTAGGAAAAGGTCAGGCGCGACGGCGGCATCGTCTCGTACACCATGGCCCGGTCGGCCCATGCTTTGGCCAGTCCACGGCGCGTGACCTCGTGATCGAATGCCGAGTCGCTGCCACCCGACATCGGATCGCGCTCGTCGAACCGCAGCCGGTGGACCACGAACAGATCGCGCTGCGCGAGCCAGTTGTTGGTGACGATGGTGATCCGCTCCGGCCTGCCCGCCGCGCTCTGGCGCCGGGCCACGGCTGCCTTGTGGCGGAACCGCTGCTGCACCCCGCGCAAGATCGCCCTGCGCCACCGCGACAGCGGAACCGCCGGCGGCTGCGCCTCCACCGGACCGCCGATCAGCAGCGCCCGGCTGCGGCGATACTCGGCGACGAGCTCGACGAGCCAATCCGCGGCGACGCGTTCGTCGTCATCGACGAAGGCGACAAGATCGGCCCCGGATTCCAGCGCATGCTCGACCGCGCGATTGCGCGCGAAAGGAATGCCGATGCAGGGCTCGAGACGATAGTCGAGTTCCAGACCCTTGGCCGCGCCAAGCACGATGTCGCGACAATCGGGCTGCGCGGAATTCTCGACCACGATGAAGCTGACATCGGTGAACGGTGGCATCTCGCAGGCGGTCCATGAGGCGAGAAGCTCGCCGAGCATGATCGGCCGCTGCCGCGTGATCGCAGCAACGCACAGCCGCAGACGCGGCATCGATTTCGAGGACATTGCCCTTGCTCCGCAGGTTTGCGTCGCCAGGGCAGCGGCAACAGGTCTCAAGTGCGGGGGCGGCTCCGTTTCCCACAATTGAACACCTATTGCAAGTAGAAATTTTTATGCGATACAACCGCAGAATCGAACCGGCCCCGAGCGGCCGAAGCAAGCGCGTGAGTTTTTCAATGAGACCGATCCTGTCGTACTGCATCCCGGTTCAGGACCGGGCGGATGACCTCAGGCTGACCCTGCGGACAAATCTCGACCAGAACCGCCCGTTCCAGACGCTGGTGGAGTTCGTCGTCGTCAGTTTCGACCGGGACGATGAGCTGGACCGCTGGATGCGCGAGAGCTTTGCCGCGGACATCGCGTCCGGATACCTCAAGCCGAGGCGCGCCGGCCACCTGGATCCATGGCATTTCGGCCGGGCAAAAAACGTGTTCCGCGACCATCTCGAGGGCGCGATCTATTCCAGCCTCGACGCCGACAATTTCGTGTCGCCGCACGAGACACGGCAGATCCTCGACCTGCATGCCGAGCATGGCGGCAAGATGCTGATCCATCATTTCAGCGGCCACTGGGGCGACGGAACCTGCGGCAGGGTCACGCTGCCGGCAAATCTCTATCGATCCGTCGGGTATGACGAGCGGGCCTTGCCGCGCCAGTTCGACGAGATCGACCTGATCCTTTCCGCGCTCAGGGCCGACCCCGATCTCACCTACGTCTCGCACCTCCCGGGCGGCGCGCTGCAGAAGTCGAAGGCCACGGCAGGATTCCTGCACGGCGAAGGCATGGCGGTGAAGAACCTGGTTGTCGACGACCTGCGCGCCACCAAGCCGCTCAACCCGAGGAACAAGGGTTATGCCGATGACTGTGGCCTTCTCGGCGCCATGCAGCGCTTCAACCGCGCATCGAGCTTCGCCAAGAATGCCGGCAAGGCCGACAGCAAGGAGCGCTATTTCGCCGAAGCCATGCAGGCGGTGCGCGATGCCATAGCCGCACAGGGACCGGCAGAGACGCTGCAGTGCTTTTTCGGCGAACCGGGCCGGCCGCTTCCGCAACTCGTCGACGGCAAGGTGCCGGTCTTCGCCTGCGTCAAGGACGACACCTTCGTGCTGGAGGAGTGGTACAGGCATTACCGCGGCATCGGCTGCGGACCGTTCTACATCATCGACGACCACTCGGCCGTGCCGGTGGCCGAGACCCTGCCCTATCGCGATGTCCTGACGCTGACGCCCAGGGTTGGCCACTACCGAACCTGCAAGAGCGCCTGGCTGATGGCCGCGATGAAGGCCGTGCTGCCTGAAGGTCGATGGGCGCTGACCGTCGATGCCGACGAATTCGTCGACGTTCCGCCTGCGCTCGGCACCATCATGGCGGACGTGACCATGGCGGCGTCAGCCGCCGGCCGGTCCTGGCTGCCGGGAATGCTCGTCGACATGTTGCCGGCAGCATTGGAGCTGTCGAGCGGCCCGGCGCAAGCATCCTTCCTGCGCGCGTTCGATCGCCATCTGCTCGATGGCAAGGGCGACAGCACCGCCTACCGCTGCAACAAGTCGGTTCGCTGGGCCTTCGGCGACCGATGGCGCGCCAGCTATTGCATCGATGCGCGCTACCGCATCGCCGGCACGGTCGACGTGCTGCGCAAGGTACCGCTGGTGAAGTACCGCCAGGATATCAGGATCCATCACGGCTTCCACGATCTCGGCTACTCCGACCAGCCGAACGTCCAGCCCGACGACTGGCGCGGCCCGCTGCTGCTGCCGATGCGCCATTACAAGCTGGTCAAGCTCTTCGATGCCGAGGAGCGCCGGCGCATGGCCGAGCATGCGGGATTGTCCTTTGTCCACGACCGCAAGACGACCGCCAATCTGCGCACGCTCGTCGCCGGCGACCGGTCTACGGCCTGGGAAAAGCTCGAAACACTTGAGACGGTCGAATACGACCCCAGCCTGTTCTCCGACCCGGAATTCTTCCATGCGGTGCCTGGCATGTCGGGCGGATGGGGCTCTTTCCTGCGGCGGGGCATCCGGGCGATGCGCGGCAAAGACGAGGCACGGCGCACGACATAGATCACGGTCGACACCCGCCGGAACCGGTTTCCGCAACATGGGGCAAACCGCCCGTTTTGGCGGTGCCGCCGCCAGGGCAATGCTTATTGATTCAACCGAACCATTTTCTGGACGTTACCGATATTTCCTTCGGTGATCGGCGCATGGCAAAGTATACACAAGTAATAATCGCTGCACGTTACATGCACCGTGATTCACGGACATCTGAGGCTCACCTCGGCAAGAGGTCGAATTTTGTGAATAAATTCCTTACAGAATCACGGAATCTGGCTGACAAACTGTTACCTTGAGACTCCAAACGTGTGCGGCCGCCACGGAACCGCCCGAAGCTTGCCCCATTCGCTGCCACATTTGAGGTGAAACCGCTCCGTGTGTGCATCAACGGAGCATTAACCAGAAGATGAAGAAGAGCGCCAAGCCCGCGATCGCGGCGGCCACCCTTGCCGCCGGCATGATGATTGCTTTCACCAGTACCGCCTCGGCCCAGTGCGGCAAGGCTTCCTGGTACGCGCTGACCTCGAAGACCGCTTCGGGCGAACGCATGAATCCATCGGCCATGACCGCAGCGCACCGCTCGCTTCCCTTCGGCACCAAGATCCGGGTGACCAACCAGAAGAACGGCAAGAGCGTGGTGGTTCGCATCAACGACCGCGGCCCGTTCATCAAGGGACGCGTGCTCGACCTGTCCAAGGGTGCAGCCCAGCAGATCGGCTTCATCAAGTCCGGCCACACCTCCGTCTGCATGCAGCGCACCTGACGCCTGCGCGGCGATGCGGCACCGACGAAGCTAGCCGATACGCCGCGCCGCCGTCTCGGCCATCGCCTCGACGAGGCCGAGGTGCCATTCGGCCCGGCAATAGGCCCGGAAATCGAAGCATGGCAGCCCGGGGCAAACCTCGAACTCGATGAGGTGGACGGTGTCGTCGGCCTCGACGCGGAAATCGAGCGAAAAGACATCGCGCAGGCCGAGTCCGGCCATCAGCCGCGCCGCGATCCGCCTGATCTTTTCGGCAGCGAGCGGCTGCACCGCATCGACATGAACGAGTTCCGGCTCGCTGTAGCGCCCGGCGGCCCTGGTCGCGGTGCCGGTGTCGCCGTACAGCGCCATGCTGTCTGCCATGGTCTGGAAGTCGCCGCCTGAATCGACAAAGACGATGCCCAGCGCCTCGGGCCCGGCATCGGGATCGATGGCCAGAAAGCTGGCGCGCACGTTGCGCCCGGCGACATAGGGCTGGACGACGACATCGTCGCGATAGGCATCGAACACCCTGCGCCCGAGCGCCAGCGCTTGGTCCGTAACGCGGATGCGCGAATCCGACCAGATGCCGATCTTGGCGCCGAGCCGGTTCGGCTTGACGAAATAGCCGGTCGAAGACGCCGGCGGTTCGACCAGCCAGGTGCCGCCGCGCACAAGGCCTGCCTGCGGCACGGGCAGGTCGAGCGCGGCAAGAACCGCGCCTGCCCTGAACTTGTCCTGGCATAGTGCAAACAGGCTGTCGTCGGCGCCGATGGTTCGCAGGCCATTCAGCCTTGCCAGCGCCGGGGCCGCGCCACCGCGGAAATAGGCGATGCCGTCGGTCAGCGTCCACACCAGGCTGCTGCGGCGGTCGCATGCCGCCAGGACCTCGGCAACGTCGTCGAGCTCGACGGCACGAAAACCGAGGCCACGCGTCGCGCAGGCTCCGGCGAGCGCATCGAACTCCGGCGCCAGGTCGGTCGACTGCGCCAGATAGGACGAAATCTCCGTCGCCGCCTGGGCCGAAAACCCGTCGGCCAGCAGCCGGTCGAAGCAGGCGCGCTCCGGTTCGTGGACGAGAACGAGCGTCGGGCCTTGTCCAGTCATCGGGCACGCTTCCAGCTGTCGTGGCGACGCAAGGGTGCAGCGCCATCAGCCGACAATGGCATCCCCGATCCACCCGTCATGCCGGAAAACCGACCTGTTGCCACCGCTCGGGCGACAGGCGGAGCGCGAGCCACGAAAGCGCAGGGCCCGTTTGATAACTCGCCTGCCGAGACCGGCAGGGTAGAGTTTGCAAACAGACCCTCAGATCAGGACGTTCGGCTCGTGCCGCCCATTGACGACGACGTCGAGCAGGAAGGTCTTGCCGGCATGCGGGTCGGCCCGCAGTGCCTCGGCGCTCAAACCTTCAGTCGCACTCGTCACCGCCAGGCGGTCCGCCGCGGCGCCGACAAAGGCCGGGCAGGTGGCCTGGCCTGCCGGCACCGGCAGGCTGCGCAGCAGGCTGCCATCGGGCGCATAGGCGTCGAGGCGACCGCCGCCCCAGCAGGCATTCCACAGCACGCCGTCGCGGTCGACCACCGAGCCGTCGATGCCGCCCTTGTCGCCGCGGCGGTCGACGAACAGCTTCGGCTCGCCGATCGGCAGGCCAGTGTCGGCATCGCAGTCGAGTCGGTAGAGCAGGTTGACGGCGGTATCGACGTAATAGGCGGTCTTGCCGTCGGCACTGAAGCAGATCGAGTTGGGAATGCTGATCGCGGGAAACAGCAGCCGGAGCTCGCCGCGGAAATACCAGTAGATGGCGCCCGCGCCGGCCTCTGCGTTCTTGCCCATGGTGCCGAACCACAGCGCACCGCAAGGGTGCACGCGGGCATCGTTGGAGCGCGTGCCGGTGTTGGCGGCCTCCACCGACATGTGCGGCGTCAGCTTGCCGGTCGCGGCGTCGCGGATATGGAGCCCGGTCTCGGTCAACAGCAGTTGGCGCTCGCCGTCGATCGTGGCGATGGCACTCGCCATCTCGCCAAGCTGATGGGTGCGCGTCGCTCCGCCCGACAGCTTCCTTTCCAGCATCCGGCTGGCCAGAATATCGAACCAATAGAGCGTGTCGGTGGCCGGATCGTAGGTCGGCCCCTCGCCCAGGCTGCAGGCTTCGTCGGACAGGATCACGGCGGCCATGGTCAGGCTCCCTTGCCGATGGCGTCCCAGCCGGCGACGGCGGCACGGGCGCGCTCGCCGACTTCGGCTGCGGCCATGCCCGGCTTGTAGAGGCTCGAGCCGAGGCCGAACAGTTGCACGCCGACCTTGGCATAGGCGTCGAAATCGGCTTCCGAAACGCCGCCGACGACGCCAACCTGCGTCTCCTTGGGCAGCACGGCGCGAATGGCCGAAATGCCACCCGTTCCGAGCACGCTTGCGGGGAAGAACTTCAGCGCCGAAGCGCCGAGCTTGAGGGCGAGGAAAGCGTCGGTCGGCGTAAAGACGCCTGGCATCGTCACCATCTTGTGCACGCCGGCGCGGCCCATCACCTCGGCATCGATGTTGGGACTGACCAGCAGGCGCCCGCCGGCGTCGTGGAGCCGGTCGACATCCTTGGCCCACACCACCGTGCCGCCGCCGACCAGCGCCGTGGGCAGCGCCTTGGCCAACATCTCGATGGAACGGAACGGATCGGGCGAATTGAGCGGCACCTCGATCGCCTCGATGCCGGCGTCGAAGACGGCGCGGCCGACGTCGAGCGCCTCCTCGGGTTTCAGGCCGCGCAGGATGGCGACGAGGCCGCGGCCAAGTTCCGGAAATGGAGCCGTTACAGTCATGTCGTCATCCCTCAGCAAGCATTCCATTGCGCCGCGCCGCGGCCACCAGTCCCGAAAGCACCGCCTTGTCGGCATCGGCGATGCGCACCGCCAGCCCGCCGAGCGTCAGCGCCTCGGCATAAAGCGCGCCGAGCGGTCCCGAACCGACGAGCACCACCGGCGTTTCGCGCTTGCCGAAGCGGCGCGTCGCCGAGGCGATCTCGGCGCCGATCAGTAGGCCCGACAGGGCGGCTGCGGCATCGGCCTGTCCGAGGCCGGACAACAGGCCGGCAGCGCGGATACCGAACAGGCGGGCGCCGATATCGCCATCGCTCAGCGCCTCATTGCACCAGTCCCGGAAGACGGCATTGTCGGGCGCCACCGGTGCCGGCTTCTCGCCGAGCGAGTGGCGCAGGATCGAATGCTGGGCAAAGACCGAAAACATCTCGCCGGTCGGCCAGGTGCCGAAGCCGGCGACGGTGCCGTCGTCGACGCCGACCCATTTGCAGTGGGTGCCGGGCATGCAGACGAGATGGCTGCCGGAGCCGACCTCGGCGGCGACGCCGGCCAGCTGGGTCTCCTCGCCGCGCATCACGTCGGGCGCGCCTTCCTTGCGCTGGGCAAGCCCCGGCACGATGCGCACGTCACGGCCGGCACCGGGGACCGGCACCGCGGCGCCCAGGATGTCGCCGAGCGACGCCGGCACCTCGACATAGGGCGCCTCGATCCAGCCCTGACGGGCGCCGGCCATGCCGCAGACGATGGCCGGCAGGTCGGCGGGCGCCCCCATGCTGGCGAGATGACCGTCGAGGACCGGCGCAAAACCCTTGTGCTGGGCGGTGAGCAAGCCTTCGTCGCTGCGGCGCTCGTCGACGACAGCGCCCGTCGCGTCGAGCAGCCAGACGCGCATCCGCGTGGTGCCCCAGTCGACGGCGGCGATTGTTGGCTTCGGACTCACAGGATACCTCCATCGACGATCAGCGTTTGCGCCGTCAGCATCCTCGATGCGTCCGACGCCAGGAACAGCACGGTGCCCACCATGTCTTCGGGCAGCATCGTGCGCTTGATGCACTGCCGCGATATGTGCGCATCGAGCGCCTTCTCGCTGACCCACAATTCGCGCTGCCGCTCGGTGATGACCCAGCCCGGCGCCACCGCATTGACCCTGATGTTGTCGGGGCCGTAGCGGCCGGCAAGGCCCTTGGTCAGGCCGACGATCGCGGCCTTTGCCGCGGTATAGGCCGGCATGGCGCCGATGTTGAGCATGTAGGAGGTCGAGCTGAAATTGACGATCGAGCCGCCGCCGGCCTTGACCATGCCCGGCGCCACCGCCTGGATGGTGAAGAAGTGCGGCCTGAGGTTGACCGCCTGGTTGTCGTCCCAGCTTTCCGGCGTGACGTCCGCCACCTCGTGGCGCACGTCGTTGGCGGCGTTGTTGACCAGCACCGTCACCGGCCCATGCTCCTCCTCCGCGCGGCCGACGGCCCGGCGCAGCTCGGCGATGTCGGTGAGGTCGGCGCGCAGATAGAGCGGCCGGTTGCCCGTCGCCTGCTCGATCTCGTCGCACAGGTCCTGGCTCGGCTTCAGGGCGATGTCGATGAAGGCGACCTTGGCGCCCTGGCGGGCGAAGGCCTCGGTCAGCGCGGCGCCAATGCCGCTGCCGCCGCCGGTGATGAGCACCGACTGACCTTCGAGATCAGGAAATCGTGCCGATGGCATCATGATCTTTCCCCCGGGCAAGGCTGGCCGCGCAGCGCGCCTGTATTAGCCCATCGACCTGCAAAGCGGAAACGCTTTTCGGCCGCCGGAGACGTCTTTTTCAAACGATTGAAGAAGCGATGAAACGTTGCAACCGGGAGCGGCAGAGCGGGCGCCGAAGCCCCTGCCCTTGCTCAGATCGCCCGTGCGTAGGCCGCGCCGCGATGGGCCTCGCGGAGATAGCCGAGCGTCGCGTCGGCATCGGCCGGGCGGCCGAACAGATAGCCCTGCCCGCCGGCACAGCCGAACTGCACCAGCCGCTCGGCCTGGGCTTCCATCTCGATGCCTTCGGCAACGACATCCATGCCGAGGCCCTCGCACATCGCCAGGATGGCGCGGATGATGTGCTCGGACGGCCGGTCCTCGAGGATCGAGGCGACGAAGGCGCGGTCGATCTTGAGCTTGTCGAAGCGGAATTCGCGCAGGCGGCCGAGCGACGACTGGCCGGTGCCGAAATCGTCGAGCGACACGCGGATGCCGACGCGGCGCAGGTCCTCGACGATCTTTTCGGCCGAAGCCGGATCGGTCATCAGGCCGGTTTCGGTGATCTCGATCTCGAGGCGGCGCGGGTCGAAGCCGGTGCGTTCGAGGATCGACAGGATGTGCAGGCCGGTGTTCTGGTCGACGAGCTGCGACGGCGACAGGTTGAACGACAGGAACATGTCCTGCGGCCAGCTGCGCGCCGCTTCCGCCGCCTTGCGCAGCACCAGCTGCGACAGCGGGCCGATGATGCCGCGTTCCTCGGCGATGGGAATGAACACGGCCGGCGACACCGGGCCGAGATCGCGGTCGGTCCAGCGGGCCAGCGCCTCGAAACCGATGGTGCGGCGGCTGTTGAGGTCGACGATCGGCTGGAAATGCGGCGCGACCTCGCCGGCGGCGACGGCGCGGCGCAGCGCCTGCTCGATGCGGGTGACGCGCTTGGCCGCCTCCTCCATCTCGCGGGTGTAGACGACGACGCGGCCGCGGCCCGAGCGCTTGGCGTGGTAGAGCGCGGTCTCGGCCTTGCGCACCAGTGTCTCGGTGGTGTCGTCGCTGGAATGGAACAGCGAGCAGCCGACCGAGGCCGAGAGGCGCGCGGTGCGCTCGCCGACATCGTAGGGCGCCGACAGGATCTCGATCAGCATACGGGCCTTTTCGGCCGCCGCATCCTCGGAGAACACCAGCGGATAGAGGAAGGCGAATTCGTCGGCGCCGATGCGCGCCACGGCCGAATAGCCGTCGCAGGCGGCACGCAGGCGCATCGCCACCTGGATCAGGATATCGTCGCCAGCCCGATGGCCGAACAGGTCGTTGATCGGCTTGAAGCCGTCGAGATCGAGGATGCCGACGGTGAACGGTGCCGGGTCCTCGGCGCGGTCGTCGATCAGCCGTTCGACCTTGTCGAAGAACCGGCGCTGGTTGCCGAGCCCGGTCAAGGCGTCGGTGAAGGCCAGATCCGCCGTGTCCCTGTCCGAAAAGCTCGCGCCGAGTGACATGCCTGGTCTCTGTTCTTCCATTGATTGCAATCGTTGCAGGACACTGGCAGCAAAGCGTTTAGGAATTGTATTCAATCCGTCATTTACGAAACCGGTTTCAATCCCTGCCCCTGGCCCCGGTTCGTCGGCGCTTCGCGGTACGCCTGCAAAGCCGCGTCAGGCGATTGCGCAGCGCCAAGACGTTGTCCTGCCATTGCATAAGGCGGCCAAATTGCTACATCCTCGTCACCCAGGCGTGCGGCCGGTTCCGCTTGTCCGCGCCATCACCATCGACCAGCCGCGCCGGAGACCTCCATGCCGCTCAAGATCGCCGTCCAGATGGACCATATCTCCACCGTCAACATCGCCGGCGACACGTCGTTCGCGCTGTCGCTGGAGGCCCAGCGCCGCGGCCACGAGCTCTACCACTACACGCCCGACCGGCTGTCGATGCGCGACGGCAAGGTCTTCGCCCGCATCGAGACGCTGGAAGTGCGCGACGTCAAGGGCGACCATTTCACCCTCGGCGAGCCCATCCGCACCGACCTGTCGGAGATGGACGTGATCCTGTTGCGCCAGGATCCGCCCTTCGACATGAACTACATCACCACCACCCACATCCTCGAACGCATCCATCCGAAGACGCTGGTCGTCAACGACCCGGCCTGGGTGCGCAACAGCCCTGAAAAGATTTTCGTCACCGAATTCGCCGACCTGATGCCGGAAACGCTGATCACCAAGGACCCGGCAGAAGTGACCGCCTTCCGCAAGGAGTTCGGCGACATCATCGTCAAGCCGCTCTACGGCAATGGCGGCGCCGGCATCTTCCACCTGCACGAGGCCGACAGGAACCTGTCGTCGCTGCTCGAAATGTTCGGCCAGATGTTCCGTGAGCCCTACATCGTCCAGCGCTACCTCAAGGACGTGCGCAAGGGCGACAAGCGCATCATCCTGATCGACGGCGAACCCGCCGGCGCCATCAACCGGGTGCCGGCCGAGCATGACGCCCGCTCCAACATGCATGCCGGCGGCCGCGCCGAGAAGACCGAACTCACCACCCGCGAACGCGAAATCTGCGCCCGCATCGGCCCGTCGCTGCGCGAACGCGGCTTCATCCTCGTCGGCATCGACGTCATCGGCGACTACATGACCGAAATCAACGTGACCTCGCCGACCGGCATCCGCGAGGTCAAGAAGTTCGGCGGCGCCGACATCGCCGCACTGTTCTGGGACGCAGTGGAGAAGAAGCGGGCCTGAGCGACCCGCTGGCTTGCTACTCAAACGTGAAGCGAAGTCACTGATACTTCTGTATATTCTTGGAGACGAATCGGCACTGCGTGATACCGCTCGTTCGGCGGTATCACGTTGACTTTTGGCGGTCAATAGCTATATATGTGCCATCACCCACCCACAGCTTGCTGTGGGCTCAAAGGCCGTAAAGGAGGAAACTTCTTAGCGGCCTTTGCTTTTTTAAGGGGTGGAGGGTGACTATGCGTACCATCGTCTACATCGATGGATTCAACCTATATTATAGGATGCTCAAGGATCGCCCGGCTGTGAAGTGGGTGAACCCGCTTCTGCTCGCGGAAAATGTCCTGCAAGCTGGGCATGTCATAACTCGAGTGAACTACTATATTGCGAGGGTTTCGGCGCGTGCTCACGATCCGCAAGCTCCCGCCAGGCAAGCAACCTACCTGAACGCGCTCGCAACAGTCCCCCAGATAGCTGTCCACGAGGGGAGCTTCATGATCACGGAGCCGTGGATGCCGCTTGCCCTTCCTCCTCAGTCGAAGCCGAATGGCTACAACTGGAATATGCCCCCGCCTTCGGTGGTGAAGGTAGTCAAGAGCGAAGAAAAGGGTAGTGACGTAAACCTTGGTTCACATTTGGTGCGTGACGCATTCACCAACGCTTTCGATGTAGCAGTGGTAATTACAAACGATTCCGATCTCGTAGAGCCTATTCGAATTGCAGTGCAGGAGGCAGGTAAAAGAGTAGGCCTCCTAGTGCCGGTGAAATACCCAAACCAAAGCCTGATGGGCGTCGCCTCTTTCTATCTTCGGATTCGGCCTGGTCATTTGGCTCGATCCCAGTTTCCTGCAACAATCAACCTTTCTGATGGAATCTCCATCACCAAGCCAACCAGTTGGGTTTAGCATCAGAGTGCCCGCTTACGTGCTCAGCATGTTCATTGTAGCAGCCTGAGGCCGCCCAACGTCACCAGCGCCATGACCGCGCAATAGGCCGCCAGCGGCCAGGCCGTGTCGCCGCCGAGCATGACGACGACCAGCGTGCCGACGATGCCGACGATCAGGCTCTGGACACAGAAATAGAGCGCGACGGCTGCGCCCGCAGCATTGCCGAACGCTTCGAGCGCGCCGTTGCCGTCACCGAGCCGGCGAAGACGATGCCGACCGAAATCAGCCACATCGGCACGACGAAAGTCCAGAACGACGGTTCGGCGAACAGCTGGCCGAGGGCCAGCAGCGCGGCACCGAAGATCAGCATCGCCATGCCTCGCGCCAGGCTGCCCGCGATGCCCCAGCGCGCGACGAACGATTTGGCGAAGCGCGTGGTGACGATCATCGCCAGCGCCGCCGTGGCAAAGGCCAGGCTGAAACCGAGCTGCGAATAGCCGGCCTTGTCGATGAGCACGCGCGGCGCCGTCGAGAAGAAGACGAAGAACGCGCCCATCGCCGCGCTGAAGCCCAGCGTGTAGACCCAAAAAGCGGGACTCTTCAGGATTTGCCGGAAGGCCGGGCGCGGCTGCGTTGCCCCCTTGGGCCGCGTCTCGTGCCAGCGCGGCAGGGCGTTCAGCGCGGCAGCGAGGGCAAGGATGCCCAGCGCCGTGAAGATCGCCCGCCAGCCGAGGCTTTCGGCGACCAGCGCGCCGGCGATCGGGCCGAGCGCCGGCACGCAGGCCAGCATGGAACTGAACAGGCCATAGATGACGGTACCTTCCGCCCGCTCGGCATAGACGTCGCGCACCGTGGCGAAGGTGGCGACGAGGGCCGCCGACGCGCCCAGCGCCTGGACCACGCGCAGGGCTAAGAAGACCGCCGCAGACGATGTGACGGCGAGCAGGAACGAGGCCATGGCGAACAGCACCGCGCCGCCGAGCAGCACGGGGCGGCGGCCGATGCGGTCGGAGACGGGGCCGAAGACGACCTGGCCGAGGCCGAGCACGATCATGTAGAGGCTCAGCGTCAGCTGGACGATGCCGGGCGTCGTGCCGAGGATGGCAGGCATCTGCGGCACGACGGGCAGGTAGATGTCCATGGCCAGCGAGGCCAGGATGTCGAAGGGCGCCATCAGCAGCAGCGCCGCCGGCAGGGAATGGCCCCAGGTGGAACAGTTTCGATTGGGCATGACAAGGCATCCGCTCAAATGAATTTCATCTGGCGGCGAACTGCTACTTCGCTTGTCTAAGGGATGAGAGGGCAGGGCGCCGCAGCAACGTCTCGGGGTTGTTGCGGCCTATCTGTCTGCGGACTTGGCTGTGCCCATGTTCATGTCGCGACTGCTCGCCTTGATCTCCAGGGCAGCCATATCAGCAGGGTTTGCGCGCAACAAGCCTGTGCGGAGACGGATCGGGCCTCAGGCGGCGCGATGGCCGGGCATGCCGGCCGTATCGCTCGGCTTGAAGATGCGGAAGGTGTTGCGGCCCGCCGCCTTGGCCTGGTAGAGCGCGGTATCGGCCCTGACCAGCAGCTCCGATGACGTGCCGGCCTCGAACAGGGCGATGCCGACGGAGGCGCCGAGCCGGAGCAGCGCACTGCCGTGATCGATCGGCTCGCCGAGCCTTTCGATGATCGCGCGCGCCAGTTCGGACACCGCGGACAGGCCGTGTTGCGGCCCGGTCAGCACGGCGAACTCGTCACCGCCGATGCGCGATACGAGTTCCGCGCCGCAGCAGGCGGCTTCGAGCCGCCGCGCCACCTGCTTGAGACACTCGTCGCCGACCATGTGGCCGAAGGTGTCGTTGATCTGCTTGAAGCCGTCGAGATCGATCAGCAGCAGCGCGCCGACGGCGGGCTTGCCGGCGTCGGACGCAGTCAGTTCCTGCAGGGTCGACTGGAACCGGCCCCGGTTGGCGAGCCCGGTCATGACGTCGAACTCGGCGAGATAGCGCATCCGGTCGGCGAGGATCTTCTCTTCGGTGATGTCCTGCTTGAGACCGAAGATGCGCACGGCGACGCCGTTCTCGCTCTCGACGCAGGCGGTGATGCGGATCCAGCGGCGGTTGCCCTTGACGGTGACGATCTCGGCGTCGAGGCCGAAGCCGGTGCGGTCCTCGATCGCCTTGCTGCGCCTGACATGCAGCTCCGCCGCCGACTCCGGCGCATAACACTTGACGATCTCCCTGCGCTCCAGCACCGAGCCGCGCGGCAGGTCGAAGATGTCGTAGACGACGTCAGTCCAGTCCAGCGCCTGATCGGCGAGGTTGCATTGCCAGACGCCGATGCGGGCGGCGGCCGAGGACCTGTCGAAGATCTTCTGGCTGTGCGCCAGCGAGGCAGCCTGCTGCTCGATCAGCGCAGCCTGCGCCGCGAGCTGCGCCTCGAGGCGCGCGATCCTGGCCGCGCCGCGAAGCGGCTGCCGTCCGACCTTTCGCTTAGACAGCCCCTGGCGCATGGTGAGCGTCGATCGCCTTGTTCGTGTGATGCGCCTTATATTCGCGCGCAAGCATTTAATATTCCCTATCCAGCCGGCACGATCCAGCTGCTTTGCCGGGTCGATTTGTGGCGCTAGCATCGCCGGATATGTTCCCTAAATGTTCTTGCGTTCCCATGCAATCTATGCTTGTCTTGCCCAACTTCTTCCACGACCTGCTCGCGCAGGCGCGGGGAGGCCGGGCGGAGGGGCGGCATGGTTTCGCGCGTGCGCACTGTTGCGTTCCAGGGCATCGAGGCGGTTCCCGTCGACGTGCAGGTGATGGTCGCGCCGGGCAAGGTCGGCATGCAGATCGTCGGCCTGCCCGACAAGGCAGTGGCCGAGAGCCGCGAGCGGGTGCAGGCGGCGCTGCATGCCTCGGGCCTGTCGATGCCGGCCAAGAAGGTCACCGTCAATCTCGCCCCCGCCGACCTGCCCAAGGAGGGCAGCCACTACGACCTGCCCATCGCTCTCGGCCTGATGGCGGCGCTGGGCGCGTTGCCGGGCGACGCGCTCGCAGCCTATGTCGTGCTCGGCGAACTGTCGCTCGACGGCACGATCGCGGCGGTCGCCGGCGCGCTGCCAGCCGCCATCGGCGCCAATGCCGAGGGCAAGGGGCTGATCTGCCCGGCCGCCAGCGGGCCGGAAGCCGCCTGGGCCGGCCCCGAAATCGACATCCTGGCGCCGCGCAGCCTGATTGCGATCGCCAACCATTTCCGCGGCACACAGGTGCTGTCGCGGCCCGAAGCCGGCATCCACGCGCCGGCCACCGGCATCGCCGATCTTGCCGACATCAAGGGCCAGGAAAGCGCCAGGCGGGCGCTCGAAGTGGCGGCCGCCGGCGGCCACAACCTGCTGTTCGTCGGCCCGCCCGGCGCCGGCAAGTCGATGCTGGCGGCGCGCCTGCCCTCCATCCTGCCGCCGCTGTCGCCCAAGGAACTGCTCGAAGTCTCGATGATCGCCTCGGTCGCCGGCGAACTGGCCGAGGGCAAGCTCACCGACCGGCGGCCGTTCCGCGCACCGCACCACTCGGCCTCGATGGCGGCGATGGTCGGCGGCGGCCTGCGGGCGCGGCCGGGCGAAGTGTCGCTCGCCCATCACGGCGTGCTGTTCCTCGATGAGTTCCCCGAGTTTTCGCCGCAGGTGCTCGATTCGCTGCGCCAGCCGCTCGAAACCGGTGAATGCATGATCGCGCGCGTCAACCACCGCATCACCTATCCGGCCCGGATCCAGTTGGTCGCGGCGATGAACCCGTGCCGCTGCGGCATGGCCGGCGAACCCGGCTACCGCTGCCTGCGCGGCACACGCTGCCAGTCCGACTATCAGGCGCGCATCTCCGGTCCGCTGCTCGACCGCATCGACCTGCGCATCGAGGTGCCCTCGGTCTCCGCCACCGACCTGATCCGGACGGCTAGGTCGGAGGCGAGCGCGGATGTCGCGGCGCGTGTCGCCCGGGCCCGCACGATCCAGCGCGAGCGGTTGGATCGCCACGGCGTCACCGGTGCCACCACCAATGCGCAATGCTCTGCCGGCCTGATCGAGGACATCGCCATCCCCGATGCCGCCGGGCTGGCGCTGCTGCGCGATGCCAGCGAAAAGCTCGGCTTTTCCGCCCGCGCCTATCACCGGGTCCTCAAGGTGGCGCGCACGCTCGCCGATCTCGACGCCAGCGAGGCCGTCGGCCGCATCCATCTCGCCGAGGCGATCTCCTACCGCATCGGTTCAGAGCGCATGGCCCAGGCGGCATAGGCAGCGCGGCCGGCAGCGATTTCGGCCCCCGTTTCGTCGTTCATCTAAAAGAACGAGCGGTCCCTGTCACGGGCTGCCTTAACCTGTCCCGGCACCAGGCTGATCGAGAAATAGATACCAGAACAACGCCGGTGCAGCGTCGTTGCCTTCCGTCGCCACGTAGAGCAACCAGTCGATTCCGCCGAGTTGGAAGCCACAGGCTGCATAGAACCTGCAAGCCGGAAGATTGTTGCCCTGCGTTTCTAGGCGAATCCCGAGCAGTTGTTTGTCCCGCACCCAGGCAACCGCCGCATCCATCAGGCGGCGCCCAACGTTGCGGCGGCGAGCGCTGCGATCGACCGCCAGATCCGCGACTGTGGCCAGCCTGTTCCAGGATTTCTTGACCGCGATGAAACCGACAGCCCTTCCATCCAGCAAGGCCACGAACACGGCGCCGTCGGCTCCACTCAAAAGACCGCTGATCGAACGCGCGTCGAAACCGTAAGGCTGCTCAGATGGCTCGTGAGCCTGGACCGCATCCGCGCTGGCCAAGGGTGGCGCCACCTGAAACGAGTAGTCGCGCTCTTCCAATTGCCGCAGCAATTCCGGTGAGCCTGGGACAATGCGGATCTTATGATCCGAGGCGGACAATCCAGATTGCTCCTTCGCCAACGCATCCGCATGCCACGATAGCAGGTGTCTTTACTCGACATCGGCCACGTTGGAACACGCCCGGCTGGATCGCGCAGACAGCGTCGGGTTTGCGACGCCGCGGCTGAAGGGCTTGCCTGACCGGCTACTTGACCGAACCGACCATCGATTCCTGGCCTTCGCGGATCGAAACCCAGCGGCCGGTGTTCTCGCTCGACTGGCGCTTGAGATAGCGATAGCCGGTCTCGTCCCACTGGCGCACGGTGTCCGTCAGGTTGTCGAGCACGAAGTCGCCCTTGGAAGTGCGCACGGTCAGCACGGCGTGGCCCTCGCCGTCGGGCTTGCGCACGACGGTGATCAGCAGGTTCGCCAGCGAGACGCCTTCCTGGCTCAGCGTGCGGCGCTTCTCCAGGACGTAGTCCTCGCAGTCGCCCTCGCCATTGGCCGGATAGGTCCAGACCTCGTCGCGGCCATAGATGTCGATGTCGTTCATCGGCTTGATCGCGGCGTTGGTGGCGACGTTGACCGCCACCATCTTGCGCCACAGGGCACCGGTCATCTGCTCGGGACCGGTGTCGCGCTGCTTGATCGAGCACTCCCTCGGGTTGAGGCGGCAGAAGTCGTAATGGCCGATCGGTTGCGAGGTCAGCCCGCCCGTGACCATCGGCTCTGACGCCGCAAAGGCCGCGCCGGCAGACAAAAAGGCGCCTGCCAACAGCCCAAGAAACACACCGGTACGCCCCGCCGCGCACCGCACGCCTGCTGCGGAAATCATCTGCCCCGCTCGCCCCTTTACATCGTTAACAAAACGTTAAGGTCGAGGGTGGCCCGGAGTCAATCGAAGCTCGCGGCAGATTGCAGACATGGTTACCGCGCGTGATGCGACGCGACTATTGTGCAACAGGATGCATCGCGTCAGCTGGCAAGCGACGAACGGCTTTCGGCACGGCGCACAGCATGGATTCAAGGGCTTAGGCCGTCGCCTGCGCTCCGCTCGGCCCCCACAAAGCAGAAGGGCCCGGCGGTTGGCGCCGGGCCCTGCTGTGGATAAGACGGACGTCGCCTGCGGAGGCCTGAGATCAGGCCTTGCGCACCAGCCGTGGCTTGGCCGGCTTGCGCACCGACGCGCCATAGCTGGCCATGAAGTCGACGATGCGCGGCACGATCTCGGCGCGGAAGCGCGAGCCGTTGAAGACGCCGTAGTGGCCGACGGACGGCTGCATGTAATGCGCCTTCATCTCCCCGGGGATGTTGCGGCACAGGTCATGCGCGGCCTGCGTCTGGCCGAGGCCGGAAATGTCGTCGTTCTCGCCCTCGACGGTGAACAGCGCGACGTTGCGGATCGCCGACGTGTCGACCGGCTGGCCGCGATGGGTCATCTCGCCCTTGGGCAGCGCGTGGCGCACGAACACGGTGTCGACCGTCTGCAGGTAGAACTCGGCGGTCAGGTCCATCACCGCCAGATATTCGTCGTAGAAGTCGCGGTGCTTCTCCGCGCTGTCGCCGTCGTTCTTCACCAGGTGCATGAAGAAGTCCTTGTGGGCGATGATGTGGCGGTCGAGGTTCATTGTCATGAAACCCGACAGCTGCAGGAAGCCCGGATAGACGTCGCGGGTGAAGCCCGGCGCCGGCCACGGCACCTGCATGATGACGTTGTCGCGGAACCAGTCGATGCTCTTCTTCTCGGCGAGCTCGTTGACCGCGGTCGGGTTGCGCCTCGTGTCGATCGGCCCGCCCATCAGCGTCATGGTCGATGGCGCGAAGCGGTCGCCTCGGGCTTCCATGACGGCGACGGCGGCCAGCACCGGCACCGAGGGCTGGCACACCGCCATCACATGGGTGTCGGGTCCCAGCGCGTGGAACATGTCGATGACATAGTCGATGTAGTCGTCGAGATCGAACTTGCCCTCGGTCACCGGCACCATGCGGGCATCGGCCCAGTCGGTGATGTAGACGTCGGCATGGGGCAGCATGGCCTCGACCGTGCCGCGCAGCAGCGTGGCATAGTGGCCCGACATCGGCGCGACGATCAGAAGCTTGGGATCGGGACGGCGGCCAGCGGGCAGGTCGCGCTCGAAACGGATCAGGTTGCAGAACGGCCGCGACCAGGCGACCTTCTCGGTCACCGCCACCGGCTGCCAGTCGACCACCGTCTTGTCGAGGCCGAAGGCCGGCTTGCCATAGCGGCGGGTGGTGCGCTCGAACAGCTCGGCCATCGCCGCCACGGAGCGGCCGAGCGGCATGTGCGAGAAGGGATTCAGCGGGTTGGAATAGAACAGCTTGACCGCATCCGCGTACGCGCGCGCCGGCTGCAGCGCGGCATGGGTCGATTCATAGAGCTGGTAAAACATGATGTCCTCATACGGCCATTCGGGAGGCGAGCCGGCCGGAGGCCCGTCATGCAATGCAGCGAAAGGTAGCAAACATCTGCTGCGATGCAATATCCGACTTGGTGCGAAACAGGGTCATCCTTTAGTCCAAGCTGTTGAAAAAGCGTTTCCAATGCGCCCGCCGGCTTACAAATGGCATGCCTTGACATTGTGCAGTGCCGAAATCTGACGCACGAACAGGCAGGCGCAGACATCGCAGGTGCGAACCGGAACACGCCGGCCAGCAAGGCGGGAGGCCCTGTTTGCAGCCGACGGCAGCTTGCACTAGCGTCGCCCCTGGCGCGGATACGGACGGGAAGGCCCATGCGGATAGCTGCAATCGCTGATGTTCACGGAAACGCGCTGGCGCTCGAGGCAGTCATCGCCCACATCCAGGCGTCCTCGGTCGATCTCGTCGTCAATCTCGGCGATCTGGTCTCCGGCCCGTTCGATCCGGCGCGCAGCGCGGACATGCAGATTGCCCTCGACTGCCCGACTGTTGCCGGCAATCACGAACGCCAGTTGCTGGCAGGCGATACGGGGTTTTCGGATGCCTTCGCGAGGCCGCGCCTGACCGACGCGCATTTCCAGTGGATCGCCGGCCTGCCGGCCACGCTCGAATTGGCCGATGGCGAGGTGTTTGCCTGCCACGGCAGCCCGGCCGGCGGCGACCTCGAATATCTGTTGGAGGACGTGAGTTCCGGCCGGCCCATGCTGGACAGGCAAGAGGCCATCCTGCCTAGGCTCGCCGGAATCGGCCGGGCACGCGTGGTCCTGTGCGGACACACCCACATCCCGCGAATCGCCACATCAGGAGGCGTGCTGATCGTCAATCCCGGCAGCGTCGGCATGCCGGGATATCGCGACACGTCGCCCGTCCCGCATGTGATGGAGGCAGGCACGCCGCACGCGCGCTATGCAATCGTTGAAAAGCTCGCCGGCGGATGGGCGGCGGAACTGCGCGCCGTTCCCTATGATTTCGAGGCCGCCGCACGGCAGGCGGAGCAGGCCGGCCGCGATGCGGTGGCCTATTCCGTCAGCACCGGGCGGATGCCGCCCGCCTGACGGCAATAGCGCGGCGCAGCCTGCCAGGAGAACTGCGTCAGCGCCTCCGCAGCTCGAAAGTCAGATGCCCTCGACCAGCATGATCTCGCCGTCGGCGAATTGCTGGCGGATCGA
Source organism: Aminobacter sp. DSM 101952 (assembly GCF_001424795.1). Taxonomy (NCBI): domain Bacteria; kingdom Pseudomonadati; phylum Pseudomonadota; class Alphaproteobacteria; order Hyphomicrobiales; family Phyllobacteriaceae; genus Aminobacter; species Aminobacter sp. DSM 101952. The sequence goes on along the minus strand of NZ_LMCL01000035.1, from coordinate 89,795 downwards.
CTTGGCGTGCTGGTATTCCGGCGAGAAATAGCAGTTGCGGGCGTCGTCCATCGAGGCGAACTCGATGATGACGTTGCGGGCGCGGCCGGGGCCTTCCACCGCCTCATGGGCACCGCCGCGGGCGATGAACTTGGCGCCGAAGCGCTCGAATGCCGGCTTGGCCGCCGCGACATAGCCCTTGTAGCCCTCGGGGTCGCGCACGTCGACGCGTGCGATCCAGTAAGCCTTGGTCATGAATTCCTCCCCGAAAAATGCTCAGGCCTGCGCCATCTCTTCCAGGATAGCCTGGGCGGCGGCCCGCCTGTCAACCGCGCCGACGATCGGCCGGGCGACGACGAGATGGCTCGAGCCGTTGCGGATGGCATCGGCCGGCGTGACGACGCGCTTCTGGTCGCCGTGGTCGCTGCCCGCCGGACGGATGCCCGGCGTCACCACGGCCATGCTCGGGCCGACGATGCGGCGCACGGCGGACGCTTCGCTGGCCGAGCAGACGATGCCGCCCATGCCCGCCTTGAGCGCCTGTTCGGCGCGGCGCAGCACCAGCGTGTGGGGGTCATATTCGTAACCCGCGTCGATCACGTCCTTTTCGTCCATCGAGGTCAGCACGGTGACGGCGAGCAGGCAGAGGTCGCTGCCCCTGGCCGCTTCGACGGCTGCCTTCATCGCCTTGGGATAGGCGTGCAGGGTCAGCATCGTCATGCCCATCTTGACGATGTTCTCGACGCCCTTGGCCACCGTGTTGTCGATGTCCAGCAGCTTCATGTCGAGGAACACCTTCTTGCCGTCGCTGGCGAGTTCGCGGGCGAAGTCGAGCCCGCCGGCAAAGGCCAACTGGTAGCCGATCTTGAAGAAGGTGGCGGTGCCGTCGAGATCGCGCACCGCCCGCTCGGCGTCCTTCACCGTGGGCACGTCCAGTCCGACGATCAGCCTGTCGCGCACTGCTTCAATGTTCATGGCTCGGTCCTCGTTGACAGCAATATCGCCCGCTGGATCAGTTCGCGGCACAGCCGCTCCATGCCCTTGCGCAGGCGTTCTTCGCGGAAATCGCCGTTGTCGTCGAAGGCCTGGCCGCCATGCGGCACCGAAACCTGCGGCGAGATTACGTCCATCTGGATATGCGACAGCACGGCACGCAGATGGTTGGCGCTGCGGATGCCGGCAAAATGCCCGTCGGAGGAGGAGCAGATGGCCACCAGCTTGTCGGGGTAGGGCCGAAGCCGCGTGGTACCGTCGCGGCTGACGCGACTGACCCAGTCGATGGCATTCTTGAGCAGCGGCGGCATCGAGCCGTTGTATTCGGGGGTGGCGATCAGCACCGCGTCATGCATGTCGATCAGGCGGGCGAGCTTCACGGCGTTTTCGGGCACGCCTTCCTGGTCTTCGAGGTCCTCGTTCATCAGCGGCAGCGCATAATCGGCCAGCGAGATGCGGGTCACGTCGGCGCCCTGCAGCGCCAATTCCTTCTGGGCGCAATCGGCGGTCCGGCCGCTATAGGCGCCGGTCCTGGTCGAACCGGCAAAGACGAGGATCCTGGGAATTATCGGCATCAACCATCCTGCTGCGCGCGTCCAGGCGCGCGCTCAGTGTCATGGCTGCGGGTATAGAGCAAATCGGAAAAACATGAAGCGGTTTTCAGCCCGGATTCGCACCCGAGCGGCAAGGTCAGTGCTTGCCGCGGCGATAGACCCAGAGCTGGGTCGGCGGGATGTTGCGGATGACGAAGTCGAAGTGCTCGACCGTGTAGTTGCCCAGTCCCGGCGGAATCGGCGACTTCGGCCCGTAGGTGAGCTGGATCACCGGGCGACCGGCGGGAATGCGCTTGAGCAGGCCCTCGAGATAGGCGACGCGGCTGGCGACGGGGAAGTTGAGCAGCGGCACACCAGAGATGACCGAATCGAACACCAGGTCCTTCTTGTCGCCGAGCGTGGCGTCGAGTGCGAAGGCATCGCCCTCGATGACGTTGACGCGCGGGTAAAGCCGGCGCAGGTGCTGGACGAAATCGGCTGAATATTCAACGGTGTAGAGGTCTTCCGGCTTGACGCCGTGGGCCAGGATCGCCTTGGTGATGACGCCGGTTCCGGGGCCGACCTCGAGCACCGGCAGGCCGGACCTGGTGTCGATGACCGAGGCCATGCGCTTTGCCGTGACCGAGCTCGTCGGCACGATCGAACCCACGGCTTTCGGCTTGTCGATCCAGCCTTTGAAGAACTTCAACTCGTCGTCGAACTTGGCCGCAAGGGTTTTGCGCAATCCGGAACCACGTGGCATCGCTTTGATCTCCTCACCCCTGCTGCGGGAGAAATACCAGCAAAGTGGCTCAAGGCAAGCGGAAAGCTGGCTCAATTTACGTTACGGCAGAAACAATTCTCACTTCTCGCCGAAGGACTCGAAAAAGTCCTTCATGCGCGAGAAGAAACCGCTCGACTGCGGCGAATTCTCGGTCGAGGACAGCTTCTCGAATTCCTCCAGCAGCTCGCGCTGGCGCCGCGTCAGGCTCTGCGGCGTCTCGACCGCGGTCTGGATGTAGAGGTCCCCGACCTGCGGCTGGCGCAGGATCGGCATGCCCTTGCCCTTGAGCCGGAACTGGCGGCCGTTCTGGGTGCCTTCGGGCACTTTCACCCGCGTCTGGGTACCATCGAGCGTCGCCACCTCGAACGAACCGCCAAGGGCGGCGGTGGTCATCGAGATCGGCACCTTGCAATACAGGTCGGCGCCATCGCGCTGGAAGAACTCGTGCGGCTTGACCGACAGGAAGATGTAGAGGTCGCCCGACGGGCCGCCGCGCAGGCCGGCTTCGCCCTCATTGGCGAGGCGGATGCGGGTGCCGTCCTCGATGCCCGAGGGAATGTTGACCGACAGCGAGCGCTCCTCGGTGACGCGGCCCTGGCCGGCGCACTTGCCGCACGGGTCCTTGATGGTCTGGCCGCGGCCCTGGCACTGCGGGCAGGTGCGTTCGATCGAGAAGAAGCCCTGGCTGGCGCGCACCTTGCCGTGGCCGGCGCACATCGAGCAGGTCACCGGCTGGGTGCCGGGCTTGGCGCCGGAACCGGCGCATTCGGTGCACAGGATCGAGGTCGGCACGCGGATCTGCGCGGTCTTGCCGGCAAAGGCCTCCTCGAGCGTGATTTCCATGTTGTAGCGCAGGTCGGCGCCGCGTTCGCGCCCGCCCGACGAGCGGCGCTGCCGCCCGCCCATCATGTCGCCGAAGATGTCCTCGAAGATGTCGGCGAAACCGCCGGCGCCAAAACCCTGGCCCCCGCCATTGCCCATGCCGCCATTCTCGAAGGCGGCGTGGCCGAAGCGGTCGTAGGCGGCGCGCTTCTGCGGGTCCTTCAGCGTCTCGTAGGCTTCGTTGATTTCCTTGAACTTGTGCTCGCAGGCATCGTCGCCGGGATTGCGGTCGGGATGGAACTGCATGGCGAGCTTGCGGAAGGCCGACTTCAGCTCCTTCTCGTCAGCGCCCTTCTGAACGCCCAGCGTTTCGTAGAAATCAGCTTTCATATCTTCCCGCTGCCGGTTGCCCAATGTCTTGTGGCATTGTTTGCCGGTTTCCTGGCGACAGGCTTCGATTTAGTGAGCCTGAGGCCGCGATGCCAGAGTTTGCGCGGCTTTCGCCGCATTTTTTCGCTTCAGGTTGCAAAAAAGCCCGGCCAAACCGCCGGGCTTTCTTGTCAGAGCCTCGAAATAGACACTTAGGCCGACTTCTTCTTGTCGTCGTTGTCGTCGATTTCCTCGAAATCGGCGTCGACGACGTCGCTGTCCTTGGCCGCGTCAGCCGCGGCGTCGGATTCGGCCGCTTCCTTCTGCGAAGCCTCGTACATCGCCTGGCCGAGCTTCATCGAAGCTTCGGCGAGCGCCTGCGACTTGGCATTGATCGCTTCTGCGTCGTCGCCCTCGGTGGCGGTCCTCAGCGCGGCGATCGCATCCGAAATCGCGGTGCGGTCGGCCTCGGTGACCTTATCGCCATAGTCCTTCAGCGACTTTTCCGACGAGTTCAGCAGGCTTTCGGCCTGGTTGCGTGCCTCGACCAGCGCCTTGCGCTTCTTGTCGGCCTCGGCATTGACCTCGGCGTCCTTGACCATCTTGTCGATGTCGGCGTCGGAGAGACCGCCAGAAGCCTGGATGCGGATCTGGTGCTCCTTGCCGGTGCCCTTGTCCTTGGCCGAGACATTGACGATGCCGTTGGCGTCGATGTCGAAGGTCACTTCGATCTGCGGCACGCCGCGCGGTGCGGGCGGAATGCCGACGAGGTCGAACTGGCCGAGCATCTTGTTGTCGGCAGCCATTTCACGCTCGCCCTGGAAGACGCGGATGGTCACGGCCGACTGGGAATCCTCAGCCGTCGAGAAGACCTGGCTCTTCTTGGTCGGGATCGTGGTGTTGCGCTCGATCAGGCGGGTGAACACGCCGCCCAGCGTCTCGATGCCGAGGGACAGCGGGGTCACGTCGAGCAGCAGCACGTCCTTGACGTCGCCCTGCAGCACGCCTGCCTGGATGGCGGCACCGAGAGCAACCACCTCATCGGGGTTGACGCCCTTGTGCGGCTCCTTGCCGAAGAACTGCTTCACGATCTCCTGGATCTTGGGCATGCGGGTCATGCCGCCGACCAGGACCACTTCGTCGATCTCGCCAGCCCTGAGGCCGGCATCCTTGAGCGCTGCCTTGCACGGCTCGATCGTGCGCTGGACGAGGTCGTCGACCAGCTGCTCGAACTTGGCGCGCGACAGTTTCAGCGTCAGGTGCTTCGGGCCGGTGGCGTCAGCGGTGATGAAGGGCAGGTTGATTTCGGTCTGGGTCGTCGACGACAGCTCGATCTTGGCCTTTTCCGCAGCTTCCTTGAGGCGCTGCAGGGCAAGCTTGTCGTTCTTCAGGTCGATGCCCTGTTCCTTCTTGAACTCGGCCGCCAGGTACTCGACCAGGCGCATGTCGAAGTCTTCGCCGCCGAGGAAGGTATCGCCGTTGGTCGACTTGACCTCGAACACGCCGTCGCCGATCTCGAGCACGGAAATGTCGAAGGTGCCGCCGCCAAGGTCATAGACCGCAATGGTCTTGCCTTCGGTCTTGTCGAGGCCATAGGCCAGCGCTGCCGCGGTCGGCTCGTTGATGATGCGCAGCACTTCGAGGCCGGCGATCTTGCCGGCATCCTTGGTGGCCTGGCGCTGGGCGTCGTTGAAATAGGCCGGAACGGTGATGACGGCCTTCTCGACCTTCTCGCCGAGATAGGCTTCCGCCGTTTCCTTCATCTTCTGCAGGATCATCGCCGAGATCTGGCTGGGCGACTGTTTCTTGCCGCCGGCCTCGACCCAGGCGTCGCCATTGTCGCCATTGACGATCTCGTAGGGGACAAGCTTCTTGTCCTTGGCGGTGACCGGGTCGTCATAGCGGCGGCCGATCAGGCGCTTGACCGCAAAGACGGTGTTTTCAGGATTGGTGACCGCCTGGCGCTTGGCCGGCTGGCCGACGAGACGCTCGCCGTCACCGCTGAAGGCGACGATGGAAGGGGTCGTGCGCGCGCCTTCCGCGTTCTCGATGACTTTCGCGTCCTTGCCGTCCATGACGGCGACGCAGGAATTGGTCGTTCCCAGGTCGATGCCGATAACTTTTGCCATTTTTACGTCTTCTCTCCGCTAAGCAGGCTTTCCGGACCCATAAAGGCGTTCCGATGAAAGCCCCTGTTCACTCGAAATGCCGCTCCGGACACCGGTTTTCCGGGCCGAAGCGGTGTTGCGGCGTATATAAGAACAGGCTTCTGGCAGCGCAAGCGTTCTGCAAATTTCCTGCACCGGGACTCGGCAAAAGCCTGTGGCAAGCTCATATTCCAGGCATGAGCGAGCTGCATTCCATCAACCTATTCGAGCATCGGCGCAACCGTACACTGAATATGCTGCAAACCTGGCTGCTCGGGGCCGGCAGCCTGTTGCTGCTCGGCATCACCGCCTGGGCCTTCGCCGGCAGCACCGGCCTGCTTTATGCACTGATCTTCGGCGCCGTCTCGATGTGGGCGGTGCGGCGCATCAGCCCACAGATGGTGCTGTCGATGTACAAGGCAAGGGAGGTCAGCGCGGCCGACTTTCCCGCCGGCTTCCGCATCGTCCAGGAACTCGCCCGCCGCGCCGAGCTGCCGGCGGTGCCCAAACTCTACGTCATCCCGTCCAAGATGATGAATGCCTTCGCCGTCGGCCGCCGCGAAGACGCAGCGATCGCCGTCACCGACGCGCTCGCACGCAGCCTCACCCCGCGCGAGCTGGCCGGCGTTCTCGCCCACGAAATCAGCCACATCGCCCATGAGGACGTGAAGGTGATGGCCTTCGCCGACATGGTGTCGCGCTTCACCTCGTTCATGTCGACGGTCGGCCTGTTTTCCCTGTTCTTCAACCTGTTCGGCTTTGCCGGCGGCTTCCGCGCCCAGGTGCCGTGGCTGGCGGTGCTGGTCCTGCTGGCCGCGCCCACCGTCGGAGGGCTCTTGCAGATGGCGCTGTCGCGCACCCGCGAATTCGATGCCGATCTTGGCGCGGCAGCCTTGACCGGCGATCCTGACGGGCTGGCTTCGGCGCTGACCAAGCTCGAACGCGCGCAAGGCAAGCTGTGGGAAAACATCCTCTTGCCCAGCGGCCGCATTCCCGACCCCTCGGTGCTGCGCAGCCATCCGCTGACCGCCGACCGCGTCGCTCGGCTCCGGGCGCTGAAGGGGGATGTCGCCGACGAGATTGCCGCCGCCGGCGCACCGGACCTGCCGCGTGCGCCGCGGCCCTCGATGATCCCGAAGATCCGCTCCCATCCCGGAACCTACCTGCCGGGCGGCGCCCGCGGCTTCATCAACGCCGCCAACAGCGACTTCGCCGACGACACGCGGCCCGCCTGCGAAACCCCGCTCAACCCACCCGACAAAGGCCGCCCGCGTATCCGTGTGACGCGCGGCGGGGTGTGGTGGTGACTGTCGAGGCGTGGACAGATTTTCCACGGGGGTGGAGATTTCCTGATGGAGCGTTGCAACGACGGTGTAGAGCCATTTCCGGAATCCCGGACCACCGGTGCAGCTTCGGCATCACGACATCGGTGCATCCTGTCACCATCTGTCACCAACCTCCGCGGATAGCGGCGCCCCTCTTTTCCACGCCCCCAGAAGTCTCCCGTACAATCATCGGCAGTTCCTCCCGCGGGAACACCGGTCGCGACGGTGGCATGTGGGGAGGAACCGGCGCCTCCGGCAATGGGCCAACGTAGCCTGTTGCCCGGGGAGGTTCCGTCCGAGGGTTCCCCTCCGGGCACTACGGCCCGGGTGCGCTGGACGATGCGCTAGGGTGGGCAAGGGCACCAATGCCCAGGCTCCAGGAAGCGGAACGGGCGGGAACAGAAATCGCCGGCGGGGCGCGGACGTCGCGCCACATAAGACACTATCGGAAGGCACGGCCTCGCGCCCCGCTTCCCGAACCTTTTCGCAAGCAATGGCCAGGCGCGAAAGCGAGCGTGGCAAGGCAGGGACTTGCCTTCTCCCCTTGTGGGAGAAGGTGGCCGAGCAAAGCGAGGTCGGATGAGGGGTGTTGGAAGGAATGAGAGGTTGCAGGAGGGGGCTCTGAATGGCGAACACATCCGAGCGTATGCACCCCTCATCCGCCCTCCCGAGTTTGTCGAGGGGCGGGGCACCTTCGCCCACAAGGGGAGAAGGCAAGAGCGCGCTACCTCCGGCCCTTCGGCTTGGGCGCTCCGCCGCTCGCCGCCACCCAGACGACATGCCTTGCGCCGCCGCCCTTGGTGCTGGCGCGGACCTTGACCTCGTCGGTGACGAAACCACTCTCGTGCAGACGGCGCGAGAACGATTTGTCGGGCCCTTGCGACCACACGGTCAGCACGCCGCCCGGCTTCAACGCGGTCTTGGCGGCATGGAGGCCGGCATAGTTGTAAAGGCTGTCATTGGCGTCGCGCGACAGGCCCTCGGGGCCGTTGTCGACGTCGAGCAGGATGGCATCATAGGTGCCGGCACCATCGCGGATGAGCCTGCCGACATCGCCCTCCACCACCTCGACGCGCGGATCGTCGAGGCAACCGCCGAAGACCTCGGCCATCGGCCCGCGCGCCCAGGCGATCACCTCGGGCACCAGTTCGGCGACGACGATGCGGGCATCCTTGCCAAGAAGCGCCAGGGCGGCGCGGAGCGTAAAGCCCATGCCGAGGCCGCCGATCAGGATCGTCGGTTTGCTGCGGCCGCCGATGCGGTCGCAGGCGAGCTTCGCCAGCGCCTCCTCGGAGCCGCTCAGGCGGCTGTTCATCAGCTCGTTGGAACCGAGCATGATCGAAAACTCGGTGCCGCGCTGCTTGAGGCGCAGTTCGCCGCCGCCCGGAATCTTCGCGGTGTCGAGCACTATCCAGGGAATCATCGCCGCGCGCCTTCCATATCGGACATCATGCGGCGCTCCCTAGCACGGCACGGCGCAAACGACAGCCTTCGCGCTACCGGCGGCAAGCCGGCGCGAAGGTTGGGATGCCTAGACCTTCTCCCAGCCGTCATGGTCGCCGGCGCGGAAGATAGCGTCGATGACCTTCTGGTTGAGCACCGATTCTTCGAGCGAGAAGACGTGGTCGGGCCCGCCTTGCGCGGCGCGGACGAAGGCCTCGACCTCGAGCCGGTACTGCTTGGCGCCGGAGAAATGGAACACCGTCGTTTCGTTGTGGCCGGCATTGTGCAGCTCGACGCGCTCCTGCTCGTAGAGCCCGGCATTGAAGGGCGAGCGCACCTCGATGAAGCCCTTGTCGCCATGGAAGACCATCAGCTGGCGGTTGGCGAGCTGGGTCGAGAGGTAAAAGGACAGCTCAAACTCGCCGAAGTCGGCGCGCACGCTGGAATAAATGTCGGTGCCGAATTTCGGATCGCGCTCGATGCTGGCCTGGACGCGTTGCGGCTCCTTGCCGGTCGAAAACCGCGTCGACACGGTCGGATAGACGCCGATGTCGGGCAGTGCGCCGCCGCCGAGGTCGAGCTGGTTGCGCATGTTGTTGGGGTCGACGTTGAAATAGGAGAAAGCACCCTGGACATGGCGCAGCTTGCCGATGGCGCCGCCGGCAATCAGGTCGCGCACCTTGATCCATTGCGGGTGGTAGGTGACCATGAAGGCCTCGGAAACGATGACCTTCCTGCGGTCGCGGATCTCGATCAGCGGGGCGATGTCGGCGGCGTTCAGCGCCAGCGGCTTTTCGACCAGCACGTGCTTGCCCGCCTCGGCCGCCTTCGCCGCCCATTCGAGATGCTGCGAGGTCGGCAGCGGAATGTAGACGCCGTCGACCGTGTCGGAGGCGAGCAGCTCTTCATAGGAGCCGAAGGCATGGCGCGCGCCGAACCGGTCGGCGAGCGCCCGGGCCTTGGCGACGTCGCGGCTGGCGATCGCGGCGACCACGCCGTTGGTGGAATCGGCAATCGCCGGCAGCAGCTGCTCGCGGCCGATCTTGGCTGTCGAAAGTACACCCCAGCGAAACATCTGACCCTCCCGAAACGGACTGCGCGCCAGCCCGGCGCGTCGCCGAGCTTGGCGGAAGCAGCGGCGAAACGCCAGAGGTTTCGGGCAGGGCGCTCAGCCGCGGCGGCCGCTGAACTGCATGTCGAAGGCGACGATGTTGGAATAGATCGGCGTGCCGACATCCATCTGGTAGCGCGAGCGGAACACCTTGCCGCTGACATGGAAGCTGATCTGCCCGCCCTTCATGCCCTGCAGTTCGGCGGTGAACTTTTCGGTGAAGGTGTGACCGCGCGCCGTCAGCTGGCCGGTGATGACGGCCGAGTTGTCGCCAGTGCGCTGGACGCTTGTCGAGCGGAAGGTGATCTGGCGCGAATTGGCGACATCGAAGACGGCGTCCGACTTCAGGAAGGCGTCGACTCGGCCCTGGCCGGTGCCGACGCTGTCTGGGAAGATGGTGAGGTCGACACGCGAGCGGCCGATGTCGCCGCCATCGATGCGGATCGTGCCCTTGAACTGACCGAAGGCGCCGTTCAGCCCGCCGCCGCCGATCTTGCCGATGGCAAAGCGGATGCTCGAGCCGTTGTTGGAAATGGCATACCGGCCGGCGGCATCCGACAGCGCCACCGCCGAAGCGGTGCTGTCGACCAGGCCGAACGCAACGAGGGCTGCTAGGCCAAGAACACGCAAAGACATGTCACCATACTCCCTGAGGACACGGCTCACACGAGCCACGCACCGAGACAAACGAACGGGTGGCGGCGGCTATTCCGGCTTTCGCGCGGACGTTGGGAAAAAGGGCGAGATCATCCGCACCAGCACCACATCGCGCAGCCAGAAATGATGTCGCAGCGCCGCCAGCACGTGCAGCACGACCAGCGCGATGCCGGCGTAGGCCAGCCATTTGTGGCCGAAGATCCAGAATGTCTCGGCCGCATCGGACACCTGCAGCGGCAGATGCGGCATGACGAACAGATTGAACGGCATCGACGGGATTTCGAGCACCGAGACCGACACCAGCACCCAGCCCGACAGCGGCACGACGAGCTGAACGGCATAGAGCAGGACATGCACGGCAGGCGCCGCCCGCCGCTCCATCGGCCCAACCTCCTCGGGCAGTTCTGGACTGGCATTGCCGAGCCGCCAGCCGATGCGGACCAGCACCAGCCCAAGCAGCAGGAAACCGAAGGATTTGTGCAGCTGGATCAGCTCGAACGCGATGCGCTGGCTGGCGATGCGGACCATCACCAGCCCGAGCCCGAACTGGCCGATGAACAGGAGAGCGATCAGCCAGTGGAGGCCGATCGACGCCCAGCCATAACGGGTATCGGTGTTGCGCAGCATCGCTGGCTTCAACGAGCGGGAAGGACGAATGTTTCCCGGCAACGAAAAAGGCCAGGCTCGAGGCCCGGCCTTTTCCAGCATTCGGCTATCCGGCAATCAGCTGCGCAACGCGCCGCCGGTCTGCTTCTTGACGTTCTCGACGATGCGGGCCGCGAGCGCCTCGAAGTCCTGGTCGGTCAGCGTCTTTTCCTGCGGCTGGATCGACACTTCGATGGCAACCGACTTCTTGCCCTCGCCGAGCGACGCGCCTTCGAAGATGTCGAAGACCGAAACGCCGGTGATGAGCTTCTTGTCGGCGGCAAGCGCTGCCTTAGTCAGCGTGCCTGCCTCGACGGCCTTGTCGACGACGAAGGCGAAGTCGCGCTTGACCGCCTGGAAGGCCGACAGTTCGAGCTTCGGCTTGGTCTTGGTCGGCTTGGCCTTGGGCTCGGGGATGGCATCGACGTAAACCTCGAAGCCGCAGAGCGGGCCCGACACGTCGAGGCCTTCGAGCGTCCTCGGATGGAACTCGCCGAAGGTGCCGAGCACGACCTTGGGGCCGAGCTTGATCACGCCCGAGCGGCCGGGGTGGTACCAGGCCGGGGCACCGGTCTCGATCTGCAGCCGGTCGACCGGTGCGCCGCAGGCTTCGAGTGCGGCGATGGCATCGGCCTTGGCGTCGAAGACGCCGACATTGCCTGCATTGCCGGACCAGTTGCGGCCCGAGCCTTCGAGCTTGGCGGTGCCGCGGCGGACGCCGGCGGCGACACGGCGCTGGCCTTCGGCGGTGTCGCTCTCATAGGTGCCGGAGACTTCGAACAAGGCGACGTCGCCAAGGCCACGGTCGGCGTTGCGCTGGGCCGCGGCGATCAGGCCGGGCAGCAGCGAAGGCCGCATGTCCGACATGTCGGCTGCGATCGGGTTCGACAGCTTGAGGCTGTCCTGGCCGCCGCCGAACAGCTCGGCGTGCTTTGCCGGAATGAAAGACCAGGTGACGGCCTCCATCATGCCGCGCACGGCGAGCGCGCGCCGCGCCGAGCGGGTGCGGATCTGCAGCGTGGTCAATATCTTGCCGTTGACGGCATCAGGCGCGCCGAGCGGCTGCGGCGCGATGTTGTCGACGCCGTGGATGCGCATGACCTCCTCGACGAGGTCGGCCTTGCCGTCGACATCGGGGCGCCAGGACGGCACGGAGACGTCGACGACGTCGCCATTGCCCTTCACGCCGAAACCGAGGCGGGTGAGGATGTCGAGGCTCTCGGCCTTGGCAACCTCGATGCCGGTCAGGCGCTTGACCTCGCTGAGCGGGAAGGAGACGACCTTGGCCTGATGGCCGGCATAGCCGACGACATCGGTTTTCGTCGGCTGGCCTCCGCAGAGCTCCAGCACCAGCTTCGTTGCCAGCTCGATACCCGGAACCATGAATTCGGGGTCGACACCGCGCTCGAAGCGGTAACGCGCATCGGTGATGATGCCGAGCGTGCGGCCGGTGCGGGCGACGTTGAGCGGCGCCCACAGAGCCGACTCGATCAGCACGTCGGTCGTGTTCTCGTCGCAGCCCGTGTGCTCGCCACCCATGACGCCAGCGATGGAATCGGCGCCTTCAGCATCGGCAATGGTGCACATCTCTGGAGTCAGAGTGTACTCGCGCCCGTCGAGTGCCAGCACCTTCTCCCCCTCCAGAGCCCGTCGGACGACCAGATTGCCCACGACCTTCTTCAAATCGTAGACGTGCAGCGGCCGGCCGCGATCGAAGGTGAGATAATTCGTGATATCGACCAGTGCGCTGATGGGGCGCAGGCCAATGGCCAGCAGGCGCTGCTGCATCCACTTGGGCGCGGGACCGTTCTTGACGCCGCGCACCAGGCGCAGGGCAAAGCCCGGGCAGAGTTCGGGCGCCTCGATCGAGACCTTGACCGGGCAGTCGCCTTCGCCGGCAATAGCTTCGACCGCATCACCCTTGAGCGTGCCCATGCCGGACGCCGCGAGGTCGCGGGCGATGCCGTGGACGCTGGTGGCGTCGGGGCGGTTCGGCGTCAGGTTGATCTCGATCATCGGATCGTCGAGATGGGCATAGGCAGCGAAGGACGTGCCGACGGGCGCATCGGCCGGCAGGTCGATGATGCCGTTGTGCTCGTCCGACAGCTGCAGCTCGCGCTCGGAGCACATCATGCCGTGGCTTTCAACGCCACGGATCTTGCCGACCGACAGGGTGACGTCGATGCCGGGCACATAAGCGCCGGGCGCGGCGAAGGCACCGACCAGGCCCGCGCGGGCGTTAGGCGCGCCGCAGACGACCTGTACCGGCTTGCCGTCACCGGTGTCGACGATCAGGACCTGCAGCTTGTCGGCGTCGGGGTGCCTGCTTGCCGTCAGCACCTTGGCGATGACGAAAGGCTTGAGGGCCGCCTTGTCGTCGACGGACTCGACTTCGAGGCCGATCGAGGTCAGGCGCTCGACGATCTGGTCGAGCGTGGCGTCGGTGTCGAGATGATCCTTGAGCCAGGAGAGCGTGAATTTCATGGGTTCACTCGTTTCGTGTCGTTGCGGTCGAGCACTTCCACCACGCGGAACCGCTCACAAACCAAAATCATGTCCGGCGAGAAGCCGCCATTGCGGGCGAAATAGGCCTCGTGGGCCTGACGCCAGTATTCATAGGACAGGTCGCCCTCGCCTTCCGCGGCAGCAAATTCGGCATCGACCTCGTCGAAGCGACGCTGGATCGCCTCGACGGTCTCGATGACGGCCGCCCTGCGGCCCTGGCCGTCGAGCACCACGTCGCGTCGGCCGACCTCGGGCACCGGCTCGTCGCCACCGTAGTCACGCAAGGCGCCGCAGGTCGCTGTCTTCTTGCCCGACAGCACCAGCGCCAGCAGCTCGTCGGCGAGCTCCGGGCTGTCGCCGAAGGCGAAGGTCACCGCACCGGCATATCGGTCGGCGGCGTCGATCATGCGCTCAGGCCACCGAACAAGGTCGGCATATCGAGTGGACGGAAGCCATAGTGCTGGAGCCAGCGGACATCGGCGTCGAAGAAGGCGCGCAGGTCGGGCATGCCGTATTTCAGCATGGCGATGCGGTCGATGCCCATGCCCCAGGCGAACCCCTGGTACTCGTCGGGATCGAGACCGCCATGGCGCAGCACGTTCGGATGAACCATGCCGCAGCCGAGAATCTCCATCCAGTCGTTGCCTTCGCCGAAGCGCACCTCGCCGGGACGCGAACGGTCGCACTGGATGTCGACCTCGAGGCTCGGCTCGGTGAACGGGAAGAAGGACGGGCGGAAGCGCATCTTGACCGAGGGCACCTCGAAGAATGCCTTGCAGAACTCCTCCAGCACCCACTTCATGTTGGCGATGTTGGCGGTCTTGTCGATCACCAGGCCCTCGACCTGATGGAACATCGGCGAGTGGGTGGCGTCCGAATCCTGGCGATAGGTCTTGCCCGGGATGACGATGCGGATCGGCGGCTTCTGCGTCTCCATGGTGCGTATCTGCACCGGCGAGGTGTGGGTGCGCAGGAGCTTGCGCTCGCCATTGGCATCCGGCGGGAAGAAGAAGGTGTCGTGCATCTCGCGCGCCGGATGCCCCTCGGGGAAGTTCAGCGCGGTGAAATTATAGTGGTCGGTCTCGACATCGGGGCCTTCGGCGATGGCGAAGCCGAGGTCGCCGAAGATCGCCGCGATCTCGTCGATGACCTGGCTGATCGGGTGGATGCGGCCGCGCTCGGCCGGCGACTGGCGCACCGGCAGCGTCACATCGACCTTTTCGGCGATCAGACGCGCATTGATGGCGACATCGCGCAGCTCGGACTTGCGGGCGGTGAGCGCATCGGTGACGCGATTCTTCAGGCCGTTGATCGCCGGGCCCTTGGTCTGGCGCTCTTCGGCACTCATGCCGCCGAGGGTCTTCAGCATCTCCGAGACCGAGCCCTTCTTGCCGAGGGCGGCGACGCGCACCGCCTCGATCGCCTGCTCGTCGGAGGCGGAAGCGATGTCGCTCAGCAGCGACTGTTCGAGAGTTTCAAGATCGCTCATGGTCCAGTTCCGTTGCGGCCCTAACGGCCCTTCGTTGCTGCAAAGAAAAACCCGCGCCAGCCGTGCCAGCGCGGGTTTCCCAAATCAAGTCAGTGATGCTTGGGAAGGCGCTGGTTAAGCAACAGCGCTTTCAAAAGCATTCGGGGTGGTGTTCTTGAGGTACTCAAGAGCAACCTTGGCCTTGGCCACGAGCGCGGCGAATGCCTGCGGCTCATGGATGGCCATGTCGGACAGGATCTTGCGATCGATCTCGATGTTGGCCTTGTTCAGTCCGTCGATGAAGCGGCCATATGTCAGGCCGTGCTCGCGGACCGCGGCGTTGATGCGCTGGACCCACAGGGCGCGGAAGTTGCGCTTGCGGTTCTTGCGGTCGCGGTAAGCGTACTGCTTCGACTTTTCCACCGCCTGCTTGGCAATGCGGATGGTGTTCTTGCGGCGGCCGTAGAAGCCCTTGGCAGCCTGCAGAACCTTCTTGTGCTTGGCGTGGGCGGTTACGCCCCTTTTTACACGTGCCATGTCATGATCTCCTTAAAACGCTATCCAGGCCGAGTGCTCAGAGGCCGTTCGGCAGAAAATTCTTGATGACCTTCTTGCCGTCCGGTTCAGCCAGAACCATCGTGCCGCGGGCATCGCGAATGAACTTGTTGGAACGCTTGATCATGCCATGGCGCTTGCCGGCGGCAGCCGCCAGGACCTTGCCGGTCGCGGTGATCTTGAACCGCTTCTTGGCAGCGGATTTGGTCTTCATCTTGGGCATTTTGCTACTCCGTTCTTCAGGATTCCGTTGCACCCGAAAGTGCTGCGAACCCCTTCATGTTGTTGTTTTCAGGCCGACCAAAGCCCGAAAAGCAAAGGAAACCGCCACGGCATGCCCTGCCGGGCGGTTCTTGGACGCGGCTATATACGCGGAACTTTGGCGCAGTGCAACACCCTGAAAGAGCCGCAACGGCAATGATTCCGCGGCCTCAGGGGAGGCGGAACAGCACCGGCAACACGCCCGTCACCTGGGCGTGGTCGATCAGTTCGAAGACGGGCAGCGCCACCAGGAAGACGAGACCATCGAGCAGGGTGTTGAGCAGAAGCTTCGGCCGGAAGCTGCCGGTGTCGCCCTCTTCATAGAGGGAGAGATTGGGAACGAAGCGCGGAACACGCTTGACGTAGGCGGCGTATTCGGGACCGAAGAGGTGTCCGAGGTGCTTTTCCTCGCGCAGGATGACGACGTGAAAGGCCACGGCGCACATCAGCGCGAAGCCGATGGCGGTGACGATCGAGCCCATCTGCGCACCGACGCCGGCGGCGGCCAGCGTCGAGAAGACATAGAGCGGGTTGCGGGTCATCGAATACGGCCCGCCGGTGACGATCTCGCCCGACTTGCGCCCGCCGATGTAGAGCGTGCACCACAGCCTGCCAACGATGCCGAGGAAGATCATCAGGATGCCGGCCATTTCGACGACCTCGTGGATCGTCGTGTCGGGCGGGAAAGAGGACTGGCCGAACAGCAGTGCTGCAAACAGCGTCACGATCAGCACGGCAAGCACGATGCGGCGCCTGTGCTGGTAATTGCCCAGACCCTGGTATTCCGGCTCGCTCATCGCTTTCCACTCGCCAGCCGCTCGCTTGTGGCGAGTGTGCCGCTTGGCGCCTTGCAGGAGAAATGGTCCCGTTCCGGCAGGACTGCCGGAACCCGCCGAGCGCCGCGCGTCCTTTCGGACGCGCAGAAACGCTCGGGCAGTTTCAGTCGCGCCGTGAATTCCGAAAATCTGTGTCGATTTTCGGGCAGCCAGGCATCAACGCGGCGCCAGCACCATCATCATCTGGCGGCCTTCGAGCTTGGGCTCGGCTTCGACCTTGGCGATGGCGGCGGTTTCCTCACGAACCTTGTTGAGGAGCTGCATGCCGAGTTCCATGTGGGCCATTTCGCGGCCGCGGAACCTGAGCGTCAGCTTGACCTTGTCGCCTTCCTCGAAGAAGCGGCGGACCGCCTTCATCTTGGTTTCGTAGTCGTGGTCGTCGATGTTCGGGCGCATCTTGATCTCCTTGATCTCGATGACCTTCTGGTTCTTGCGCGCCTCGGCCGCCTTCTTCTGGTTGGCGTATTTCAGCTTGCCGAGGTCAAGGATCTTGACGACGGGCGGCTGGGCGTTGGGGGAAATTTCTACGAGATCGAGGCCTGCCTCTTCGGCGGCCAGGAGTGCGTCGTTGATGGAAACATCGCCACGGTTGGAGCCGTCGACGTCGATCAACTGGACCCGGGGAACCCGGATGTCACGGTTAGCGCGCGGGCCGTCCTTGGTGGGTGCGGCTGCTTTAAAAGGTCTGCGAATGGTCGTTGTCTCCTCGAGCCATTGACGTTGTCATGTGTGCGGACGCGCCAATGTGGGGAGCGCGCGGGCGAAGTCAATAACACAGCACTCGCAACAAATCACCTGCTTCCGCGCATGCGAACTGCCCCAAAAGAACGATTCTTACGGCACTTTCGGCATCGGGCCGGCTGTGCCACAAGTCCGTGCCGAGGGGATTTGACATGACTGCCAGCACGCCGGACTTCATCGAGGTCGACAACACCCGCATCGCCATCCGTCATGCAGAGGGGGCGACACCCGGCGTGGTCTGGCTCGGCGGCTACAAGTCGGACATGCTGGGAACCAAGGCCGAGACGCTGGCCGCCTGGGCGGCGGGCGAGGGACGCGCCTTCCTGCGCCACGACTATTCCGGCCATGGCGAAAGCGGCGGCGCCTTTGCCGACGGCACGATTTCCAAATGGCTGGCCGAAAGCCTAGCCGTCTTCCGAAAGTTCACGAACGGCCCGCAGGTGCTGGTCGGCTCGTCGATGGGCGCCTGGATCGCGCTCAGGATGAACGAAGAGCTCAACAAGGCAGGCGAGGGCGACCGCATCGCCGGCCTGGTGCTTCTGGCGCCGGCGCCCGACTTCACCGCCGAACTGGTCGAACCGGCGCTGACCGAGGCGCAGCGCAGGGACCTCGTCGAGAAGGGCTATTTCGAGGAGCCGTCGGACTATTCGCCGGAGCCCTACATCTATACCCGCGCGCTGATCGAGGACGGGCGCCGGAACCTGGTCATGACCGGGCCGATCCACACGCATTGCCCCGTACACATCATCCAGGGCCTCGTGGATCCTGACGTGCCGCACAGCCACGCGCTGAAGCTGATGAGCCTCCTGCCCGCCGACGACGCGACGCTGTCGCTGGTGCCCAATGGCGATCACCGGCTGTCGCGGCCCGAGGATCTCGACCTGCTGACCCGCGCGGTCGGCGAAATGATCGGACGGGCGGGCTGAACGCATGCGCATATCGATCCCGATCTCGGCCTTCGTGGCAGCCATCGTCGGCTTCGGCGGCACGCTGGCCATCATCATCGCCGCAGCCGTGGCGGTCGGCGCGACGCAGGTGCAGACGGCGAGCTGGGTGACCGCCATCTGCCTGGCCATGGCGATGGAGACGGCGTGGCTGTCGTGGCGGACGAAGATGCCGGTCATCACCGCATGGTCGACACCGGGCGCGGCACTGATCGCAGCGAGCAGCGGCTTCAGCATCGGCGAGGCGGTCGGCGCCTTCCTCGTCACCGGGGTGCTTCTGGTGCTCACCGGCCTGATCAAGCCGCTGACGCAGCTGATCTCGCGCATCCCGGCCTCGGTGGCCTCGGCGATGCTCGGCGGCATCGTCGTGACCTTCGCCATCAACGCCGCCAAGACGGTGCCCTCCGACCCGTGGCTGATCCTGCCGCTGATCGCGGCCTTCTTCCTGATCCGGCTCTACAATCCCGCGCTTTCGGTGCTGGTGGTGCTGGTCGGCGGCGGGCTGGCGGCGTTTCTCACCGGTCGCGTCGGCGGCTTGCCGACGCCGGAACTCTCGACGCTGACGCTGATCGCGCCCGAGTTCACCGCCACCGCCATCATCGGCCTGGCCGTGCCGCTCTATCTCGTCACCATGGCGTCGCAGAACCTTTCCGGCCTCGCCGTGCTGCGCGCCGCCGGCTACCACCCCGAACCCGGCCCGCTGATCGGAGTGACCGGGCTGTTCTCGGTGTTGTCGGCGCCGTTCGGCGCCTCGACCACCAATCTTGCGGCGATTTCGGCGGCGATCTGCACCGGCCCGGATGTGCATCCCGACATGAAGGAGCGCTGGAAGACCGGGCCGTTCTATGCGCTTGCCTATGTCGTCTTCGCCGCCTTCGGCGCGTCGCTGGTGGCGATCTTCGCGGTGCTGCCGCCGAGCCTGATCGTGCTGGTGGCGGGGCTGGCCCTGATGGCTTCGCTCGCCAATGCGCTGGCGATCGCGCTCAAGGACGACCACCACCGCATGGCCGCGACGACGGCCTTCGTCGTCACCGCCTCGGGGCTGACGTTGCTCGGCGTCGGTTCGGCTTTCTGGGGGCTGGTTGCCGGCCTGATCGTGCTGGTCCTGGAAAACCTGAAAAAAGGCTAGGATTCGCAGGCCCTTGTCCGGTTTTGGCCGGCACCGTCTTGAATCGCCATTTTTGCTTTCCCATGTCGTTTGGAGCAGCTTTTTCCCTGGCTGCCTCAAACAAAGGAACGGCAATCTACTATGAACACGACTGCACTGATCCGCCCGGCCTGGACGCCGGCAACCATCGCGTTGATGGTGATCGGCTTCATGGTGTTCTGGCCGCTCGGCCTCGCCATGCTTGCCTACATCATCTGGGGCGACCGGCTTGACGGTTTCAAGCGCGACGTCAACCGCGCGACCGACGGCGTCTTCGCCGGCTGCCGCAAGGCTTCCTACCGGGCCAGCGCCCAGACCGGCAATGTCGCCTTCGACGACTGGCGCGAGAAGGAACTCGATCGCCTGAACGAAGAGCGCCGCAAGCTGGACGAGATGCGCGACGAGTTCGACACCTATGCCCGCGAACTGCGCCGGGCCAAGGACCAGGACGACTTCGATCGCTTCATGGCCAACCGCAACAAGCCGACCGCGCCGACGGTCACGCCCAAGAAGGGCGGCAAGGCGGGCCTGCTTGACGACTGAGGTCGCCTCCATCCGTTGAACGCCAACGGCGCCGTGCAAGCGGCGCCGTTTTCCTTGGCTCCGATTTCCCTCGAATCATCTAGTCTGCCGCCATGTCCTTTGGCTTCTTCCGCAAGCTGACCAAGCAAGCGCCTTCGCCCGTCCTGGAGCGGGATCACATCGTTGCGGGCCGCACGCTGCCGCTGCGCATCGTCGAGAACGACAGGGCCCGGCGGCTGACGCTGCGCATCGATGCCGGCGGCCGCGGCCTGCGCATCACCGTGCCGCCCGGCCTGCGCCAGGGCGAGGTCGACCGCTTCCTCGACCGCCATCAGGGCTGGCTGGAGCAGCGCCTCGCCAAGGTGCCCGACCGGCCGCTGGTGCGCCCCGGCATCAAGATCCCGATCCGCGGCACCCCGCATCTGATCGTCCACGAAGGTGGTGCGCGCGGAACGGTGCGGCTGGGCGAGGATGAAACAGGACCGACCCTTGTCGTCCACGGCGACCGGGTTCACCTGCCGCGCCGCATCGCCGACTTCCTCAAGCGCGAGGCCAAGCGCGACATCGAGGCGATGGTGGCGAAGCATTGCGAGGCAGCCGGCCGCCGCGCCAAGGCGATCCGCTTCCGCGACACCTCCAGCCGCTGGGGCTCCTGCACCTCGGACGGGGTGCTGTCGTTCTCGTGGCGGATCATGATGGCGCCGACGCCGGTCATCAACTATCTCGTCGCCCACGAGGTGGCGCATCTGCGCGAGATGAACCACGGGCCGAAATTCTGGAAGCTGTGCGAGGAGCTCTGCCCCGACACCGAGCGCTGCAAAGCGTGGCTCAAGCGCAACGGCAGCGCGCTGCAGGCGATACAGTTCGAGTGAGCGAATAGCGAGTAGGGAGTAGGGAGTAGGGAGTAGGGAGTAGGGAAGGCCACCAACTCGCAGGGCGGCCTGAAAGTACCGACGGCGCCGCCGCGCGATCCCACTACTCACTACTCACTATTCCCTACTCCCTACTCGCTGTTTTCCTCGACTTCGCAGCCTTTTCGTGCCACTCCCACCCCATGGCTTTCGACATCAAGATTTGCGGCCTCAAGACCGATGAGGCGCTTCAGGCGGCGCTCGGCAATGGCGCGAGCCATGTCGGTTTCATCTTCTTTGCCAAGAGCCCGCGCAACGTCTCGCCCGAAGACGCCGGGCGGCTGCGCGAGGCAGCACGCGGTAGGGCCAAGGCGGTCGCCGTGACCGTCGATGCCGACGATGCCTTCCTCGACGAGATCGTCGCCGCCATGGCGCCCGACATGATCCAGCTGCACGGCAAGGAAAGCCCGGCGCGGGTGGCCGAGGTCAAGGCGCGCTACGGCCTGCCCGTCATGAAGGCGTTTTCCATTCGCGAGGCGGGCGATTTCGAGGCGATCATACCTTATGCCGGTGTCGCCGACCGCCTGCTTTTCGATGCCAAGCCGCCTGCCGGCTCCGAATTGCCCGGCGGCAACGGCGTTTCCTTCGACTGGCGGCTGCTCGCGGGCCTTGACGCCTCCGTCGATTACATGCTTTCCGGTGGGCTGAACGCCAACAACATCGGCGACGCCATCCAGCTTGCAAACCCGCCCGGCATCGACATTTCCTCGGGCGTGGAAAGCGCACCGGGCGTCAAGGATGCGGCGCTTATCGAGAATTTCTTCAGGGCCGTCCGGGCAGCTAGCGACCGCAGCGCTGCCTGATCGAGCCTCCAGCCGCAAGGAGATCGGCCGTGAGCAAGCCGACTGAGCCCAATTCTTTCCGTACCGGACCCGACGAGCAGGGCATGTTCGGCATTTTTGGCGGCCGGTTCGTTGCCGAAACGCTGATGCCGCTGATCCTCGAGCTGCAGCGTCACTGGGACGAGGCAAAGAACGATCCGGCCTTCAAGGAAGAGCTGCGCGATCTGTCGACCCACTATGCCGGCCGGCCGTCGAAGCTCTATTACGCCGAAGGCCTGACCAGGCATCTCGGCGGCGCGAAGATCTACTTCAAGCGCGAAGACCTGAACCACACCGGCTCGCACAAGATCAACAACTGCCTCGGCCAGATCCTGCTCGCCAAGCGCATGGGCAAGACCCGCATCATCGCCGAAACAGGCGCCGGCCAGCACGGCGTCGCGTCGGCGACCGTTGCTGCCCGTTTCGGCTTCCCGTGCTTCGTCTATATGGGCGCCACCGACGTCGAGCGGCAGAAGCCCAACGTCTTCCGGATGAAGCTGCTCGGCGCCGAAGTGCGCCCGGTCAACGCCGGCCACGGCACGCTCAAGGACGCCATGAACGAGGCGCTGCGCGACTGGGTCACCAATGTCCACGACACCTATTACCTGATCGGCACGGCCGCCGGCCCGCACCCCTATCCTGAGCTCGTCCGCGATTTCCAGTCGGTGATCGGCACCGAGGCGCGCCAGCAGATCCTCGAGCAGGAAGGGCGCCTGCCCGACGTGATCGTGGCCGCTGTCGGCGGCGGCTCGAACGCGATCGGCCTGTTCCACCCGTTCCTCGACGACCGCAGCGTCAAGATCGTCGGCATCGAAGCCGGCGGCCGCGGGCTCGACGGCATCGAGCACTGCGCCTCGATGAACGCCGGCAGCCCCGGCGTGCTGCACGGCAACCGCACCTATCTCCTGCAGAACGACGACGGCCAGATTCTCGACGGCCACTCGATCTCGGCCGGCCTCGACTATCCCGGCGTCGGTCCGGAGCACAGCTGGCTCCGCGACAGCGGCCGTGTCGAATATGTGCCGATCCTCGACGACGAGGCACTGGAGGCGTTCCAGCTCACCACCAAGGTGGAAGGCATCATCCCGGCGCTGGAATCGGCCCATGCCATCGCGCATGCCGTCAAGGTCGCGCCGACCATGGGCAAGGACAAGGTGATGATCGTCAACCTGTCGGGCCGCGGCGACAAGGACGTGCATACGGTCGCGCAAATGTTGGGCATGGAGATCTGACGCCCGTCCCGTTGGACCGGCAAGAGCTACCGTGATAGTTTCCTGGACAGCCGGAAGGAGCGAAAGCATGGGCGAAGTGCCTCTGTCGCTGCATGTGACGAAACAGCTGAAGCAGGAGCTGGAGCAGGAAGCCGAGCGCCAGAACCTGTCCGCAGACGATGTCGCCCAGCGCGCGATCCGAGCATACCTGGACAGCCAGTCCATCGAACGCGATGTCCTGGACGAACGGATTGCCGAGGCCAACACGGGCATCTTCATTTCCGAGAAGGCCATGCTCGACTGGATGGAGCGTCTTGAAGACGATGCCGGCGCACTGGCGCCAGCGCCTGACGTCTTCGTTCAGCGCTCTAAATGAAGGTCGTTTTCCTTCCTTCTGCCGGCAACGATGTACTCTGGTTTTTTCGCTACTATCGGACGACCTTTCCAGAGGGACGCGGCAATGCGCGCAAGCAAATGGCCAAGACACTTGCCATCCTGCAGGATCAGCCTCATATCGGACATCCGGTCCATGGAGCTGTCCTGAGGGAACATCCCATCACCCGAACCCCGTTTTCCGTCATCTACCGCGTCGCGGACGATCGCATAGAGATATTGCGGTTATGGGACGGGCGCGGTAATCCGGACCGGCTCAAGGAGCCTATTGAAGGAATGCCAAGCCGATGACCACTCGCATCGACCGCCGCATGGCGAAACTGAAGGCCGATGGACGCCCGGCGCTGGTGACCTATTTCATGGGCGGCGACCCCGATTACGAGACGTCGCTGTCGATCATGAAGGCGCTGCCCAAGGCCGGCAGCGACATCATCGAGCTCGGCATGCCGTTTTCCGACCCGATGGCCGATGGCCCGGCGATCCAGGCCGCCGGCCTGCGCGCGCTGAAGGCCGGTCAGACGCTGGCCAAGACGCTTCAGATGGCGCGCGAATTCCGCGCTGACGACAACGACACGCCGATCGTCTTGATGGGCTACTACAACCCGATCTACATCTACGGCGTCGACCGCTTCCTGGCTGACGCAGTCGCTTCAGGCATCGACGGCCTGATCGTCGTCGACCTGCCGCCGGAGATGGACAACGAGCTGTGCATCCCCGCGCTCAAGGCCGGCGTCAACTTCATCCGCCTGGCGACGCCGACGACCGACGACAAGCGCCTGCCGAAGGTGCTCGAGAACACGTCGGGCTTTGTCTACTACGTGTCGATGACCGGCATCACCGGTTCGGCGCTGGCCGACACGGGCAAGGTGGCCGAGGCGGTGCAGCGCATCAAGGCGCATACCGACCTGCCGGTCTGCGTCGGCTTCGGCGTCAAGACCGCCGAACAGGCCAGGACCATCGGCGCGTCGGCCGACGGCGTCGTTGTCGGCACCGCGATCGTCAATGCAGTTGCCAATGTCATCGGGCCGAAGGGCGAGAAAACCGCCGATCCGGCCGAAGCGGTGGCGACCCTGGTCAACGGCTTGTCCCAGGGCATTCGCGCGGCACGCCTTGCTACCGCCCAATAAATACCCCATGTCCCGGGATCGAAGAGGACCACTGCCATGAACTGGATCACCAACTACGTTCGCCCCAAGATCAACTCGATGCTTGGGCGCCGGGAAATGCCCGACAATCTCTGGATCAAGGATCCCGAGAGCGGCGAGATGGTGTTCCACAAGGACCTGGAAGAGAACCAGTATGTGATCCCGTCGTCGGGACATCACATGAAGATCTCGGCCAAGGAGCGGCTGCGCTTCTTCTTCGACGACGGCCGCTACGAGCCGATCGAAAATCCGAAGGTGATGGTCGACCCGCTGAAGTTCCGCGACGAGAAACGCTATGTCGACCGCCTGAAGGACGCCAAGGCCAAGACCAGCATGGAAGACGCGATCCTGTCGGGATCCGGCAAGATCGAGGGCCTTCCGGTCGTCGTCACCGTGCAGGATTTTGCCTTCATGGGCGGCTCGCTCGGCATGGCGGCGGGCGACGCGATCATCCGCGCCTTCGAGGTCGCACTCGAGAAGAAGCGCCCGCTGATCCTGTTCGCCGCCTCAGGCGGCGCGCGCATGCAGGAAGGCATCCTGTCCCTGATGCAGCTGCCCAGGACGACGGTTGCGGTGGACCGGCTCAAGGAAGCCGGCCTGCCCTACATCGTGGTGCTGACCAATCCAACGACCGGCGGCGTGACCGCCTCCTATGCGATGCTGGGCGACGTGCATATCGCGGAACCCGGTGCGCTGATCGGCTTTGCCGGCCCGCGCGTCATCGAACAGACGATCCGCGAGAAGCTGCCCGACGGCTTCCAGCGCTCGGAATACCTGATGGACCACGGCATGGTGGACATGGTGGTGTCGCGGCTTGAGCTCAAGTCGACGATCGCCAGCCTGCTCAAGATCCTGACCAGGACGCCTGCGGAAGCCAAGACCACCGAGGCCGAGATCCTGCCGCCTGTCGTTCCGGTGCCGGAACGACGCCCGCAGGCCTGACCACACAGACACGGCCCTTGGCCCGGGGGATTGCCATGACCACGCTCGAAGCCGATCTCGAAATCGAGCGCCTTTTGGCGCTTCATCCGAAGGGTTTCGACCTTTCGCTCGACCGCATCACGCGGCTGCTCGAACGCCTCGGCAACCCGCAGGACCACATGCCGCCGGTGATCCACATCGCCGGCACCAACGGCAAGGGCTCGACCGCCGCCTTCTCGCGTGCGTTGCTCGAGGCCTCCGGCCGGCTGGTGCATGTCCACACCTCGCCGCATCTGGTGAACTGGCACGAGCGCTACCGCCTGGCAGCACCCGGCGGCGGCAGACTGGTCGCCGACGACGTTCTGGCCGATGCGGTCCGGCGCGTCGGCGAAGCCAATCGCGGCGAAAAGATCACCGTCTTCGAGATCCTCACCGCCGTCACCTTCGTGCTGTTTTCCGAACATCCGGCCGACGTCTGCATCATCGAGGTCGGGCTTGGCGGGCGCTTCGACGCGACCAACGTCATCAAGCGCCCGGCGTGCTCGGTCATCATGCCGGTGTCGATGGATCACGAGGCCTATCTCGGCGACAAGGTCGAGCTGATCGCCGCCGAAAAGGCCGGCATCATCAAGCGCGGCTGCCCGGTCGTGGTCGGCGCCCAGGAAACCGAAGCGGCGCAGCAGGTGCTGATCGACACCGCCGAGCGGCTCGATTGCCCGCTCGAGGTCTACGGCCAGGATTTCGTCGCCTTCGAGGAAAACGGCCGCATGGTCTACCAGGACGAGAGCGGGCTGATGGACCTTTCGCCGCCACGCCTGCCGGGACGCCACCAGTTTGCCAACGCAGCGGCGGCCATTGCCGCGGTCAAGGCGGCTGGCTTCCCCCTGACCGAGCGCGCCATCGACAAGGCGATGACGTCGGTGGCCTGGCCGGGGCGGATGCAGCGCATGCCGCAAGGCGCGCTGACCGAGCTCGCCCCGAAAGGGGCCGAGGTCTGGATCGACGGCGGCCACAATCCCGGTGCCGGCACGGTGATCTCCGAAGCGCTCGCCGAGCAGGAAGAGAAGTCGCCGCGGCCGCTGTTCCTGATCTCCGGCATGATCAACACCAAGGACCAGACCGGCTATTTCAAGCCGTTCCACGGCATGGCGCGGCATGTCTACACCGTTCCGGTGACGATGAGCGAAAGCGGCGTGCCCAATGAAGAGCTGGCGGTGCGCGCCACCGAGGCCGGGCTGTCTGCCGAACCTGTCAGTTCGGTCGCCAACGCTTTGATGCTGTTGCGCGACACCTGGAACGAGAACGAGCCGGCACCGCGCATCCTGATCGGCGGCTCGCTCTATCTCGTCGGCGAGGTGCTGGCCGCGAACGGCACGCCGCCGACCTGAGCCGTCGACAAGCCAATAAAAAAGCCCGGCACTGCCGGGCTTTTTCGTATTCAGGCGTCGGATCGGTCAAACGTTGCCGTTGATCCAGCTGGACAGGGCGGTCTTGGGGGCGGCGCCAACCTTGATGTCGGCGACTTCGCCATCCTTGAAGATCATCAGCGTCGGGATCGAGCGCACGCCGAACTGGGCGGCGATCTCGGGATTCTCGTCGATGTTGACCTTGGTGATCTTCACCTTGCCGGCCATCTCGTTGGAAATCTCTTCCAGCGACGGGCCGATCATCTTGCAGGGACCGCACCACTCGGCCCAGAAATCGACGACGACGGGCTCCTTGGCCTCGAGCACGCCGGTCTTGAAATTGCTGTTGTCGATCTTGACGGTGGCCATGATGCGATCCTCTAGGGGTTAGCTGTCGTGCCATATGTGGTGGTAGGAGGCCCGACGTTCAAGCAGTTCTTGTGTCACGCTTGGGTGAGTCGAGCAAGGGCGGCGTCCATTGCCGCGGGAGGCAGAGCGATCAGCCGGGGCGCTTCGGTGAAGAGCAGGGCGGCTGTAACCGCCTTGCCGGGATAGAGCGGCTGGAGCAGTGCCCGGTAGAGCGCAAGCTGGACGACATAGGCATTGGGCACCTCGTCGAGCGAGACGGGCGGGGCAGCGTTGGTCTTGTAGTCGACGATCAAGACCTCGTCATGCGTGACCGCCAGCCGGTCGATCTTGCCCGACACCGAGCGCGGGTTGCCCCGGATGTCGAGGCTGCCCATGACCGCAACTTCGGCACGGGAAGCCGGCGCAAACAGCGGTGCGAAATCATCGTCGTCGAGAACGGAGAAAACCGAGGCCAGAGCCGAGCTTCGCTGCGCATCATCCCAGTGCCGGCCGGCGCGGGCGAGATAACGTTCGGCGGCCTGGCGCCGCTCCGCTGGGTCGAGGCGCGGCAGCATCTGCAGCAGCCGGTGCAGCGCCGAGCCGCGGGCGATGGCAAAGGCCGGCTCGGCATCGGCATCCAGCACCGGCGAGCGACCTGAAATCACCGGCTCCTCGACCTCCTCGATCAGCGCCGATGCACCCGACGGTGACAGCGGCCGCGGCAGGTCCTCGAAGGGCGGCGGACGGTCGAACAGGCTTTCGGGCAGCGGAGCCGGCGCGGCAAATTCGGCCGCCTCGCGCTCGGGCGCGATTTCCGCCGCGCCCGACAAGGGCGTGACACGGAAGCGATGCACTTCGAGGTCGGCGACGACGGGATGGTCGCGCAGCTCGCTCTCCGGCGCGGCCGACAGCGCCCGGCTGACGATGGAGTGCCAGGTGTTGCCGCCCGGCGCGCGCTTGCCATGGTAGCCACAGACGATGAGGCGATCCTCGGCTCGGGTCATGCCGACATAGAGCAGGCGGCGGTATTCGTCGTCGGCCAGTTCGCGGGCAGTAAGCGCCGCACCCTTGGAGAAGGCATTGGCGACGTCGGCGCCGGCGCGCCAGAGGTAACCCTTGCCGTGCCAATGTCTTCCGCGCGGCATGAACGGCATCAGGCGTGGCAGATGCTGGTCGCTGAACGGCGCCGAGCCGCTGTCGACCAGGAACACCACAGTCGCCTCCAGGCCCTTGGCGGCGTGCGCGGTCATGATGCGGACCTCGTCGCGGGTCTGGTCCATCTCGCGCTTGATCTCGGGACCGGCGTTTTCCAGCGTCGACAGGAAGGCTTCGAGGCCGGGCAGGTCGGTGCGCTCCTCCGCCAGGCAGAAGTTCAGGAACTCGTCGAGAATGTCGCCGGCTTCCTGGCCGAGGCGGGAGATCATCTTCTTGCGCACGCCGTCGCGGGCGCGACCGCCCGAGAGCACGCCGGAATAGAATTCGAAGACCGGCCGGAAGGCCGCTTCGGTGGCCCAGGCGTCGAGCTGTTCGGCAACCACTTCCAGGGCAGCATCGGTCTCGGCGGCATCACGCAGCGAGGCAATCAGCGAGCGGCTGCGCGAACGACCGGAGGCGAGCGCAAACAGCGCCTCCTCGGAGAAGCCAAAGATCGGGCTGCGCAGCACGGCCGCCAGCGACAGGTCGTCCTCGGGCTGGATGAGGAAGCGGCCAAGCGCGATCAGGTCCTTGACCGCGATGTGGCCGGGAAGGCTGAGCCGGTCGGCGCCGGCGACCGGGATGTCGCGGCGCTTGAGGGCGCGTGACAGCGCATGGACGAAGCGGTCGCGCTTGCGCACCAGCACCATGACGTCGCCGGCACGCAGGCGTTTTCCCGTGCCCTCGATGATCTCGCCGTCGTCGAGCCACTTGCGGATGGTCGCGGCCACCTGTTCGGCTACCACGACGGCCGGGGCATGGGCATGGTCGATGGGCTTGCGCCAGTCATCAGGCTCGTCGACCACGTCGGTGCCGACCGAAGGCCAGACCTCGACATAGCCCGGCGCCCCGGCGCGGATGGCCTTGTGGCTGGGCGGTTCGGGCGCACGGGTGACGCCACGACGGACCGTCGGATCCTCGAACACGCGGTCGACGGCCGACAGCACGTCGTCGGTCGAGCGGAACGACCAGGTCAGCGTGACGTCCTCGAAGCGCGCTTCGGCGGCGCGGATGCGGGCGGCGAATTCGTGCTTGCTGTCGTCGAAGGATTCGGGCGCCGCCCCCTGGAAGGAATAGATCGACTGCTTCTCGTCGCCGACGGCGAAGACGGTGCGATGGACATGGTCGCGGGCGCCTGAGCCGGAGAAGAACTCTTCGGCCAACCGCTTCACCACCTCCCACTGGTCGGGGCTGGTGTCCTGTGCCTCGTCGAGCAGGATGTGGTCGATGCCCTTGTCGAGCTTGTATTGCACCCATGGCCCGGCGTCGGGGCGGGCGAGCAGGTTGACCGTGCGGGTGATGAGGTCGTTGAAGTCGAGGAAGCCGCGGCCGGTCTTGAGCCGCTCGTAGCGGGCGATCAGCCAGTCGGCGATGGTGAGGGCGGCGCGTGTCGCCTCGAGCATGCGGAAATGGGCGAGGCGGTCGGCGGCGCGCATGATCGCCTCCGATGTTGTTTGGTACCGCTCGGGCAGGTCGGGCAGGCGGTCGAGCAGCGCCTTCTTGAAGGCGCTCTGCGTATAGGGATCGCCGTCGGCCTTGAGGAAGGCGTCAGCGAGCAATCCGAGGCGCCGGATCGGGTCCGGCTCGACATAGGCAAGCCGGGCGAAGGGCAGGATGTTGTTGAGCACGCTGCGCGCGTCAGTCGCGTCGGCCGCGGCGGCGAAGGCGTCGAAGAAATCGGGTTCAAAGCCGGGCAGCGGCCAGATCAAGGCGGCGATGCCTTCGGCGCTGTCGCCCTGGGAAAAGCCGAATTCCTCGTAGAGTGCGCCGAACGGCCAGGCAAAATCCATGACCTGGCCGATGAAGGCGCGCAGGCCGTCGCGCTTGGCGACGATCTCGGAGAGCAGGGCGTCGAGCCCCGCCTCGCCGCCGCGCTCCAGCACCATGGCGAAGGCCTCGGCCAGTTCGGGATTGGCAGCACCGCCGGTCACCATCTCGCGCCGCGCGGTGGCAAACAGCGTCGCCTCCATCTGCGGGTCGAGCATCTCGAAATGGGCGGCGATGTTGGCCTCGAGCGGAAACTGGTGCAGCACCGACTCGCAGAAGGCGTGGATGGTCTGGATCTTGAGGCCGCCCGGCGTCTCCAGCGCCTCGGCGAAGAGCCGGCGGGCACGGCGCAGCATAGGCCGGTCTGGCCGCGCGCCATCGAGGGCGGCGATGCGCTCTGCCAGCTCCAGATCCGGCAGCATGGTCCATTCCGACAGGTTGGCGAAGACGCGGTTCGACATGTTGGCGGCGGCGGCGCGCGTGTAGGTCAGGCAGAGGATCTTCGACGGATCGGTGCCGCGCAGCAAAAGCCGCATAACGCGCTGCGACAGCACGTGGGTCTTGCCCGAGCCGGCATTGGCCGACACCCAGACGGAGTTGCCGGGATCGGAGGCCCGTGCCTGGCGGTCGGCTGTTTCGGTGGGTACGAAGAACTTCTTCTTCATTCCTCGCCCTCCGAACCGCCGTCGCCACCGGCCGACCATTCGAGAACGCGGGCGAGATGGTCGTAGTCGCCATCGGTTTCGCCCTCGCGGAAGGGCAGCGCGCGCGAGAGATAGCCCGTCGCCGGATCTTCGTAATGCTGGAGCAACTGCTCCAGCCGCGTCCAGGCCTCCTCCGACAGCTCCGCCGCCGACTTAGGCTTACGGTTGTGTTCGAGGATCGATTCTTCGAACACTTCTCCATTGGGCTTCAGCCTGACGAAGGCCAGTTGCGACGGCTCGCGCTGGCCAAGCTCGCGGAAGGCGCCGCGACGGAGCAGCGCGCCTTCAAGCGCCAGCTGCGGCGCGATCAGCGTATGGGCCTGCGCCTTGGATGGAGAGGAACCGGTCTTGTAGTCGATGATGTCGGCCATGCCGCCGGCGAGAAGGTCGATGCGATCGGCGCGGCCGGACAGCGTGATACCGGTGCGGCCGACTTCGGTGGCGGCAGCACCTTCCTCGGCATGGCGGCTGGCGACGGCGGCGGCGCGGCTGCGCTCCCATTCGAGGATGCCTTCTGCCATGCGCTCGAAACGCGGCCACCAGACCGCCTCGACATCGGCGGGCAAGGCGGCCTCGGCGAAGCAGTGCCTGCCGGCGGCGATGAGCACGTCGAGCGCCTGCGGCGCGCGCGGGTCGCCGACCGTTGCCGAGAAGAGGTGCAGGATGTCGTGAAACAGCGTGCCGCGCTCGGCTGCGCCGGGATCTCGCACCAGCGGATCGACGGGCATCAGCCCAAGGATGCGACGGGCATAGACGGCGTAGGGGTCGCGGCGCAGCGTCTCGATCTCGGTGACGGAGAAGCGGCGGGGGCGCACCGCGACCGCCGGCTTTGGCTCCGGTCGGGCAGCGAAATCTGTCTTGTCCCCGGCGTCGAGCTGGCGAGCCCAGCCAAGCAGCGCTGCACCGCGCTGGCGCAACACGGCGGCATGGTCGGGACCGACATAAGTCAGCAGGCGCTGCAACCAGCGCGACGGCACGGCCGGTGCATCACCGGAACGAGCCGAGCGCGACAGGACAACGTTTTTCGCGCCCATCGCCATCTGGAAATCATGGGCGGCGAGGCCGATGCGGCGTTCCGGCGGCTCAAGGTCGATGCCGGATTTCATGACGCGCGACATAAAACGGTCGGCCTCGGCCTTGCGCGGCCAGCTGCCTTCGTTGAGGGCGCCGATGACCAGCGTGTCGACGGTCAGCAGGCGCGCTTCGAGCGCGCCCCAGATGGAGATGGCGCGGTCGGCGCCCTGCGACGGCTTCACCGCCTCGGGGGCGACAAGCGCGTCGAGCACGTCGGGCCACTCGACCGCGGCGAAACCGAACGATGCCTGGGCCGAGACAAGCCCACGGAGCGCTTCCGCCAACTTGGCGCCGGCGTCGCCGTCATAAAGCACAGCCAGCCCGCCAAGCTCGTCGCGCCCGAGGTTTTCCAGCGCTTCGACCGTCGCGCGGACGATAGCGCCGAGGTCGACGGCCTCGTCGCCACGCAGTGCGGCGAGCGGCGCCACCGCAGCGACCAGCC
Organism: Aminobacter sp. DSM 101952; assembly: GCF_001424795.1. NCBI lineage: Bacteria > Pseudomonadati > Pseudomonadota > Alphaproteobacteria > Hyphomicrobiales > Phyllobacteriaceae > Aminobacter > Aminobacter sp. DSM 101952. The sequence goes on along the minus strand of NZ_LMCL01000035.1, from coordinate 57,671 downwards.
GGGCCGCGACGTCACGCGCGTCTTCGATGCGGCGGACATTGACGCGGTCGAACCAGAAGGGTTTTCGCGACGCGTCGCCGATGCCGGCAAGGCGCGCGTCGAAATCCTCGGCGAGCCGAGCGACATCGGGCCGGCCAACGCCGCCGCGCAGCACCACAAGCTCGATGGTTTCGGCGGCGCGCCTGACGATGTGGCGATCGAGCCCGAGCCGAAGCAGCGGATGCTTGAGCAGCGACAGCACGGCAACGGGATCGCCGGGGCGGATCGCCGCCTCGACCATGGTGCGCAGCAGGGCGGCGGGCGGGGTGTTGGCCAGCGGAACGCCGCCGGAATCGTCGGCCTGGATGCCGAAGCGGCGGAGTTCGGCGGCGACGCGGCGGGCAAGGTTACGATCGGAGGTGACAAGAGCGGCGCGATGGCCGTCGGCGGCAACCGCCTCGCGCAAGGCGATGGCGATGGCGGCTGCCTCGTCACGCTCATGGGCGGCTTCGAGCAGCGTGATGCCGGCAAGGGCATCCGAAATTTCGGCGTCGCTGACGCTGCCGCGCTTTTCGGCCCAGGCGTCGGTGGTCTCGGCCGGGCGCAGCGCCTCGCCGACGATCGTCGCACGGCGGACCAAGGCGGGAGACGGCGTGCCCAGTTCCTCGACGTCGCCGCGCAGGATGCCGATCTTGCCGATCAGCTTGGCGAGGCCGTATTGCGGATGGCCGAGGACCGAGGCGCGGAGATCGGGCGCGGTGATGGCCTCGAAGGCGACCTCATCGAGCGTCGCGTCGAGCCCGGGCAGGACGACAGCGCCGCGCGGCAGGCGAGCGATGGCCGCCAACAGTTCGGCGGTCGCAGGAATCGAACCGGTGGACCCGGCGGCGATGACCGGTCCGGCGGGTGGACTGCGCCTGAGGCGCTCGGCCTCGAGCCGGATCAGGGCGCTGCGATGCGCGGCCGGATTGGACTGATCGCGCTCGGCGAGCAGGTCGGGCCAGACCGAGGTGACGATGGACAGGAAGTCGAGCGTGACCTGCCACCAGCTGGACAGCTCGCCGGAGACGAGGCCGCCGAGCTTGGCCCAATCGGAGCCTTCGGTCTCGATCTCGTCCATCAGCCCGGCAAGGTCGCGCGCCAGCCAGATGGCGTCGGCGGCGGAGGCCGGCACCACGACTTCTTCCTCGAACAAAGCGGCGACATGGGCCGGCAAGCGGCGCTTCCAGGCGCGCACCAGGGGTGCCAACATGAGCAGCCGATCGACCGACGAGATCGGCGGCGCAAGGTCGAGAGCGCCAGCGCCTTCGGTCTCGAAGGCGGCCTCGTCCTCGTCGAATTCGCCAAGCGGCTTGATGACCGGCAAGATGGCCGAGCGGCCGCCGGCGGCATCGACGAAGACGCCGCGCAGGGCACGCGCAGCGCGGCGCGTCGGCACGTAGATGGTGACGTCGGCCAGCGCCAGCGGGTCGCCGTCGAAGCGGAAGTCGGGGATCAGGCGGCCGTCGAGCAAGGATGCCGCCAGCGTCGGCAGGAAGGGTGTGCCGGGCGGGATGGAAAAGACGCGTGGCGACGCGCGGCCGCTCATTGCACCCCTGCCAGGGCCCTTTTCACCGCAGCCTCGGCCGGCGCGATGGCGTCGGGCGTGCCGACGGTGATCCAGCTGCCCTGCATCTGCATGCCATGGAGGCGGCCGGCCGATATCGCCTCGTCGAAATAGCGGTTGAGCGAGGCGGGAGTGGCGGTCGCTCCGGCGAAGATGCGAGGGTGGATGATGGCGGCGCCGGCATAGATCAGGCCGTCGGGCGCACCCCTGGCACGGCTCAGCCGGCCGTCCCGTGCGACGAGAAAGTCGGTGCCGCCGGAATGGCCGGTCGCCTGGTCGAGAGCCGCGAGCATGATGAGAATATCCATCCGCTCATCGTCCCAGGCAAGGGCGAGGCGGGTGAGGTTGGGCGTACCCTCGTCGATCCAGAAGGTGTCGGCATTGACGATGTAGAACGGTTCGGCGCCGAGCCCGGGCAGCGCCTTGACGATGCCTCCGGCGGAATCGAGCAGGCCGTCGCGCTCGTCGGAGACGGCGATGCGCGGAGCGGTGCGCGAAGCGACATGCGCGACAATCTGGTCGGGCAGGTAATGAACATTGACGACGGCCTTTTCGACACCCGCCTCGGCAAGGCTGTCGAGGCCCCAGTCGAGCAGGGTCTTGCCGGCAATTTTCACCAGCGGCTTGGGGATCGTGTCGGTGATCGGCCGCATTCGCTTGCCGAGCCCGGCGGCGAGAACCATGGCGACGGACGGAACCTTAGCACTCACGCGTCAAACTCCTCGAGCAGGCGGTTGTCGCGGTAGAAGTCGCGCAGGTCGGCCAGGGCGGGATGCGCCAGAGCGCGGTGCAGATAGTCGCGGATGCGCGGCAGGTGCTTGAGATATTGCGGCTTGCCGTCGCGGCGGTCGAGGCGGACGAAGATGCCGAGGATCTTCGAGTTCCGTTGCGCCGCCATGATGGCGTAGGCCTCGCGGAAAGCGGTCTCGTCGAAACTGCCTGCGGTATTGCGTGCGGCGACATAGGCATCGACGGTGGTCCGCTCGATGTCGGGCGAGACAGTGACCCGCGCGTCCATGGCGAGCGACGCGACGTCATAGGCGACCGGGCCGATCAGCGCATCCTGGAAGTCGACGGTGCCGAGCCGGTCGAAACCTTTCTTCTCCCCGCGCCAGATGATGTTGGGCGAGTGATAGTCGCGCAGCACCAGACCGTATTGCTTGTCGGCGAGACGGTCGAAAATGGCGTTCCAGGCGGCTCGGTAGCCGTCGCGCAACGCATCGGAGGCGGGCGCGCCGGTGACGGCGGGTACGTACCAGTCGACCAGGAGGTCGACCTCGATCATCAGCGCATCGCGGTCGAAGGGTGGGACCTGGTGGACGACGCCGGGCGCTGCCTCAAGGCGATCGTCCCACTGTTTCCCGTGAATCATCGCCAGCAGCTCGGCAGCGGCGGCGTAGCGCTCGGCGATGGGCTTGCCCACGGGGTCGAGGAAAGCGCCGGTGCCGAGATGCTCGAGCAACAGGAAACCCTGATCGAGATCGTGGGCGACGATGCCGGGCACGGTGACGCCGCCTGCGGCGAGCGCACGATCGATGGCTACGAAGGCAGCGACCGTCTGGGCCGTGTGGGCGATCTCGGCATAAGGCTTGCCGTCGCGGACGGGCGGTCCGAGGACCAGCCTTGGCGAATTCATCAGCACGAGCGGAGCCTGGCCTTCCGGCGTGACGGTTTCGTAGCCTCGGGCCGAAGCGTCGCCGGTGAAGCGGGCACGGCGGGCGTCGCCGAAATCGGCCGAAACGAGGAAGTCTCGCATGGCGAGCGAACGGGCGATGCGGTCGAAGGTCGGGCCATCGCCCGAGATGACGATGCGGCGGCCGTCGCCCTCGTGCTCGATGGCGAGCCGCAGGCTGGCAGCAGGCATCGCTTCCGCCGCTCGCTCGGGCCACTCGACCAGCGCGACACCAGAAGCGACCGCTTCGTCGAAGCCGAGCTCCAAGAGTTCCTCCGAGGAAGACAGCCGGTAAAGGTCGAAATGATGAACGGGGACAGGCGTGTCGTAGCTCTGCACCAGCGTGAAGGTCGGGCTCGGCACTTCGTGCGCAGGATCGCCGGCGAGCGCCCGGATCAGGCCGCGCGCCAGCGTCGACTTCCCGGCACCGAGATCGCCATCGAGCAGGAGCACGTCACCCGGCTTGACCGCCATGGCGAGATCTTCGCCCAGCCGCGTGGTGGCGGCCTCGTCGGGCAGGAAGCGCTCCAGCGATCTGGCCGCCATGAAGCCTACTCCGCCGCCACCCGCACGCCGGCAGGCGCATCGGGGAACAGGCAGACCACCGTCGTGCCACGGTCCTTGCCGCTGTCGATGCGGACGGTGCCGCCATGCAGTTCGACGAAGCTCTTGACGATGGACAGGCCGAGGCCGGCGCCACGGCGGCGACCGCCGTTGACGCGGGATTCGAAGCGCTGGAACACCGTGTCGAGCACCTCCGACGGCATGCCCGGGCCGTCGTCATGGACGGAGAACTCCACGCCCTCGGCGCGCTGGCGGCAAACCAGCGTGATGGTGCTCGCAGACGGCGCGTAGTTCACCGCGTTGCTGAGCAGGTTGTAGAGGATCTGGCGCACGCGCGTTTCGTCGCCATTGAAGCTCTTCGGCGCGCTGGCGGTTTCGATGGCGAGGCTGATGGAATGCTCTTCCAGGCGGTCGGCGACCAGTTCGGCGGCAGCCTCGATGGCACGGTCGACACGGACCTCGGCGATTTCGAGCTGCATGATGCCGGCGTCGACGGTGGCGAGGTCGAGAATGTCGTTGACGATGGTCAGGAGCACGCCCGACGACGAGCCGATGTGCTCGACATATTCGCGCTGGCGCGGCGACAGCGGGCCGGTGCCCGGCAGCGACAGAAGTTCGGTGAAGCCGATGATGTTGGTCAGCGGCGAGCGCAGCTCATAGGAAACGTGCTGGACGAACTCGTTCTTGATCTGGTCGGCGCGCTGCAGCGCCTCGTTCTTGTCCTTCAGCGCGCGCTCCATGTTGACGCCGTCGGTGACGTCGACAAAGGTCAGCATCACCTGGCCGTTGGGCAGGTGGATGACGGCGTGCTGGAGCACCGAGCCGTTATTGAGCTCGGTTTGGCCATGACGATCGCTGCGCTCGTCGAAGCCGGTGACGGCGGCGACGAAATCGGCCCATGGGCTGTTTTCGGCGCGCGTGTCGCATTCGGCGCGGATCGCCGAGATATGCGTGGTCTGCCGCAGGACCTCGGGCGAGACGCCCCAGAGCTGGCCGAAGGCGGGGTTGAACAGGCGGATGCGGCCGTCGGGGCCGAAAACGACGACGCCCTCGGCGAGATTGTCGAGGGTTTCACCCTGGACGCGCACTGCCGTGGTGTAGCGGCTTTCGAGATCGATCTTCTCGGTCAGGTTCTCGAACACCCAGGTGACGCCGCCCTTGGGCTGCGGGTTGGCGACGACGCGGATGGTGCGGCCGTCGGGCAGGTGCCAGAGATGCTCCTGCGGCTCGACGGCGCGGTAGGCACCGAGCAGGTTTTCCTTCCAGCGCCGCCATTCCGGCTGTTCCGGGAGCTTGCGCTCGCTGCGCAGGCGATCGAGCAGGAGGGCATTGTCGGGCGCGCTGGAGAGATAGCCGGCATCGAGCTCCCAGAGCTTCTGGAAGGCGTTGTTGTGGAACCGCAGCTTCTGGCCGGCATCGAAGGTGGCGACGGCGGTGGCCACCTGGTCGAGCGTGTCGGCGTGGCTGCGCACGACCTGGCTGTATTCCTCGCGGATGGCATCGGCTGCGCTCATGTCGGCGGCGATGCCTGCAGAACCTTCCCTGCCGACGACGTCGGTGACGGCAAACATGCGGCGGTCGCCGTCGATAACGGTCGACAGCGTCTGCTGGAAGACGGGACGCGACAGGTGCTGCTGGGCGATCGCCTCGCGCGACTGCGTGCCCAGAAACTCCTTGCCGTCGCGGATGGCTGCGGCGGAATCGGTTGCTTCGACGGCCTTGGCGAAGGCCTTGTTGACCCATTTCAGCCGGCCGTCGGCATCGCGCATCCAGAACGGCATGTCGATGGCATCGACCAGGCCGACGAGCGTTTCGTATTCGGCGCTGAGCCGCTGGTTGTCGAGCGTCAACCGCGCCTGGCCGCGCTGGGCCTCGGAGATCGAGACAAAGCGGACGATGGCGTGGGCGCCGCTCTTGCGGCCATGGACTTCGAGTGCGGCACCGGCATGGGTCTCCGCCACCAGCTCGAAAGCGGTGCCCTTGTCGCGCAAGGCGGCGATGGCATTTTCGAGCGCTGCGGCCGAACGCGGCATCAGCCAGCGGCCAAAACCGAGGAAGGCGGCGCGATCGTCCGGCGCGCCGGTTTCGATCGGCAGCGAGCCGATCAGCTCTGGCTTCTTGTTCTCGTTGGCCCAGACGATGACGCGCTGGTCGCGCAGGTTGAGCAGGGCCTCCGACCGCTGCAGCGATGCATTGAGGTCGGCGACGCGGCCGCGCAGTTCGACGTTTTCGGCGGCAATGCGGGCCTTTTCACGGATCAGCGCGATGGCGGAAATGAGCGCCGCGCCCATGACGCCGACGAGCACGGCGAGCTGGATGACTTCGGCGGTGGGCAGGCTGGCGATGGTTGCCTGCTGGGCGTGGGCATATCCGACAGGCGCGCACAGGGCAGTGGCGCCAAGCAAAGCCACGGCAGAACGGCTGCCGAGCCGGCGCACGGCCTGCCACATACCGCCTGGAAGAGGCATCTGCGAATCCTGTCGGCCGCCGGAAACGGCCTGTCCCGCTGAAAGCGGGTATTCCCCCGGCATGTCTTGTTCCTCTCCGCCGCCTGACTGCAAGACCGCCCTGAAGCGCCCCAAAAAGTTCCGCCGAGAACGGGCGCGTGGCGAATCACGCCACAATAGCCGTTAGGCGAATCGCCGTGAAGAAGGCGTGCGCGCAAAAAAGAAACCGGGCGAAAGTCAATCGCCCGGTTTCAATATGTTGTATGTATTTACGCTATGGTTAATAGCGGTAGTGTTCCGGCTTGAACGGGCCCTTCGGCGTCACGCCGATATAAGTGGCCTGTTCATCAGACAGGGTGGTCAGCTTGGCACCGAGCTTGTCGAGGTGCAGGCGGGCGACCTTCTCGTCGAGATGCTTGGGCAGGACATAGACTTCGTTCTTGTACTGGCCGGGCTTGGTGAAAAGCTCGATCTGGGCCAGCGTCTGGTTGGTGAACGACGCCGACATGACGAAGCTGGGGTGGCCGGTGGCATTGCCGAGGTTGAGCAGACGACCTTCCGACAGGAGCAGCATGCGCTTGCCATCCGGGAAGGTGATCATGTCGACCTGCGGCTTGACGTTGGTCCACTTGAGGTTGCGCAGGGCGGCGACCTGGATCTCGTTGTCGAAGTGGCCGATGTTGCCGACGATGACCATGTCCTTCATCCGGCGCATGTCGTCGAGGGTGATGACGTCCTTGTTGCCGGTCGTGGTGATGACGATGTCGGCGGTCGGTGCTGCGTCTTCCAGCGTGACGACCTCGAAGCCGTCCATCGCGGCCTGGAGCGCGCAGATCGGGTCGACTTCCGTGACCTTGACGCGGGCGCCGGCACCCTGGAGCGAAGCGGCCGAGCCCTTGCCGACGTCGCCGTAACCGCAGACGACGGCGACCTTGCCGGCCATCATGACGTCGGTGCCGCGGCGGATGCCGTCGACCAGCGATTCCTTGCAGCCGTACTTGTTGTCGAACTTCGACTTGGTGACGGAGTCATTGACGTTGATTGCCGGGAAGGGCAGCAGGCCCTTCTTCTGCAGCTGGTAGAGACGGTTAACGCCGGTCGTGGTCTCTTCGGTGACGCCGCGGATGGCAGCCTTGTGCTTGGCGAAGAAGCCCGGCGTTTCAGCCATGCGCTTCTTGATCTGGGCGAACAGGATCTCTTCCTCTTCGCTGCCCGGGTTGGACAGCACGTTCTCGCCGGCCTCGGCACGGGCGCCGATCAGGATGTACATGGTGGCGTCGCCGCCATCGTCGAGGATCATGTTGGTGGCACCGCCATCGGTCCACTGGAAGATCTGGTCGGTGTACTGCCAGTATTCCTCGAGCGTCTCGCCCTTGACGGCGAAGACCGGGATGCCGGCGTCCGCGATGGCTGCCGCGGCATGATCCTGGGTCGAGAAGATATTGCACGAGGCCCAGCGGATGTCGGCACCGAGTTCCTTCAGCGTCTCGATCAGCACAGCCGTCTGGATGGTCATGTGCAGCGACCCGGAAATGCGCGCGCCCTTGAGCGGCTTTGCTTCACCGAACTCCTCGCGGCAGGCCATCAGGCCCGGCATCTCGGTTTCGGCGATCTCGATTTCCTTGCGACCCCAGCCGGCGAGCGAAATGTCGGCGACCAGATAATCCTTGCTACCCGTCATGGCTTGCTCCGATTCCTGTTTGCTTCACGCCGCCGCGGGAGGGATGCGGGGGCGCGCGAAAGATCGGCCTGACTACCAGATCAGGCCGTTATCGACAATGGGACATAAAGAAATCTTTATTCGTGCATGTCACGCAGGACTCAGTCCGGCGATCAGCACTCCTCGCCGAAGCGGGCGGCGACGAGCGTCGAAAGCGCTTCCATCGCCTCGGTGGCCTCCGGGCCGCTGGCTGTGACGCGGATGGTGCAGCCGGGGCTGGCGGCGAGCATCATCAGGCCCATGATCGAGGTGCCGCCGACGGAAATGCCGTCCTTCTCGACGGTGACATTGGCCTGGAACTCGCCGGCGATCTGGACAAACTTGGCCGAGGCGCGGGCATGCAGGCCGCGCTGGTTGACTATGGTGAGATCGCGGACGATGTGGCCCTTCTCGGGCGAGTAGGGCATGCCGCTCATTTGCCGCTCAACACCTGACTTGCAACATTGATGTATTTGCGGCCGGCGGCCTGTGCCTCGTCGAGGGCAGCGGCCATGTTGTCGGCCTTGCGCACGCTCGTCAGCTTGATGAGCATCGGCAGGTTCATGCCGGCGATGACTTCGACACGGCCGGCTTCCATCACCGAAATCGCCAGATTGGACGGCGTTCCGCCGAACATGTCGGTGAGCACGACCACGCCATTGCCGGTGTCGGCGCTGGCGACGGCGTCGATGATGTCGCTGCGACGCTGCGCCATGTCATCGTCGGCTCCGATGGAGACTGTCTCGAAATTGTCCTGCGGTCCGACGACGTGTTCCACGGCATGGCGGAACTCTTCGGCCAGCTGACCGTGCGTCACAAGCACGAGTCCGATCATTCTGATTTGGCTCCCGTCATGGCCTCTTCACAGCCGCGCAGTACTCTTGCCGCCTTCGCGGAGGGCGGGAGCGCTATCTTGTCGAGGGCGAGAGCGTTTACAAGCCCCAATCTGCTGCTCGCCACGCCATTTTGACGCAATGCAGCAAAAAGTTTGTGCAGCGTCAGGCGAAGAGGGTGATGCCCAGCCGGGCCAGAATTGCCGGGGTAGCCATGGAATTTTCCCGCTCAGCGAGCAGCAAACGCTTTATCATGCAACCAAGGATCGGCTCGCTGTCCTGTCCAGGCAACCGTTCCACTTCGGTCGCAGGAACGAGCCTGACCAGCAGGTCGACTGCAGCTGCGGCTTCATGCTCGACCGGAACCGGACCGACGCCGCGGACTTCGGCCAGGCCGGAAATGGCTTGCGGAGCATGGCACAAAAGCCTGCCATAGTGCACCGACAGGAAGACCTGATCGTCGGAAACCAGCCTAGCAAATCGGCCTGCGCCGCGGAATTTCTCGACCAGCGCCAAAGCAAGCGCCGTCTTGCCCGATCCCGACGATCCGGCGACCAGCACGCAGCGATCGCCGAGCACAACCGCCGTGGCATGCATGTTGGCTGGCGCCACGGGTCAGCTGTCGGCCGGCAGGGCAACGACGAAGCGCGCGCCCTTGAGTTCGCCCGGCTTGGTGCCTGTGATGTTTTCAGCACTCAGCGTGCCGCCATGGGCCTCGACGATCTGGCGGCTGATCGACAGGCCGAGGCCGGAATTCTGGCCGAAAGCCTCGCCCGCCGGGCGGTCGGTGTAGAAGCGCTCAAAGATGCGGTCGATGTTTTCGGCACGAATGCCGGGGCCGTTGTCCTCGACCGTGATGACATTGAACTTGCCGACACGGGCCAGCGAAATGGCAATGTGGCCATGGTCGTCGGGCACGAAGGAGCGGGCGTTCTCGATCAGGTTGGTGATGACCTGGCCGATGCGCAGGTCGTGGCCGACGACGTTGTAGTTCTTCATGCCAGCAGGCAGCTTGGCGACGGTGAACGCGATCTCAACCGCCTTCTTGTGGCGGCCGGCCTCGCGCGACACGGAAACCAGGTCGCCGATGAACTTCTTGAGATCCACCTTGCCGGCATCCTCGCGCGCCAGCTCGGCATCGAGACGGGAGGCGTCGGAGATGTCGGTGATCAACCGGTCGAGACGCTTCACGTCGTGCTGGATGACCTCCATCAGCCGCTCGCGCGAGCTTTCGTTCCTGGCGAGCGGCAAAGTCTCGACTGCGCTGCGCAGCGAGGTCAGCGGGTTCTTGAGCTCGTGGCTGACGTCGGCGGCAAAACTCTCGATCGCTTCGATGCGGGCGTAAAGCGCCTTGGTCATGTCGCGCACGGCAACCGACAGGTTGCCGATCTCGTCCTGGCGATCGGAGAAATCGGGGATTTCCTCGCGGCTCTTGCCGCCGCGGCGCACCCGGTTGGCGGCAGCGGACAGCCGGCGCAGCGGGTTGGCGATGGTCGATGCCAGCAGCATCGACAGAATGGCCGTGACCAAAGCAGCCACGCCGAAGACGCGCAGGATGGCCTTCTGCTCGGCAGCGACGATCTTGTCGATGTCGCCGCCTTCGGTCGACAGCATCAGCACGCCGAGCACGGCGCGGAAGCGCTGGATCGGAACGGCGACGGAGACGATCTGCTCGCCCTGTTCGCTGACCCGGACGATCGTCGCCGGGCCGCCGGTCAATGCCTGGACGACCTCGGGGAAGGCAGCGCCATTGCCGCCGGGCTGTTCCTTGTAGACCGGCAGCGCGCTGTCGCGGAAAAAGTCGAAGATGAACTTCTGCGCCCGCTCGAACACGGTCGGCTCGTCTTCTTCGACGGGCGGAAGGTCGTAGCGGAGGATCTGGCCGCGCGAATAGAGATGACGCGAATCGAGCAGCAGATTGGCGTCGCGGTCGTAGATGCGGGCGCGCGTCCTGGTCGGCGAGATCAGCCGGCGCAGGACGGGCGCCACGCGCTCGGGATTGATCGGAAAATCGAGGCTGTCGAGCTGGTCGGAGCCCGGGCCAAGCGTTTCGCCGGCCTGCAGCTCGAGCAGCTTTTCCGGGTCGATGCTGATCGAATCGGTCTCGACGGTGGCCGAGGCGGCAATGGCGCCGGCAATGATCTCGCCCTGCGTCATCAGGCTCTCGACACGAGCGCCGATCAGGCCGTCGCGGAACGTGTTGAGATACAGGATGCCGGCGACCAGCACCGCCAACCCGGCGAGGTTGAGGAACAGGATGCGGCGCGTCAGGCTGGAGAAGAAATAGTGGCCGAGGAAGCGGCTCAGCCGAATCCTTGCCCGGTCGAGGAACAGCGACAGGCGACCGCGCGACCGCTTCGTGGCGGCCACGGGTTTCCTGATCTCTGCTTCCATCGCCATGTGATCTCAGCCCCCGCCGATCTCACGCTTCGCGGAATCTGTAGCCGACACCATAGAGCGTTTCGATCATCTCGAAGTCGTCGTCGACGGCCTTGAACTTCTTGCGCAGGCGCTTGATGTGGCTGTCGATGGTACGGTCATCGACATAGACCTGCTCATCATAAGCCGAATCCATCAAGGCGTCTCGGCTTTTGACGACACCCGGGCGCTGGGCCAGCGAGTGCAGGATCAGGAATTCGGTGACGGTCAAGATGACCGGCTCGCCCTTCCAGGTGCAGGTGTGGCGCTCCTGGTCCATCACCAACTGGCCGCGCTCCAGCGAACGCGACTGCGGGCTCGGCGTCTTGGCCGCGGCCTCGCGGGCACTGGCACGGCGCAGCACGGCGCGTACGCGCTCGACCAGCAGACGCTGGGAAAACGGCTTGCGGATGAAATCGTCGGCGCCCATCTTGAGGCCGAACAGCTCATCGATCTCATCGTCCTTCGACGTCAGGAAGATCACCGGCAGGTCGGTCTTCTGGCGCAAACGGCGCAACAGCTCCATGCCGTCCATGCGCGGCATCTTGATGTCGAGGATGGCGAGGTTCGGCGGCCGCGCGGCCAGCCCCTCCAGTGCCGAGGCACCGTCGGTGTAGGTCTCGACACGATACCCTTCGGACTCGAGCGCTATCGAAACCGATGTCAAAATGTTGCGGTCGTCGTCGACAAGCGCGATCGTTGCCATTTCCAGCGGCTCCCTCATGAGCGGGTGTCCCTTCCTGCTTCCGAGCAGGGCTTTTGCAGGACAAATTAGGTACAAAATGTGGCATACCCCCCGATGAAGGGGAGTGCAACCACCACAACCAGTTCGCTTGCTATATGGGGCGGCACGAAAAAAGCTCGAACAAAAAACCTGCCTGACTCCCGGGCAAGGTGCCGCCAATCCCCGCCATTTAAACGATTTAGATAAATTTCAAAATTTTTAAATCGATTAATGATTTGAAATCGCTTGGCTTTTCTGTTTCTGGCTGCCTCGGTCCCTCGGGGACAGCGGCGTCCGGCCCGCAGACCGGACATTGGCGTCAAATCGAACGAGGGTTCACCGAATGTCGGAAATCGGTAAGCGTAATCCCGCCAACGGGATCGAAACGGCAGGGCTCAAGACGTCGGGCACCGTGCATTACAACCTGGGCGCTGCACTGCTGGTCGAAGAGGCGGTTCGCCGCGGCGAGGCCCAGCTGACGGCGCACGGCGCGCTCGTCGCCGACACCGGCCAGTACACCGGCCGCTCGCCCAAGGACAAGTTCGTCGTGCGCGACGAAAACACCGAGGCCCAGGTCTGGTGGGACAACAACAATGCCATGACGCGGTCGCAGTTCGACGCGCTGCACGCCGATTTCCTCGCCCATGCGGCTGACAAGGATCTGTTCGTCCAGGACCTGATCGGCGGCGCCGACCGCTCGCTGAGCCTGCCGACGCGGGTCATCACCGAATATGCCTGGCACTCGATGTTCATCCGCAACCTGCTGATCCGCCCGGACGAGGCGGAGCTGGCCGGCTTCGCACCGAAGATGACGATCATCGACCTGCCGTCGTTCCAGGCCGACAATGCGCGCCATGGCGGCCGCAGCGAGACGCTGATCGCCGTCGACCTGACGCGCATGATCGTGCTCATCGGCGGCACCGAATATGCCGGCGAAATGAAGAAGTCGGTGTTCACCGCGCTCAACTACATCCTGCCCGCCGGCGGCGTGATGCCGATGCACTGCTCGGCCAATGAGGGCCCGGACGGCGATGCCGCCATCTTCTTCGGCCTTTCCGGCACCGGCAAGACGACGCTGTCGGCCGACCCTGCGCGCACGCTGATCGGCGACGACGAGCATGGCTGGGGCCCGGGCGGCATCTTCAACTTCGAAGGCGGCTGCTACGCCAAGACGATCAGGCTCTCGGCCGAGGCCGAGCCAGAAATCTTCGCGACGACCCAGCGCTTCGGCACGGTGCTCGAGAACGTCATTCTCGACGACAATCGCGTGCCCGACTTCAACGACGGCTCGCGTACGGAAAACACCCGTTGCGCCTATCCGCTCGACTTCATTCCGAACGCCAGCGCCACCGGCCTCGCCAGCCACCCGAAGAACATCATCATGCTGACGGCCGATGCCTTCGGCGTGATGCCGCCCATCGCCAAGCTGACGCCGGCACAGGCGATGTACCACTTCCTGTCGGGCTACACGGCCAAGGTCGCCGGCACCGAACGCGGCGTGACCGAGCCCGAGGCGACGTTCTCGACCTGCTTCGGCGCGCCGTTCATGCCCAGGCACCCCAGCGAATACGGCAACCTGCTGCGCCAGCTGATCTCCGACCACGGCGTCAATTGCTGGCTGGTCAACACCGGCTGGACCGGCGGCGCCTATGGCACGGGTTCGCGCATGCCGATCAAGGCGACGCGCGCACTGCTTGCTGCGGCCCTCGACGGCTCGCTCAACGCGGTCGAATTCCGCACCGATGCCAATTTCGGCTTCGCCGTGCCGGTTTCGGTTCCCGGCGTCGAAGGCAAGATCCTCGACCCGCGCTCGACCTGGGCCGACGGCGCTGCCTATGACCGCCAGGCCAGCAAGCTGGTGTCGATGTTCATCGACAATTTCGGCAAGTTCGAAAGCCATGTCGACGCCACCGTGCGCGGCGCGGCGCCCCGCACCCAGGAAGCCGCCGAGTAATCGCGGCCTGCCGAAACGACATCGAAAAGGCCCGGCCAAGTGCCGGGCCTTTTCTTTTGCGCCGCGCCACGGCATGACTTGGCGCATGAGCGCCGACGACAAGATCATCATTGCCCATGACGTGGTCATCCATCCCGACGACATCGAGGAGAACTTCATCCGCTCGTCGGGGCCGGGGGGCCAGAACGTCAACAAGGTCGCCACCGCCGTGCAACTGCGCTTCGACGCCGCGAACGCGCCGGGCCTGCCCGAACGCGTGCGCGAGCGCACCATCAAGCTTGCCGGCCAGAAGGCGACCAAGGAGGGCGTGATCGTCATCGAGGCCGGGCGCTACCGCACCCAGGAGCAGAACCGGGCCGACGCCAGGGCGCGGCTTGCGGCACTTGTCGCCAAGGCTGCCGAACCGCCACCGCCGCCGCGCAAGAAGACCAGGCCGACAAAAGGCTCGGTGGAGCGACGGCTGAAAAGCAAGGCCGGGCGCGCGACGGTCAAGAAGCTGCGCGGACGCGTCGACGGCGATTAAGCCTCGGGAATCAATACCGCTTCCATTTCGGCAATGCAGGTGCCAAGCTCCGGCGAATGCCACAGCAAGGGAGACCACGAATGGGCATGTTCGATTTCGTCAAGAATGTCGGCAAGAAGCTTGGCTTCGGCGACGACGAGGCACCGAGCGCCGACACGCTGAAGAAGGAACTCGATTCGCACAAGCTCGGCACCGACAACGTGCAGGTGGTGGTCAAGGGCGACACCGCCGTGCTGACGGGCGTGGTCAAGGACCAGTCGATCTTCGAGAAGGCGGTAATCGCCGTCGGCAACACGCTCGGCGTCTCCAAGGTGCAGGCCGACGAACTGAAGGTGGTGGCGCCCGATTCCGGCCTCAAGCTCGACAGCAAGGTCGACATGACCGAACTGGTCAAGGCGGCGACCCCGGCCAAAGCGCCGGTGTTCTACACCGTCAAGAAGGGCGACAACCTGTCGAAGATCGCCGAAGCCCAGTACGGCAAGGGCAAGGCGTCGAAATACACCGTCATCTTCGAGGCCAACAAGCCGATGCTGACGCACCCTGACAAGATCTATCCCGGCCAGGTGCTGCGCATCCCCGACATCGCGACGGCCTGAAGCCAAGCCATCATATCATGCGGAACGGCGGCTTTCGGGTCGCCGTTTTGCTTGTGGAGTGGCATTCTGGGCGGAATCGAAAGGTCCCTAACGTGCTCGTGCTTCCCAAAGGCATCCGCCACATGCCCGGCTTTCTCTCGCGCGATGCCCAGGAAAGCCTGGTCGACAGCATCCGCGAGGTGGTGAAGACGGCACCGCTCTACACGCCCGCCATGCCGAAGACCGGCAAGGAAATGAGCGTGCGGATGACCAATTGCGGCACTCTGGGCTGGGTCACCGACAAGGAGGGCGGTTATCGCTACCAGCCGACCCATCCGGTCACCGGGGCGCCGTGGCCGCCGATCCCCGAAGCGCTGCTTTCCCTATGGCGCGAGGTCGCAGGCTATCCGCATCCTCCGGAGGCCTGCCTGGTAAACTTCTACACCGACACCGCCAAGATGGGCCTGCACCAGGACCGCGACGAAAAGGAGTTCGAAGCTCCCGTGGTGTCGGTATCCCTGGGCGATGCCTGCCTGTTCCGCGTCGGCGGCATGCGGCGCGACGACCGGACGGTGTCGTTCAGGCTGGAAAGCGGCGACGTGGTGGTGCTGGGCGGGGAAGGGCGGCTCGCCTTCCATGGCGTCGACCGCATCTATCCGATGACGTCGGCGCTGCTAAAGCAGGGCGGCCGGATCAACCTGACGCTCAGGCGGGTGACGAAGCCGGCCTAAAGCTTGCGGATCGCCACTTCCTCGACGAGATGGCCAGCACCCTTCTTGAGGATAAGATCGGCGCGCGGGCGCGTCGGCAGGATGTTCTCGCGCAAGTTCTTCAGGTTGATGTTGGCCCACAGCCCCTCGGCAATGGCGCGGGCCGCATCCTCCGACAGCTGCGAGTAGCGATGGAAGAACGACTGCGGATTGCGGAAGGCGGTTTCGCGCAGCCGCATGAAGCGGTCGATGTACCACTCATGGATGATGCTCTCATCGGCGTCGATGTAGATCGAGAAGTCGAAGAAGTCGGAGACGAAGGGCACCAAGTTGCCGTCCTTCGGCAACTCGCGCGGCTGCAGCACGTTGATGCCCTCGAAAATCAGGATGTCGGGGCGGTCGACGGTGACGAACTCGCCGGGCATGACGTCATAGGTCAAATGCGAATAGACCGGCGCGCGGACGTTGGGCTGGCCCGACTTGATCGCCGAGAGGAAGCGCAGCAGCGCGCCGACATCGTAGCTGTCAGGGAAACCCTTGCGCTCCATCAGGCTGTCGCGGCGCAGCACGTCGTTGGGATAGAGGAAACCGTCGGTGGTAACCAGATCGACCTTCGGGCTCGACGGCCAGCGGGTGAGAAGCTCCTTGAGGATACGCGCGGTGGTCGACTTGCCGACGGCGACCGACCCCGCCATGCCGATGATGAAGGGGGTCTTGGTGCCCTTCTTGTCCGAATTGAAGAAGCGCTGGCGCTGGCGAAACAGCTGCTGACTGGTTTCGACATGGGCCGAAAGCAGCCGCGACAAAGACAGGTAGATGCGCCGGACCTCGACCAGGTCGATGGGCTCGTACATCGAGCTCAGCCGCCTGACCTCGTCCGCGGTCAGGGTCATCGACATGTCGGCGCCGAAGCCGGCCCAATGCTCGGCCGAGAAAAACCAGTAAGGCGAGTATTTGTCCGCCGGCGCGAGTTGATCCATCGAACCTCCCCTGCGGGACCTGACCAGCGGTCAGCCCTCGTTCTTGCGCGCGGCCTTCTCGGCGACACCCGACTGGGCGGTGCGGCGCTCGAGCTCGGCCATCACCTCGGCCATCGGCACGCCGGCAACAGCCAGCACGACGAGCCAATGATAAAGGAGATCGGCACTTTCCGAAACGAGGGCGCGATCGTCGCCCTTGACCGCAGCGATGACGGTCTCGACCGCCTCTTCGCCGAGCTTCTTGGCCGCGCGTTCCATGCCGCCCTGGTAGAGCTTGGCGGTCCATGAATTGGCATCGCCCGAACGCGCCCGCTCGGTGACGATTTTTTCCAGGTCGGAAAGGGAAAATCCGCTCATCTTGGCCTCGATACTTTAGAGCCTGTTCCATTCCGATTGAATCGGAATGGGGCTCTATCTTCTTGTTGGAGCATGATCTTTTCCGAAAACCGGTTCCCACTTTTCGGGATCATGCTCCAGTCAGCCAATCGGGTCGAGCCGCATCGGCAAACCTGCTTTTGCCATGTGCGCCTTGGCCTCGGCAACGGTGTAGGTGCCAAAATGGAAAATCGACGCGGCAAGCACCGCCGTCGCATGTCCCTCACGGATACCGTCGACCATGTGGTCGAGGTTGCCGACGCCGCCCGAGGCGATGACCGGCGCACGCACGGCGTCCGCCACCGCGCGGGTCAAGGCGATGTCGTAGCCGATCTTGGTGCCGTCTCGGTCCATCGAGGTGAGCAGGATTTCGCCGGCGCCGAGGTCGACGACCTTGCGGGCGAACTCGACCGCATCGATGCCGGTGCGCTCGCGGCCGCCATGGGTGAAGATCTCCCAGCGGTCGGCTTCGTTGGCCTGAGACACCTTCTTGGCGTCGATGGCAACGACGATGCACTGGTTGCCGAACTTGTCGGCGGCCTCGGCGACGAAGGCGGGGTTCTTCACGGCCGCCGTGTTGATGGCAACCTTGTCGGCACCGGCGAGCAGCAGCCTGCGGATGTCGGCAACCTGGCGCACGCCGCCGCCGACGGTCAGCGGCATGAAGCACTGCTCGGCAGTGCGGGCGACCACGTCGAAGATGGTCTCGCGATTGTCGGACGAGGCGGTGATGTCGAGAAAGCAGAGCTCGTCGGCACCGGCGGCGTCATAGGCCTTGGCGGCTTCGACCGGATCGCCGGCGTCGATCAGATCGACGAACTGGACGCCCTTGACGACACGGCCGTCCTTGACGTCGAGGCACGGAATGACACGGGCTTTGAGGGTCAAAGGACGGCCTCCTCTTTTGTTTGCGCGTCCTCGCCGCTTCGCGGCTGCGGGCGACGCGGGCTGTCCTTGACGTCGAGGCAGGAGATGGCGCGGGCCTTGAGGGTCATTTCCGTTCCTCGAACAATCCCGGCTCGGGTTTCAGCTCGCCGCGCAGGATCGCCAGCGCCTGGGCAGGGTCGATGCGGCCGTCATAGAGCGCGCGGCCGGAGATGGCGCCTTCGAGTTTCTTCGCGTCGGGCATGGTCATCCGGACGATGTCGGCCAGCGAGGCGAGGCCGCCTGAGGCAATGACCGGGATCGAGACCGCCTCGGCGAGGTCGATGGTCGAATCCCAGTTGATGCCGGCCAGCACCCCGTCACGGTCGATGTCGGTGTAGATGATGGCGGCGACGCCGGCGCCCTCGAATTTCTTCGCCAGTTCGACAACGCCGAGGCTCGACGCTTCAGCCCAACCCTCGACGGCGACCTTGCCGCCCTTGGCATCGATGCCGACGGCAACCTTGCCGGGGAACTTCCTGCAGGCTTCCTTGACGAGTTCGGGGTCACGGACGGCGACGGTGCCGAGGATGACCCGGGCGAGGCCCTTGGAGAGCCAGCGCTCGATGTGATCGAGCGTCCGGATGCCGCCGCCGAGCTGGACCGGATTCTTCGTCGCCTTGAGGATCGCCTCGACGGCCGCGCCATTGACGCTCTCGCCGGCAAACGCACCGTTGAGGTCGACGACATGCAGCCATTCGAAGCCCTGGTCCTCGAAGGCTTTCGCCTGGGCGCCGGGGTCATCGTTGTAGACGGTCGCCTGGTCCATGTCGCCAAGCTTGAGGCGAACGCACTGGCCGTCCTTGAGGTCGATGGCCGGAAAGAGGATCATGGCTTCCACCTCAGGAAATTGGCGATGAGGGCAAGGCCAAGGGCCTGGCTCTTTTCAGGATGAAACTGCGTGCCGACCAGATTGTCGCGCGCAACGGCCGCCGTGACACGGCCGCCATAGTCGGCACTGGCCAGGACCTGTTTCTCGTCGGTTGCGTCGAGATGGTAGGAATGCACGAAATAGGCGTGCAGGCCGCCGGGTCCGGTAGGGATTCCCTCGAAGACCGGGTGCGGATGTTTCACGTGAATCGTGTTCCAGCCGATCTGCGGAATCTTCAGCGACGGGTCGCTCGGCGTGATCTCCTTGACATCGCCGGCGATCCAGCCAAAGCCCTCGGTGACCGTCTTTTCCAGTCCGCGCTCGGACATCAGCTGCATGCCGACGCAGATGCCGAGGAAGGGATGCGCCTTGCGGATGGCGACTTCCTCGACCGCGTCCCACATGCCGTCGACGGCGCGCAGGCCGCGGGCGCAGTCGGCATAGGCGCCGACGCCGGGCAGCACGATGCGGTCGGCCGAAAGCACGCGGCAGGCATCCGCCGTCAGCTCGATCTCGGCCGATATGCCGGCCTCGCGGGCAGCACGCTCGAAGGCCTTGGTCGCCGAGCGCAGATTGCCCGAGCCGTAGTCGATGATGGCAACGCGCATGTCAGTTTCTTCCGGGATAGTGCAGGAGGCCGAGCGCTCCGCCAGCAGGCTGGGGCCGGGGCGTGGCAGGGGAGATGGCAACAGGAGCCGGGGCGGGCTCATCGTCGGCTTCAGCGGCGAAGAGGTAGCGCATCTCGGCGTCTTCCACCGAATCCGCCTCGACGACACCCCACTGGTGCCAGCCGGCACGGCGAAGCGCTGCGATGCGCAGCGCGCCGCCTTCGAGCCCGACATAGAGCGAGATGAGCAAGGGCAGCAGCGGTGCCGCAAACGTCAGTCCTGCCCATTCGCTGGCCGCGGCAAGCGCCAGGGTGGCGGCGAGGGTCATCGCCGCTTCGAGCCAGAGCCGATGCCACAACAGCCACAGCAGCGGCGCAATGAAGCCGAAGAAATGGAAGCCATCGCGAATGAAGACGGCCGCTTCCGAAGCGTTTTGTCCCGCCTTGGCGGGCGGCTCCATGACGACATGGATGGCCATGGCTATCCCTTCAGGCTGCCCTTGGTCGAGGGTACTGCGTCAGGCTGGCGCGGATCGCTTTCAAGGGCCATGCGCAGCGCGCGCGCCACGGCCTTGAAGCAGGTTTCGGCGATGTGGTGGTTGTTGGCGCCGTAATGGTTGGTGACGTGCAGGGTGATGCCGGCATTCTGGGCCAGTGCCTGGAAGAACTCGCGCACCAGCTCGGTGTCGAAGGTGCCGATCTTGGGCGCCGAGAAGGCGACGTTCCAGACCAGGAACGGCCGGCCCGATACGTCGATGGCCGCGCGTGTCAGCGTCTCGTCCATGGCGAGGTCGATCGAGGCGTAGCGCATGATGCCGCGGCGGTCGCCCAGCGCCTTGGACAGCGCCTGGCCGATCGCGATGCCGCAATCCTCGACGGTGTGGTGGTCGTCGATGTGCAGGTCGCCCCTGGCGGAGACCTTCATGTCGATCAGCGAATGCCTGGAGAGCTGGTCGAGCATGTGGTCGAAGAAGCCGACGCCGGTCGCCATCTCCGAACGGCCGGTGCCATCGACGTGGACCGAGACCGAAATCTCGGTTTCCTTGGTCTTGCGGCTGACTTCGGCGGAACGGGGGGCCATTGGCGGATCCTTGTCCTCAAAAACGAGATGCTAATAACAGCATGTTCGACCGCTTGCCAATCGCCGCGAAAGGGCATTTCGTGACGCGGCATGCGGATTTGCATTCCTTGCGCCGCGTCATACATAAGATCGAACTTCCACTCGTAACGCACGAGCCGCCTCGAAGGGGCCGTGCGCCATCGGAGCTACATATGTCCAACGAACAGAGCATGCACGCCACGACCATCGTGACGGTGCGCAAGGGCAACAAGGTGGTCATCGCCGGCGACGGCCAGGTCAGCCTCGGCCAGACCATCATGAAGGGCAATGCCCGCAAGGTCCGCCGCCTCGGCAAGGGCAATGTGATTGCCGGGTTTGCCGGCGCCACCGCCGACGCCTTCACCCTTCTCGAAAGGCTCGAAGCCAAGCTCGAGCAGTATCCCGACCAGTTGACGCGCGCCTGCGTCGAACTCGCTAAGGACTGGCGCACCGACCGCTACCTGCGCCGCCTCGAAGCGATGATGCTTGTCGCCGACAAGAACGTGTCGCTGGCGCTGACCGGTACAGGCGACGTGCTGGAGCCCGAATTCGGCGTGATGGCCATCGGTTCGGGCGGCAACTATGCACTGGCCGCGGCCCGCGCACTGATGGACACGGACAAGGACGCCGAGGAGATCGCTCGCAAGGCGATGCAGATCGCCGCCGACATCTGCGTCTACACCAACCACAGCTTCGTGGTTGAGACGCTCGATGCCGACTGAGGCAGCCGCGCGCTACGACTTCCGTCCTGTCGAACGAAAAGACATGCCGCTGCTCGCCAGATGGCTGGCAGCGCCGCATGTCGCGGAATGGTGGGGCGATGCGGCCGAAGAGCTGGCCTCGATCGCGGAACATATCGACAGCATCTCGGTCGAGCCGCTGATCGTCGAACTCGATGGCAAGCCGATCGGCTATCTCCAGAGCTACGATCCCCACCTGGAAGACGATCATCCCTATCAGGACCAGCCTTTCGGCACGCTCGGCCTCGACCTTACAATCGGCGTGGCCGACCTGGTGGGGAAGGGCCACGGTTCGGCGATCCTCAGGCAGTTCGTCGACGAACTGTTCGAGGAAGGGGTACCGCGCGTGATCATCGATCCGGATCCTGCCAACAAGCGGGCTATCCGCGCCTATGAAAAGGCCGGTTTCGCGGCCTTCGACACACGCTTGTCGATTTACGGTCCCGCGCTGATGATGGCGCGAGACGCGGAGGAGGGGGAATTCGACGCATGAGCCTATCGCAGGACAGTGAAGCCGCCGCGCGACGTGAAAAACTGGGCTGGTGGCTGCTGGTCGCCGCCCTGATGATCGCCGGGCAGGCGGTCGCGCTGTACTGGATGGGCCATCCGGCGATCTGCAAGTGCGGTTACGTCAAGCTCTGGCACGGGGTGGTGCAAAGCTCGGAGAATTCCCAGCACATCTCCGACTGGTACACCTTCTCGCACATCATCCACGGCTTCCTTTTCTATGCGCTGATGAGCTGGATTGCGCCCAAGAGTTCGCTCGGCTTCCGGCTGGCGGTCGCCATCGGCATCGAAGTGGCGTGGGAACTGGTCGAAAACAGCGACTTCATCATCAACCGCTATCGCGAGGGGACCATTTCGCTCGACTATTACGGCGACAGCGTCCTGAATTCGGTGTTCGACACTTTGGCCATGGTGCTGGGCTTTGCGATGGCGGCGCGGCTCCCGGTCTGGAGCACCGTCGCCCTGGCCATCATCTTCGAGATCGGCGTCGGCTACGTCATCCGGGACAACCTGACGCTCAACGTCATCATGCTGGTCTATCCGCTGGACGCGATCAAGCAATGGCAAGCGGGGATGATGTAATGACCAAGCCTTCCGACATATCGCCCGATACGCTGCTCGCCGCCGTGGCGAGCGGGTTGCTGACCGCCGAGCAGGCGCAAGGGCTGCGCGATCTCGAAAGCGCCAACGCGCCCGTCCTCGACCGGGAACCGCATGACGACGAGAAGTTCCGGTTCATCAGCGGCTTCAGCGACATCTTCGTCACCATCGGCCTCGGCCTGTTCCTGGGCGCCCTGGGCTATTTCTCCCGCGACATGGTCGGCAACACCGGCATGTTCGCCGTCATCGCGGCGGCGAGCTGGCTTCTGGCCGAGTATTTTACCCGCCAGCAACGCATGGCGTTGCCCAGCATCGTGTTGCTCCTGGTCTATGCGGGAGCGGTCTTTTCGACCGTTGCGGAAGCCTTCAACCCCAGTCTCAGATTCGGCGTGGGTCTCGGCAACCACGGCGGCTTGCCGATCGTCGTCGCAGGCCTTGCCACCGCCGTTGCGGCCGCATTGCACTACCGGCGTTTCCGGGTACCGGTGACGATTGCTGCCGGCGTGGCTGCCCTTGTCGCCTCGGTCGTGGGCGTCCTTTTCATGCTCTGGCCGGATTTCGCCGTCGAGGCGGCCAAGCCCCTGCTGCTGGCCTGCGGCCTTGCCGTGTTCACGCTCGCCATGCGGTTCGACCTGAGCGATCCGCAACGCCAGACCCGGCGCACCGACATCGCATTCTGGCTGCACATGCTGGCAGCACCGCTGATCGTCCACCCGATGGTCGGCGGGCTGGTTGGCGAGGGCGGCTCCGAGGCGGTTTCAGCGTGGAGCATCCTGGCAATCTTCATCGCACTGGCGATCGTCGCCCTTGTCGTCGACAGGCGCGCGATCCTTGTTTCCGGCCTGTCCTATGCCGGCTTTGCCTTCGGCTCGCTGGTCGTCAAGGCCGGACTGTCGGACGGCGTCGTGCCGCTGACCATGCTGGTTCTCGGCGCCCTGGTGCTGTTGCTCAGCGCCGGCTGGCATGCGCTGCGACGGACCCTTCTGCCGCTGCTGCCCGGCGCCCTTGCGGTACGGCTTCCAGCCCATACATAAGCCCCAACTGAGTATTCGAGAGTAACGCCATGTCCACATTCTCTCCCCGTGAGATCGTTTCAGAACTCGACCGCTTCATCATCGGCCAGAAGGACGCCAAGCGCGCCGTGGCGATTGCCCTGCGCAACCGCTGGCGCCGGCAGCAGCTGGAAGGCCAGATGCGCGAAGAGGTCATGCCCAAGAACATCCTGATGATCGGGCCGACCGGCGTCGGCAAGACCGAGATATCGCGCCGGCTGGCCAAGCTGGCGGGTGCGCCCTTCGTCAAGGTCGAGGCGACCAAGTTCACCGAGGTCGGCTATGTCGGCCGCGACGTCGAGCAGATCATCCGCGACCTGGTCGAGGTCGCCATCGGCCTTGTGCGCGAGAAGATGCGCGAAGACGTCAAGGCCCGCGCCCATGTCAACGCAGAGGAGCGCGTGCTCGAGGCGTTGGTCGGCAAGACCGCGAGCCCGGCGACCCGCGACTCGTTCCGGAAAAAGCTGCGCGACGGCGAGCTCGACGACAAGGAAATCGAGATCCAGGTCGCCGACACCGGCACCGGCGGCATGCCGAGCTTCGACATCCCGGGCATGCCCGGCGGCAATGTCGGCGTGCTCAACATCAACGACATGCTGCAAAAGGCGATGGGCGGCCAGCGCACCAAGGCGCGCAAGACCACCGTCAAGGAATCCTACGCGCTGCTGATCAGCGACGAGTCCGACAAGCTGCTCGACCAGGACGAGGTCGTCCGCCGTGCGCTCGAGGTCACCGAGAACGAAGGCATCGTCTTCCTCGACGAGATCGACAAGATCGCCCGTGGCGATGTCCATGGCGGCCCCTCGCGCGAAGGCGTGCAGCGGGACCTGTTGCCGCTCGTCGAAGGCACGACGGTTGCGACCAAATACGGGCAGATCAAGACCGACCACATCCTGTTCATCGCTTCGGGCGCGTTCCACGTCTCCAAGCCGTCGGACCTGCTGCCGGAACTGCAGGGCCGCCTGCCGATCCGCGTCGAGTTACGCGCGCTGGAAAAGGACGACTTCCGCCGCATCCTGACGGAGACGGAAGCCAGCCTGATCAAGCAGTACATCGCCCTGATGAACACCGAAGGCGTCGACCTCGAATTCACCGACGACGCCATCGATGCACTCGCCGGCATCGCGGTCGACCTCAACGCCTCGGTCGAGAACATCGGCGCGCGGCGCCTGCAGACGGTGATGGAACGCGTGCTCGACGAGATCTCCTACGACGCACCGGACCGCAACGGCACGTCGGTCAAGATCGACGCCGCCTATGTCGAAAAGCATGTCGGCGATCTCTCGCGCAACACCGACCTGTCGCGCTTCATTCTCTAAAAGCTTCAGCGGCGGCCTGCCTTGCGCAGGTCGCCGCCCTGCCCGACCTGTGGCCGAATGGAACCATCCCGCCAGGTTTCGCAGCATCGGGCGACAACGCCCTCGACTAAGCGTGGGGCATTTTCTAATTTGCCCTGACAAAGCTTGGGCATACATCAGCATATGAAACGTGCATTTCTCACTGCATTTCTCCTCGCGGCAGCCTTCAGCACGCCGCAGGCATCGGCTGCCACGACGGTGGTTGCCGCCGGCAACGTGCATGCCGAACAGCCCGACGTGCCCGGCGCCTCGTCCAAGCGCACGAGAGCGGGCAAGACCACGTTCGACGCCAAGTACCGCAAGGTCTACGCGCTGCTGCAGAACGACGACGAATTGCGCGGCAAGATCAAGTCGGTGGCGCGCGCTTACGGCATCGACCCGATGCACATCGTCGGGGCCATCGTCGGCGAGCACACCTACAATGTCGACGCCTATGACCGGCTGCAGACCTATTACGTCAAGGCGGTGTCCTATCTCTCCAGCAAGCTGCGTTTCGCCTATGAGGGCGAGGACATCTCCGATTTCATCAAGCGGCCCGAATTCGCCGAATGCGCCGGCAAATCGGGCAGTTACGACCTGTGGGAATGCCGCGAGCGCGTGTGGAACCAGGACTTCCGCGGCAAGAGCGTCGGCGGCACCAGCTTTCCCAACGACCGGTTCAGCGCCACCTTCTTCCAGCCCTTCTATGCCGGCCAGACCTTCGGCATCGGCCAGCTCAACCCGCTGACCGCACTGCAGATGAGCGACATGGTGAACAAGGTGTCGCGCCTGCCCAAGCTCGACGAGAGCGACCCGAATGCCGTCTACAAGACCATCATGGACCCCGACCTGACGCTGCCTTATGTCGCCGCGACGCTGAAGACCTCGATCGACGCCTACAAAAGCATCGCCGGCTTCGATATTTCGGGCAATCCGGGGCTGACCGCCACGCTCTACAATGTCGGTAGTCCCGAGGCGCGGGCCTATGCGCTCAAGGCCGAGAACGACCGGCGCCAGGGCGCCGGCGAAGAACCCAAGGTGCCCGAGGAAAATTACTACGGCTGGCTGGTCAACGACCGCCTCGACGAGCTCAAGGCGCTGTTTTAGCCGCGCTTCTTCCGCGCAATCGCGTTGCGGACGTGAACGTTGAGGGCGGCCAGTTCGGTCTCGTTCAATTCGCCGATGGCCTGGGCCAGCAGATTGGCGAGCTCGGTGGCGGCAGGCGAAAGCCCCGCCGTGTCGACGACGACGCGCGGATGCGAGCCCTCCGCCAGTTTCTGCAATTCCTCGGCATCGTCCCAGATGACGTTGAAGTAGCCGATGATCTTCTGGATCATCGCCCAGGTCGGCACGCCGCGATGGCCGTGCTCCAGGGCCGAGAGGTAGGCGGCGCTGACGCCGATGGTGGCGGCCATGTCCTTCTGGCTGACGCCGCGCTCGCGCCGAAGTTCGCGGATGCGTTCGCCGAGCGGGGTCATGCGCCAGGCCTCCGCCGGATCCTGATGTAGAGCGCGCCGGAGCCGCCATGATGGCGCTCGGCATGGTCCTGACTGGAAATCAGCATGCGGAAGGGCGCAGTGTCGAGCCAGGCCGGAACCATGCGCTTCAGCACACCGTCGCCACCCTTCGAATTGCCCTTGCCAGTGATGACCAGTACGTAGCGCAGGCCACCTGCATGCGCCCGGCTCAGGAAGGCATACAAGAGCGAATAGGCCTCGTCCTGCGTCATGCCATGAAGATCGACCCGGCCCTCGATCGGCAGGCGACCCTTGGAGAGTTTGTCGCGTGTCGGAACATCGAGTGAATGGGCGACATACTGCCGCTTTGGTGGCTTGGCGGGCGCCGGCGCAAGCTGCTCGGCGGTGATTTTCGCCGGCATGGCCTCGGTCTTCGGTGCCTCGACCTTGGCAACCTCGGGAACCTCGACCGCCCTCTTGCCCTTGAGCGGCGAGGTGGTGCGGGCGATGACGTTCCACAGCACGCGCTCTTCGTCGCTCAGCTTGCGTTCGCGACGGGTGCTCATGAATCGGACCCTGCAAACAGGGACTTCGGCACAAGCGCGAAGAAATCGGCATCGTTGCGGACGACGCCGGCAATCTCGCCGGCTGCAAAGCCCGATCCGGCGAACAGATCGCCGCGCGCCTGGCCGGTTATGGCCGAACCGGTGTCCTGGGCGATCATCAGCCGGGCGAAAGGAGTACCGCCAAATGCGGTCAGCGACGGCGCGGCGATGAAGAACGGCGTGCCGAAGGTGTGCAACAGGCGGTCGACGGCGACCGACCGGCCCGGTGCCAGCGGCACCTTTGCCGCGGCGATCGGCCCGAGGGCTGGGTCATCGACCTCCGCATGCCGGAAGAAAATATAAGATCGGTTCTGCCACAGGATCTCGTCGACGCGATGGGGATTGGCCTTGAACCACGCCCGGATCGACTGCATCGTCACTTTTTCGAGCGGGATTTCGCCGATTTTTGCGAGAATTCCGCCCGGACCCGTGAAGCGCTGGCCGGATTTTGCGGTATAGGTGACGCGCCGCAGCGACCCGTCGGTCATCAACAGCCGCGCAGCGCCCTGCACATGGACGAAAAACGCATCGACCGGGTCGGCCAGCCAGGCGATCTCCAGATCCTTGCCCGACAAGGCGCCCTGTTCGATCGCCGGCCGGTCGCAATATTCGACGAGCCCGTCTGGCGTCTGCCGGGCGAAGGCGAGGTAAGGGTCCATGCCGGCCGGGCGGTTGTCGTCGTCGACATCGACGAGATCGGCCGGGCGCGACAGCAACGGCACCCGGAAAATGTCGGTGCGGACGGGCGATGCCTCGACTTCCGGCTCGTAGAAACCCGTGACCAGACCTTGATCGCGGCCATCCGGCACGACAAAGGCCGGCTGGAAATGGCGTTCGAAGAATTCGCGGGCCGCAGCGCCGGTCGTTGCCGGTTGTTCGCGGGCCTCGGCATAGGATGGGCCGAAAGCATCGAAAGCGACGCCGAGGGCGCCGCTGCGATAGGGTTTGGTCAGGACATGAAAGGCGGAGCGCCGGAAGGCTTCGAAAGCGGCCAGCTGGTCATCTTCCAGCCAGCCGGGGAGGTCTGCGAACGTGACCTGGCGAAGCGCGGGCGAGAGCGACACGGGCTTCGCCCGCCGCGCACGATCAGTCTTCTTCCTCGGTGGCGACGAGCTTCCAGTTCGGGTCGCGCGAGCGGGTGTCGCGGGCGAAGGTCCAGACATCCTTGACCTCGGCCACCGTCTCCGGATCGCCGTCGATGACGTCGCCAGCCTTGTCGCGCGTCGCCGAGATCAGCTCCGAGACGATGCGCAGCGTGACATGGGCCTCGCCGCCCTTCATCTCGGCCGAAACGATGTCGGCCTTGTCGATGCCGACGAACGACGACTGGATCTTCTCCGAACGGCCCTCGCGCTCGGCGATTGCCGCGACGAAGCCATCGAATACCTCGCGCGAAAGCAGGTTCTTGAGCGTCTTGCGGTCGCCGTCGGCATAAGCCATGACGATCATCTCGTAGGCCATCTTGGCGCCTTCGACAAAACCCTTGGGTTCAAAGGACGCATCAGCATCCTTGATGGCGCGCAGTCCCTTGTTGAGATCGGTGCCCGGCTTGGCAAAGGCGTCGATGGCGACATAGGCGTCCTCGGCGGCTTCGCCGGCCGCACGCTTGCGCGGCAGCGACACGACGTTCTCGGACTTGCCGTTGGCGTCCTGCGGCTTGCTGCGGGCCGCCGTGTAGGGATCGAAAGGCGGGCGTTCGTTGCCGGTGCGGCGGCCGAGCACGTTGCGCAGCTGGAAGAAGATCACCACCGCTGCGATCAGAAAGAAAATCGTGCCGAAATCGAAGAATTCCATATCTTCCCGCCGATCCGTCCCTTGTTCACGGCCGAAGCCTGACTATCTGCCAATTGCCGGCGCTTTTGGGGCGCCCCTTAGCCTTTGCATATAGAACGCATGCGCCGATCATTCAAATCAAAGGCGCAGCGCCCTATCTAAAGATGTATGCGGTATGCCTGTGACCGCATATCGATGTCACGTCAACTCAAACCGGACCGGATCGACGCCCTTCATGCTGCCTCTCCTGATCCTTGCCTTGCCCTTGCTCGAAATTGCCGGCTTCGTGGTTGTCGGCAGCGAGATCGGCGTGCTGGCGACCATCGGCCTGATCCTGCTCAGCGGTATCGTCGGCTCGATCCTGCTGCGGGTGCAGGGTTTTGGCGTGATGACCAGGATCCGTACCGAGATGGACGCAGGCCGCGATCCTTCCAAGGAACTGGCCAACGGCGCGATGATCGTGCTGGCCGGCATCCTGCTGCTGATCCCCGGCTTCCTCACCGACATCGTCGGCATCCTCCTGTTCCTGCCGCCGGTCCGCGCCCTGGCCTGGCGCTTCCTCGGCAAGCGGGTGCGCTTCACCACCGGGTTCAGCGGCTTTGCCCGTCGCGGCGGCCCGGCCGGCGGCAAGACCATCGACCTCGACGCGGACGACTTTTCGCGCCAGCCAGACCCGAATTCGCCCTGGCGTTCGATCCGCGACGAGTAGGCCTGAAGCCTGCAACGCCGGCAAAACCTTGTCTTGGCATGCCGAGCGTGGTAGCCAACGCGCGATTTCAATACGGGCCGCGCCGCGGCCGAGCCAAGAGGACATGGGCTTATGGCCACGAATGAAGCGCCGGAAGGCGCCAACGGCAACGGTAACGCACAGCAGCCCACGCTCAACGTGCTGGCGCAGTATGTGAAGGACCTGTCCTTCGAGAGCCCCGGCGCACCGAATTCGCTGCGCGGCCGCGACAAGGCTCCCGGCATCAACATCAACGTCAACGTCAACGCCAACCCGATGACGGACAAGCAGTTCGACGTCAACCTGACGCTGAGCGCCAAGGCCGCCTTCGACAAGGACGTCCTGTTCAACGTCGAGCTGGTCTATGGCGGCGTCTTCCGCATCGACGGGTTCCCGCAGGAACACATGCTGCCGCTGCTCTTCATCGAGTGCCCGCGCCTGCTGTTCCCCTTCGCCCGCCAGATCATCGCCGAAGCGACCCGCAACGGCGGCTTCCCGCCGCTGATGCTCGATCCGATCGACTTCGCGCAGATGTTCCAGCAGAAGATCGCCGAGGAAAAGGCCGCTTCGCAGGTCAAGGTCAGCTAACCAGCTGCCCGCGCAACTCTCGAAAGCCCGGCCTCAGCGCCGGGCTTTTTTGCATCCGGCGCTCAGTTCGGCTCGGCGGGAGAAAGCAGCGTGGCCCAGATCGCCTTTTCGCCGAGGGTTCCGACCAGCTTCTCGTGCGCGGCAAGTTCTGCCTCGCTCAGCCGGGACGGCAGCGGCTCGGGCCGGGTGGCGATGACGATCTCGATCTGCCGCGTCGACCCGCCATTGGCGCCGGATGACGAAAAACTGTCCAGCACCAGCGCGGACTGCTTGCCGCCGATCAACTCGATATAGACCTCGGCCAGGAGCTCGGAATCGAGCAACGCGCCGTGCTTGGTGCGGCGGCTGTTGTCGATGCCGTAGCGCCGGCACAGCGCATCGAGCGAATTCGGGCCCATCGGATGCTTGCGTCGGGCAAGCGCCAGCGTATCGATCAGGCGCTCGGCTTCGATCGCCGCCTGGTCGAGCCGCGCGAACTCGGCATTGATGAAACCCAGATCGAAGGTGCCGTTGTGCGCGACGAGCTTGGCGCCGTCGATGAAATCGACGAATTCGTCGAGGATCTCGGAAAAGGTCGGCTTGCCCTCGAGGTCGGCGTTGGAGATGCCGTGCACCGCCTGGGCATCGGGATGGACCTGCCGCCCCTGGGGGTTGATGTATTTGTGGAAGGTCCGGCCGGTCGGAAAGCGGTTGATCATCTCGATTCCGCCGATCTCGATCACGCGGTCCTCGCGGTTGTCGAGGCCGGTCGTTTCCGTATCGAAAATGATCTCGCGCACGTGGTGATTCTCCTTGGCGCGAGCATGCCCGCACAGGCAGCCGGCGGACAAGTGCGGCGATTCGGGGGTTAGGGCTTTCCCACCGTCAAATCGGCGATGATGGCATGCACGGCCTGTCGCGCGGCGTCGAGACCGTGGCCGGTGTCGACGATGTAGTCGGCAAGCTTGCGCTTTTCGGCGTCGGGGACCTGCTTGGCGAGGATCGCCTCGAATTTCTGCTCGGTCATGCCGGGGCGAGCCAGCACGCGTTCGCGCTGGACCTGCGGCGATGCGGTGACCACCACAACCTTGTCGACCCGGCCACGGCCATTGGTTTCAAACAGCAGGGGAATGTCGAGCAGGGCAATCGGCGCAGCTGCGGCACGGCTGCGCTCCAGGAACGCATTCGCATCGGCGCGGACGAGGGGATGTATGATGGCCTCGAGCTTCTTCAATGCCGCGCCGTCGCCCAGGACATGACGGGCGAGCTCGGTACGATCGACGATGCCGTCCTTGACCGTTCCGGGAAAGGCCGCCTCGATCAGGGGGGCTGCGTCGCCGGCATAAAGCCGATGCACCGCCTCGTCGGAATCATGGACCGGGACACCGGCTTCGGCGAACATCCTGGCTGTCGTCGACTTGCCCATGCCGATCGACCCTGTCAGACCGAGGACGATCATTTCTTCCGGTCCATGTCGGCAACGATCAGGTTTCGAAGGTCCGCGGTGACCTCCGGGCGGCGGCCGAACCAGCGTTCGAAGCCAGGCACGGCCTGGTGCAGCAGCATTCCGAGGCCATCGACCGTCTTGAGGCCAAGGGCCCTTGCAGCGGCGAGCAGCGGCGTTTCGAGGGGGACGTAGACAATGTCGGTGACAATCGCATGGCCGGGCAGGGTTGCGGGATCGGCAGGCAGGCCCTCATTGCCATGCATGCCAAGCGCCGTGGTGTTGACCAGCAAGGATGCATCGCCGAGCAGTTCCGGCGTCGCCGCCGGTGGATGCGCAGTCACACCGGTGCCGAACTGGCCGGCAAGCTGTTCGGCGCGGGCAACCGTGCGGTTGACGATGCGGATATCCTTGAAGCCGCGCTGCTGGAGCGCATGGATGATCGCCCGCGACGCACCGCCGGCGCCCAGAACGACGGCGACATCTCCCTCGGCCCAGCCCGGGGCAAGGTGATCGAGATTGGCGGCAAAACCATAGGCGTCGGTATTACCGCCCCACAGCACGCCATCCTCGAACCACAGCGTGTTGACGGCGCCTATCTGTTCGGCGGCCTCGTCGCGGCGCTGGACGGCTGCGAAGGCGGCCTCCTTATGCGGGATCGTGACATTGCCGCCGCGCAGGCCAGCGGCGGCAAGCCCACCCAGAAAGGCGGCGAAATCGGCCGGAGCCACGTCGATTGCCGTGTAGCTGCCGTCGATGCCGTAGCTCTTCAGCCAATGGCCATGGATCAGCGGCGAGCGCGAATGCGCGATCGGGTGGCCGCAGACGAATGCCTTCAGCTCAGCCATCGATGGCCCCGAGCTCGCGCAGTTGCTTGAGGACAGGCAAGAGCGGAAGGCCGACGATGGTGAAATGGTCGCCTTCGACCTTGTCGAACAGCTGGATGCCTTCACCTTCGATCTGGTAGGCGCCGACGCTCGACAGCGCCTTCCTGCCGACGCGGGCGAGGTGGCGGCCGATGAAGGCCGGGTCGAGCTGGCGCATGGTCAGCGACGCGATCGCTACATGACGCCAGATCGTTTCGCCGTCGCGCACCAGAACCACGGCACTGTTGAGCTGATGCGTCCGGCCGGAAAGCCTGAGCAGGTGGCGGCGCGCGCCTTCCATGTCGGCCGGCTTGTGGAACACCTCGTCACCCAGCGACAAAGTCTGGTCGCAGCCAAGCACCAGCCGACCGGGGTGTTCCTCGCTGACGGCGACCGCCTTGGCTTCGGCGAGCACCAGGGCCACTTCCCCGGGTGTCGCGCCGCTTTCGGCCAGTGGCGCCTCGAGGGCACGCTCGTCGAGATCGGCCGGGATGGCATCGACAGCCACGCCGGCTTGTTCCAGCATGGCTTTGCGAAACGGGCTTCCGGAAGCAAGGATGAGTTTTTCGGTCACTGTACTTTGCCTGAAATCGAACCGCGCTCGCGGAGATGATGGGTGCCCGGGTCCTAGCGGCTCTTGTTGCGCAGGGCAACGATTGCGGCTGCCGTTTCCTCGATCGAGCGGCGGCTGACGTCGATCATCGGCCAATTGTGCCTGGTGCAGATCTTACGGGCATAGGCCAGTTCCTCAGTGATCGAGGCGCGGTCGATGTATTCCTGGGCGTCGAAGGCCATGGTCGTGCCGAGAATGCGGTTCTGGCGCACATGCGAAATGCGCTCGGCGGTGGCGATCAGCCCGACGACCAGGGGTTTTTCGGCCTTGACCAGGCTGTCGGGCACCGGGACGCCGAGCACGATCGGGATGTTGGCAGTCTTGATGCCGCGGTTGGCGAGATAGATGCTGGTCGGCGTCTTCGATGTCCTCGAAATGCCGATCAGCACCACGTCGGCCTGTTCCATGTCCGTCGGCAGCTGGCCGTCGTCATGTTCCATGGTGAAGTTGAGCGCGTCGATGCGGCGGAAATATTCAGCGTCGAGAACGTGCTGGGCGCCGACACGTCGGCCGGCCGGCGCACCGAGATAGGACTGGAACACCGACAGCACCGGTTCGAGGACGGAGACACATGGCAGGCCCATAGCCGCGCAACGGCTGTCGATGATGCCGGCAAGGTGCTGGTCGACGACGGTGTAGAGCACGATCCCCGGCTCCTCGTCGATGTCGTCGAAGACCTTCATCAGCTGCTTCTCTGTGCGGATCAGCGGGTAGATGTGCTCGATCGCGCGCGCGTCCTTGTATTGCGCCGAAGCCGCGCGCCCCGCCGCCAGAAGCGTCTCGCCGGTGGCGTCTGAGATCAGGTGCAGATGGAAGAAGCTTTGCGGTTTGTTCACAGTGGTCGCCTGGGTCTGTGGTCAAATGTGGATAAACGGGCGGTTCGGCTCGAAGCGGCCGGCGCGACTGTATCAGATGCCGACTTGTCCACAATTCGCCTCGCTGTCTGTTTCGCTTTCGTGGCGGGGAGTATTGCGGGGATAGTTTTTCGGTCCCTGGCCGTCCACAGAATCAGTCCGTTCCATCCGGTTGGCTAGATTCCTGATTCAAATCGATGAATCCGCTTGCTGCCCGGAGTTTTCCACGCTGGCGAAAACGGCCGCGCGTCACTATGACAAGTGGATATCTCGGGCCGCCTATGGACAGGTCGGAATTCTCGATTCCAACAGACTCTAAGAATTAGAAGAATCCTTCGATATAAATTTTTGTTTATAGAAGGCTCAAGGAAAGGCAGACCTGATGCCCGTAAAGCGCACAGTTCTCGAAGTGCTGAAAGGTCAGAGCCAGGCGGTTCCGCCGCTCTGGATGATGCGACAGGCCGGCCGCTATCTCCCTGAGTATCGCGAAGCCAGAAAGAAGGCCGGGAGCTTCCTCGATCTCTGCTACAATCCTGACTTCGCCGTCGAGGTGACGCTGCAGCCGATCCGGCGTTTCGACTTCGACGCTTCGATCCTGTTCTCCGACATCCTGGTGGTTCCACATGCGCTCGGCCGCGATCTTCGCTTCGAAGAGGGGCGGGGGCCGCTGATGACGCCGATCACGGCGGGCGAAGTTGCTGCGCTGGACGGCGAAAAGTTTCACGTGAATCTCGAACCGGTCTATGAAACCGTGCGTCGCCTGCGCCGCGAATTGCCCGAGAAGACGACGCTGATCGGCTTCTGCGGAGCGCCCTGGACGGTTGCCACCTATATGATCGCCGGCCATGGCACTCCGGACCAGGCACCGGCGCGGCTGTTCGCCTATCGCGAGCCGGAAGCCATGGCGAAGCTGCTGTCGATTCTCGCCGACAATTCGGCTGCTTATCTCATCCGCCAGATCGAGGCGGGTGCCGATGTGGTGCAGATTTTCGATTCCTGGTCGGGCGTGCTCGACGAGGCGACGTTTGAGGCCTGTTGCGTCAAGCCGGTCGCCGAGATCGTGCGCAAGGTTCGTGCCGTCCATCCCGACGTTCCGATCATCGGGTTTCCCAAGGGAGCGGGCACCCAGCTCGACAGCTACAGGCAGCGCACAGGCGTTACCGGCCTCGGCCTCGACTGGACGGTGCCGCTGTCCCAGGCGCAGCGTCTGCAGGCCAATGGAGCCGTACAGGGCAATCTCGACCCGCTCAGGCTCGTCGTCGGCGGCAAGGCCCTCGAAGACGGCGTGGATGCCATCCTGAAGACGCTTGGAAACGGTCCGCTGATCTTCAATCTCGGCCACGGCATCACCCCGGAAACGCCGGTAGCGCATGTTGAGGCCATGGTCCGCCAGGTGCGAAAGGCAACCCAGCAATGAGCAGCAATGCACAACAGGCATCGAGCGGTGCGACAGCGGCCAAGCGCGCCGTGATCTCGATAGTGGTCCTGGCCGCGCTGACGGCGCTGCTGTTCCTGGCCGCGCCAGACGGTTTCTACCTCTGGGCGAAGGCCATCCACATCATTGCCGTGATCTCCTGGATGGCCGGCATGCTCTATCTGCCGCGGCTGTTCGTCTATCACGCCGAGGCCGAGAAGGGCTCGGTGCAGTCCGAAACGTTCAAGGTGATGGAGCGCCGGTTGCTGCGCGCCATCATCAATCCGGCGATGATCGTCACCTGGGTGTTCGGCCTGTGGCTGGCCTGGAAGGGATTTGATTTCAGCGGTGGCTGGCTGCACGCCAAGCTGACGGCCGTGCTGCTGCTTTCAGGTGTCCACGGCTATCTTTCGGCGTCTGTCCGGCGATTTGCCGAGGACCGCAACGAAAAGCCGTCGCGCCATTGGCGCATCGTCAACGAGATCCCGACGGTGCTGATGGTCGTCATCGTCATCCTGGTGGTTGTAAAGCCCTTCTGAAGACCTTAAATTTGCTGGAGTGCGCCTTGCTCTTTCGTTTCGGGAGGGCTAAAAGGCTGTTCTTCCTTCCCGCCATGCGCCGCCCCATATTCATTCCCTGGCCGCGCTCGGCGCTTATCGCAAAATGCCGATAGCCAATCCTCTCCACGCTCAGAGTCCGTCCATGCAGGAAACCAAACTCGCCGAATTCAAGAACAAGAAGCCGCCGGAGCTGATCGCTTACGCCGAATCGCTCGAGGTCGAAAACGCCAGCGTCATGCGCAAGCAGGAGCTGATGTTTGCGATCCTCAAGAAGCTGGCCGGCCAGGACATCGAGATCATCGGTGACGGCGTCGTCGAAGTGCTGCAGGATGGCTTCGGCTTCCTGCGCTCGGCCAACGCCAATTATCTGCCGGGTCCGGACGACATTTACATTTCACCTTCGCAGATCCGTAGGTTTTCGCTGAAGACCGGCGATACCGTCGAGGGCCCGATCCGCAGCCCCAAGGAAGGCGAGCGCTATTTCGCGCTGCTGAAGGTCAACACGATCAATTTCGACGATCCCGAAAAGATCCGTCACAAGATCCACTTCGACAATCTGACGCCGCTGTACCCGACGTCGCGTCTCAAGATGGAAGTCGAAAACCCGACGACCAAGGACATTTCGCCCCGCGTCATCGACCTGGTGGCGCCACTCGGCAAGGGCCAGCGCGCGTTGATCGTGGCACAGCCGCGTACCGGCAAGACCGTGCTGCTGCAGAACATCGCGCACTCGATCACCACCAACCACCCCGAATGCTACCTGATCGTGCTCCTGATCGACGAGCGTCCGGAAGAAGTGACCGATATGCAGCGCTCGGTGAAGGGCGAGGTCGTGTCGTCGACCTTCGACGAACCGGCCGTTCGCCACGTCCAGGTTGCTGAAATGGTCATCGAGAAGGCCAAGCGCCTGGTCGAACACGGCCGCGACGTCGTCATCCTGCTCGATTCGATCACCCGTCTCGGCCGTGCCTACAACACCGTCGTGCCGTCATCCGGCAAGGTGCTGACCGGCGGTGTCGACGCAAACGCGCTGCAGCGCCCGAAGCGCTTCTTCGGTGCCGCCCGTA
Organism: Aminobacter sp. DSM 101952; assembly: GCF_001424795.1. NCBI lineage: Bacteria > Pseudomonadati > Pseudomonadota > Alphaproteobacteria > Hyphomicrobiales > Phyllobacteriaceae > Aminobacter > Aminobacter sp. DSM 101952. The sequence continues at coordinate 20,928 of NZ_LMCL01000035.1, read as the reverse complement.
ATATCGAAGAGGGCGGCTCCCTGACGATCATCGCTACCGCGCTGATCGATACCGGAAGCCGCATGGACGAAGTCATTTTCGAAGAGTTCAAGGGCACCGGCAACTCGGAAATCGTGCTCGACCGCAAGGTTGCCGACAAGCGTATCTACCCGGCGATGGACATCCTCAAGTCCGGTACCCGCAAGGAAGACCTGCTCGTCCAGCGCCAGGATCTGCAGAAGATCTTCGTGCTGCGTCGTATTCTCGCGCCGATGGGCACGACCGATGCTATCGAGTTTCTCATCGACAAGCTCAAGCAGACCAAGACCAACGCCGATTTCTTCGATTCGATGAACACCTGACCTGTTCAGCGACGGCGAAGGGCTTCTTCGAGCTTTTCGGGATCGTCGATGACGGGCAGACAGATGAGGCCGGTGCAGAGATATGCGCCGGCCTTTTTTGTGTCCGGCAGGATGTCGCCGGGTAATCTGGCGTTGGTCGTGTCGTCGCCAACGTCGAGGAGGATGTCGACGCGGCGCGGATCGGGGTTCCGATTCGCCACCGAAACAAGCCTCGGCGCCGATGGGTCGTCGACGACGATTAGCTTTGAGGGCTCAAGCGCCAACACGGTGGCGTTGACGATGCCGGCCTGGCCGTATTGCTGGTTCTGTATGCGGCCGGCGGCATGTTCGGCAATCGTCCAGGCGCGTTGCTGCAGGTCGATGCCGCCGGTGATGTTAGCGAGCCGCACCACCGCTTCGATGATCTGGCTGGTTGCGGACGGGATCGCCTCGTCGATGTCGCCGCGGATGCGCATCGGCACGTCTGTACTGTCCGACGCCGTGAGATAGTGGCCCGTATTGCCGGCATCGGCGTGCCAGGTTTCGAGCAGGTTCAGGAAACGTGCCCCATGCTCGAGGTATCGCGTGTCGCCCGTGGCTTCGAACAGGGAAATCGCAGCGTTGATCATCGCCGCATAGTCGCTCGACAGCGCCGGATAGAGCCGCTTGTCGCCGAGGCTGGAATGGGGAAGGCGTCCCTCCGGGTTCGCCGACGCCAGGATGGCATCGAATGCCTTCGTCGCTGCCGTCACCCAGTCTTCGCGGCCGAGGCTTCGTCCCGCTTCCGCGAGGGCGACGATCGCCAGCCCGTTCCAGTCGGTCAGCGCCTTGTCGTCGCGGCCGGGCCGAACGCGCTTCTCGCGTATCTCGAGCAGACGAGAAGTGAGACTCAAAACGGCCTGGCGCGCGCCGGCCGCCTCCATGGCCTGAGCCTCTGTCTGGTGGATAATGGGGTCACCTTCCCAGGCACCCGGCTTGGTGAGTGTGAAGTATTTGAAAAATAACGCGGAATCGTCGCCCAGGACGGTATCCACCTCGCTCTTCGTCCAGGTGTAGAATAGGCCCTCTTCGCCTTCGCTGTCGGCGTCGAGGCTGGAAGCGAAAGTGCCATCTGGCAAGCGCATTTCGCGCATCAGCCAGGCGATGGTGTCTTCGATTCGTATCCGAAACAGTTCGTCGCCGGTGGCAGCGTAGGCCCAGTTTGCCTGGCGGATCATCTGGGCGTTGTCGTACAGCATCTTCTCGAAATGCGGCACCAGCCATTGCGCGTCCGTGGAGTATCGCGCCAAGCCGCCGCCGACATGGTCGTAGATGCCGCCGGCGAGCATGCGCGCCAGGCTTTCCGTGACTGCATCGCGATGCTCCTGGTTGTCCGAACGCAACCACGACAGCCACAGGGCCTGCATGAACGGCGCATTGGGAAACTTCGGCGCACCGCGAAGCCCGCCGAGCTGGCGGTCGATCATGTCGTAGATGCCGGATGCCAGCGTGCGGGCGGTGTCGGTCGACAATTGTCCCGGCGCGCTGCTGCCGCCGAGCCGCTTGCTGACATGCTGGGCCAACTCGGAGGCACTCTGCAGGATACTGGCGCGTTTGCCGCGCCACGCCGCATCGACGGCGTTGAGCACCTGGATGACGCCCGGCCGCCCGTAACGCGGTTCGCGCGGGAAATAGGTTCCACCCCAGAACGGCTTGGCGTCGGGGGTGAGAAACATCGTCAGCGGCCAGCCGCCCTGTTCGCCCATGCTGGCGAGCGCTGCCATGTAGATCTGGTCAATGTCGGGCCGCTCCTCGCGATCGACCTTGATGTTGACGAAGAGGCGGTTCATCACAGCGGCAACTTCGGCGTTTTCGAAGCTTTCATGGGCCATGACGTGGCACCAGTGGCAGGCGGCATAACCGACCGACAGCAGGATCGGCCGGTCCAGCGCTACTGCTTCTGCCAGGGCCGCCGGCGACCACGGACGCCAGTGCACCGGATTGTCGCCATGCTGGCGCAGATAGGGGCTGCCTTCGTCTCGTAGCAAATTGTCTTGCGGAAGCATGCGCGATCGGTCCGAAAAATGATAATGGGGTTCAACCTAGGGCGCTTCCGAGAGACCGGCAAATGCTATTCACCGATTCCATTGCCGCACTTTCCAGCGGCCACCTGCCGTCTGGCGTGGCGATCATTCGCATTTCAGGGCCTCATGTTCGATTCGCTCTCGAAACGATCTGGGGTTCCCTGCCGCAACCGCGCTTGGCCCATTACGGCGCCCTGCATGCGTCGGATGGCAGGGTGATCGACAAGGCCCTGACCTTGTTTTTCCCTGGGCCGAACAGCTTCACCGGCGAGGACTGCGGTGAATTCCAGGTGCATGGTGGCCGGGCGGTCGTGGCGACGTTGCTGGCGGAGATCTCCGGATTGCCGGGATTTCGGCAGGCGGAGGCGGGCGAATTCACAAAACGTGCCTTTCTCAATGGCAAGATCGATCTGCTCGAGGCGGAAGCGCTCGCGGACCTGGTCAACGCGGAGACGGAGGCGCAACGCCAGTTCGCCGTGATGAATTCCGGAGGGGCGCAGAGCGAGCTTTATCTCGGCTGGCGCCAGCGCCTGATCCATGCGCGGGCGATGATCGAGGCTGAAATGGATTTCGCCGACGAGGGAGACGTGCCGGGATCGGTATCGACGCAGATCTGGCGCGACGTAAAGTTGCTGATCGAAGAGATGAACCGTCATGCCGATGGTTACGGCAAGGCCGAGATGATCCGAGACGGGTTCGACGTCGTCATCCTGGGTGCGCCGAACGCCGGCAAATCGAGCTTGCTCAATGCGCTGGTGCGGCGCGACGCGGCTATCGTGACCGATGAGCCGGGAACCACGCGCGATCTCGTCGAGGCGGTGCTCGATCTCGATGGCATGAAGGTGCGCATCATCGACACTGCCGGTCTGCGCGAGCCGGCCGGCAAGGTCGAAGCGATAGGTATCGAGCGGGCCAGGGAGCGGGCGAAAGGTGCCGATCTTGTCGTATTGCTGGAGGACATGACGTCGCCTGTTGCCGTGCTCGACATACCTGCGGGCATACGCAATCTGAGAATAGGGAACAAGCTGGACTTGTCGGCCTCCCTGGAAGACGGTCGGTATGCGGCATCTATCTCCACCAAATCCGGCGAAGGACTCGACAGGCTTCTCGATATGATCAGCGCCATGGCTGGCGAGGCCATCGGGCAACGCGGCGATGTTCTGCCCTCGCGCCTGAGGCATGTCGAGTTGCTGCAACAAGCGTCGGGGTACCTGGAGTTGGCGTTGTCCACGCAAGATTCGCTACTGGAACTGAAGGCCGAGAATCTGCGGCTGGCCAGTGATCGAATCGGCAAATTGTCCGGTGCAGTCGACGTGGAAGACCTGCTGGACGTGATTTTCTCGCAATTCTGCATCGGCAAGTGATTCACGTGGAACATTTCAGCGGTGGACAGCGCTGATTCACGTGAAACATCGACGTTGACTCTCGTTCGCGCGGTCAGGTTGTTTCACGTGAAACCACCACTCCAGCGATTCTCTTGACATAGGGCGGAGATGGGGACATCTGTCTCGGCAAATGTTTCCTGGAGACCCTGATGCGTGAAAGCTACGACGTCGTCGTGGTGGGCGGAGGCCATGCCGGCTGCGAAGCTGCGTCAGCGGCCGCGCGCGCCGGCGCCAACACCGCACTCGTGACCATTCGCCGCGACACCATTGGCACCATGTCGTGCAATCCCGCCATCGGCGGATTGGGCAAGGGCCATCTTGTCCGCGAGATCGACGCCATGGATGGGCTCATGGGCCGGGTTGCCGATGCGGCGGGCATCCAGTTCCGCCTGCTCAACAGGCGCAAGGGTCCGGCAGTCCGCGGTCCACGCACCCAGGCTGATCGCAAGCTTTATCGCTTGGCGATGCAAGAGGCGATTGCAACACAACCAAATCTGTCTGTTGTTGAAGCTGAAGTCTCTGATTTCATTATAGATAATGGCCACGTCACAGCGGTCGTCCTGGGTGACGGGCGCGAGCTGGCCTGTGCCGCTGTGGTCCTGACGACGGGTACGTTCCTGCGCGGCCTTATCCACATAGGTGAACGCAAGTTCCCGGCCGGTCGCATGAACGAGCAGGCCTCGATGGGACTTTCGGAAACACTGAAGCGTGCCGGATTGCAGCTTGGGCGCTTGAAGACCGGCACGCCGCCGCGTCTCGATGGCCGGACGATCGACTGGGCGTCGTTGGACACGCAAGCTGCGGATGCAGATCCGGTGCCGTTTTCGCTGTTGACGGACAAGATCGGCAATCCGCAGATCGAATGCGGCATCACGCGCACGACGGAGGCGACGCACCGGATTGTCCGGGAGAATCTCGGCCGGTCGGCCATGTATTCCGGCTCGATCGAGGGCGTGGGGCCGCGTTATTGCCCGTCGATCGAAGACAAGATCGTCAAGTTCGGTGATCGCGAGGGACATCAGATCTTTCTCGAGCCGGAAGGCCTCGACGACGACACGGTCTATCCCAACGGCATATCGACCTCGCTTCCCGAGGACGTGCAACTCGATATCTTGAAATCGATACCAGGGCTGGAGCGTGCGGTCATGCTGCAGCCCGGCTATGCGATCGAGTATGACCACATCGATCCGCGCGAACTCGAAACCACGCTCGAAACGAGGCGCGTTCGAGGGCTTTTCCTCGCCGGCCAGATCAATGGAACGACCGGTTATGAAGAAGCCGGCGCGCAAGGGCTGTTGGCCGGTGTCAATGCGGCACGGCTGGCCGGCGGCAGCGAGCAGCTGATTCTCAGCCGGTCCCAGGCTTATATCGGCGTCATGATCGACGATCTGACGAGCCGCGGGATCAGCGAGCCGTATCGGATGTTCACGTCGCGTGCGGAGTTTCGTTTGTCGCTGCGCGCCGACAATGCCGACGAGCGACTGACGCCTCTGGCGATGGACTTGGGCATCGCTTCTGCCGAGCGCGCCAGGCGTTATGGCGAGACGGCCGCGCGTGTCGACGTCGCTCGCGCGCTGTCCAAGACACATACGTTGTCGCCGAACGAGGCGCGACGCCACGGCATCGAGGTCAATCTCGATGGCATCAAGCGGTCGCTCTATGAGCTTCTGGCGTATCCCGATGTCAACTTCATGCATCTTGTTAAGATCTTGCCAGAGTTGGCGTCGGTTGACGCCAAGACGGCCGAAGCCATTGAAACAGAAGCCAAATATGCCGTCTACCTCGACAGGCAGAAGGCCGACGCGGCGCTGATGCTGAAGGAAGAGGAGAGGGTAATCCCCGAAACTCTTGATTTTGAGTCGGTTCCCGGGCTTTCGAACGAGCTGCGCCAGAAGATGCGGACAAGGCGGCCGCGCTCCCTGGCCGAGGCGCAGCGAATCGAAGGCATGACTCCGGCCGCGCTGGCGATCATTCTTTCCCGCGTCCGGAATGCCGAGGTGCAGATGCGCAAGGGTGCCGCTTGAAACAACACGCATATGACAGGTTGCAAGACGTCGCAGGTCCCGTTTCACGTGAAACATTCGACAAGCTGGTTGCCTTCGAAACCGTGTTCCGCAAATGGGCGCAGCGCATCAATCTCGTGGCGCCATCGACGCTCCAGGACGCTTGGGAGCGCCACATTCTCGACAGCGCCCAAGTCGTGCGGCTCGGCGGCGGCGCGATGCGCTGGCTCGACATCGGCTCGGGAGGCGGTTTTCCGGGCCTGATCATCGCCACCATGATCGCAGAGCGGGCCGGAGCATCGATCGACCTGGTCGAAAGCAATCGCAAGAAGGCCGGTTTCCTGCAGGCGGTTGTGGGTGAACTGGGCCTGCCGGCGCGGATTCATGCCAAGCGAATCGAGGACGTGCACAGCGTGATTCGTGCTCCGGAGGTGCTCAGCGCGCGAGCGCTGGCGCCGTTGCCCCTGCTGCTCGAACTCTCGGCGCCCTGGCTCGAAGCCGGCACCACGGCCCTTTTCCACAAAGGCCGGGATTACCGCCAGGAGATCGAAGATAGCGCTCACCAGTGGGGATTCGATCTGGTAGAACACCCAAGCCTGACCGACACGCAGGGGGTCATCCTCGAGATTCGGAACCTGCGCCGCATTTGATTGCGGCGCCATGTGACGACGGAAAACAGCAGTCGAGCCATGAAGATCACACCTAGAATCATTACAGTTGCCAATCAGAAGGGCGGCGTCGGCAAGACCACGACGGCCATCAACCTGGCGACGGCACTGGCCGCCATCGGTGAGCGCGTGCTCATCATCGACCTCGATCCGCAAGGCAATGCCAGCACGGGTCTCGGCATCGATCGCAAGGATCGCGCCGTCTCGTCCTATGACGTGCTGACCGGTGAGCTGGAGATCGAGCAGGCTGCCATGGAGACGGCCGTTCCCGGTCTTTCCCTCATTCCGTCGACGATGGACCTGCTCGGCATAGAAATGGAAATCGCCTCGGCGCCGGACCGCGTGCTGAAGCTGCGCAATGCCCTGCGCGCATCGTCGGAGCGGGCGGCAGGCTACAGCTACGTGCTGATCGACTGCCCGCCGTCGCTCAATCTCCTGACGCTGAATTCGATGGCGGCGGCCGACTCGGTGCTGGTGCCGCTGCAATGCGAGTTCTTTGCCCTCGAGGGCTTGAGCCAGTTGCTTGAGACGGTGGATCAGGTGCGCCGGTCGATCAATCCCGACCTGACCATCCAGGGTATCGTGCTGACGATGTTCGACGGCCGCAACAACCTGGCGAACCAGGTGGTCGAAGACGTGCGCGCGCATATGGGCGAGAAGGTCTACGACACGGTGATACCGCGCAACGTGCGGATTTCGGAAGCGCCGTCCTATGGCAAGCCGGCGATCCTCTACGACCTCAAATGCTCCGGCAGCCAGGCCTATCTGCAGCTCGCCTCGGAAGTCATCAGGCGCGAACGTAAACTCCGGGCCGCGTAATCGATTCGGACTCGAAACAAGCTGGATTAGACATGAACGAAGACCTTTCCAGAAAGCGCCTTGGGCGAGGACTTGCCGCACTGATCGGCGAAATGGACAAGCCTGTCGTGCCGGAAAAGCCCGCAGCCCTGGCCGACGGACGGGTTCCGATCGAATTTGTCAGCCCGAATCCGCGCAACCCGCGGCGCCATTTCGGCGAAGCCGAGCTGGCTGACCTGGCGCAGTCGATCCGCGAACACGGGCTGGTGCAGCCGGTCGTCGTCCGGCCCGCCGCGCAGTCGGGGCGCTACGAAATCATCGCCGGCGAGCGCCGCTGGCGCGCGGCGCAGCGCGCGGGCGTCAACGAGATTCCGGTCATCGTCCGCGACGTCAACGATCGAACGGCGCTCGAGCTCGCCATCATCGAGAACGTGCAGCGCAGCGACCTCAACGCCATCGAAGAGGCGCTCGGCTACCAGCAGCTGATCGACGACCACAACTACACCCAGGCCGATCTCGGCCAGGTCATAGGCAAGAGCCGCAGCCATGTCGCCAATACGCTGCGCCTGCTGAAGCTGCCCGACGTCGTTCGCGACATGCTGATCAACGGCGAATTGTCCGCCGGCCATGCGCGTGCGCTGATCACGGCCCAGGACCCGGCCGGACTTGCCAAGCGCATCGTCGAAGAAGGCCTGTCGGTGCGCCAGGCCGAGGCACTTGCGCAGTTGCCGGCTGACGCCGTCGTCGAAAAGCAGCCGGCGCGACCGGTCGAGAAGGACCCGGACACCATCGCGCTGGAAAAGCTGCTGACCGACGTCGTCGGCATGAAGATTTCGATCGCGCACAAGGAAAAGGGCGGCGAGCTGCGCATCAGCTATCGCTCGCTGGAACAGCTCGATGACCTTTGCCGACGCCTGAAGAGCGAACGTATGTAATTGATTCGATTGATTCTTATTCTGCGAACGCCGGCTTCTTAGCCGGCGTTTTGCTTTTCAGCGCCGGCCACCGGAGAGGCGCGCGCCTTCGACGGCGATGCCGAGCATCGCTTGCCGGGCCAGCGCTACGGCCAGATCCGGCCGCCGCCGCGTCTGCAACGTCGTCGACTGCAAGCGCACCAGCGCGCGGTTCAGCGCCGCCGAACTCCAGCCTGCCAGCGCGCGCTCGACGGCGCGACGGCGGGCAAAGAACACCGGTGGCCGCGCGCCGGCGACCACAGCGGCTGCGTTGCGGCCGCCTGCTTCCATCTCGCCGCGCATCAGATGGATGTTCTGCAGGTGGCGTGTTGCCGTGGCCAGCAGCTGTGCTGCCTGGCTGCCGGTCTGGCACTGCTTGGAAAAAGCCGCGTCGAACTCGGCGATGTTGCCGCCGAGTGCCGCATCGATGGCGTCGTCGAGCGAAAGAGCCGAGACGTCGCCGGTCATCGCCTTGACGTCGTCGAGGCTGATTTCGCCACGTCCCATGGCGTAGAGCGTCAGTTTCTGGACCTCGCCGCGCGTTGCCAGGCGGTCGCCACCGAGGCTGCGGCGCAGCGCGTTGCGTGCGTCGATCGCCATGGTCAGGCCGGCGGCGCGCAGCTCGTCGTCGATGACGGTCTCGATGTCACGGGCTTCGTCGCCGTAGCAGGGCAGGGCCATCCCGGCAAAGGCCCCCTCGACCACGGTGCGCAACGGGGCGCCTTTCTTGAGGTCCTGGGCCTCGATCAGGACAATGGCATCGCGCGGCGGCTCGGCCACCAGGGTCTTGACGTCGTCGGCGAGGCTCTTCTGGGCGGCTGCGTTGCGTACCCAGATCAGGCGGCGCGGCGCGAACATCGGCACGGTGCGCGCTTCGTCGACGAGGCGGCCGCTGTCGCGTTCGACATCGGCGGCGTCGAGCTTCACCACCGAAAACGGATCATCGAGTGGCAGGCCGGTCTTGGCGGCAAAGGCGGCGGCGCGTTCGGAGACGAGGCCGCGGTCAGGCCCGTAGATCAGCACGATCACCGCTTCGGCAGCGGGGCGTGCGAGCCAGGAATCGACCTCGTGAGCTTTCTTCTGCGCCATGCCGTCCTGTTAGCACAGGCCCTCGGGCTGCCGCAGCAATTTTGTCCGCGACCTAGTCGTCGTCGACCAGGATACGTTCGGCTGCGCCATCCATGTCGTCATACTGGCCGCTGTTGAGCGACCAGAGAAACGCCGCAAGGCCAAGCCCGCCGAGGAGAAGTGCTACGGGAAGCAGGAACAACAGTCCGGTCATGATGCCATTGCCTCCTTGATCGGAAAGGGCTGCCCCGGCTCGGTCGCGGGCCGCGACAGCTTCGTCTTGCCGGTGCCGAGCCGCAATCCGTTGGCAATGACAATAACCGAAGATCCCGACATGGCCAAAGCTGCAACCAAGGGCGTGACGTAGCCGAGCAGGGCAATCGGCACGGCGACGGCATTGTAGACGATCGCCAGCACCAGGTTCTGCCGGATCAGGCGGCTGGCCTCCCTGGATGTCGCAAGCGCCAGAGGGATGGCCGAGAGGCTTTCGCGCAGGAAGACGAAATCGGCGGCGCTGCGGCCGATGTCGGCAGCGCTCGCTGGGGCCATCGATACGTGCGCCGCAGCCAGGGCCGGCGCGTCGTTGAGCCCGTCGCCGACCATCAGCACCTTGCGTCCTTCTGCCTTGAGTGTTTCCAGCCGCTCGACCTTGCCGCTGGGTAGCGCGCCCGAAGAGGTCTGGTCGATGCCAAGCGCCGCGGCGACGGATGCGACCGCATCCGGCCGGTCGCCGGAGACGATCTCGACTGCTAGGCCCCTGCCGCGCAGCGCCTCGATGGCTGCGCCAGCGCCGGCGCGCAGCCGGTCCTCAAAGACGAATTCGCCGAGGCGGGCACCGTTCTTCGACAGCACCGTGCCGGCGGCGGTGTTCGCCCTATCCAACGCCCAGGCGGCGCGGCCCAGCCGGTAGGTATCGGTCCCGATCCTGGCCTCAAGTCCGAACCCGGGAATCTCGTCGATGGCGTCGAACGCCCATTCCTTTGCCGGCTTTACAGCGCGGGTTTCGGCGAGAGCGCGGGAAATCGGATGGCGCGAATGCAGGCCGATCGCGGCTGCCAGCGCCAGCACGTCGGGCGCAGTTTCGTTGGCATTGACCAGCCGCGGCCTGCCGAGCGTCAGCGTGCCGGTCTTGTCGAAGACGACGGTGTCGATCTCCGCCAGACGCTCCATGGCCGAGCCGTCCTTGACCATGATGCCGTTCTCGAACAGGCGCCGCGCGGCTGCGACCTGGACGATCGGCACGGCAAGGCCGAGCGCGCAGGGGCAGGTGATGATCAGCACGGCAATGGCGATGGTGATCGCCTGATGCCAGTTGCCGTCGGCGACCATCCAGCCGAGGAAGGTCAGGAAGGCGGTGAGGTGCAGGATCGGGGCGTAGAGTGCGGCGGCCCGGTCGGCGATGCGGCGATAGCCACCGCGGCCGCTCTCAGCGGCCTCCATCAGCCGCATCATTTCGGCGAGGAACGAATCCTGCGCCGCCGCGGTTGCCTCGATGGTCAGCGGACCGGTCAGGTTGAGGGTGCCTGCGCGCAGCGAGGCGCCGGCCTCGACGACAACGGGAGCGCTTTCGCCCGAGACGATGGCGCAGTCCAGTTCCGAGCGGCCCTTGAGCACACGGGCGTCGACAGGCACGCGTTCGCCCGCCGCCAGCAGTATGTGCGCGCCTGGCCTGATGTCGCTGACCGGCAGGTAGGCGCTGCTGCCGTCGGTGTTGAGCACGGTAGCGCCGCGGGCGGCGAGCCGGGCGAGGCCCTTGACGGCGACGCGGGCGCGCTCGCGCATGACGTGGTCGAGCGTGCGGCCGATCAGCAGGAAGAACAGCAGCGAGGCCGAGGCATCGAAATAGGCGTGCGGGCCGCTGTTGGCGGTGTCGTAGAGGCTCATGCTGTAGGCAAGCAGGATGCCGATGGAAATCGGTACGTCCATGTTGGTGCGGCCGTTGCGCAGGGCACCCCAGGCGGAACGGAAGAAGATGCGTCCGGCATAGGCAAGGGCCGGCAAGGCGATCAGCGCGGAGATCCAATGGAACAGGTCGCGGGTCGCATCGGTCGCGCCGGACCATACCGACACCGACAGCAGCATGATGTTGCCTGCGGCGAAGCCGGCGATGCCCAATCCCCGGATGAGTTCGGCAAGCGTCTCGTCCTTCTCGTCGGCGCCTTGCTCGAACAGGTGGCTTTCATAGCCCAGCCGCCCCAGCGCCTCGGCGATGTCGGGAGTGGCCGCATCCTCGCGCCAGCGCACCGAGACCCGCTTTGTCGACAGGTTGACCCGGGCATGGTCGACGCCGTCAAGGTGGCCAAGCGCGGCCTCGATGTTGGTCATGCAGGCGCCGCAATGCACCCCGGGCACGGAGAGGTCGGCCTGGCGCAGGCCGCCTGGCAGGGCACGGCTGGACAGCGCCAGCTCTTCACGGGCGGGGCCCTTGGCGACAGCCGAGGGCAGGCTGAGGGCGGTATCGGCGTCGGGACCACAGCAGTTCATTTCAGCGCTCCGTCGGCGACGACGATCCGGCGTGTCTCCCTGTAGGAGGTGCCGTCCGCCATCCTTGCCTTGGTGTTGACGATCCAGATGCCGTCACGCACGGCGGCAAGGGCGGCGAAGTTTCCAGTGTCCTTGGCTGTGAGCGTCACCTGCCAGTCCTCGGCCTCGTAGGCCGGGCGACGGAAAGCCGCGACGACGCTTTCGGCCCGAACAGGCGTTCCGGACGCATCGTCCAGGCTGTAGCGGATCTCGCCGTCGGCGATCTTCAGCGTCGTTTTCCAGCCGAGAGCCGCCTGGGCGCGGGATTCAGCCACGCGATCGTTGAACTCCTGGCTGGCGACGTAGGTGTTCTGCACGACAAGGCCGGTCCAGCTGGTGTTGGCGAAGGTCGCCATGAGCAGGTTGACCGAGATGATGACGCCGAAGAAGACGACCATGATCGTCAGCATGTGCCAGCCGGTGAACTGTCTGGGCTGACCGGAGCGAGGGTTCATCTGGCTGCCTCCGGAACGTTGAACTTGGCGACATATGTATCCGACTCGGCGCTTGCCTTGTCTTCGACGACGAATGTGAAGCTTTGTCCCTCGGCGAGGTTATCACGTGGCAGGCGGACATAGACCTTGATGGTCTTGAGCCTGTCCGGCTCGGCCTCGACGGTGACCGAGCGGCTCTCGGGCTGGTCCATGCCGACGACGCTCATCATCGCCTCCGGCAACCCTTCCATGCTGAGCACGATGGTGCGCGGCTCAGGCACCATGTTGAGCAGCTTGACGGTGTAGCCATTGCGGATCGAGCCGTCGGCGAGGCGCACGAATTGCGGGTTGCGGTCCTGCAGCACATTGACTTCGAGCCGGTCGCGGCTGAGCAGGGCAACGAGCAGGGCGACGCCGATCATGCTCCAGGCGCCGGCATAGACCAGGGTGCGCAGGCGGAAGATGCGGCCAAGGCGGAAGTGGGCGATGGCGGCATTGAGCTTGCCCTCGGAGTTGCGGACGCGCTTGGGATCGATCCTGGCGGTGACCGGATCGGTGGCGATCGCCATGTTCGACTGGTAGTCGGCCAGCGTGGCGTAAGAAATCAGGCCGCGTTCCTTGCCGATCTTGTCCATGACGCTGTCGCAGGCGTCGATGCAGAGCGCGCAGGTGATGCATTCGAGCTGCTGGCCGTCGCGGATGTCGATGCCCATCGGGCAGACCGCCACGCAAGCGTTGCAGTCGACGCAATCGCCGACGCTAAGCCCTTCGGCCACCGCCTTCTTGGCGTGGCGCGAACGCGGTTCGCCACGCCAGTCGTTATAGGTGACGGTCAGCGAGTTCTCGTCGAGCATGGCTGCCTGGATACGCGGCCACGGGCACATGTAGGTGCAGACCTGCTCGCGCATCAGGCCGCCAAAGATGTAGGTCGTGGCGGTGAGGATGGCGACGGTCATGTAGGCGACGGGGGCCGCCTGGCCGGTCACGAAGTCGCCCAGCAGCGTCGGGGCGTCGGCGAAATAGAAAATCCACGCGCCGCCGGTGGCGACTGCGATGACGAGCCAGGTTGCGTGCTTGGCAACGCGCTTCCAAAGCTTGTCGAACGACCAGGGGGCGCCGTCGAGCTTGATGCGGGCGTTGCGGTCGCCCTCGATGCCGCGTTCGACCACCAGGAACAGGTCGACCCACACGGTCTGCGGGCAGGTGTAGCCGCACCAGGCGCGGCCGACGGTCGAGGTGACGAGGAACAGGCCGATGCCGGCCATCACCAAGAGGCCGGCGACGTAGAAGAATTCCTGCGGCCAGATCTCGATGGCGAAGAAGTAGAAGCGGCGGTTGGCGATGTCGAGCAGCACCGCCTGGTCGGGTGCATAGGGGCCACGGTCCCAGCGGATCCACGGCGTCAGGTAGTAGATGCCCAGCGTGATCAGCATGATCAGCCATTTGAACTGGCGGAATCGACCGGAGGCGCGCTTGGGAAAGACCTTCTTGCGCGCGCTGTACAGCGGCTGGCGGGTCTTGGCGGAGTTGACCGCCTCTACCTCGAGCCTCTCGACTTCGGTCTCGTCAAGCATTTACCTCTCCTGCAACCCATCACCGGGGTTGGCCTGTTATGCCCGGCCGGCTGTCTGCCGGCCTTGACCCAGGTCAATCCCCGGGTCTCTTGCGCGTCGAGGCCCGGCATTGCTGCCGAGCCTCTTGCCCCCGCCCTTCGACCATCGCCCATTGGCGATGGAGGGTTATTCGCCGCCACCGAGCGAATGGACGAAGATGGCAAGCTCCTTGACCTTCACGTCGCCCAGGCGGTCGCCCCAGGCGGGCATGGCGCCGTGCTTGGGCTGGCGCACCTGCCGGGCGATCGCGGCTTGCCCGGAGGCATAGAGAGCGATGGCGTCGGTCAGGTCTGGCGCGCCCATTTCCTTGTTGCCCTTGGCGTTTTCGCCATGGCAGGCGGCACAGTTGTCGGCGAAGACCTGAGCGCCGGCCGGCACCAGGTCGGGCGTGTCGGCCCGGCCCTCGAGGCTGGCGACATAGGCTGCAACCTCGTTGATCTGCTGCGGCTCGAGGACATCGGCGAAGGCCGGCATCTCCGAGACGTGCGTGTCCTCGTCGCCGTCAAAGCGGACGCCGTGCGCGATGGTCTGGTAGATCTGGTCGATGTTGCCGCCCCACAGCCATTCGTCGTCGTTCAGGTTGGGGAAGCCGGGCGAGCCCTGCGCGCCCGAACCATGGCACTGGATGCAGTTGACCTTGAAGGCTGCCGAACCGGCGGCGGTGGCGAACTGCCTGAGGTTCTGGTCGGCCAGGATCTCGCCGACGCTCTTCGCCTTCACCGCCTCGACATAGGCGCTCTTGGCCTGCTCTGCGGCGGCGAGTTCATTCTTGACGTCGGCGCGGCTGGAATAGCCCAGAAAGCCGGTCGTCGTGGTGCTGATCAGCGGCCATGCCGGATAGGCGATGCTGTAGACCAGCGCCCAGACGATGGTGGCGTAGAAGGTCCACAGCCACCAGCGCGGCATCGGATTGTTGAGCTCCTGGATGCCGTCCCATTCGTGCCCGGTGGTCTCGACGCCGGACAGTTCGTCGATTTGCTTTTCGCTCACAGATCAATCCTCCTTGAGCGGAATTTGTGCGGCCTGTTCGGCCGCCTCGCGGCTGCCCGGCCGAAGCGCGAAGATCACGGCGCCGATGAAGAAGACGGTCATTGCCAGCAGCGCCCAGCTGTCGGCGAATTGTCTCAACGTGGTGTAGTCCATGACAAATCTCCTAGCGGTAGTCGGCGGACGCATCGTAGGTCGAGAAGTCGACCAGCGTGCCCAGCATCTGCAGGTAGGCGACCAGCGCATCCATTTCGGTCAGCGCCGCCGGGTTGCCGTCGAAGTCGCCGAGCTTGGCCTTGGGATAGCGGGCGAGCACGCCCGAGGTGTCGGCATTGGGGTCGGCCTGCGCCCTGATGTCGGCCTCGGCGCTGGCGATCATCTCGTCGCTGTAGGGAACGCCGACACGCCGGTTGGCCGTCAGGTCGTAGCTGATGGTGTCGACAGCCAGCGGCGTCTCCTTGAGGAAGGCGTAGCTCGGCATCACCGATTCCGGCACCACCGAACGCGGTTCGATCAGGTGCTGGACGTGCCATTCGTTGGAGTAGCGGTTGCCGACGCGGGCGAGGTCCGGGCCGGTGCGCTTCGATCCCCACTGGAAGGGGTGATCGTACATCGACTCGGCAGCCAGGCTGTAGTGGCCGTAGCGCTCCACCTCGTCGCGGAACGGCCGGATCATCTGGCTGTGGCAGGTGTAGCAACCCTCGCGGATGTAGATGTTGCGTCCCGCCAGCTCCAGCGGCGAGTAGGGACGCATGCCCTCGACCTTCTCGATGGTGTTTTCGAGGTAGAAGAGCGGCGTGATCTGGACGAGGCCGCCGATGCTGACGACCAGCAGCGTGCCGACCAGCAGGAGCGTCGCGTTCTTCTCGATGGTCTTGTGTTTGTCGAGCAGTGCCATGTCGGGCTCCTTACTGGGCAGGCTGGATTGCAGGGGCCGCGCCGGGCAGCGGCTCTTCCTGGCGCACGTGGCCGCGGATGGTCATGTAGACGTTGAAGGCCATGACCAGCGCACCGGCGAGGAACATCAGGCCGCCAATGGTGCGGACGATGTAGTAGGGGACCATGGCCGCGACGCTTTCGGCGAAGGAATAGACCAGGAAGCCCTGCTCGTCGTATTCGCGCCACATCAGGCCCTGGCTGATGCCGGCGACCCACATGACGGCGGCGTAGACGACGATGCCGAGGGTGGCGAGCCAGAAGTGCCAGGTGACCATGCGCATCGAGTAGAGGCGTTCACGACCCCACAGGCGCGGCACCAGGAAGTAGATGGCGCCGAAGGTGATCATGCCGTTCCAGCCGAGCGCGCCGGAATGGACGTGGCCGATGGTCCATTCAGTGTAGTGGCTGAGCGAGTTGACAGCCTTGATCGACATCATCGGGCCCTCGAAGGTCGACATGCCGTAGAAGGCGATGGCCACCACCATCATGCGGATGATCGGATCGGTGCGGATCTTGTCCCAGGCCCCGGACAGCGTCATCAGGCCGTTGATCATGCCGCCCCAGGACGGCATCCACAGCATGATCGAGAACACCATGCCGAGCGTCTGCGCCCAGTCGGGCAGGGCGGTGTAGTGCAGGTGGTGCGGGCCGGCCCAGATGTAGAGGAAGATCAGCGACCAGAAGTGGATGATTGACAGCCGGTAGGAATAGACCGGGCGTTCGGCCTGCTTGGGCACGAAGTAGTACATCATGCCGAGGAAGCCGGCGGTGAGGAAGAAGCCGACGGCATTGTGGCCGTACCACCATTGCGTCAGCGCATCCTGCACGCCCGAGAACAGCGAGTAGCTCTTCGAACCGAGGAACGACGCCGGCACCGCCAGGTTGTTGACGATGTGCAGCATGGCGATGGTGACGATGAAGGCGAGGTAGAACCAGTTGGCCACATAGATATGCGGCTCCTTGCGGTTCAGGATCGTGCCGAGGAAGACGATGAGGTAGGCGACCCAGACGACTGTCAGGAAGATGTCGACATACCACTCCGGCTCGGCGTATTCGCGGCTCTGGGTGATGCCCAGGAGGTAGCCGGTGGCTGCCATGATGATGAACAGCTGATAGCCCCAGAACACGTACCAGGCGAGATTGCCGCCGAACAGGCGGGCACGCGACGTGCGCTGGACCACGTAGAAGGACGTGGCGATCAGCGCATTGCCGCCGAAGGCGAAGATCACGGCCGAGGTGTGCAGCGGGCGCAGGCGCCCGAAGTTCAGCCATGGCTCGATATTGAGGTCGGGGAAGGCAAGCTGCGCCGCAACGATGACGCCGACGAGGAAGCCGGTCACGCCCCAGAAGACGGTGGCGATGACGCCGTATCGGACCGGCCCGTCCATGTAGGGCGAGTTGTCCTCGGCGGAAACGCCGGCGGGCGCGTAGCTGCTGGTGCGCATCAGGACGATGACGCTCGCGGTCAGCACGAAGAACAGCACCCACATATGGGCGCCGAACTGGCTGTCCTTGGCGAAGGCTGCGCCGAGCAAGGCGGCAAAGGCCGCCAATGCCAGCAGGATGGTTTCCATAGCGTATTTCATGAGCGATCCCCGACGGTAGCTGGGCGCCGAAAGCTCGCGTCGGCACCAGACGGCACACATCCATGACAATTGCCCACACTGCCTTGATCTGGATCAAGGTCAAGCGCGGCCCGCCGGACCAGCCTTGGGGCAAAGAGGAAGTTTCGAAACAAGATGAATGCGCGCTGGGAAATGCAGGCCGGACCGGAGGACGCGGCTCTACTTGACGCTGTGGCAGCCATACATAGCGCACATGCCGAAATGCTTTCGCTGTGCGACAGGCTGGAGGAAATCGCCGACTCACTGCCCAACGAGATCGACCGGCGCAGCTGCGTGCTGGCGGCAAGGGCGCTCGGACCGGCGATGGTCAAGGTCCATCGTTTCGAGGAGCAGCGGCTGCATCCGCAGTTTGCCGCGCGACTGGCGCATAGCGGCGAAGCGCGCGAGACGGTCGCGCGGCTCAAGAACGAGCATTTCGAGGATGAAGGTTATGCCGCCGAGTTGCGCGATGCGCTGCGCGCGACGGCACGCAGCGGCAAGGCGGAAAATCCCGAGACCCTGGGCTTCATGCTGCGCGGGTTCTTCGGGGCGTTGCGGCGGCACATCGCCTTCGAGCGCGACCATGTGCTGGCGGTGCTGTCGTCCGGCTCGTGAGCCGAGGGGTCAGACGTTGGCGCGACGTTCCAGCCTGGCCACGTCGAAGACGGTGATGTGGCGGTTGTTCTCGACCGCGATCAGACCGTCCTTGCGCAGCTTGGTCAGTTGCCGGCTGACCGTCTCGATGGTCAGGCCGAGGAAGTCGGCGATGTCGGCGCGGGTCAGCGGCAGGTCGAAGCTGACCTCGCCACCGAGCTCCTTTTCCGGGTCGGAATGGCGGGCGATGAGATGGAGGAACGACGCAACCCGTTCCGCCGCCGTCTTGCGGCCGAGCGTCAGCATCCAGTCGCGCGCTTCGTCGAGCTCGTTGAGCGCCTGCACGTGCAGCCTGTGGCCGAGCTCGGGCGACAGCTCGATCATGCGGTCGAGCGACTTCTTGGGGAAGGCGCAGACGCGCACCGGGGTCGCTGCCTCGGCGGTGATCGAGCTCTCGTGCTTGAACGGGCGGCCGATGAAATCCGGCGCGAACTGCAGTCCGACGATCTGCTGGCGGCCGTCGGGCAAGGTCTTGGTCAGCTTGACCACGCCGGCGAGCACATTGGCGTAGCTGTCGATGGTGTCGGCATCCGACACCAGCACCGTGCCCGGATCGACCTTGCGCTTGGTGGTGTGACGGCTGAGCTCGACCAGCTGGTCGGTGGTCAACGCACCGCAAACGCCGCGATGCCGTGCCTCACAGGAGCGGCACAGCGCGGGTATCTCAGAATTGTGAATGTCCTGGCGGATGGTCATCGCGTCGTCCGGCGTCTGATTTGATCAATCTAGGGACCGCGGGGCGTAAAAGGAACCGTGTCATTGTGTCTCCCGCCGCGGCTTTGTTGATCCAGGTCAAGGTGTTGCCGCTGCGTCCGTCGCAACCTTGGCCATTGACGGAGACGACCATGGACAAAACCCTCGTCGAAAAATACGCCGCACCTGTGCCGCGCTACACCAGCTACCCGACAGCGCCGCACTTCAGCGCGGACATATCGTCGGCAACCTATGGCGACTGGCTGCGGGCGCTGCCGAAGGGGGCGTCCGCGTCGCTCTATGTCCACATCCCCTATTGCGACCGGCTGTGCTGGTTCTGCGCCTGCCACACCAAGCAGACGCGGCAATATGAGCCCGTGGCGCGCTACCTCAAGGCGCTCGACGCCGAGATCGGCAGCATTT
Source organism: Aminobacter sp. DSM 101952 (assembly GCF_001424795.1). Taxonomy (NCBI): domain Bacteria; kingdom Pseudomonadati; phylum Pseudomonadota; class Alphaproteobacteria; order Hyphomicrobiales; family Phyllobacteriaceae; genus Aminobacter; species Aminobacter sp. DSM 101952. The sequence goes on along the minus strand of NZ_LMCL01000035.1, from coordinate 1,800 downwards.
CCGCGCTGACCGGCAACAGGCTCAACGTCACGGCGCTGCATTTCGGCGGCGGCTCGCCGACATTGCTCCAGGCCGCCGACATCCTCGCCTTGGGCGGCAGACTGCGTGACAGCTTCGCCTTCGCGTCCGATGCCGAGATCAGCGTCGAGATGGACCCCAACGACATGGACGAGGCGCGTTTCGATGCGCTGGCCGCTATCGGCATGACGCGCGCCAGCCTCGGCGTTCAGGATTTCGACGAACGCGTGCAGCGGACGATCAACCGCGAGCAGACCTTCGACCAGACGAAATGGGTCGTCGATGCCGTGCGGGCGCGCGGCGTGGGTTCGGTCAATCTCGACATGCTCTATGGACTGCCGCACCAGACGCTCGACAGCATCGAGGCAACGACCGGGCTGGTGCTGTCGCTTCGCCCGGATCGCATCGCGCTGTTCGGCTATGCGCATGTGCCGTGGATGAAGAAGCATCAGACCATGATCGACGAGGCGCTTTTGCCCGATGCGGCGGCGCGACTTGAGCAGGCGGAGGTGGCCACCCGGCTGATCCTGGCCGCCGGCTACGAGGCCGTTGGCATGGACCATTTCGCACTGCCCGACGACAGCCTTGCTGTTGCCGCGCGTTCAGGCACGCTGCGGCGCAACTTCCAGGGCTACACCACCGACCAGGCCGACGCCCTGATCGGGCTCGGCGCCTCGTCGATCGGGCTTTTGCCGCAAGGCTACGTCCAGAACATGCCGGCGACAGGCGAATATGAGCGCCGCGTGCTGGCCGGCGGGCTGGCCACGGTGCGCGGCGTGGCGCTTTCCGATGCCGACCGGATGCGCTCCTGGGTCATCGAACGGCTGATGTGCGACTTTTCCGTCTCGCGCTGCGAGCTGCTGGCCCGCTTCGGCGAGATGGCCCGCGCGGTCATCGCCGAGGCCGAGTTGCTGGCCGCCAACGACCGCGACATCTTCACCCGTGCCGGCAACCGCTTTGTCGTCACCGAGCGCGGCAAACCCTTCGTCCGCTCCATCGTCGCTCATTTCGACGCCTATCTCGGGCGGGGAACGGCGCGCCACTCGGTCGCCGTCTGATCGCAGGGGTATTGGTGCGTCGCGTCAATTTCCTGTATGCACGCCGTGCGAGGCGGACGGCGAACAGGAACGGACCTGATGAAGCTTACGGTATTTGGGATCGGCTATGTCGGTCTTGTGCAGGCTGCGGTGCTGGCGGAGGTCGGGCATGACGTTGTCTGCGTCGATGTCGATGCGGCCAAGGTCGAGCGGCTGAACCAGGGGTTCATCCCGATCTTCGAACCGGGGCTGGAGGNATCTCGCTGCCGTAAGGCACAGCCTGCCCTAATTTCCTGTATGCACGCCGTGCGAGGCGGACGGCGAACAGGAACGGACCTGATGAAGCTTACGGTATTTGGGATCGGCTATGTCGGTCTTGTGCAGGCTGCGGTGCTGGCGGAGGTCGGGCATGACGTTGTCTGCGTCGATGTCGACGCGGCCAAGGTCGAGCGGCTGAACCAGGGGTTCATCCCGATCTTCGAACCGGGGCTGGAGGCCTTGGTGCGCGACAACCATGCGGCGGGCCGCATCGTCTTCACCACCGACGCCTCGATGGCGGTGAAGCATGGCGAGATCCAGATGATCGCGGTCGGCACGCCGCAGGGCGAGGACGGCTCGGCCGACCTCAAATACGTGCTGTCGGTGGCCGATGCCATCGGCCGCGAGATGGCCGAGGCCAAGATCGTCGTTACCAAGTCGACGGTGCCGGTCGGCACCGCCGACAAGGTGCGCGAGACCATCGCCG
>NZ_LMCL01000034.1:0-218924 GCF_001424795.1 Aminobacter sp. DSM 101952 | reverse complement strand
AGGCCGCCACGGCCGCCCGCACGCCACTGGCGATGCGGTGGTGTCGCGCGAACACGTTYTCYATTCCCTCTTCCAGGAGCATCTCGGTCGAGAGCTTCAGTCCRTTCARCAGTCCGACYGGCGGCGTGTAGGGGTAGCCGCTGTTGGCATAGCCCTTGGCCATGTCGCGCAAGTCGAAGAAYGTCCGGTGCAAGCCTGCGGTTTCGGCGGCWGCAAGTGCGCGCGGCGAACAGGCAACGATCGCGAGGCCCGGCGGCAGCATGAACCCCTTCTGGCTGCCGGCAACGGCGACGTCTACCCGCCATTCGTCCATCCGGAAATCCATGCAACCGATCGAGCTGACGCCGTCGACGAAAAGCAGGGCTGGGTGGCCGGCCGCATCAAGGGCACGGCGAACTGCAGCGATRTCCGAACGAACGCCCGTGGCCGTTTCGTTGTGCGTGGCCAGGACCGCYTTGATCTCGTGCGCCTTGTCRGCCACGAGCATTTCCTCGAAGATGTTCGCCGGAATGCCTTCGCCCCAGTTCTGGGTAACGACCGCGACATCGAGGCCGTGACGCTGGCACATGTCGATCCAGCGATGGCTGAACATGCCGTTGCGCGTGGCGAGAACCTTGTCCCCGGCCGAAAGGGTATTTGAAATAGCCGTTTCCCAGCCGCCCGTTCCCGTCGACGGGAATGCGAAAACCTCTGCCTGCGTCGTCTTCAGCACCTTCTTCACMCCGTCCAGGGCRGGRTGAAGGATCTTTCCGAAAAKCGGGCTGCGGTGATCGATGGTCGGCATGTCCACGGCCTTGCGCAACACATCCGGGATGTTTGTCGGGCCGGGAATGAAAATCGGGTTCTGGCTGCTCATTCGCGAGGTCTCCTTGCTGNTCGGCATGTCCACGGCCTTGCGCAACACATCCGGGATGTTTGTCGGGCCGGGAATGAAAATCGGGTTCTGGCTGCTCATTCGCGAGGTCTCCTTGCTGACTAAGGCTAACGTCAGCTGTACCCTTTATGCAATTTTTTTGAAAATATTTTTTATTCTCTTCTCATTGGCATTTTTCAATACAAAGACAATGACTTAGAATTTTTCATCGGTGCGGAAACCCTGTGATGCGCACCGCCGGTCATCAATGCCCACACTATGCGAGCTGTGTTGTTAACCAACACAACCGTCGCGACCTTGATCGTTCGCGTCATGAGAAGTTGTCTGTCATGGCCTCGACGGTAACTTCGGCGGACAGTGGTCAGGAACCAATCCACGTCGCGCGATCTCATGCGGGAAAGGCCGGCTGCCAATCCGGAAGCGATCCCTCGGTAACGATTGCCAGGATTTGAACCGCCGCGAATGCCAATCCCTGCATGGTCGCGAGTTCGATGGTGACGATCGCGCCCGGTAGGTGCGGCGACCACCTTCCCAGATTTCGCTAAGGCTGGGCTTTCGGGCCCAGAAGCCTCGCGTGGTCACGCTCTTCCGCAGTGCGCCTCGCCCTTGCGGAGAGGAGATCCTTGCGGGCTACAAGCCCGACCAGTCGTCCTTCGGCATCAACAATGGGGACGCGTCCTATTCCAGATGCAGTCATCCGATCCGCGAGGTGACTGACAAGCTCATCCGGCCGTCCCAACAAGAGATCGGGCGCAATAGCCTGTGCGAGCGTGCTCTCGCGATCTGGGCCATCGGAGTCACTCATCCACTCGAGCACGTCCCCGCGTGACACCATGCCAACCACAATCTTGCTGGCGTCAACGACCGGATAGCTCTTATGGCGATGCTCCAAACTCATGAAATGGTCGATGGTTCGACCGATCGTCCACGACGTGTCTATGGCATCCGGTTCCTTGACCATTACGTCCCGAACCCAGGACTGCTCGAAGGGATCGGCCTGGTACTCGCGGGTGATGTGGAGGCCGCGGCGGGCGATCTTTTCGGTCAGTATCGAACGTTTGAGGAGAAGCACGGTCGTGGCATAGGCGATCGTGCAGGCAACGAGCAGCGGCAGCAATGCATGCTGGTCCCCGGTAAGTTCAATTGCAAAGAGGGTGGCCGTCAGCGGTGAACGCATGGTTCCGCCCATCATCGCTGCCATGCCCAGAAGCGACCAGAAGCCAGTGTCTGCGCTTGGCAAAACCGGAGTGAGCAAGGCGCCAATGGCGCCGCCGAAGATCAAAAGGGGCGCGAGTACGCCGCCGGATGTGCCGGAACCAAGCGCGACGGCCCAGATGACAGCCTTGACCACAAGCAACATCAGAGAGGCGTTGAAGTTGAGATCGCCCGTCAGGAAATGGCGGATGTTGTCATAACCAACGCCAAGAGCCGCTGGCTCCATCAAACCTCCGAGGCCTACTACGAGGCCCCCTATCATGGGCCACCACATCCAATGGATCGGCAGCTTCTGAAACAGATCCTCTGAACCGTAGACCATCGCAGTCAACAAGCCAGACGCCAGACCCGAGATCACTCCCACTGCTGCCCAGGACAAAAAATTGCCGAGCGATGGCCCCATTTGTCCGGCATACGCAAACAGCGGCGCTGGATCCAGCAACAAGGTGCGAGCCGATGCGGCTACAGCGACAGCGATGACCACAGGCAGGAAACTACGGGGCTTCCACTCAAAAAGCAGCAGCTCAACCGCCAGCAGCACCGCCGCCAATGGGGTGCCGAAGATTGAGGTCATGCCAGCGGCAGCGCCTGCGACAAGCAGCGCCTTACGTTCGACAGAACTGAGATGGACTGTTTGCGCAATCAGCGACCCGATGGCACCCCCGGTCATGATAATCGGACCCTCGGCACCAAAGGGACCACCCGTTCCGATCGAGACCGCTGAGGACAGAGGCTTCAGGATCGCCACTTTGGCGCTTATGCGGCTTTTGCCGATGAGGATCGCTTCTATGGCTTCCGGGATGCCGTGACCCCGGATTTTCTCCGAACCGAAACGTGCCATCAACCCGATGATGAGACAGCCGATCACAGGCACTGGGACCATCCACCAGCCCAAGGGTGAATTCGCAATGACCACGTCTTCGAAGGAAACCCGCCCAAAATAGGCAAGGTTGGTGCAGAGCGCGATAAGTCGAAGAAGGACCCAGGCGGCCCCGACGGCCACAGCGCCCACCAACGCTGCGATTGCCATGAGCATCAGCACGCGGGCATCAGCAGTAAAATCTGCAACGCGCGGCTGGGATGAATGGCGGCCCCCCAGCATGGCGTCGACTGGCTTACTGGTCTGTGTCGATATAGGCATGGTATCGGGGCAGCTTGAGGAATTTATATCGCATTACGATATAATAGCAGGATTGAAAATGGCCGTGGTGAAAAAAAGTGCAGCAGGCGCTCAAGGACATGCCTCGCCGGTCGACTATCGTCGGCTTGCGGAGTTTCGTTATGCCATCAGGAAATTTCTAGGGTTCAGTGAAACGGCTGCCTCAGAAGCGGGACTAACTGCCCAGCAGCACCAGGCACTGTTAACGATCAAAGGATTTGGCGAAGACCGCGGGCTCTCCGTCGGTGATCTGGCGTCACGCCTGCTGGTGCGCCATCACAGCGCAGCCGAACTCGCAAAACGCCTCGAGGATGCGGGACTGGTACATCGCAATCATGACCCGGAGGACGGACGTCGTGTACTGCTAACTCTAACTGAAGAAAGCGAGTTGCGACTGCGTGCTCTTTCCCAGGTGCACCTCGACGAAATCAGTTCCATGTCCCCGGATCTGGTCACCATACTGACGACTTTGGCTTCGAGGCGGGAACCGCGTTGAAAAAAGCGCCAGCGCGAAAACTCATATTTTTGCCTCTCGGCCAAACGCTTGCCTGAACTACCTAGCTTTCAGTGAGGTGAAGCAAATCAGATCCAGATTTCCGGCCTCTCAGTGCCAACAATTCACCTACCAGATCGCTGCCCATTCCACCGCCAATGGGCTCCTAGATGGGCGGAATTTCAGCACTGGCTTGAACCACTGCAAAGGCCAAGCAAGCCAGAAGAAGCCTTGCGGCGATGGGAACCCGATGTACGCGGAATGACAACGCAGTCACCATGCCTGCGGTCCAAGCTGCGAGGCCAAGTCCAGCGCCTATATGCTTGAAGGCATACCCGATAACTCCAAGATGGACCGCCGCTGCCACACAAACAGACATGAGGGTCGAAGGAGTCTGTTCGATCTTGACTTCCAACATCCGGGTAAAATCGGGCCAGCTGAAGGCGATCGCTGTGATGGTTGCCAGCACTTCAACCAGACGATCCATAGTCAGCCCTATCCCGTTACCAACCTCAGTCGGGCTTCTCGAAAAGCCGTCTCGATGCGATTATCCTTATGAAAGAATATTGCCTCGGTGTAAAATATTGCACATAAAGGCATCAAGCAGCCAAGCGCGAGTTGCAAACCAGGCGCTGAACCGGATCCCACGACAGCGAAGAGATCGATTTTTTGGGCAAAAAGCTTACCTTCAAGGTATTTTCTCCGATCCTTGCCGGCGCAACGCTGAAAGACCGAGTTCTCGGCTGTATCGGTGCTCTGGTCGGCATATGCGTTACGGGGTTCGTCTGCGGCCTGGTTTTCGGCGACCATCCCCAACTCCCGCTGATCGTGGCACCGGTCGGCGCGTCAGCGGTATTGCTATTTGCGGTCCCGGCAAGCCCGCTGGCGCAACCCTGGTCGATTGTCGGCGGCAACACGATCTCAGCCCTTGTCGGGGTGACGGTAGTCTACTTCATCAAGGACCCAATGATCGCAATCGGTCTGGCAGTATCGCTCGCGATACTGGCAATGTCGCTAACACGCTCACTGCATCCGCCTGGAGGCGCCGCCGCGTTGACCGCTGTCATAGGCGGCGTGGCCGTTTCACGCGCCGGTTTCCTTTTTCCTTTGGTGCCGGTCGCAATCAACTCGGTGCTCCTGGTTGTGCTCGGCACGATCTTTCATCGATTGGCCGGTCGCCAATATCCGCATCGACAGACCATAGCGACCGTCAATACTCACAAGACATCGGACCCTCCTGCGGCCATCCGTGTCGGATTCAACGAAACAGACATCGAGGCAGCCATTTCGGATCTGAACGAGACTCTCGATGTTAGCCGTGCAGACATAGACACCCTTCTGCGGCACGTCGAGCAGCGAGCCTTGCTTCGTGTGCACGGAGAACTGACCTGCGCCGACATCATGTCCAGCGATGTCGTGTCGGTTTCCGAGGACGCCAGCCCGATGCAGGCGAAAGCACTCCTGTTGGAACACGACATTCGCACGCTCCCTGTCATCGACAGCGAGAAGCGCCTGCTGGGAACGGTCGGTCTGCGCGAACTGGCAAACGGGCAGACGTCGGAACTGCTTCCAATCTCGGAAGCGGTTACGGCAGGCCCCGACGAGCCGGCCGTAGGATTACTTCCGCGCCTCACCGATGGCGTTGCCCATGCGGTGATCGTGGTCGACCGGGCCTACCATGTCGTTGGTGTGATTTCGCAGACCGACCTTCTCGCTACGCTTGGAAAGAGCCTTGCTCACAACAATACTCCCGGCATCATGCGTGGCGCTGGGCAAGGCATCTGACGTAGAGAGATTCTTCAACCGGCCTCCCAAAACGTATCTTCGTATTCAGGGGCGACCGCACGCGTCCCCGGTCAGATTTCCACCAGCGCCGCGAAGTCGGGCAGGTCCTGCAGCGTCTCGAAGCCGAACTCCGACAGGAAGGTTTTGGTCGTCACATAGGTGTAGGGCGCTCCGGGCTGTGGCGCGCGCGGACCCGACGCGATGAAGTCCTGGGCACCACATCAGCGTCAGCGCCTCCGATTGCGACAGCGGGCGGACATCGCCGTCCACGACGGATGCCGCGCGAATGGCATCGGCAAAGGCCCTTTTCGTCCGGTGCTGCCAGCCGCTAGCGACCGCCACAAGCATGCGGCCCCGATGCCAGCTTCAGGAAGATGCGGTCCTCCTTCAGGATGAGCCGTTCCCGCTTCGAGAACAGTTCTCGCGGCCGAGCGGGTCTGCCGTCAGCCGCGCCCGGTAGGCCTCGCAGGCGGCCAGGCTTTCGATGTCGTAGACGCCACATTCGGTCGTCGCCGAGCCTTCATGCGGCGCGAAACAGCCGACCAGGTCGGCGCCGCAGCGCGGGATCGCCTGATCCCAGTTGCGGGCATATTGCTCGAATGCCGCCTTGCCGAAGGGTCGATCCGGTAGCGGATGAAGCAGGTGATGGTCATTGTCGTCTCCATGAGCGGCGGGAATGGTTCGACCTGCATCGAAGCGTGCGGCCGAACCGGCGTGCTAGCGCCAGAAGGGTCTTGCGACTTCACGCGTCACGTCGCGGCGGCTGAGGCCGATGTCGTCGAGCTGGGCGTCGGTCAGTTCGGAAAGGTCGAGCCGTTGCAGGTGCCGGTCATAGCCGCGGGCAAGGAAGGCCAGCACCCGGCCGAATGCAGCGAGCGGCAAGCGTCCTGGCGCGGTGGCGGATCGGGTGTTCGGCGTCATGGCATTGCTCCTTTCCATGGACGCAGAATACGCATTGCCTGACGAGAACGCTTCGATTACCATCGAACCATGGAGGTAGCCTGCCATGAAAGAAGGCCCAGACATCGCCCGTATCGCCAGCCTCGTCGGCGATCCCGCACGCGCCAACATGCTGACCGCGCTGATGGATGGCGGTGCGCTGACGGCCAGCGAACTGGCGCTCGAGGCCGGCGTCAGCCTGCCCACGGCAAGCTCGCACCTCGCCAAGCTGATGGACGGCAGGCTGCTGACCGTGGCGAGCCAGGGCCGGCATCGCTACTACGCGCTGGCCGGGACCGAGGTCGCGGCGATGATCGAGGCGATCGGCGGCGTGGCCGCCCACTCCGGCCCCCAGCGGGCCCGGCCGGGCCCGCGCGACAAGTCGATGCGCGAAGCCCGCGTCTGCTACGATCACCTTGCCGGCGATCATGCGGTGGCGATGTTCGACCGTTTCGTGGCCGAAGAGATCATCGTCCAGAACGACGACACGGTTCGGCTCGGCCCGGCGGGCGCGGGCTTCTTTGCCGCCAGAGGCATCGACACGTCCGGGCTCGGCGCTGCGCGCCGGCCGATGTGCCGCGCCTGCCTCGACTGGAGCGTGCGCCGCGCGCATCTGGCGGGATCGCTGGGCACCGCCATCCTCGACAAGATCATCGCCGAGAAATGGGCACGCCGGCCGGCCGGCAGCCGGGTGGTCGAATTCACGCCCCCGGGCAAGCGCGCCTTCGAGAAAGCCTTCCTCGCCTGAGGCCGAAATCCAGTGCCAGGCCTGCCCAACACCGTGCTTCGATGTAACGGCGGACTGAAACCTGTGGATAGCCGCACGGCAAATTGCGGATACATCCGTGGCGCAAAAGACACATCTTAACCAATGCCGCCCGATCCGGCCTAAATGCCTAGAAAAGAACGCAATTCGGCCCCGATCGGGCGCATTTTCACACGAAGATTAACATCGCGTTCACCGAAGATTCACACCCGCCGGCTATGGTCGCTTCCACGTTCGGGACGAGCCCCGAAGGGACAGGGATAAGAACAATGGCTATCTGGAACCAAATCACTCACGCCGCATCGGCGCTTCGCGAATTCATCGCCCCGACCTACCGCCCCGAGCGCCACTACATGCGCGGCCCGGGACCTGCCTGCGCCCGCCGCAGCAACACGCTCCAGTCGCGCGTGACGTTCCACTGACATGACCGTCATCGGACGCCACGAAAGCCGCATCGCCCGGCCAACCAGCGATCACCGCACCACCACATTGCGCGGCGAACGCCGGGCGATCGTCTCGACCCGCCTCTAGGCGCGGCTACGCCCGCCGGCGGCGCAAGCCCGGCTGCTTCACGCCCCACAGTTCCATGCACAGAGGTCGAGCGCCCCGCCCGGCCTCACCACAATTCGTGGCGGACGTTCAGGTCCTTGATGACAGGCACGTCGCGCAGCATCGCGCAGATGCGCTCGATCTCCGGCCACGTCGCAGCGACCTTGCCGGCCTGAGGGTGCCAATATGCCAGCATCAGCAGATAGACATCGGCGATCGACATGCGGTCGCCGGCAAGCCAGCTGCGCCCCCGCAACGCGGCGTCGATGATGCCGAAGCCGCGATCGCTTTCGGCGACGGCGGCGACCTTCACCGCCTCGATGCCCTGCGGGTCGGCCGTGTAGCGCTGCGCGTAGTAGTAGCGCAGCAGCGCCGGATACATCACCGACGACTGGAAGGTGAGCCAGCGCAGGAAGTCGGCCCGGCCGGACGCATCCGATGCCGGCGCAAGCCCGGCCTGGGGATGGCGCTCGGCGACCAGCTGGCACATCGCCGCCGACTCGGTCATCGCGCCGCCATCGGGCAGCACCAGCACCGGCACCTGGCCAAGCGGGCTGATGGTGCGGAACCTGTCGTCGGGGTCCGTGCCCTTGACGACATTGATGCATTCGAATGGCACGCCGGCCAGTTCGAGCGCCGCCTCGACGACGAAGCCGCCGCTGCCGGCGCGTGTGTAGAGCTGGTACATTCCGTAGTCCCCCCTGTCGGCAGAGATTTGCCATTGCCAGACGTGCTTCTCAAGCGCCGGGATGGCCCGCCAGGAGGTATTTTCACCGGGCCAGATCGAGCCGCGAAGCCAGACCCGCATGCACCTGCCCCCTCCGCCCGGGCCCCGGAGCAAGCAGGGCAACGCCCGGCGGCATCAGTCCAGCGTGCGGCGGAAGCGGAACAGCGCCAGGCCGGCGAAGAGCGCGACGAACAGGCCGAGCACGCCGACCTCGACGGCAATGGCGGGGAACTCGGCGCCCTTCAGCATGACGGCGCGGATGATGCGCAGGAAATGCGTCAACGGCAGGACTTCGCCCAGCGCCTGAGCCCAGCCGGGCATGCCGCGATAGGGGAACATGAAGCCCGACAGCAGGATCGACGGCAGGAAGAAGAAGAAGGTCAGCTGCATCGCCTGCATCTGGGTGCGGGCGATGGTCGAGATGGTGTAGCCGAGCAGCACCAGCGCCAGCACGAAGACCAGGATCGCCGACAGCAGCAGCAACAGCGAGCCGATGAAGGGGATGGCAAACAGGAGCTTGGAGGCGACCAGCACGACGGTTACCTGGACGGCGCCGACGACGAGATAGGGCAGCACCTTGCCGAGCATGATCTCGGCCGGGCTCGCCGGCATGGCAAGCAGGTTTTCCATGGTGCCGCGCTCGGTCTCGCGGGTCAGCGCCATCGAGGTCATCATCACCATGGTCATCTGCAGGATGACGCCGAGCAGGCCAGGCACGATGTTGTATTGCGAGATGCCCTCGGGATTGTAGCGGCGGTGGACGACGACCTCGAGCTGGCCCTTCGCCTGCTCGGCGGATGCCGCTTCCATGCCCTGGGCGCGCAGCAGCGCCTTGCTGGCGACGGTGCCGAGCGTCGACACCGCCCCGCTGGACGCCGACGGGTCGGTGGCGTCGGCCTCGATCAGGATCTGGGGCGCTTCGCCGGCCGCCACCCGGCGGCCGAAATCGGCGGGGATGGTGACGACGAAGGCGACCTCGCCGCTGGCCATCAGCTGCTCGGCCTCGGCGGCGGTCTCGGCGATGTGGTCGAAGCGGTAGTAGTTGGTGTTCTGCAGCGCGGAGACCATGGCGCGGGTGTACGGGTCGTTGCTGGTGGCGACGAGCGCCGCCGGCAGGCTCTTGGGATCGCTGTTGATGGCAAAGCCGAACAGCACGAGCTGCATCAGCGGTACGCCCAGCATCATGGCGAAGGTGATGCGGTCGCGCCGCATCTGGATGAACTCCTTGGTCAGCAAGGCGCCGAGCCGGGCGAAGGAGAACAGCCCGTTGGTGACGTTTTTCATGACATGTTGTCCCTGGAGCCGGCCATGAACTGGATGAACACGTCTTCCAGGCTGGTCTCGCCCGGTTCGACGGTGACGTCCTTGCGGCCGCGGATGTCGGCAAGTGCCGCTTCGAGCTTGTTGCGGTCGGAGCCGACGACGTGGAGCGTGGCGCCGAACGGCGCGACCTGCTCGACGCCGGGGCGGCCCTCGAGTGCCTCGGCGATCTGGTCGAGGCGCGGGCCCGAAACGACGAAGGTGGTCAGCCCGGCATTGCGCACCACCTCCGCGACGGTGCCCGAGGCCAGCATCTTGCCATAGGAGATGTAGCTGATGCGGTGGCAGCGCTCGGCCTCGTCCATGTAGTGGGTCGAGACGAGCACGGTGAGCCCGCCGCGCGCCAGCCGGTGGATCTCGTCCCAGAACTCGCGCCGCGCCTTGGGATCGACGCCGGCGGTGGGCTCGTCGAGCAGCAGCAGCTTGGGCTTGTGCATGATGCAGGCGGCAAGCGCCAGGCGCTGCTTCCAGCCGCCCGACAGGGTGCCGGCGAGCTGGTCGCGGCGGCTGGTCAGGCCGAGCTCGTCGAGGGTCCTGGCGACATGTTCCTCGACCGGCCGGAGCTTGTAGAGGCGGGCGACGAATTCGAGGTTCTCGCCGATCGTCAGGTCCTCGTAGAAGGAGAACTTCTGCGTCATGTAGCCGACTTCGCGCTTGATCTTGAGACCGTCGGTGCGCAGGTCGTGGCCGAGCACCTGGCCCTCGCCCTCGTCGGGGGTGAGCAGTCCGCACATGATGCGGATGGTGGTGGTCTTGCCCGAGCCGTTGGGCCCGAGGAAACCGACGATCTCGCCCTCGGCGACGGTCATGGTGACGTGGTCGACGACGGTCTTGTCGCCGAAGCGCTTGACGAGATTGGTGACTTCGATGGCGTTCATTGCGGCTGCCTCGGGTATAAAGAGCGAATAGGGAATAGCGAATAGCGAATAGCGAATAGTGAGTAGTGAGTAGTGAGTAGTGAGTAGCGCGCGGATACTGCCCTATTCGCTATTCGCTATTCGCTACTCCCTATTCGCTATTCGCTATTCGCTCTCTTCCAGCGCCACATCGACGATCTGTCCCGGCTGTAGCGCCGAATTGGCGTCTTCGGGCCGGGCCTCGACGAGGTAGACGAGCTTCTGCCGGTTCTCGAGCGAGTAGATGACCGGCGGGGTGAATTCGGGATCGGGCGAGACGTAGCTGATTTTGGCCGTCAGCCCTTCGGCGCAGCCGTCGCAGCGCACCGCCAAGCGGGTGCCGACCCGGACCGAGGAGAAGGCGGTCTCGGGGATGAACAGCGTCAGCTTGACCGCACCGTCGGGCAGCACCGAGACCACCGGGGACGACGGGCCGGCGGTGTCGCCGGCATTGCGGATGACGTCGTCGACGCGACCGTCGGCGGGCGCGGTGAGCGCGCGCTTGGACAGCCGCCAGCGGGCCTGGCCGAGGGTCGATTCGGCCTGCTCGACCTTCTTCTCCGCCGCCCTGATCGCGTCTTCGCGGGCGGGCAGCCCGGCGACCTTCAGGTTGGCTTCGGCGAGGCCTATGGCGGCCTCGGAGACCTCGACCTGGGTCCTCGCCTCGTCCATCTGGGCCTGGGTGGCGATGCCGCGCTTCAAAAGATCCTCGGTGCGTGCCCGGACGCGGCTCGCTTCCTCGGCCTGGGACCTGGCGGAGCGCACGGTCGCCTCGAGTGCGGCGATCTCTTCCGGGCGCTTGCCGACCTTGAGGTCGGCGAGTTCGGCCCTTGCCTGGGCAAGTGCCGCCTCGGCCTGGGTGACCGCGATCCTGGCGTCGCCGCTTTCTAGCGTAGCGATCGGCCTGCCGGCCTGGACGCGGTCGCCGCGGCGGACGGCCACCGTCTCGACCTGCGCCACCTCGATGGGGGCGAGCAGGACATAGTCGCCCTCGACATAGCCGACAGCGAGCGGCGCGGGAGCGGCGCAGGCCGAAAACAGCGATGCTGCGAAAGGTATCGAACAAAGGATGCTCATGGCTTTCCTGCCTTTCGCGCGGCGATGATGGCCGCGACGTTTTCCTTGGCTATGCCGATGACCTTGGCGGCTTCGGCGGGGCCGATGTCGGTCCAGTCCATGCGCCGCATGACGGCGGCACGGGCGATGCGGAAATAGACGACCTGGCCGATCATCATGAACACGCTGATGCGCGTCTTTTCGCTGTCGGCATCCTCGCCGGTGGCGGTCGCCCAGAGGTGGCACAGCCTGCGGTGAACCGGCTCGAAGACGCCGCTGTAGATGCGGTCGAGCGCGTCGGTGGGGGTCGATAGCTCGCGCAGCACGAACTGGACGATCTCGCCAGCCTCGGGACGCGCGACGATGAAGCCGACCATGCGCTCGACGGTGGCGTCGAGCAGCGCCTCGGCCTGCTCGGCGCCTGTCGGCAATGCCGGTGCGGCGCTGCCGAAGGCCTGGGCGGCAATGGCCTGGATCGTCTCGACGATGTAGTCGGCGGCGGCGAGGCGGAGCCCCTCCTTGCCGCCGAAGTGATAGGCGATGGAGCCTATGTTGGCATTGGCGGCGGCGGCGATCTCGCGGGTCGAGGTACCGTCGAAGCCCTGGCGGCCGAACAGTTGAAGCGCCGCCATCACCAGCGCCATGCGGGTGGCGTCGGCTGCGGTGGTCGTCTGCGGGGTCTGTGTCTTGCTCATGCCAGTTATTTAATCAATCGATTGATTAAAGTCAAGTGAATTGTTGCGCGGCGTGCCGTGCCGCGCTTTATTGGCGCCATGGCAAAGGAAATCGAACGCAAATTCCTGGTGAAGGGACCGGAGTGGCGGAGCCTTGTCGAAGACAGGATCCGGATCCGGCAGTTCTACCTCGCGGCGAACACCGGCCGCTCGGTGCGGCTGCGCATCGCCAACGGCGAAATGGCGACGCTGACGCTGAAGTTCGGCTCGCGCGGCCGCGAGCGCGACGAGTTCGAGTACCAGGTGCCGCTGGCCGAGGCCGAGGAGATGGCGGAGTTCGCCATCGGCCGTGTCATCGAGAAGACACGCCACCATGTTAGCCATCGCGGGCGTCTCTACGAGATCGACGTATTCGGCGGGGAGCTGAGCGGACTGGTGATTGCGGAACTGGAAACGCCGGAGGACGTGCCGGCATCCGAACTGCCGGCCTGGCTCGGCCAGGAGGTAACCGGCGACGCGCGTTACTACAACGCGTCCCTGGCCCTGAGCGACGTTCCGGAAGCCGTTGCATGAGCTTTCGCATCGATCCCCGGCTGGCGCTGACCGCAGAGGTTCGCCGGATTGCCGGCGGGGAGATCGACAAGATCGTCGCGCATCTGAACGCCGCCCGCGACAACCCGGAAAGATCGCTGCACAGCGCCCGCAAGCGCATCAAGGCGTTGCGCGCGCTGCTGCGCCTCGTGCGGCCCGGCGACGACGCCTTCTGCCGCGCCGAAAACGACCGTTACCGGAACATCGCGCTGTCGATCGCCGGCGCGCGCCAGGCGACGGCGCTGATCGAGACCATCGACAGGCTGATCGCCGATTTTCCCGAGCATGCCGATGCCGCCGGCCTTGCCGGCATTCGCGCCATGCTGGCGCGCCACCGCAGCGAAGGCGTCCATGGCGAAGCCGGGCTCGGCGCGGTGCTCGACCATGCCGTCGCCGAATGCCGGGCCGGCATGGCGGCGATCAACATGCTCGTTCTTCCCGACCATGCGGAGGAAGCGGCCGACGTGCTTGCCGACGGGGCGCTGGCAACGCTGCGATTTGCACGCAAGGCGCTGCAGCAAGCGCGCGAACGCGGCGAGCCCAACGATTTCCACGACCTGCGCAAGGCGGTGAAGACGCATGCCGCGCATCTGTCGCTGCTGCGCAAGCTCTGGCCGGCGCCGGTCAAGCCGCGGCGCGAACGGGCCGAAGAACTGGGCGAGAGCCTGGGCGAACTGCACGACGTATTCGTCATGCGCGCGCTGATCGAGGCACGCCAAGCGCCCTTCGGCGGCCCTGAGCCGAAACAGCTGGTGCGGCTGCTCAGGCGGGCCGAGAAGGCGTTGCGCAAGCTCTGCCTTGCCGACGCCGCCAAGCTGTTCGAGGACAAGCCCAGACGGGCCGCGCGCAAGCTCGCCAGGAAGGCCCGCGAGGACCTGAACGACGGCATGGCGGAGAGCGAAGCGGACTGAGGCGGCGGCTGGCCACCCCGGGGCGCCTCATGTTACGTCCTGTGCGTCATGACGCAAAAGACCGATACATTGCTCGACCGCATCGGCCGCTGGCTCGCATCCCGGCTGCAGGTCGAATCCTCCGGCTACGAACCCTACACGCCGTCCGACCCGGAGACGCTGCGCCGGACGCTGGAGCCCGGCGACATCCTGCTGATCGAGGGCAACCAGCGGATTTCGGCCGTCATCAAGTACCTGACCCAGTCGACCTGGTCGCATTCGGCACTCTATGTCGGCGACGCCTTGCCCGAGCCCGCCGACGGCTCGGAGCGACCGCGGCTGATCGAGGTCAATCTCGGCGAAGGCTGCGTGGCCGTGCCGCTGTCGAAGTATCGCACCTACAACACCCGCATCTGCCGCGCCAACGGGCTGTCGCCGGAGGACCGCGACCATGTCGTCAGGTTCATGATCCAGCGCCTGGGGCTGAAATACGACCTCAAGAACATCACCGACATGCTGCGCTATTTCATCCCCAGGCCGCCGGTGCCGGTGCGCTGGCGCCGCCGCATGCTGGCCTTCGGCTCGGGCGACCCGACGCGCGCCATCTGCTCGACGATGATCGCCCAGGCCTATGGCGAGATCCGCTATCCGATCCTGCCGGAAATCACCCGTGCGCCCGGCCGCGCCTCGGCGCAGTCGAGCTACATGCGCCAGGAGATCATGCACATCCGCCACCACTCGCTGTACACGCCGCGCGACTTCGACCTGTCGCCCTACTTCCGCATCGTCAAGCCGACGCTGGAATATGGCTTCGACTACAGGCAGGTGACCTGGGGCGAAGAGGAAAAGGTTGCGAAGGGGGGATAAGGGCGCTGCCGCTCAGGCGTCCGGGTCGGTGAAGTCCTCGTCAAGGCGCTTTTCGAGCTCGACCAGGTCCCTGGGCAGCGGCAGGCCCTGGGCGCGCAGCTCGGCGAGCTTTTCGCGGATCTGCTCCTGCAGCTCATGCGCGTCCTCGGGTTGGTTGACCATCTCCTGAAACAGGACGGCTATCTGGGCCTTGATCTGTTCGAGCGCCATGTGGGCCTCCTGGAGCTGCGCGGCTACCGCAGCATGCGCGAAATAAGCTGCGCCGTATAGTCGACCATCGGCACGATGCGGGCATAGTTGAGCCGGGTCGGGCCGATGACGCCAAGCGCGCCGACGACGCGGGCATCCTTGTCGCGATAGGGGGCGACGACCAGCGACGAGCCCGACAGCGAGAACAACCGGTTCTCCGAGCCGATGAAGATGCGCACGCCCGAGCCTTCCTCGGCGAGGTCGAGCAGCTGGATCAACCCGTCCTGGGTTTCCATGTCCTCGAACAGGTGCTTGAGCAGCTCGATGTCGGCCTGGGCGGTGACGTTTTCGAGCAGGTTGGCGCGGCCACGGACGATGAGGCGCGCCGGCAGGCCGCTGTCGGCGCCGGCCCAGACGGCGAGACCCTTTTCGACGAGGTCCTGGGACAGCGTATCGAGGGCGGCCTTGGTCTCGTCCTTGATGCGGGCGATTTCGAGCCGGGCCTCGGCCAGAGTGCGGCCGCGGATATGGGCGTTGAGGAAGTTGGAGGCTTCGTGGAGCTGCGAAACGGTGACGCCCATCGGCAGCTCGACGACGCGGTTCTCGACATCGCCGTTCTGCGACACCAGCACGGCCAGCGCCTTGGTCGGTTCGAGCTGGATGAACTCGATGTGCTTGAGCGCGACCTCGTTCTTGGCGGCGAGCACGAGGCCGGCGCCGCGCGACATGCCCGACAGCATCTGGCTCGCCTCGGTCAGCATGTGCTCGAGCGTGGCGCCCTCGCCCGACGCCTTGACCTGGGCCTCGATGACGCGGCGCTCGTCGTCGGAAAGGTCGCCGAGCTCCATGAAGGCGTCGACGAAGAAGCGCAGGCCCTTCTGCGTCGGCAGGCGGCCGGCGGAAATGTGGGGTGCGTAGACCAGCCCGAGCTGTTCGAGGTCGCTCATGACGTTGCGCACGGTGGCCGGCGACAGCGACGATGGCAGCATGCGCGACAGGTTGCGCGAGCCCACCGGCTCGCCGTCGCGCAGGTAAGAATCGACGATACGCCGGAAGATGTCACGCGAGCGCATGTCGAGGGATTGCAGGCTGGGGTCGGTAACCGCTTTGGTCATGTCTGTTCGTGGTCTCCGCCTCAAATGATATAGACAGCGGCGGCGCGAACACAACCGTCGGCCCCCGGGTCATGGGCCTGCCCCCTGTTTTCCTTTGCGCTCCAACCGGCATGGGGCTACAAGCCGGCAACAATTCCGATTTCGCCATAGAAAGTACCCGAATGCGCCCCTCCAAACGCCAATTCGACGAAATGCGCGCCGTTTCCTTCGAGCGTAACGTCTCCAAGCACGCCGAAGGTTCGTGCCTGGTCAAGTTCGGCGACACCCATGTGCTGTGCACGGCGAGCCTGGAAGAGAAGGTGCCGGGCTGGATGCGCAACTCCGGCAAGGGCTGGGTGACGGCCGAATACGGCATGCTGCCGCGCTCGACCGGCGAGCGCATGCGCCGCGAGGCTTCCGCAGGCAAGCAGGGCGGCCGCACACAGGAAATCCAGCGGCTGATCGGCCGCTCGTTGCGCGCCGTGGTCGACATGCAGGCGCTGGGCGAACGCCAGATCACCGTCGACTGCGACGTGATCCAGGCTGACGGCGGCACCCGCACGGCCTCGATCACCGGCGCCTGGATTGCGCTGCACGACTGCCTGCGCTGGATGGAAGCGCGCCAGATGGTCAGCGTCGAGAAGGTGCTGAAGGATCACATCGCGGCGATCTCCTGCGGCATCCATGACGGCCAGCCGGTGCTCGACCTCGACTATCTCGAGGACTCCGCTGCCGGCACCGACGCCAATTTCGTGATGACCGGCAAGGGCGGCATCGTCGAGATCCAGGGCACCGCCGAGGGCGTGCCGTTCTCGGAGGAAGAGTTCCAGCAGCTGATGGGCCTCGCCCGCAAAGGCATCTCGCGCCTGGTCAGCCTGCAGCAGATGGCGGTGGCGTAAGCCGCCGCAAGGATATGTTCGCGCTCGACGTTGCCCCCCTCCGGCCTGCCGGCCATCTCCCCCTCGAGGGGGAGATGGCCGGCCCCTCGGCATGCTCAGAGGGGGGTGCCTAGATGCAGCCCTCCGCCATCCTCGAATCCGCCCTCTACGTTTCCGACCTCGATGCGGCGGAAACATTCTACGGCGAGGTGATGGGGCTGACGCGGATCGCCAAGGTGGACGGGCGGCATGTGTTCTTCCGCTGCGGCCAGGGCGTGCTGCTGCTGTTCAACGCCGATGCGACGCGGCAGCCGCCCAAGCCTGGTGCGAGGCTGCCGGTGCCGCCGCATGGCACGACCGGCCAGGGGCATCTTTGCTTTGCCGGCACGGCGGAAGAGATCGAAGACTGGAAGACAAGGCTCGAAGGCGCGGGCATTGCCATCGAGGCCGATTTCGAGTGGCCGCCCTTCGGCAATAGCTCAGGAGGTGGCCGCTCCATCTATTTCCGCGACCCCTCGGGCAATTCGCTCGAGTTTGCCGAGCCGAGGATATGGGGTATCTGATGCGTGAACTCGCCGACAAGAAGATCGTGATCGCCAGCCACAATGCCGGCAAGCTGCGCGAATTTGCCGACCTGATGGCGCCGTTCGGCTTCGAGGCGAAGTCGGCCAGGGAATATGGCCTGCCCGAACCCGACGAGACCGGCACCACCTTCGAGCAGAATGCCTACATCAAGGCGCTGGCCGCGGCAGAGGCGACCAAGCTGCCGGCACTGTCGGACGATTCCGGCCTGGTGGTCGACGCGCTCGACGGCGCACCCGGCGTCTACACCGCCAACTGGGCCGAAAAGGAAGACGGCACGCGCGACTTCGCCATGGCGATGCAGCGCACCGAGGACGCCATGCAGGAGCGCGGTGCCGTGGCAGCAGACCAGCGCAGCGGCCGCTTCGTCGCCGTGATCTGCCTGGCCTGGCCGGACGGGCACGCCGAATATTTCCGCGGCGAGGCCGAAGGCACGCTGGTGTGGCCGCCGCGTGGCAATGACGGCTTCGGCTACGACCCGGTGTTCTTGCCGCAAGGCTTCGACAAGACCTTCGGCGAGATGAGCGCCGCGGAAAAGCACGGCTGGAAGCCGGGCCAGGCAGATGCGCTGTCGCACCGGGCGCGCGCCTTCCAGAAATTTGCCCGCGCCAAGCTTGGGTCGGCCTGATTAGATGTCTTTGACTTTCCACCGTTTGCGCTGCCCCTTATCCCCCTGCCGGGACCTTCTCCCCGCGGGCGGGGAGAAGGGGGCTGACCGCGACGTCGCCGCATCGTCCTTCTCCCCGTTCACGGGGAGAAGGTGGCGGCAGCCGGATGAGGGGCAGCATCAGGCTTCGAGGATCGCCCGATGATGCTCGACCGTTCGCCAGGCTTCGGCGTCTACGTGCATTGGCCGTTCTGCGCGGCCAAATGCCCTTATTGCGACTTCAACAGCCATGTCCGCCATCAGCCGGTGGACCAGGAGCGCTTTGCGCGCGCCTTTGCCACCGAGCTTGCGACCATGCGGGCGCGAACCGGGCCGCGCGAGGTGACGAGCGTGTTCCTCGGCGGCGGCACGCCGTCACTGATGAAGCCCGAGACGGTGAGCGCAGTGCTGGAGGCGATCGCCAAGAACTGGACGATTTCCGGCAACGCCGAGGTGACGCTGGAGGCGAACCCGTCGTCGGTCGAGGCCGAACGCTTTCGCGGCTATCGCGCCGCCGGCGTCAACCGGGTGTCGCTGGGCGTGCAGGCGCTGAACGACGCCGATTTGCGCTTCCTCGGGCGGCTGCACAATGTCGAGGAGGCGCTGCACGCCATCGGCCTTGCGCGCGAGATTTTTCCGCGGCTGTCGTTCGACCTGATCTACGCGCGGCCGGGCCAGAAGCCGGATGCCTGGGCGGCGGAGCTGAAGCAGGCGATCGGCTATGCCGTCGACCATTTGTCGCTGTACCAGCTGACCATCGAGGAGGGCACGCGCTTCTTCCAGCTCTACAATGCCGGCAAGTTCGAAATTCCCGACGGCGAGCATGCGGCCGAGCTCTATGCGATCACGCAAGACGTGACGGCGGCCAACGGGCTGCCGGCCTACGAGATTTCCAACCACGCCAGGCCCGGCGCCGAGAGCCGGCACAATTTGACCTACTGGCGCTACGGCGAATATGTCGGCGTCGGCCCCGGCGCGCATGGACGCTTCCTGGAGCACGGCACGCGTGTCGTCACCATCGCAGAGAAGGTGCCGGAGCGCTGGGCCGAACTGGTGGAGCAGCACGGCCACGGCGTCACCGGCGGCGAGACGCTCAACCGCTCGGAAGAGGCCGACGAGTTCCTGCTGATGGGCCTGAGGCTGGTCGAGGGCATCGACCTCGCCCGCTACGAACAGCTGTCGGGCAAGTCGCTGTCTTCGGCGCGGCTGTCGATCCTGCAGGGCGAAGGGCTGGTGGCCCCGATCGGCAATTCGCGCCTGCGCGCCACGCCCGAGGGCATGATCGTGCTCGACGCGGTGGTGGCGGATCTGGCGCGGTAGGCTGCCGCTCTTTGCTCTAACCTCGGCAACAGCTCCTGCGGCGCGCACGATCGCGGCAGCAGCTATCGTCACGACCTGGCACGGTAGCATTTGACCGCGGCGCCGGTTTCGACGTCACGGCATGGCAACTGTGTTCATGCGAAGTGTTTTTGGTCTCGTTGCATGCCGTGATCGAACGGCCGGCCCAAACGGTTCAAGTTGCTCTCCAGGCCGCGCAAACAGACGCCGGCGTCATGCCGGCGGACGGCGCCGACACGACCGTCAAGCCTTGCGCTTCATCGCAAAGACGACGAGGCCGTCGACGTCGTCCTCGATGCGCTGCCAGCCCATCTGTTCGTAGAAGGCAGACACCGCCGGCTTGGCGCAGAGGTAGGCTGTGTCGAAACCCTGCCTGAACGCGGCTTCCGCGCCGGCCTGCACGAGGGCTGCGCCGATGCCGGATTTCCTGGCGGCTTCGTCGACCCAGACGGCCGCCACCCAGGGCGAATATTGCGGGCGGGATTCGAGATCGTTGTCGATCAGGTGGGCGGTGCCGAGGAAGGTGTCGCCGTCATGGGCTACGAGCGCCTGCGGCAGGCCGGTGGAGGCGAAGTTCTCGTCCACCAGGCCCGCGATGAAGGCGAGTTCATGCCCTTCGTCGCGCCACCAGGCGTTCCAGATGCGGTCGGCGACGTCGGCGGCGAATTCCGGTCTGTCGCGCAGGTCGGAGATGGAATAATTCTGGATCCGGGCGTTCTTCATCTTGCCTGCTGCTTTTTTGGGACTTTCGAAAGTCCGGCGACTGCTACAAGAGGCGCAAGCAACTTTCCAGCAGCCAACAGATCACATTCACGGAGCCAGACATGACTGCGGCATTTTCCACCTGGCAATTCTGGGCGATACTTTCCGCCGTTTTCGCCGCGCTGACGGCGATCTTCGCCAAGGTCGGGATCGAGAACGTCAACTCGGATTTCGCCACGCTGATCCGCACCGTGGTGATCCTGCTGGTGCTGGCGGGCATCGTCACCGCCACCGGCCAGGCGCAGGCGCTGGGCACGATTTCGGGCAAGACCTACACGTTCCTGATCCTGTCGGGCCTGGCGACCGGGGCGTCGTGGCTGTGCTATTTCCGGGCGCTGAAGCTGGGAAATGCGGCGCAGGTGGCGCCGATCGACAAGCTAAGCGTCGTTCTTGTCGCGGTGTTTGGCGTCATTTTCCTTGGCGAGCGACTTAGCACGGCGAACTGGCTCGGCGTCGCGCTGATCGCGGCGGGCGCGGTTCTGGTCGCCTACAGGGCGTGACGGCGGAGCTGCCTTGGTGGCGGCGTCGAGGCGGGAGATGAAGGCGTCGAAGCGATGGGGCATGGCGAGTGCTTTGGCCGTTGTCCGCGAATCCCTGTGGTTCGATCCGCGGCCGGATTTGCTTCCCGCACTGTGGCAAAGCCAAGGCAGAATCGATCACATGTTTTGCAAGCCGGAGCGCGGCGTGCCAAACAGGGCGAAAGCCGCCCAATCGCGAACCGGGCGGCGAGCGGGGTTGAGTGCAGACAGGCGACACCAAGCGGGTTTTTGTGATCGGGCAGACCGAGATCGCGGCGCGGCCGCTCGATCCGGCGCTGTATCTGGTGGCGACGCCGATCGGCAATCTGGGCGACATCACGCTGCGCGCGCTGGAGACGCTGGCTGCGGCCGACCATGTCGCTTGCGAGGACACGCGCGTCACCCGGGTGCTGCTCGACCGCTACGGCATCCGCCAGCGGCCGAGCGCCTATCACGAACACAATGCCTCGGAGGCCGGGCCGCGGCTGATCGAGGCGCTGGAGAACGGCCGCAGCGTGGCGCTGGTGTCGGATGCCGGCACGCCGCTGGTCTCCGACCCCGGCTTCCGGCTGGTCGAGCAGGCGCAGGCGCACGGCATCCGCGTGGTGCCGATCCCCGGCGCATCGGCGGTTCTGGCGGCGCTGACCGCCTCGGGATTGCCGTCCGATGCGTTCTTCTTTGCCGGCTTCCTGCCTGTGAAGGACGGGCAGAAGCGGACCCGGCTTGGCGAGGTCAAGGCCGTGCCCGGCACGCTGATCCTGTTCGAATCACCACGCCGGCTGGCCGACACGCTGGAAGCGATGGCCGAGGTGCTGGGCGACCGGAGGGCGGCGATCGGGCGCGAACTGACCAAGGCCTTCGAGGAAATCCGCACCGGCACGCTGGCCGAGCTCGCCGCACATTATGCCAGTGCCGACACGCCCAAGGGCGAGATCGTCATCTGCGTGGCGCCGCCGGAGGAGCGGGCCGAGACCGTGGAAGACATCGACAGGCTGCTGGTTTCGCTGGCCAGAGAAATGCCGGCGTCGAAGGCGGCGGCGGAAGCGGCACGGATGACCGGCCAACAGAAGCCGGCGCTCTACCGCCGGCTGCTGGAACTCAAGGAAGGGGCCGGTGACTGACCGGCTCGCACGGCAGAAGGCACTGGGCCGTGGACATCGCGGCGAATGGCTCGCGGCCCTGGCATTGATGCTCAAGGGGTTCCGGATCGTCGCCCGGCGCTACAAGACCAAGCTCGGCGAGATCGACCTGATCGCGCGGCGCGGCGACCTGGTGCTGATCGTCGAGGTGAAGGCTAGGAAAACGCTGATCGAGGCGATGGAGGCGGTGGCCTACGGCTCGGAGCGGCGCATCGAAGGGGCCGCCGACCTGTGGCTTTCGCGGCAGCCGGACTATGGCAGGCTGTCGGTGCGGTTCGACATGGTGGCGGTGCTGCCGCGGCGCTGGCCGGTGCATGTCGAGAACGCATTCCAGGGACGGAATTGACCTCCAGCCGCGCTCCGAAAATCGTTTCCGGGCTTCTGGCCGACGCGGCTACGTCTTTACCTCGGCGGCCAATGCCACTAACAGGCCACGCAAGGCCCGCGTTGCGGGCAATCGAGGTTCGCGCCCGAAGGCGCCCGAGTTACTGGAGATGGCAATGTCCCTTCCCGACCGCCTGAGCAACGACCCGCGCAGCCCCTTTTTCAACGCCGAGGCGCTGCAAGCGGGCGTCGGCATCATGTTCAACGGCAAGGAGCGCCAGGACGTCAGCGAGTATTGCGTGAGCGAAGGCTGGATCCGCGTGCCGGCCGGCAAGTCGAAGGATCGCTTCGGCGAGCCGATTACCATCAAGCTCAAGGGCACGGTGGAGCCGTTCGCGAAGCCGTGAGGCCGGCTACGTAGTACGGGCGCCAAGCACCCCCACTCCGGTTCGCTGCGCGAACCACCTCTCCCGCTGCCCGAGGGAGAGGAAAGGGCAGCCGGTCAGCCGGTGATGTCGAAACCTGCCGGTACGCCGGTCGGATCAGCCACCTCCTGAACGACGCTGCGAACTTCGGCACCGGGCGGTCCCTGCCAGCATGCCTCGAGCATCGAGGCGACCGCCTCTTCAGTACCTGAGATCAAGGCGGTGACGGAGCCGTCGCGCTCGTTGCGGACCCAGCCATTCAGGTCGAGACGCCTTGCCTCGCGCTGTGTCCAGACGCGATAGCTGACGCCCTGGACGCGGCCGGAGATGCGGACGAGAACGGCACGGTGGTTCATCTCAACCTCCCTGTGGCGCGCGAGGATTCCCCTCCCCCTTGTGGGGAGGAGTTAGGGGTGGGGGTGCCACTTGCAGCCCCGTGCCCCGTAATACCCCCACCCTTTATCCCTCCCCACAAGGGGGAGGGGACGTCGAGTTCCCCATCCTTCGACAGGCTCAGGATGAGGGTCGCGCAAGTCGGGTCAGAAGAAGCGATCTCCGTTACCGTCGCGCTGCCCCTCATCCGCCTGCCGGCACCTTCTCCCCGCGGGCGGGGAGAAGGAAAGCTGCTTCAGCGCCGCGTTACCCGCATCGGCAGGCCGCCCTGGGGCTGGGTGGTGAGTTTCTGCACCGGCCAGGGTTTTGTTTCGGCGACGGTGTCGAAGCGGAAGCGGGAGAGCAGGATGGCGAGCGCGATGATGGCTTCCTGCATGGCGAAGCTCATGCCGATGCAGACGCGCGGGCCGGCGCCGAAGGGCAGGTACTGGTAGCGGTCGATGCTGTCCCTGTTTTCGGGATGGAAGCGCTCGGGCATGAAAGCCTCGGGCTTGTCCCACAGCTTGCGGTGGCGATGGACCGTCCAGGGCATGACCAGCACCTGCGCCTTGCGCGGGATCTTCAGGCCCTTGTAGTCGTCGTCGGCGATGGGCTCGCGGTTGATCGAGGGCGCCGGCGGATAGAGCCTGAGCGCCTCCTCGAAGGCGGCGCGGGTGAACGGCATGGCGTCGAGCCACTTCACCGGGTCGGGCTCGCGGGCCAGCACCGCGTCGATCTCCTGTTCAACCTTGTCGCGCTCCCATGTCGCCTCCGCCAGGCAGTAGATGGTCCAGCCGAGCGCACGGGCCGTGGTCTCGTGGCCGGCGCCGATGAAGGTGATGATGTTGTCCTCGATCTCCTGGCGCGACAGCCCGTCGGGGCCTTCCGCGCGCAGAAGCAGGGTCAGGAAATCCTCGGGCACGCCCTGCGGATCGCGAGCCAGCCTGTCGCTGCGCATCGCAACCGTGTCGGTGACGATCTTGCGGAAATAGGCCATGGTCTTGCGGCCGCGGATGCGGGTGATGCGCGGCAGCCATTCGGGCGCGCGCAGCAGGTCGAGCGGGTCGACACGGCCCATGGTCTCGAACAGCCGGTCGATCTCATGGGCGAAGCTGCCGGCCTCGCCGGCGATCTCGCCGGAAAACAGCGTCTCGGCCAAGATCTCGTAGGTCAGCATGGTCATGTCCTGGGCGACGTCGACCGGGGCCGACGCATCGTCGTAGCGTTTGACGAAGTCGAGGGTGCGGGCCAGCATCGGCTGGGCGAAGCCGAAGATGTGGCGCGGGGTAAAGACCGGCGCCATGGCCTTGCGCGAGCGCTTCCAGACATCGCCCTCGGCGGTCAGCAGCCCATCGCGCAGGATCGGGCGCAGGATCATCTGGCGGACGGTCGCCATCTTGTAGTTCTTCGCATTGTCGACCAGCACGTGGCGGATGAGGCCAGGATCGTTGGCGATGACCAGCGGGCCGCCGATACCGGAAACCGAAATCCACGGCTCGTTGTAGGACGGCTCGCCCCACAGCTCGAGCGGGTTGCGGTAGACGATGCGCATCATCTCCAGCGTCGACGGCGGCCGGGTGCGCGGTATCGGCGCCGGCGGGACGAAGGGTTCGGGCCTGGTGTCCATCAGATGTTCCTGCATCGCCCCCGGAATGTAGGCGCGGCGAAGGCATGCGTCCATGCGACCGAACCGCGTGATGAACCAGATGTGACATACAGCGCCGCGCGGCCGCTCGGACGCGCCAAGGGCGCCGTCCACCTGGTATCCATGCATGATCCTTTCCGAAAATCGGTTCCGATTTTTCGGGGTCATGCATAGGTCACCAAAAGGTGCCTTCTTGCCACCGGAGGGTTTGGGCGCCTATTTCCCGCCGGTCACCATTTGATACCTTCCCAAGGACTGAAATCTTGAAACACCAGCTGAACATCGTCGTGGCCAGCACCCGCCCCGGCCGCGTCGGACCCGTTTTCGCCCGCTGGCTCGATGCCTATGCGCGCGAGCACGGCAAATTCGAACCCGTCATCACCGACATCGAGGCCTTCGGCCTGCCGATCTTCGACGAACCCAGGCATCCGCGCCTCGGCCAGTACGAGAACGAGCACACCAAGAAATGGTCCGAGGCGATCAAGGCCGGCGACGCCTACGTGTTCGTGACGCCGGAGTACAATTTCTTCGCCGCACCGGCACTGGTGAACGCCGTGAACTATCTGGCGCGTGAGTGGAACTACAAGCCGGCCGGCTTCCTGAGCTATGGCGGCGTGTCGGCCGGCCTGCGCGCCGTGCAGGCTGAAAAGATGCTGCTGACGACGCTGAAGATCATGCCGATCCCGGAAGCCATCGCCATTCCGGCCTTTGCCCAGCACCTCGACGAGGACGGCGAGTTCAAGGCCAACGAACTGGTCAAGGACAGCGCCAACTCCATGCTCGACGAACTGCACCGCTGGAGCGAGGCGCTGAAGCCGCTGCGCGCGGGCTGATCGACCCCTTGTCGCCCGACAGACAGGCGGGCGACAAACCGCCGCTGCGCCAGAATCCTGCAACCAGATTGCAACCTATTGCAGCCAGGGTCGTTGGCACCCAGGTTGAAAGGCAACAGGGAACCGGCGTGTAGGCACATGACGAACTGCAAGGTGATGGTGGTCGAGGACGAGATTTTCGTCGCCACCGAAATCGAAAGCGTACTCGAGGAACTGGGGCACCACCCCGTCGGCATCGCAATGGACGCCGCGACGGCGCTCGAACTCGCGCACATGGCCGAGATCGCGCTTGTCGACCTCAACCTGCGCGACGGGCCGACGGGCTCGCATCTCGGACATGTCCTGGCCGAGCAGTTCGGGGTGACGGTGCTGTACATGACCGCCAATCCCTCGCAACTGGCCGACGGCATTCCCGGGACGCTCGGGGTGATGCCGAAGCCCGTCATGGACGAGGAGTTGCGGCAGGCCATCGCCTATGCGGCGGCGCGGCGCCATCGCGTCGAGGCAGAGCCGCCGGTGCGGCTGAAGCTCTTCGCCGACAATTCCAACGAGCACGCCGACAAATCCTGACAGCTGTGCGGGTCGCCCGGATCAGCGCCGCAAGGTCGACGACCGGCTGAGCTGCGTCTTCGGCACGACGATCGACACTTCGAGGCCCTCAGCCTGCCAGCTGCGCTCCAGCCTGCCGCCGAGCTGGCCTTCGACGCTGAGCTTGACCAGGCGGCTGCCGAAGCCTTCGGCCTGCGGCTCGCCTTCGAGCGGCCGCCCGCCGGTCTCCTTCCAGACCAGGCGGTAATCGTCGCCGGACCTTGCCGAACTCAGCACGACCCTGCCGCCGGGGCTGGCGAGCGCGCCGTATTTGGCCGCGTTGGTGGCGAGTTCGTGGATGAGAAGGGCCAGCGGCGTGGCCGCCGCATCGTCGATGACGGCATCGTCGCCCTCGAAGACGAAGCGGCCACTGTCGCCACCGACATGCGGTGCGAGCAGAAGCGTGACCAGCGCTTGCAGCGACGAATTGTTGTCGGCCGGACGCGAGGCGGCGCTGTGCGGCCTGACGAAATCATGCGCCTTGCCCATCGCGACGATACGCTGGCGCAGTTCGTCGGCCAGCGGCTTGAGATCGGGATAGGAGCGCGCCGACAGGCCGATGATGCCGTTGAGGACCGAGAAGATGTTCTTGATGCGGTGGCTGAGCTCGTGGGCCACCACCTCGCGCTCCTCGGCGACCAGCTTGGTCTCGTGGATGTCGGTGCAGGTGCCGAACCAGCGGATGATGTCGCCGGCCTTGTTGCGGATCGGCAAGGCGCGGCCGAGCGTCCAGCGGTACTCGCCGCTGTGGTGCCGCAGGCGGTATTCGATCTGGTAGGGCTCGCCCGTGGCCAGGCAACGATGCCAGAGCTCCCAGGCGCGCTGCTGGTCGTCGGGATGGAACATGCCGTTCCAGCCGGCACCGTCGGTGGTGCCTTCCGCCATGCCGGTGAACTCGTACCAGCGGGCGTTGTAGTAGTCGTGGTGGCCGTCGGCGCGGGTCGACCAGACCATCTGCGGCATGGTGTCGGCGAGCGTGCGGAAGCCGGCCTCGCTGGCCGCGAGCGCCGCCTCGAATGCCTTGCGCTCGGTGATGTCGATGACGACGCCGGGCAGACGCTCGCCGCCCTCGGCGTCGCCGACCACCCGGCCGGTGGCCAATATCCAGCGCAGCGTGCCATCGGCACCCGGCAGGCGATATTCGACGCGCAGGTCGCCGCGTTCGGCAATCGCCTGTTCGAGGGCGTTCAGCACCAGGTCGCGGTCGGCCTCGTGGATCCGATCGAGGAAGCGTGCCTGCGGAATGCCGCGCTCGGCATCGGCGGCGTCGAGGTCGAACATCTGGGCGAAACGTGCATCGGCAGTGACCCAACGGCTGGAGACGTCCATGTCCCAGGCGCCGACGATGCCCGAGGCGGCCAGCGCCAGCGACAAGCGCTCCTCGCTGCGGGCAAGCGCCTTTTCGGCGCGGACACGCTTGGTCGTCTCGGCGAGGATGGCGAATGCCGCCACCGCCCTGCCGTCGTCATCGAGCAGCGGACTGTAGTCAAGGTCGAGCCAGACGCGCTCGGGCAGGCCGTTGCGACGGAACACGAACTCCTGATCCTCGAAGGTGACGGTATCGCCTTCGAGCACCTTGGTCACGATGGTGCGGTTGAAGTCGGCGACCTCGGGCCAACTGTCGAAGACGGAACTGCCGAAACAGGCGGGATGGCGGCCGGCGGCGATCGGAATGTAGGCGTCGTTGTAGATCATGATGCCTTGGCGCCCGATCATCAGGCACATCGGCACCGCCGACGACAGCATGATGCGGACGCTCATGCGGATGACCAACGGCCACGAGCTGATCGGGCCGAGCGGGGTGGCCGCCCAATCCATTGCGGCGATGCGGCCGTTCATCTCGCCCTCGAGGGTGGGATGAAGACCCGCGGGATCGGCTCCGGACGGCAGGGTTGTGGGCATAAGCGAGCGCAATTCCCAGTTAAAAAATCGAGGCCGTCCTACGAAAACAAGGGACGACCGGCAGTAAGGATCACAATACGGCCGACATCAACAGCCGTGGCGGCGAGAAGTTCCAAACCGGCGGCAATTCGAGGCGCAAGACGATCGCTTCACGGGCATGCCGCCCATGCCGCGGCGAGCGCCGTTATCCACGCCGAACAGGCCCGTAAAACTTGGAAAAACCACACTTAACCCCTATATCTGGGGATCAATCGACGTGCGATTCGGGGCCGATTTTGCCGCGTCCTCCTGCGGCAGCCAGACGAAAGTTTTTCATGAGCGACCAGTCCGAGAACCTTCCCGGCGCCGAGGCCGAGTACGGCGCAGATTCCATCAAGGTTTTGAAGGGGTTGGACGCCGTCCGCAAGCGCCCGGGCATGTATATCGGCGACACTGACGACGGCTCGGGCCTGCACCACATGGTCTACGAGGTCGTCGACAACGCCATCGACGAGGCGCTGGCCGGCCATGCGACGCTGGTGACGGTGTCGCTCAATCCCGATGGCTCCGTCACGGTCACAGACAACGGCCGCGGCATTCCGACCGATATTCATACCGGCGAAGGCATTTCGGCGGCTGAGGTCATCATGACGCAGCTGCATGCCGGCGGTAAGTTCGACCAGAATTCCTACAAGGTTTCGGGCGGCCTGCACGGCGTCGGCGTGTCCGTCGTCAACGCGCTGTCGGTGTGGCTGAAGCTCAAGATCCGCCGCAAGGGCCAGATCCACGAGATGACCTTCAATCACGGCAACGCCGTTGCGCCGCTGAAGGTGACGGGCGATGCCGGCGACGAAACCGGCACCGAGGTGACGTTCCTGCCCTCGCCCGAAACGTTCACCATGACCAACTTCGACTACGGCACGCTGGAGCACCGGCTGCGCGAGCTCGCCTTCCTGAATTCGGGCGTGCGCATCCTGCTGTCGGACAAGCGCCATGCCGACATCAAGAGCCAGGAACTGCTCTATGACGGCGGCCTGATCGAGTTCGTGAAGTATCTCGACCGGGCCAAGAAGCCGTTGATCGGCGCTCCGATCGCCATCCGGGCGGAGCGCGACGGCATCACCGTCGAGGTGGCGATGTGGTGGAACGACAGCTACCACGAGAACGTGCTGGCCTTCACCAACAACATCCCGCAGCGCGATGGCGGCACCCATCTCGCCGGCTTCCGCGGAGCCTTGACGCGCCAGGTGACCGGCTATGCCGAGACCTCGGGCATCTCGAAGAAGGAAAAGGTCTCGATCATCGCCGACGACACCCGCGAGGGCCTGACGGCGGTGCTTTCGGTCAAGGTTCCCGATCCGAAGTTCTCGTCGCAGACCAAGGACAAGCTGGTGTCGTCGGAAGTCCGCCCGGTGGTGGAGAGCCTGGTCAACGAGGCGCTCGGCACCTGGTTCGAGGAACACCCGACAGAGGCCAAGACGCTGATCGCCAAGGTGGTGGAAGCCGCCGCCGCCCGCGAAGCGGCGCGCAAGGCGCGTGAGCTTACCCGCCGCAAGGGCGTGCTCGACATCACCTCGCTGCCCGGCAAGCTGGCCGACTGCCAGGAACGCGACCCGGCGAAATCCGAAATCTTCATCGTCGAGGGCGACTCGGCAGGCGGCTCGGCCAAGAGCGGCCGGTCGCGCCAGAACCAGGCGATCCTGCCGCTGCGCGGCAAGATCCTGAACGTCGAGCGCGCGCGCTTCGACCGCATGCTGTCGTCTGACATGATCGGGACGCTGATCACCGCGCTCGGCACCTCGATCGGCAAGGACGAGTTCAACGCCGACAAGCTGCGCTACCACAAGATCATCATCATGACCGACGCCGACGTCGACGGCGCCCACATCCGCACGCTGCTCTTGACGTTCTTCTTCCGGCAGATGCCGGAGCTGATCGAGCGCGGGCACCTCTACATCGCCCAGCCGCCGCTCTACAAGGTGACGCGCGGCAAGAGCTCGCAGTACCTGAAGGACGAAAGCGCCTTCGAGGAATATCTCGTCGATGTCGGGCTGGACGAGGCGTCGCTGACGCTGGCCGGCGGCGAAGTGCGCGTCGGCCAGGACCTGCGCGCGGCGGTGGCCGACGCGCTCGGCGTGCGCACTTTGATGGACGGGCTGCACACGCGCTACTCGCGCCCGGTGGTCGAGCAGGCGGCAATCGCCGGCGCGCTCAACCCCGACATCTTCAACGATCTCGGCCGCGCCAACGCCATGGCCGAAGCCATCGCCGAGCGACTCGACCTGATCTCGGAAGACATCGAGCGCGGCTGGAGCGGCAAGGTTTCGACCTCGAACGACGGTTCCGGCGGCTATGTCTTCGAGCGCACGCTGCGCGGCGTGACCGAACATGTGCATCTCGACATGGCGCTGATCAACTCGGCCGACGCGCGCGCGCTCGACCGCTTTGCCGCCCGCCTGGGCGAGATCTACGGCCAGCCGCCGGTGCTGCGACGCAAGGAGAACTCGGAATCGATCGCCGGGCCGCTGGCGCTGCTGCACGCGGTGTTCGCTTCGGGCCGCAAGGGCCTGACCATGCAGCGCTACAAGGGCCTGGGCGAGATGAACGCCGAACAGCTGTGGGAGACCACGCTGGACCCGAACGTGCGCTCGCTGCTCAAGGTGCAGGTGACGGACGCCACCGACGCCGACTCGCTGTTTGCCCGCCTGATGGGCGACGAGGTCGAGCCGCGCCGCGACTTCATCCAGGAGAACGCGCTGAGCGTCGCCAACCTGGACGTCTGACCGCGGCCTTTTCCGCTCTGGTTCATTTCGCCCCCTTTGCCCAGCGGAGGGGGCGATTGTGTTTTTGGGGTTTGCGTGGGCAAAAAGCCTGCGGGGTTGGCTTTTCCATATACGTTCTATATATGAACCATATATGGAGACCCCGATGGGCATTGTGAACATAGACGACGAACTGCACGAGCAACTGCGCAGGGCGAGCAAGGTATCGTGCCGCTCGATCAACGCGCAGGCGGCATTCTGGATCAAGGTCGGCATGCTGTGCGAGACCAATCCGACGCTGAGCTTCAACGAGATCATGGAGCGCGAGCTGAGTTCGGCGGGCGTTTCGGCCCAGTCGCTGGCAGCGATCCAGGCATGACCAAGCAGCCCGAGGAACTGCTGCTGCTGGCCGAGTCCGGCAGGCTGCTGGCGTCGGTGTTTACGCTTCTCGACAGAACCCCGCTCGAAGGCAGGTCGACGCTCGAGATCAACGACATGGTCGAGCGCTTCATCGTCGACGAGCTCCAGGCGCGGCCCGCGAGCAAGGGCCAGTACGGCTATGGCTTCGTGCTGAACTCGTCGATCAACGAGGTGGTCTGTCACGGCATTCCCTCGCCATCGGACGTGCTCAGGAACGGCGACATCGTCAATCTCGACATCACGCTGGAGAAGAACGGCTACATCGCCGATTCCAGCAAGACCTATCTCGTCGGCGAGGTGCACCCTGCCGCCCGGAGGCTGGTGGAGGCGACGCAGGAAGCGCTGTGGCAGGGCATCCGGGCGGTTCGCCCGGGCGCCACGCTGGGCGACATCGGCTGGGCGATCGAGCGCCATGCCAAGCGCAACGGCTATTCGGTGGTGCGCGACTTTTGCGGCCACGGCATCGGCCGCGAGATGCACGAGGAGCCCGAGGTCCTGCACTATGGCAAGCCGGGCACCGGGCTGATGCTGCGCGAAGGCATGGTGTTCACCATCGAGCCGATGCTCAATCGCGGCCGGCGCAGCGTGCGGACCGAGGACGACGGCTGGACCGTGGTGACGCGGGACGGCTCGCTTTCGGCGCAGTTCGAGCACACGGTCGCGGTGACGGCTTCGGGCGTGGACGTGCTGACGCTGCGGCCCGACGAGGTGCAGGGCTCCGCTTCGCTCTGAGGCAATCGCGGAGGCGGCCAGCGCCTCTGCGGGACCGCTCTAATCGGCTTCTCGCAGGCGGTAGCCGACGCCGGTTTCGGTGGTGATGTATTGCGGCTCGTCGGGGGTCTTCTCGATCT
This sequence comes from Aminobacter sp. DSM 101952, assembly GCF_001424795.1. NCBI lineage: Bacteria > Pseudomonadati > Pseudomonadota > Alphaproteobacteria > Hyphomicrobiales > Phyllobacteriaceae > Aminobacter > Aminobacter sp. DSM 101952. Next base: position 186,876 of record NZ_LMCL01000034.1, on the reverse strand, counting down.
TCTGGCGGAGCTGGCGGACATAGACGCGGAGATATTGCACGTCGGCCGAGCCGCCCCAGACATGCTCGAGCAGGAAGCGGTGGGTGAGCACCTTGCCGGCGTGCTGCACCAGGGCGCGCAGGATGTCGTATTCCTTGGGCGACAGCTTCACCTCCTGCCCGGCGACCCTGACGATGCGCTTGACCAGGTCGACCGACAGCTCGCCGGTCTGGAACACCGGCTTTTCGCCCTGCTGCTGCAGGCGATGGCGGAGCGCGGTGCGGATGCGGGCGATCAGCTCGTTCATGCCGAAGGGTTTGGTCACGTAGTCGTCGGCGCCAAGCTCCAAAGCCTTGACGATGCCGGCCTCGTCGGTGCGGCTGGACAGGATGATGACCGGCACCGCAAGCCCTTCCTCCCGCCAGGCGGCGAGCAGGTCGTGGCCGCCCATGTCGGGCAGGCCAAGGTCGAGCAGGATCAGGTCGGGTTTTTCCGCCCTGGCAATGACCAATGCCGGCTTCGCCGCCGGTGCCTCGATGACGGTGTAGTCCTGGGTGCCGAGGCCGACGCGCAAGAGCTTGCGGATCGGCGGCTCGTCGTCGACGACGAGGATCTTCACTGCTGACGTGCTCATGCCAATCCCTGAAGTTTCGATGCCTCCGGCGGCACCGGCATGGTGATGGTGAACACGGCGCCCGGCCGGTCCGTCCGGTTGGAAGCGACGATGGTGCCGCCCATGGCCTCGACGAAGCCACGGCAGATCGACAGGCCGAGGCCGGTGCCGGCGCGGACATGGTCGCCCTTGCGCACGCGATAGAACGTGTCGAAGATCCGTTCCAGATCGGCCTGCGGAATGCCAAGGCCTTCGTCCATGACCTGCAGCACCACCGAGCCGTGGTCGAGCCAGCCGCGGATGCGGACCAGCGAGCCTTCGGGGGCGTATTTGGCGGCGTTGTCGAGCAGGTTGAACAGCACCTGCTCGAACAGGACGGGATCGACCTTCAGCATCGGCAGGTCGGCCGGCATGTCGATTTCGGTCCTATGAAGGGCAGTGATCTTGGCGGCCCGACGCAGGGCCGAGCCGACGAAGTCGCCGGCATAATGCAGTGCGTAGTTGGGCTCCATCGCGCCCGATTCGAGCTTGGTCATGTCGAGCAGATTGGCGATGAAGCGGTTGAGCCGCTCGGACTCGTCGACCACGGTCGAGACCAGCTCCACTCTGCCCTCCTCCGGCAATGAACCGCCGAATTCGCGCAACGCGCCCGCCGCGCCCATGATGCCGGCGAGCGGCGTCTTGAGGTCGTGAGAGATCGAGGTGAGCAGCGCCGAGCGCAGCCGGTCGGCCTCGACGGCGAGCCTGGCACGGTCGACGTCGGCGACGAGCTGGATGCGTTCGATGGCGACCGCCGCCTGGTCGGCCAGCGCGTCGAAGAGGCGCTGCTGCTCGGGTGTCAGGATCGGTCCCTGGCGGTCATTGTCAAGACCGACGACACCGACGGCCATGCGGCCGGTGCGCAGCGGCAGATAGAGGCGCCGGGCGCCGGGCAGCGTGTCGGCGCCACGGCCGGCGGCGCGGTTGTGCTCCCAGGCCCATTTGGCGGCGGCGATGTCGGCGTCGGCAAGCGTGTCGTCGGGCGGATAGCCGGCCTTGACGGCGATGCTGCCATCCTCAGGCAAGAGCAGCACGACACGGACCTTGAGCATCGAGGCGATCTGGAAGGCTGTGGCCCAGAGCACATCGTCGAGCGTGCCGGTGCCGGCAAGCTTCTTGGCGAACAGATAAAGGTCCTCGGTCATGCGGGCGCGCTCGCGCGCCGCGGCGGCCTGACGCTGGACGCGGCCGGTGAGGTTGGAGGCGATGACCGCGACGACGAGGAAGAACAGGAACGCAACGACGCTCTCTGGATCGGAGATGTCGAGCGTGTAGAGCGGCGTCAGGAAGAAGAAATTGTAGGTGCCGGCACTGAGCAGCGAGGCAAACAGGGCCGGCCACAGGCCGAGCGTTACCGCTGACGTCAGCACCGCCATCAGGAAGACGAGGGCGATGGAGCGGACGTCGAGGAACTGGTCGAGCAGGAAGCCGACGGCGAGCGCGCCGACGACATGCAGCGTGGCGGTGAAATAGGGCCACAGGTCGAAGCGGCGACGCTGGGCGGCGGTCTTGACGCCTTGCGAAGCCAGTGCCGCATCCTGCTCGGTGCCCGAGGTGACGTGGACCGAGATGTTGCCGGCCTGGCGGATCAGGTCGTGGGTGACTGAGCCCTCGAACAGCTCGCGCCAGCGCGACTTGGACGGCTTGCCGACGACGATGTGGGTGAAGTTGTGGGTGCCGGCGTGGCGAACGATGTCTTCGGCCACCGCCTGGCCGGGAATGGTGACGGCCTCGCCGCCGAGCTGTTCGGCCAGCCGCATGGTGGCGGCGAGCCGGTCCTTGTCGGCGTCGCCGAGATTGGCCGAGCGCGAGGTCTCGACATGGAGTGCTGCCCAGGGGCAGCGCAGCCGATCGGCCTGGCGGCGGGCGAAGCGGACCAGCGAGGCGCTGCGCGGATGCTCGTCGACGGCGACCAGCACCCGGTCGCCGGCGGCCCACGGCCCCTCGATGGCATGGGCCTGCATGTGGGTGAGCAGCTGCTCGTCGACACGCTGGGCGGTGCGGCGCAAGGCAAGCTCGCGAAGTGCGGTCAGGTTGCCGGGCGAGAAGTAGTTCTCGATGGCGCGGCGCGCCGTGGTCGGCACATAGACCTTACCTTCGTGCAGGCGCTTGATCAGGTCGTCGGGCGTGAGATCGATGATCTCGACGTCGTCGGCGCGGTCGATGATCAGGTCCGGCACCGTCTCGCGCACGGTGATGCGCGTGATCTGGGCAACGATGTCGTTGAGGCTCTCGACATGCTGGATGTTGAGCGTGGTGTAGACGTCGATGCCTTGGGTCAGCAGTTCCTGGACGTCGAGATAACGCTTGGGGTGGCGGCTGCCCGGGGCGTTGGTGTGGGCCAGTTCGTCGACCAGCACCAGCTTGGGGCGGCGGGCGATGATGGCGTCGAGGTCCATCTCGTCGAGCGTGCGGCCCTTGTAGTCGACCGCCTTGCGCGGGACGACCTCGAAACCCTCGACCAGCGCCTGGGTCTCGCGGCGGCCATGGGTCTCGACCACACCGATGACGACGTCGGTGCCGTCGGCGAGCCGGGCGCGGCCCGACATCAGCATCTCGTAGGTCTTGCCGACGCCGGGGGCTGCGCCGAGGAAGATCTTCAGGCGGCCACGCCCCTCGCGCTCTGCGGTTTCGAGCAGCGCGTCCGGCGAAGGCCTGGCTTCCTTGTCCCTGAGATCGTCTGGCATCTGTTCTTCGTGTCGCTCGGCGCGCCGGAGTTCTGACAGGTGTTAGAACTCCGGCGCGACCTTGTCAGGGTGCAATCGCAGCGTCGAGTGCCAAATTCAACTTGAGCACATTGACCACCGGCTCGCCCATGAAGCCGAGCTCGCGCGCCTCGACGTGGCTGTCGACGAGCTTGCGGACAAAGGCCTCGTCGGCGGCACGCGCCTTGGCCACGCGGGCGACCTGGAAGTAGGCGGCCTCGGGCGACAGATGCGGGTCGAGGCCGCTGCCAGAGGCGGTGACCAGTTCCATCGGCACCGGTGCACCGGGATCGGTCTGCTTCAGGGATTCTGCCTCGGACTTGATGCGGTCGATCAGCTTGGCGCTGGTCGGACCGAGGTTGGAGCCGGAGGAGGCTGCAGCGTTGTAGCCGTCGCCGGCGGCCGAGGGGCGGCCGTGGAAATAGCGGTCGCCGGTGAAGGCCTGGCCGATCAGCTCAGAGCCGATGACCTTGCCGTCCTTCTCGACCAGGCTGCCATTGGCCTGCCTGGGGAACAGCACCTGGGTGATGCCGGTCATGCCAAGCGGATAGGCAAGGCCGGTGATGACGGTGAGCGCTGCGATCATGACGAGTGCGGGTCGTAATTGCTTCAACATGGAAGTCGTCCTTATGCGAGGCCGATGGCGGTGATCGCCATGTCGATGGCCTTGATGCCGATGAAGGGCACGACGATGCCGCCGAGGCCGTAGACCAGCATGTTGCGGCGGAGCAGCGAGGCAGCACCGACAGCGCGATACTTCACGCCGCGCAGCGACAGCGGGATGAGGGCCACGATGATCAGCGCGTTGAAGATGATGGCCGACAGGATGGCGCTTTGCGGGGTGGCAAGGCCCATGATGTTGAGGGCGCCGAGCTGCGGGTAGAAGGCGAGGAACATCGCCGGGATGATGGCGAAATACTTGGCGATGTCGTTGGCGATGGAGAAGGTGGTGAGCGCGCCGCGGGTCATCAGCAATTGCTTGCCGATCTCGACGATCTCGATGAGCTTGGTGGGATCCGAGTCGAGGTCGACCATGTTGCCGGCCTCGCGGGCGGCGACGGTGCCGGTGTTCATGGCGACGCCGACATCGGCCTGGGCGAGTGCGGGGGCGTCGTTGGTGCCGTCGCCGCACATCGCCACCAGCTTGCCCTTGGCCTGCTCCTCGCGGATCAGCGCCAGCTTGTTCTCCGGCGTCGCCTGGGCGAGGAAGTCGTCGACGCCGGCTTCGGCCGCGATGGCGGCTGCCGTCATCGGGTTGTCGCCGGTGATCATGACGGTGCGGATGCCCATGCGGCGCAGCTCGGTGAAGCGCTCCTTGATGCCGCCCTTAACGATGTCCTTGAGGTAGACGACGCCGAGCAGGCGGGCGTCGCGGACAACCGCCAGCGGGGTGCCGCCGAGCTTGGCGATCTCGTCGGAGATCTGCTGGATGCTGCGCACGGCCTCGCTGTCGGCTGGGGTGCCCGAGGCGGAGGCGGCGATCGACCGGACATGGGCAAGCACCGAATCGACCGCGCCCTTGCGGATGGAGGAGCCGTCGAAATCGACGCCGCTCATCCGGCTCTGGGCGGTGAAGGGCACGAAGTGGGCATGCAGCGAGCCCATGTCGCGGGCGCGGATGCCGTAGCGCTCCTTGGCAAGCACGACGATCGAGCGGCCTTCCGGCGTCTCGTCGGCGAGAGAAGCGAGCTGGGCAGCGTCGGCCAGTTCCTGCTCGGACACGCCCTTGACCGGGCGGAACTCGGTCGCCTGGCGGTTGCCGAGCGTGATCGTGCCGGTCTTGTCGAGCAGCAGAGTGTCGACGTCGCCGGCGGCTTCCACGGCGCGGCCGGACATGGCGAGCACGTTGAAGCGGACGAGACGGTCCATGCCGGCTATGCCGATGGCCGAGAGCAGCGCGCCGATGGTGGTGGGGATCAGCGTCACGAACAGCGCGACCAGCACGATGACCGGGATGTAGCCGCCTGCATAGGTGGCGAAGCTCGGGATGGTGGCGACGGCAAGGACGAAGATCAGCGTCATGCCGGCGAGCAGGATGTTGAGCGCGATCTCGTTGGGCGTCTTCTGGCGCTCGGCGCCCTCGACCAGCGAGATCATGCGGTCGAGGAAGGTCGAGCCGGCAGCGGCGGTGATGCGCACGCGGATCCAGTCGGACAGCACCTGGGTGCCGCCGGTGACGGCCGAACGGTCGCCGCCGGACTCGCGGATGACGGGCGCTGATTCGCCGGTGATGGCCGCCTCGTTGACCGAGGCGACGCCCTCGATGACCTCGCCATCGGAGGGGATGATGTCGCCGGCCTCGACGAGGACGACCTGGCCGACCTTGAGGCTGGTGCCGGGCACCAGCTTCCAGGCGGTGCGTCCATCGCCGTCGAGCAGCTTGGCCTGGGTTTCGGTGCGCGCCTTGCGCAGCGAGTCGGCCTGGGCCTTGCCGCGACCTTCGGCGACGGCTTCGGCGAAGTTGGCGAACAGTACTGTGAACCAGAGCCACAGGATGATCTGGAACGAGAAGCCGAGGCCGTCCGCCCCCGATATCAGGTCCTTGACGAACAGCACTGATGTCAGCGCCGTGACGACGGCGACGACGAACATGACGGGGTTCCGGGCCAAGCTGCGCGGGTCGAGCTTCCTGAAGGCATCGCCGATCGCCGGGAGAAGGATGCGAGCGTCGAGCAGGCTCGCGGATTTGTGGGTACTCATGCGAGAGACTCCGGTTCTTTCGGTTTGCGCATCAGAAGGTCTGGCCGACGATCATGGCGAGGTGCTCGACGATCGGGCCGACGGCGAGCGCCGGGAAGAAGGTCAGGCCGCCGACGATCAGGATGACGCCGGCAAGCAGGCCGACGAACAGCGCACTGTCGGTCGGGAAGGTGCCGGCCGAGGCGGGGACGGTCTTCTTGGTGACCAGCGAGCCGGCGATGGCAAGCGCCGGGATGATGACCAGGAAGCGGCCCATCAGCATGGCGAGGCCGATGGTGATGTTGTACCAGGGCGTGTTGCCGGTGAGGCCGCCGAAGGCCGAGCCGTTGTTGGCGGCACCCGAGGTGTAGGCATAGAGGATCTCCGAAAAGCCGTGCGGGCCGGGCGTGCCGACGGATGCCACCGCACTCGGGATCAGCACAGCGATGGCGGTGAAGCCGAGCATGGCGAGCGGCAGGCACAGGATGGCGAGCACGGCCATCTTGACCTCCTTGGCCTCGATCTTCTTGCCGAGATATTCGGGCGTGCGGCCGACCATCAGGCCGGCGACGAAGATGGCGATGACGACGAACATCAGGATGCCGTAGAAGCCGGCGCCGACGCCGCCGACGATGACTTCGCCGAGCTCCATGTTGATGAGCGGGATCATGCCGCCAAGTGCGGTGAACGAGCCGTGCATGGCGTTGACGGCGCCACAGGAGGCAGCGGTGGTGACGACGGCGAAGAGCGACGACAAGACGATGCCGAAGCGGACTTCCTTGCCTTCCATGTTGCCGCCGTCGATGCCGAGCGCATGAACCAGCGGGTTGCCGGCAGCCTCGGCCCAGTAGGTGACGGCAACGCCGGCGACGAACAGGATGCCCATGGTGGCGAAGATCGCCCAGCCCTGACGCTGGTTGCCGACCATGCGGCCGAAGACGTTGGTGAAGGCAGCGCCCAGCGCGAAGATCGAGACCATCTGGAGGAAGTTGGAGATGGCGTCGGGGTTTTCGAACGGATGCGCCGAGTTGGCGTTGAAGAAGCCGCCGCCATTGGTGCCGAGCATCTTGATGGCGAGCTGCGAGGCGACCGGCCCGAGCGCGATGGTCTGCTCGGCACCCTCGACCGTGGTGGCGGTGACATAGGCGCCGATGGTCTGCGGCACGCCGAGCCAGACATAAGCGAGCGTGAGTGCGACGCAGAGCGGCAAGAGCACGTAGAGCGTGGCCCTGACGAGATCGACCCAGAAATTGCCGATCGACTTGCCCGAGGCGCGGGCGAAGCCGCGGATCAGCGCCATGCCGATGGCGATGCCAGTGGCGGCGGAGACGAAGTTCTGCACCGTCAGGCCGGCCATCTGCACCAGGTAGGACATGGTGCTTTCGCCGCCATAATTCTGCCAGTTGGTGTTGGCGACGAAGCTGACGGCGGTGTTGAAGGACAGCTCGGCGGGCACGGCGGACATGCCGGCAGGGTTGAACGGCAGCGAGCCCTGGAAACGCTGCAGCGCATAAAGCAGCAGGAAGCCGGCGATGTTGAAGGCCAGCATGGCCGCGGCATAGGCGGTCCAGTGCTGGTCCTCGCGCTCGCTGGTGCCGGCGAGGCCGTAGAGCAGGCGCTCGACCGGGCCGAGGACGGGGGTGAGGAAGGTGCGCTCGCCGCTGAATACGCGGTACATGTAGCCGCCGAGCGGCTTCACGAGCAGAACGATGACCCCGCAAAAGACGAGGATCTGTAGCCAGCCATTGATGGTCATGAGAATAGCTTTCCGAACATGCGCGGGACGGTCTTCAGAACCGTTCGGGGCGGATGAGCGCGTAGGTCAGGTAGGCGAGCAGGAACACGGTAACCCCGCCGGCGAGAATGTAGTCGAACAACATCGGACGCTCTCATTTGTTGAATTTGCGCATCGTGCTTCCTGAAAATCGTTTGCGATTTTCGGGCCGGTGCTCAGAGGATGTCGCAGGCTTTGACGTAGGCGAAGCACATGGCGAAGAAGACGGCGCCGATGGCGAGTACGAAGATGTCCATCTCCGTGGTCCTTTCCTGAAATCGTCCCGGGGGGCGGGCGTTGGATCGATGCACGACACGACGACGCCAGCGGTGCGGGCGTCGTCGGCAGAACTGTCGATGTCAGGGAGGAATCTGGGGCAGAACCGCATTAAGGTTCGAGAGAGCGGCCCGGGCAAAGAAATAGGAATTGCATAAAGAAAACGGCCCTCGGGCGGGTGCCGAAGGGCCGTCTTGTCGTCAGATATAAGGCTGCCGAGGCAGCGGTAAGTTAGCCGGCGATCAGGCCAGGCCTTCGGCGCGCAGGGCCTTCTGCACTGCCGGGCGGGCCGCCACGGTGCCGAGATAGCGCTGGATGTTGGCGAAGGAGGACAGGTCGATGCCGACATGTTTTGCCCAGCCGAGGATGGTCCAGAGATAGGCGTCGGCGGCGGTGAAGACATCGCCCATCAGGTAGGAGCGGCCTTCGAGCTTGCTGTCGACATAAGCGAGGCGCTTTGCGAGCAGGTCGCGGTTGATCTCCTTGGTGGCCTCGGGCGTGTTGGGCTTGAAGAAGGCGCCGAAGACCTTGTGCAGTTCGGTGGCGACGAAGGCCAGCCACTGCTGGACGCGGTAACGCGCCATGTCGCCAGCCTTGGGCATCAGGCCGCTCTCGGGCTTCTGGTCGGCGAGGTACTGCACCAGGACGGAGGATTCGGTCATCAGCTCGCCGTCGCCGAGGACCAGCGCCGGCACGTAGCCGTTGGGGTTGGTGGCGAGGAAGTCCTGCTGGGCCTCGGTGGTCTTGGTCTTGCCGTCGACCTTGACGAGCTCGAGGTCGATGCCGACTTCGCTGGCGACGATGTGCGGGGCCAGCGAGCAGGCGCCGGGCATGTAGAAAAGCTTCATGTCGAAGGGAACTCCAATGTGGGTGGCCCTCCCCTCGCACGCGCGGGCGAGGCGGCCTAGTCCCTGCGGAGTGAACACTATGTTCGCATCGGCGAGACGGCGAATGTGGGATCAGGCTGTGACCGTCCGGAGCTTCTCGGCGATCAGCTGGGCAAGCCGCTCTGCGACCTCTTCCTTGGGCAGGTCAGGCCATTCCTCGACGCCTGATTTGCTCACGATCTTCACGCGGTTGCGGTCGCCGCCCATGACGCCGCCCTCGTGGCTGACATCGTTGGCGACGATGAAGTCGGCGCCCTTCCTGGCGAGCTTGGCCTGGGCGTTCTTGAGCACGTCCTGTGTTTCGGCAGCAAAACCGACGACCAGAAAGGGGCGCCTGGCGTGATGGCCGACGCCGGCGAGGATGTCGGGGTTCTCGATCATCTGCAGAGCCGGCGGCCCCTCGCCCGCCACCTTCTTGATTTTCTCGCCGGCGGAAGCGGCCGTGCGCCAGTCGGCGACGGCGGCGACGAAGACGGCGGCATCGGCGGGAAGCAGCTGTTCTACCGCGTCGCGCATCTCGCGTGCGCTCTCGACATGGACGGTCTTCACCCCGGCGGGATCGGCAATCGTGACCGGGCCGGAGACGAGGCGGACGTCGGCGCCGAGCCTTGCCAGTGCCGCCGCAAGCGAATGGCCCTGCTTGCCCGACGAGCGGTTGGCGATGTAGCGCACCGGGTCGATGGGCTCGTGCGTCGGGCCCGAGGTGACGATGATCTTGCGGCCCGACAGCGGCTTCGGCCGGGCGTCGAGCAATTCCTCGATCGCACCGACGATCTGCAGCGGCTCAGCCATGCGGCCTTCGCCGGCCTCGTTGCTCTCTGCCATCTCGCCCTTCATCGGGCCGATGAAGTGGATGCCGTCCTTTTCCAGGGTGGCGCGGTTGCGGCGCGTCGCCGGGTTGGCCCACATGCGCGGGTTCATGGCCGGCGCCATGAGCACCTTCTTGTCGGTGGCAAGCAGCACGGCGGAGGCGAGGTCGTTGGCATGGCCGTTGGCAAGCTTGGCCATGAGGTCGGCGGTGGCGGGAGCGACGACGATCAGGTCGGCCTCGCGCGACAGCCTGATGTGACCGACATCCTGCTCGTCCTGGCGGTCGAAGAGGTCGGTGAAGACATGATCTGCGGTGAGCGCGCCGACCGACAGCGGGGTTACGAATTCCTGGGCGGCCGAGGTCATGACAGCCCGCACCGTGGCACCACGCTCGCGCAGGCGGCGGATCAGGTCGAGCGACTTGTAGGCCGCGATGCCGCCGCCGATGATGAGCAGGATGCGCTTGCCGGAAAGGAACATGCTTGGCCCTCAGGCCGGCTTCAGCGCCGGCTCGATGTCGGTATGGATGAAATCGTCGCCCTTGAACAGCAGCGGGACGTTTCGGGTTTTTGCCAGCGCGTAGGCGAAGCAGTCGCCGAAATTGAGCTTCGCGGCGTGCCCGGAACCCCGGCTGAACTTCACCCGCGCCGCAATGGCAGCTTCCAGTTCCTGCTCGCCGAATGGGACCAGCGTGATCAGCGTGTCGGACACCAGCCCTTGCAGAAAAGACAGCCCTTTTGTTGGCGCGACGCCCGCAAGGACGAAGACGCATTCCAGATAAGTGGGCACTGCCATCAACTTGCCCGGCGTCTGCGCCAACATGCTGGCGAATGCCAAAGCTTCGGGCTCGCGGCGAGCGATGGCCACGACAGCTGACGTGTCAATGACCATTACAAGCCCTCATACTCGCCACTGATCGCATCGCTCAGTTCCTTCTGCGAGTAGTACTTGTAACGGCTGTCGGTCGGCTCGTCGGACTCTAGCTCTGCGGCGCGACGCATGATCTCTTCGGCGTTGATACGGGATGCGGCCGCATGTGGCGCTGCCACCTCATCCGCCAGGATCTGGCGAAGCGCCTCCTCAAGCGAGTTGCCGCTCTGCGCCGCCTTCACGCGCAGGGCCTGCTTCACATCTTCGGGCACGTTCCTGATGGTGAGGGTAGCCATGTACGCCTCCATGCTGTCATTGACAGCAATGTAGTCATTGACAGCATTTGCGTCAAACCACCGGTCCGCTCAGAGCAATTCCCAGGCGATGTAGACCAGCGTCAGCGCAATGACCCAGAGCGCGATGCGGCCGGAGCGGGTGTGCCGCGCCTCGGCCTTGCCGATGGCGCGCGCGGTCGCCTCGTCGAAGCGCAGGCCGTTTTCGGCCATGGCATCGATCTGGCGCGACAGGCGTTCGGTGCGGGCGGCGAGATCGGGCGCCTGACGGACCAGCGACATCAGCGCGCCGAGGCCGTCGCGGGCGTCGATCAGCAGCCCCTGCGGACCGAGATTTCCGGCGATCCAGTGACCGACGACCGGCTCGGCGGTCTTCCACATGTTGAAGGCCGGATCGAGCGTGCGGGCGACGCCCTCGACCACGACCATAGTCTTCTGCAGCAGCACCAGCTCGGGCCGCGTCTCCATGTCGAACAGTTCGGTGACCTCGAACAGCAGCGTCAGAAGCTTGGCCATCGAGATCGTTTCGGCCGGCTGGCCATGGATCGGCTCGCCGATGGCGCGGATCGCCTGGGCGAAGGCCGCGACATTGTGATGGCGCGGCACGTAACCGGCCTCGAAATGCACCTCGGCGACACGCATGTAGTTGCGGGTGATGAAGCCGTAGAGAATCTCGGCGAGGAAGCGCTGTTCCTTCTTGCCGAGCCGGCCCGAAATGCCGAGATCGACGGCAACGATGTCGCCCTTGGCGTCGACGAACATGTTGCCGGGGTGCATGTCGGCATGGAAGAAGCCGTCGCGCAAAGTGTGGCGCAGGAACGACTGGACGAGCGTCGCGGCAATCGCCTTGAGGTCGTAGCCGGCGGCGCGAAGCCCTTCGATGTCGTTGAGCTTGACGCCGTCGATCCACTCCATGGTGAGCACGTCGCGGCCGGTGCGCTCCCAGTCGACCGCTGGCACGCGGAAGCCGGGATCGTTGCGGGTGTTCTCGCCAAGCTCGGAATAGGCGGCGGCCTCGAGGCGGAAATCCATCTCGATCTTGGTGGTCTGGGCCATCGTCTCGGTGATCTCGACCGGGCGCAGACGACGGCTCGAGGGGACGTAGCGCTCCTGCAGCCGGGCGGCGAGGAAGTAGCTCTCGAGGTCCTGGAAGAAGCGCTTGCGCACGCCGGGGCGGATGACCTTGACCGCGACCTTGCGCGGGCCGTCGGGCGTCGCGACCTCGGCCGGGTGGACCTGGGCGATGGAAGCCGCGGCGACCGGCGCGTCGATGCTGACATAGAGGTCGGAGACCTTGCGGCCGAGCGAGTCCTCGATCGCGGCGACGGCTTCCGACATCGGGAAGGTGGCCATGCTGTCCTGAAGCAAAGCGAGGTCGAGCGCGATGTCGTCGCCGACGACGTCGGGGCGGGTCGCCAGGAACTGGCCGAGCTTGACGTAGGATGGTCCAAGCCGGGCAACGGCATTGGCGAGGCGATCGCTGCGCACCCGCTTGAGCGCGCGCCGGCGGGTCAGCAGCCTGGCGACGCGCCAGCCGAATTTCGGCAGGCCGGTCAGCTGGTCGCCCGGCAAGGCCGCGACCACGCCTTCGCGCACCAGAACCCAGCCCGCGCGCGCGAGCCGGAAAGACGCCCCGATACTGCTCATCGCGCGGCGTCCGTCAAAGCTTCCAGCCCGAGTGAAGCGCTGCGATGCCGCCGGTGTAATTGCGGAAGGTGACGCGATCGAAGCCGGCGCGGGTGATCATCGCGGCAAAATTCTGCTGGTTGGGAAACTTGCGAATCGACTCGACGAGATAGGCGTAGGGCTCGCCGTCGCCGGTGACGGCCTGGCCGATGCGCGGAATGGCGTTGAACGACCAGGCTTCATAGACCTTGTCGAGCAGCGGCATGTCGACTTCGGAGAATTCGAGGACCAGCAGGCGGCCGCCCGGCTTCAGCACGCGCCAGGCTTCCGTCAGCGCGACATCGATGCGCGGCACGTTGCGGATGCCGAAGGCGATCGTGTAGGCGTCGAAGGTCTCGTCGGCGAAGGGCAGCTCTTCGGCGTTGGCCTCGACGAAATCGGTCTTGCCGGCGAGGCCGCGCTTTTCGGCGCGCTCGCGGCCGACGGCGAGCATCGAGCCATTGATGTCGAGCACGGTGGCATGCGCATTGCCATGCGAGGCATCGATGATGCGGAAGGCAACGTCGCCGGTGCCGCCGGCCACGTCGAGCACCTTCCAGCCCGGGCGCTTCGGCGGATTGAGCCAGGCAACCATGGCATCCTTCCACACCCGGTGCAGCCCGCCCGACATCAGGTCGTTCATCACGTCATAGCGGTTGGCGACCTTGTGGAAGACCTCGTTGACGAGGCCCTGCTTGTCGCCCGCGCCGACATTGCGGAAACCGTATGAAGTTTCCATGCCGCCGACGGCTGTCGTCCGTTGTTCTGACATTTTGTTGTCCAATCAAATCCGGCGGGACCATAGCCGATCACACCAGCCGGCGCTATTGTTTGAGGCGCGGTTTTAGGCCGCGCCCGCGCCGACAAGACAAGGAACAACGAATGCCTTTGAAAGCCGAGCTGCACTGCCACATAGAAGGTGCGGCCGCACCCGAACTCGTCATCCGCCAGGCGCAGAAATACGGCAAGGACGTCTCACCTTTCATCCAGAACGGCGCCTTCGTCTGGAACGACTTCACCTCGTTCCTTGCGGCCTACGACTTCGCCGCCGACCTTTTCCGCACCGAAGAGGACTATGCCAGGCTGTCGGAACACTATCTGACGAGCCTCGCCCGCGACGGCGCGATCTATTCGGAAGTGTTCACCTCTCCCGACCACGCCACCAAGGCCGGGCTGTCGCCGAAGGCCTATACCGATGCGCTCGGCGAAGGCATGGAACGGGCAAAAGCCAAGACCGGCATCGAAGGCCGCATGATCGTCACCGGCGTGCGCCATGTCGGCGTCGAATCAATCGAGGCGGCGGCGCGCTTCGCGGCCAAGTGCAACCATCCGCTGGTCACCGGCTTCGGTGTGGCCGGCGACGAGCGCATGGGCGACTTCGAGGACTATGTGCGGGCCTTCGAGATCGCCCGCGAGGCAGGGCTGGGCATCACCATCCACGCCGGTGAGCTGCTGGGCTGGGAAAGCGTGGCGGCCGCGCTCGACCACATCCGCCCGTCGCGCATCGGCCATGGCGTGCGCGCCATCGAGAACCCGGACCTGGTCAAGCGCATCGCCGACGAGGGCGTGGTGCTCGAAATCTGCCCGGGCTCGAACATCGCGCTGAAGGTCTTCGACAGTTTTGGCGAGCACCCGTTCCGCAAGCTGCGCGACGCCGGCTGCAAGGTGACGCTGAACTCCGACGATCCGCCCTATTTCTGGACCAACCTGAAGCGCGAATACGACCTCGCCGCCGAGCATTTCGGCATGGACGAGAAGGCGCTGATGGCGACGACGCGCACGGCGATCGAGGCGGCGTTCGTCGACCGCAAGACAAAATCGGCGCTGATGGCCCGGCTGGACGGCCATAAACGCTGAATTTCGACCGACAAAACTGTGGTTCAAGGCTGGCGCGACATTGGTCGACAGCGCGCCAGCCGATAGAATGGCGTCAATTTCCCGAGTTCCAGGAGCGTACACCCATGACCGTTACCGTCGTCGACCATCCGCTTGTCCAGCACAAGCTGACCATCATGCGCGACAAGGAAACCTCGACCGCCGGCTTTCGCCGCCTGCTGCGCGAGATTTCGCTGCTGCTCGGCTATGAGGTGACGCGCGACCTCGAACTGACCACCAAGATGATCGAAACGCCGATCGAGACGATGGAAGCGCCGACGCTGGAAGGCAAGAAGCTGGTGTTCGCCTCGGTGCTGCGCGCCGGCAACGGCCTGCTCGAAGGCCTGCTCGACCTGGTGCCGGCGGCGCGCGTCGCCCATGTCGGGCTCTACCGCGACCACGAGACGTTGGAGGCGGTGGAGTATTTCTTCAAGGCGCCGAGCGATCTCGGCGATCGCCTGGTGATCGTCGTCGACCCGATGCTGGCGACGGCCAATTCGGCGATTGCCGCCATCGACAAGCTCAAGGGTCGCGGCGCCACCAATCTGCGCTTCCTGTGCCTGCTGGCCTCGCCCGAGGGCATCGAGCGCTTTACCAAGGCGCATCCCGACGTGCCCGTCTTCACCGCCTCGATCGACCGCGAGCTCAACGACAAGGGCTACATCATCCCCGGCCTGGGCGACGCGGGCGACCGCATGTACGGCACGAAATAGGCGCTTAACCGGCAGTTTACCGCCTTTGGCATTGGGCCGAGGCCGTTAAAGCCGCGATCACCATCCGCCGCCTAACGTGACGCCCGGAACAAAGGGCGTCACATGCTGCGCAAGATCATCATTTTCGGCGTATTCGCCGCGGCATCGGCGTCGCTGCCGTCGCTTTACGAGAAGCACGGCCAATCGTTGCTTTCGACCGCTGTCGAAAACAGCGCGGATGCGCCACGGCCGGTCGAGGTCAGTGCCGCCACCGCTTCGGCCGCCGGACGCCGGGTGGTGATCGACCAGGACATGCGCGGCCATTTCACCGCAACCTTCAAGCTGAACGGCAAGCAGGTGGACGCGATGGTCGATACCGGCGCGACGCTGGTTGCCATCAACCTGTCGACGGCGCGCCGCGCCGGCGTCAAGGTCGCGGCCGGCGACTTCACCCGCGAGGTCAACACCGCCAACGGCATCGCCAAGGCCGCCATTGCGCGCATCGACCGGCTGCAGATCGGGCGGATCAGCGTCGACGACGTGCCGGTGGTAGTCCTCGAGGACAAGGCGCTGGAAGGCACGCTGATCGGCATGAGCTTCCTGTCCCGGCTGAAGAAGTACCAGGTCGAGGACGGGTCGCTGCTTCTGGTGCAGTAGCGCATCCTTCAAGGCTCGCCTTCCCGCTGACGTGCAGACACGGCAAGCCGCTCAATCCTGCGGCGCGATTTTCCGAACCACGACCTTCGCACGGGCAGGCTTCGCCTCGCCGATGGCGTAGGCGGCAAGCACCGAAGCTGCGGCTGCGTCGGCATCGGCGGCGTTGCGGGCGTGGACCAGCGCCAGCGGCTCCCCCTTGCCGACCTCGGCGCCCACCGGCAGCAGGGCGGTGATGCCGACCGCGTGGTCGACCTTGTCCTCGGGCCGGGTGCGGCCGCCGCCGAGGGCGACGACGGCAAGGCCGATGTCGCGGGTGGCGATGGCTGATACGAAGCCGCCGTGCGGGGCCTTCACCACGAGTTCCACCTCTGCCTTTGGCAAATACTTGACCGGGTTCGACACGAAGTCGGACGGTCCGCCGAGGATCGAGACCATGCGGCCGAAGATGTCGGCGGCGGTGCCGTCGTCGAGCGCGGTGCGCGCCCGCGCGAGGCCGTCGCGTTGCGAGCCGGCACGGCCGGCGGAGACCAGCATCTCGGCGGCAAGCGCCAGCGTGACCTCTTCGAGACGCGGGTCGCGGAAGCGGCCGGTGAGGAAATCGACCGCGTTGAGAACCTCGACGGCATTGCCGGCAGCGGAGGCCAGCGGCTCGTTCATGCCGGTGATGAGCGCCGTGGTCCTGAGGCCGGCGCCATTGGCGACCTCGACCAGGCTGGTGGCCAGCGCAGACGCGTCACGCGCGCTTTCCATGAAGGCGCCGTTGCCGATCTTGACGTCGAGCACCAGCGAGCCGAGGCCTGCGGCGAGTTTCTTGGACAGGATCGAGGCGGTGATCAGCGGCACCGATTCGACCGTCGCCGTGACGTCGCGGACACCGTAGAAACGCTTGTCGGCGGGGGCAAGATCAGAAGTCTGGCCGATGATGGCGCAGCCGGCTTCGCGCACCGTGCGCCGGAACAGCGCAAGGTCGGGCTGGCTGACATAACCCGGGATCGAATCCATCTTGTCGAGCGTGCCGCCGGTGTGGCCGAGGCCACGGCCGGAGATCATCGGCACATAGGCGCCGCAGGCAGCGACGATGGGGGCGAGCATCAAGGAGACATTGTCGCCGACGCCGCCGGTGGAATGCTTGTCGGTGACGGGGCCGGGCAGGTCGGACCAGTCGAGCACGTCACCGGAATCGCGCATCGCCGTGGTCAGCGCCACGGCCTCGTCGCGGCTCATGCCGTTGAAGAAGACCGCCATGCCGAAGGCAGCGATCTGGCCTTCGGAGACTGTCCCCGAAGCGATGCCGGCGACGAAGGCGGCGATCTCGGCAGGTGCGAGCGCCTTGCCGTCGCGCTTGCGGCGGCCTCCCCCTTGTGGGGAGGGTCGATCCGCGCAGCGGAGCGGGGTGGGGGCCGAGAGGCAGGCTTTCACAGCAACGAGGCTGCGGCGGCCATACCCCCACCCCGTCTCGCTCGCTTTGCCTTGCAAAGCGCGCTCGGCGACCCTCCCCACAAGGGGGAGGGTAAGAGCGCCCTCACTCATCGAACGAGCCCTTCTCGAAGGCCTTGCGCAGCACCGAGGCGAGACGGGCGCCGCCGATGGGGGCCATGTC
The DNA here is from genome assembly GCF_001424795.1 of Aminobacter sp. DSM 101952. Taxonomy (NCBI): domain Bacteria; kingdom Pseudomonadati; phylum Pseudomonadota; class Alphaproteobacteria; order Hyphomicrobiales; family Phyllobacteriaceae; genus Aminobacter; species Aminobacter sp. DSM 101952. Next base: position 169,462 of record NZ_LMCL01000034.1, on the reverse strand, counting down.
CTTGGTCTCGCGGTGCGACAGCTCGGCACCGGTCATGCCGGCGGCGAGGTTGGTGATGACGGAGCAGGCCAGCACCCTGAGGCCGAGGAAGCGGGCGATGATCGCCTCGGGCACGGTCGACATGCCGACCGCATGGGCGCCGAACATGCGGGCCATGCGGATTTCGGCCGGGGTCTCGAAGGACGGGCCGGAGAACCACATGTAGACGCCCTTGTGCAGCTCAATGGCGGCGGCATCGGCGGCGGATTCGAAGGCCTTGCGCAAGCGGCCGTCATAGGCCTCGGTCAGGCCGACGAAGCGGCGGTCGGTGGGCTCTCCGAACAGCGGATTGGCGCCGGCGAAATTGATGTGGTCCTCGATCAGCATGATCGAGCCGGGCAGCATTTCAGGATCGACGGAGCCGGCGGCGTTGGTGAGCACCAGCTTGGTGACGCCGATGCCGGCCAGCGTCTCGAGCGCCGGGCGCATGACCGAGGCGTCGCCATGCTCATAGTAGTGCGCACGGCCAGCCATCATGATGACAGGCCGGCCACCGAACAGCCCGGCAACCAGCTCGCCGGCATGGCCGGTGACGCCGCTCCTGGGAAAACCGGGCAAGGCGGCATAAGGGATGCGGACGGCGTTTTCGACCTCGTCGACGAGGCCGCCAAGGCCGGAACCCAGCACCATTGCCGTTGCCGGCGCGAGACCGTCGAGCTGCTCGACGAGGCGATCGACGGCTTCCTTCATTTCAGGATTTCCCCCTGGAACCCGTAGGGCAACATCTGGCCTATGGTGACCGTTTCGACGATGCCGGCATCGTCGCAAAGATACAATTTGGTATCTGGGCTGGTGAATTCGGCGAGGCGCTGGCGGCAGCCGCCGCAGGGCGTGATGCGGGCCATGCGCTCGGCGACAACTGCGATCTCGGTGATCTTGCCGCCGCCGGCCATGATGTAGTGGCCAAGTGCCGTGGTCTCGGCGCACCAGCCCTCGGGATAGGACGCGACCTCGATGTTGGCGCCGGCAAAGACGCGGCCGTCCTCGGTGCGCAGGGCCGCGCCGACGGGGAATTTTGAATAAGGCGCGTAGGCCTTGGCCATGGCGGTGCGGGCCGCCTGGAAGAGATCATGAGACATGGCGGTATCCTGAAATCTGCCCCTCACCCTTACCCTCTCCCCGTGAATGACGGGGAGAGGGGGGCGTCAACGTCGCAGCGTCCTTCTCCCCGTTCTTCACGGGGAGAAGGTGCCGGCAGGCGGATGAGGGGCGGCTTGGAGTTTCGATCATTCGGCCTTCACCGCTCCTTCACATAGGGCACGCCGCCGGCACGCGGCGGGATGGCCTTGCCGATGAAGCCGGCGAGCAGGATGACAGTGAGGATGTAGGGCAGCGCCTGCATCAGTTGCACCGGCACCTTGCCGATGATGGGCAACGGCGTGCCCTGGAGGCGGATCGACAGCGCATCGAGGAAGCCGAACAGCAGGCAGGCGAACATCGCCGGCACCGGCTTCCACTTGGCGAAGATCAGGGCTGCGAGCGCGATGTAGCCGCGGCCGGCGGTCATGTCCTTGACGAAGCCGGCGTTCTGGGCGAGCGCCATGTAGGAGCCGGCGAGGCCGGTGAGGATGCCGGTGCAGATGACCGCGCGATAGCGCAGCCAGGTCACCGAGATGCCGGCGGTGTCGACCGCCGCCGGATTTTCGCCGACGGCACGCAGGCGCAGGCCGAAGCGAGTGCGGAACAGCACCCACCAGGTGAACGGCACGGCCAGGAAAGCGACGTAGGTCAGCAGCGAGTGGCCCGACAGCAGGCCGGAATAGAGCTGGCCGATGACAGGCACGTCGCGCAGCGCGTCGGCGCCGGGCAGCGTGATGGCGCCGAAGCGACCTTCCGGCGGCAGCGACGGCGTGCGGCCGCCCTGCTGGAACCAGGCCTGGCCGAGGATGATGGTCGAGCCGGCGGCGATGAAATTGATCGCCACGCCCGACACGATCTGGTTGCCGCGGTGGGTGATCGAGGCAAAGCCGTGGATCAGCGCCATGCCGACGGAGACCAGCATGGCGACGAGCAGGCCGATCCATGCCGAGGCAAAGACGGCGGCAGCTGCTGCACCGGCGAAGGCGCCGGCCAGCATCTTGCCCTCGAGGCCGATGTCGAAGACGCCGGCGCGTTCGGAATAGAGGCCGGCCAGGCAGGCGAGCAGCAGCGGCACCGAGACCCGGATCGTCGAGTTCAGGATGTTGATGAGCGTGTCGATGAATTCCATCTCAGGCACGCTCCCCTTTGGTCGCCGATATGCCGACGGATCGCGGGCTGAAGCTCGCGAAGATGCCCTGGATCGTCGGGCGGAACATGTTTTCCAGCGCACCGGCAAACAGGATGACCAGGCCCTGGATGATGACGATCATGTCGCGGGAAATGTTGGGCATCTCGAAGGCGAGTTCGGCGCCGCCCTGGTAGAGCATGCCGAACAGGATCGCCGCCGGCACGATGCCCGCGGGGTGCGAGCGGCCCATCAGTGCCACCGCGATGCCGACGAAGCCGGCGCCGCTGACGAAGTCGAGCGGCACGTTGTGCTGGTCGCCCATGATCGGGTTGAGCGCCATCATGCCGGCCAGCGCGCCGGAGATGAGCATGGTGACGATGATGATGCGCACTTCCGAGATGCCGGCATAGCGCGCGGCCTTGGGGCTGAAGCCCATGGTGCGGATCTCGTAGCCGAGCTTGGTGCGCCAGATCAGCACCCAGACCAGGAAGGCCATGACCAGCGCCAGCAGGAAGGAGATGTTGAGCGGTGCCGACGGCCGGACCTTGAGGCCGAACTCGGCCAGCAGCCAGCCGAGCTTGGGCAGTTGCCCGCCTTCGAGGAACTGGCGGGTCTGCGGCGCCATCGAGCCGACCGGCTTCAACACGTTGACCAGCATGTAGACCATGACGCTGGCGGCGATGAAGTTGAACATGATGGTGGTGATGACGATGTGCGAGCCGCGCTTGGCCTGGAGATAAGCCGGGATCAGCGCCCACAGCGCCCCGACGAGGGCGGCGGCGAGGATCGCCAGCGGGAAGGTCAGCCACCACGGCAGGACGCTGTCGAAGGCAAGCGCCACAAGGCCGACGCCGAGACCGGCGATGTAGGCCTGGCCTTCGCCGCCGATGTTGAACAGGCCGCAGTGGAAGGCGACCGCGACCGCAAGACCGGTAAAGATGAAGTTGGTGGCGTAAAACAGCGTGTAGGCGATGCCCTGGCCGCTGCCGAAGGCGCCCTCGACCAGGATGACGGCGGCACGCAGCGGGTTTTCGCCGACGAGCAGCACGACGAGGCCGGCGACGGCAAAGGCGACGAGCAGGTTGATCAGGGGAATGAGGCCGTAGTCGGCCCAGGCCGGGAGTTTTGCGTAAGGCGTGCTCATTCGGCGGCCTCCTTGTGTTCGACGCCTGCCATGAGCAGTCCGAGTTCGCCTTCGGTCGCCTCGGGGCCGCGCTCGCCGACGACGCGGCCGGCGAACATCACCAGGATGCGATCGGAGAGCGAGCGGATCTCGTCGAGCTCGACCGAGATCAGCAGCACCGCCTTGCCCTGGTCGCGCATGGCGATCAGCCGCTTGTGGATGAACTCGATGGCGCCGACATCGACGCCACGCGTCGGCTGGCCGACGATCAGCACGCCGGGATCCTGCTCGATCTCGCGGGCGAGCACGATCTTCTGCTGGTTGCCGCCGGAGAAATTGGCGGTCTTGAGCCGTGGGTTGGCCGGGCGGATGTCGTATTTCTCGATCTTCTCCTGGGCGTCCTTCTGGATCGCCTCGAGATTGAGGAACGGGCCCTTCAGATATTGCTGCTTGTCGTGGTAGCCGAGAATCGAGTTCTCGCTTTCGTCGAAGGCGAGAACCAGACCGACATGGTGCCGGTCTTCCGGCACATGGGCGAGGCCACGGTCGCGCAGTTCGCCCGGGTCGGCCTGCCCGGTCAGGTCGATCGGCTTGCCGTCGAGCATGACGGTGCCGGAGACCGCCTTGCGGATGCCGGAGACGGCCTCCATCAGTTCCGACTGGCCGTTGCCGGCGACGCCGGCGATGCCGACGATCTCGCCGGCGCGGATGTCGAAGGACACGTCGTCGACCATGGTAACGCCGCGCGAATCCCTGACCGTCAGGTTCTTGACCGCAAGCTTGACCGCGCCGGGCTGCGCCTCGCCCTTTTCGACGCGCAAAAGCACGCGGCGGCCGACCATCAGTTCGGCCAGTTCCTCGACCGTCGTTTCGCTGGTCTTGCGGGTGGCCACCATGGTGCCCTGGCGCATGACCGAAACGTTGTCGGTGATGGCCATGATCTCGCGCAGCTTGTGGGTGATCAGCACCACCGTCTTGCCCTGCTCCTTGAGCTGCTCGAGGATGCGGAACAAATGGTCGGCCTCGGCCGGGGTGAGCACGCCGGTGGGCTCGTCGAGAATCAGGATCTCGGCGCCGCGATAGAGCGCCTTGAGGATTTCGACACGCTGCTGGAGCCCGACGGGCAGCTCCTCGATGAGCGCGTCGGGATCGACCTCGAGGCCGTATTCCTTCTCCAGCCGGCGCAGCTCCGAACGCGCCTTGGCGATCGACTTCGTCAGCAGGGCCTCGCCCTCGGCGCCGAGGATGACGTTTTCCAGCACCGAGAAATTCTCGACCAGCATGAAGTGCTGGTGGACCATGCCGATGCCGGCGGCGATGGCGTCGTTGGGCGTCTTGATCGCGGCCGTCTTGCCGTTGACGCGAATCTCGCCGCTGTCGGCCTGGTAGAAGCCGTAGAGGATCGACATCAGCGTCGACTTGCCGGCGCCGTTCTCGCCGATGATGCCATGGATGGTGCCGCGCGGAATTTCGAGCGCGATGTCGCGGTTGGCGCGCACGGCGCCGAAACTCTTGTTGATGCCGATCAGCTCGATCGCATTTTCAGCCATTCGACCGTCCCACCTCAGGTTCTTATGTTCTTGTTATGGCTTGTCCGAAGAGCTAGCACGGTCGCCCTGCCCTGCCAATCGGCTCGGCTGCCGTACTCGACAAACCGGGCGCGGACGCCCACTTTCAACTGGTCCGGACCGTTGCGGACCGAGGAGAACGACCATGACCACGTCCGACGACCGGCTGACGACGCTCGAAATCCGCTTCGCCGAACAGGAGCAGGTGATCGAGGAGCTTTCGGGCCAGCTTGCCGAGCAGTGGAAGGTGATCGAACGGCTGCAGAAGAAGCTCGACGCGCTGACCGACCGTTTCCTCGTCCTCGAAGAACAGACCCTGCCCGACACGCCGGTGACGAAACCTCCGCACTGGTAGAAGCGCGGGCCGCCAAGCTCAGGTCAGTCCGGCCGCATCGGAAGGTTGCCAAAGCTCGATCGGATTGCCCTCGGGATCGTGGATGCGGCAGAACCGCCCGACCTCGGAATCCCATTCGGCCCGTGTCTCGACCGCTATTCCCGCCGCCGAAAGTTCTGCCATCATGCCATCGAGATCGTCGACGCGCAGGTTGATCAGCCATTGCTGCTCGGCGCGGCCGAAATAGTCGGTGTCGTGGCTGAAGGGCGCCAGGATGGTCGGACCGGCCTGCTGCTTCCAGACTTCCCTGGCGATGTCGACGATGCCGAGATGCGTTTCGTACCAGGCGGCAAGCGCCTTCGGATCCCTGGCCCGAAAGAAGAAACCGCCTATGCCGGTGACCTTAGCCATCGCATCCTCCCGCCGACGGGCGAGCTCCGTGACATTCTCCTGCCTCAACGAAACGAACCACCAGGCAGCCGCCCGGTGGTTCGCAGTCCGGTGTTCAGCCGATCAATAGGGGCACTTGTCGTCCGAGGTGTAGTCGTGGACCTGGACGGTGCCGGCGATGATGTCGGCCTTGGCCTTTTCGACCGCAGCCTTCATCTCGTCGGTGACGAGCGCCTTGTTGTTGTCGTCCATGGCGTAGTCGACGCCGCCTTCCTTGAGGCCGAGATTGTTGATGCCGCCTTCGAACTTGTCGTTCTTGGCATCCATGAAGGCGTTGTAGACGGCAACGTCGACGCGCTTGAGCATCGAGGTCAGCACCTTGCCCGGCTGCAGGCCGTTCTGGTTGGAATCGACGCCGATGCCGAGCTTGCCGGCGTCCGCCGCAGCCTGGAGCACGCCGACGCCGGTGCCGCCGGCCGCGGCGTAGACAACGTCGGCGCCCTGCGAGATCTGGGTCTTGGTGATTTCACCGCCCTTGGTCGGGTCGTTCCAGGCGGCCGGCGTGTCGCCGGTCATGTTCTGGATGACTTCGGTCGCACCCGCGGCCTTGGCGCCGCCGACATAACCGCAGCCGAACTTGCGGATCAACGGAACGTCCATGCCGCCGACGAAGCCGACCTTCTTGGAGGTCGAGGCGAGTGCCGCCATGACGCCGACGAGGTAGGAGCCTTCATGCTCCTTGAAGACGATCGACTTCACGTTGGGCTTCTCGACGACCATGTCGATGATGGCGAACTTCAGGTCGGGATAGTCGGTGGCCACCTTGTCGAGCGCCTCGGACCAGGCAAAGCCGGCCATGACGATCGGGTTGCGGCCATCCTCGGCGAAGCGGCGCAGCGCCTGCTCGCGCTGCGAGGCGTTGGAAACCTCGAACTCGACATAGGCAATGCCGGTCTCGGTCTTGAACTTTTCGGCGCCGTTGAAGGACGCCTCGTTGAACGACTTGTCGAACTTGCCGCCGAGATCGTAGAGCAGCGCCGGCTGGACATCAGCGGCAAACGCCGGAAGACACATGGCGGTGGCCGCCAGAAGGCCGAGAACGATACGTTTCATGTGATCCACACCCTGTCGGTTGTCTTTTTGCGATCGCCGCGCGCCCCGTTCCTCCGGTTGCCGCACAGCGCATGGCGAGGGCCCTATCCCCCCACGCATAGCCATTTCTTGCACGGGCCAAGACAAAATTCACGCGGAATCTTGACCTTTTGGAAAAATGCACAGGCGTTGCAAATGGTGTGTGAAACGAATGCCTAAATGGCGGCCTTCTGCGGGATCGCGCAAGCAACGCCGGTGCCCTTGAGGCCGCAATAGCCACCGGGATTCTTGGCGAGATATTGCTGGTGATCCTCTTCGGCGAAATAGAACTCCGGCGCGGCCGCGATCTCGGTGGTGATCTTGTCGCGCCCGGCCCCCTTCAGTGCCGCCTGGTAGGCATCGCGCGAGGCGATCGCCTCGGCCTGCTGGGCGTCGGAGAAAGTGTAGATCGCCGAGCGGTAGGTGGTGCCGACATCGTTGCCTTGGCGCATGCCTTGCGTCGGGTCGTGGCTCTCCCAGAAAATCTTGAGCAGGTCGGCATAGGCGACCTGCGTGGGATCGAAAACGACGAGCACGACCTCGGCATGGCCGGTGAGGCCGGTGCAGGTCTCCTGGTAGGTCGGGTTGGGGGTGAGTCCGCCGGCATAGCCGACGGCGGTGACCCAGACGCCGGGCGTCTGCCAGAACAGCCGCTCGGCACCCCAGAAGCAGCCGAGACCGAACAGCGCCTGCTCGAGACCTTCGGGGTATGGCCCCTTGAGCGGGCGCCTGGAGACGAAGTGCTTCGATGCCGTCGGGATCGCCCGCTCGCGGCCGGGCAGCGCCTCGCCGGGCACCGGCAGCTTGAGCTTCTTGTTCAGCATGTCGCTCAGGAAAAACATCGGGAGTCTGCCTTTCTCGGTGAGCCGAAACCCTGTCGCGCCGCGGCAGCGGCCGGCGGTCAGACCTCGGCAGTGAAGCGGCCCGGGCGCCGCCTGTGGCCTATTGCGTAGAGCAGGAAGGCCAGGACGGCGAAGACCGCGAAGCCAGGAAGATTGAGCACGGGCACGATGGCGGCATCCCACAGGACGGGGCCCGTCTTGTCGCGGACGAAAGTCTCGGTCGCCGCCAGCGTGCTCGGCGAGGCCGTCTGCCAGCTGGTGTCGAGCGGGGTCATCACGAGCCGCGAGACGGCGACCGTGCGGGTGGCGTCGAGCACTGCCATGATGACGGCCACCGAAAGCGCGATCGCTGCGGCAAGTCGGAACACGAAGCGGATCATGCGAGGCCCTGGGATACCGGTTTCGACAGCAGAAATAGGGCGTGCGACGCCGCGGCGCAATCACGGACACGCCGAATTGACAGGCAAATGCCTAGACCGGCCGGCTGGCGCGGCGGCTCAGCACACGCCAGAGCGCGAAGACGCCGCCCGATATGGCGCCGGCCACGGTCCCGCCCAGACCCATGAAAATGACGAAGTAACCGCAGCCGCCCTCGAAGCAGCTCATGTCGGTCGCCTCGGCATAGAGCTGGCCGCCGCCGAGGCCGAGCGCCAGACCCAGCGCGCCGCCCAGGACGATGCCGAGCAGGGTGAGCGCGATCGCTGCGGGGACCGACACGGGCGCTCGCGGCGCCCCGGCCGCTGCGACAACAACCGGCCCGGCCTGGCGCTCGCGCCTGACCAGGGCGATCATCGCCGCGCCGACGACGACCTCGCCGGCGGTCCAGGCAAACGAGGCCAGAGAGAAGGCGAAGTCGGGCGCGGCGAGCACGTAAAGCTCGCGGGCGACGAGGACCAGGATGATGACGCTCTGCCAGCGAATGAACTGGACGGCGAAGCGCTGCGACCGGTCGTAGGCCAAGAACAGAAGGTAGAGGCCCCACAGGATGGTGACCGCGCCGAACAGCATGGTGAACCAGATGAAATAGAGCACCGGGCCGGGGAAGTCATAGCTCAGGACGACGGCCAGGCTGCCGTCAATGCCGCGGGCGGAAAGGGCCATGACCAGGCAGAGCCATGCGACCGGCAGCCAGCCAAGCATGCTCCTGTTGCCTGTCGTGCCGCCTTCGGTGGTCATCGTTCCGCCCCGCCCATTGTTCGTCCCGCGACCAGTCTGCTCGGGCCGGCCGGCGCTGGCAAGGTGCCGGCGCCGCAGCTCCACAGGCGCCCGCCCGCGGAAAATCCCCCCTCAGACCACAGAAGGGTCGTCGACTGAGCTTTGTGGCATGGCGCGCCGGCAGGGGGCAGGCCGGCCGCACGGGGCGCATCACGTCCTATTTTGCCGGCAAGGCCAATTCGCCGGCAAGATTTGCACGCGACCGCTTGGCAAGCGTCGCGGGATCGACTAGATGAGCCCGGCGGTGGAATGCAAGCGATTGTGTTCGGCCGCAGGCGGAAGGCGCAGGCAGGTTGACTGCGCCCCGATTGCCGGCCCCAGCGGCCGCAGCCACGCCCCAGGAGATGCACGCACTCCCAACCTGCCCGGCGAAACCGGCCGGCGCAAAGCGCGCGATGCGGAGAGGTGGCCGAGTGGTTGAAGGCGCACGCCTGGAAAGTGTGTATACGGGGAACCGTATCGCGGGTTCGAATCCCGCTCTCTCCGCCAGCTAACCACCAGTGCCCCCCAACTCCTAAATTCCTACGACACCGCCGTATCCTGGCGGACTTCTTGGCGCGTCCTGATGTTCCCCACATTGCTGTCGCACGCGCCGCAACGCCGCCGACATTCGCTGCAATGTCATGAATTCGATGCTATAGGCGCGTCGCCGGAGTGATTTGCCGTTCGCGGCATTCCGTTCCGGACCACCCTCGCTACGCAATGCCACAACCGCCTCTCGCGGACTTTCCGGACAAAATCCCAAAATGGTGAGCATCATCCTCTCGCACCAGCGCTATACGATATTCGTGAGCGTCGGGCTCATTGCGCTCGCGTCCCTTGCGGGGGCGGCGCTGTACAGCACGTGGCTGCTGGTCGTCGCCACGCTCTGCGGCGGGCTCTTCCTGCTCGGCGTGCATGACCTGTTGCAACGCCGGCACTCCATCCTGCGCAACTATCCGGTGGTGGGGCACCTGCGCTTCCTGCTCGAGGGCTTCCGGCCGGAAATCAGGCAATATCTGATCGAGGCCGACCACGAGGAGGTGCCGTTCAGCCGGCAGGCGCGCGGCCTCGTCTACCAGCGCGCCAAGGGCGCCGAGGACAAACGGCCCTTCGGCACGATCGAGAACGTCTACGGCTCCGGCTATGCCTGGCTGACCCATTCGGCCTCGCCCGTTACCATCAGCGACACCAACTTCCGGGTGCGCATCGGCGGCTCCGCCTGCAGGCAGCCCTATGATGCCAGCCTCTACAACATCTCGGCGATGAGCTTCGGCTCGCTGTCTGCCAACGCCATTCTTTCCCTGAACACCGGGGCGAAGCAGGGCGGCTTCGCGCATGACACCGGCGAAGGCGGCATCAGCCGTCATCACCGCCAGGGCGGCGGCGACCTGATCTACCAGGTGGCGTCGGGCTATTTCGGCTGCCGCAACGACGACGGCAGCTTCTCGCCCGCGAAATTCGCCGAGCTCGCCGCCGATCCGCAGATCAGGATGATCGAGATCAAACTGAGCCAGGGCGCCAAACCGGGCCACGGCGGCATGCTGCCGGCCTCGAAGATCTCGCCGGAGATCGCCGAGGCGCGCGGCATCCCGATGGGCGTCGACTGCGTTTCGCCGGCCGCCCACAGCACGTTCTCGACGCCGGTCGGCCTGATGCGGTTCGTCGGCCAGTTGCGCATCCTGTCGGGCGGCAAGCCGGTCGGGATCAAGCTGTGCATCGGCCATCGCCGTGAATTCATGAGCATGGTCAAGGCGATGCTGAAGACGGGGATCATCCCCGACTTCATCGTGGTGGACGGCGCGGAAGGCGGAACGGGCGCGGCGCCCGTCGAGTTCGCCAACCGGGTCGGCATGCCGATGCTGGAGGGGCTGACCTTCGTGCACAACACGCTGCGCGGCGCCGGAATCCGCCATGAGGTGAAGATCGGCGCGGCCGGCAAGATCGTTTCCGCCTTCGACATCGCCCGCGTGGTGGCGCTGGGGGCCGACTGGTGCAATGCAGCGCGCGGCTTCATGTTCGCCATCGGCTGCATCCAGGCTCAGGCCTGCCACACCAACAAGTGCCCGGTCGGCATTGCGACGCAGGACCCGGGCCGCCAGCGGGCGCTCGATGTCGGCGACAAGAGCGATCGCGTCGCGCGCTTCCACCGCAACACGATGAAGGCACTTGGCGAAATCGCCGGGTCGGCCGGCCTGAGCGATCCCAGCGACTTCATGCCCTATCACTTCATGTTCCGGCAGAAGGACAACGAGTTCCTCGACGGCAACGAGGCCTATCCGTACCTGCCGGAGGGCTTTCTCGTCGCCGGCGAGGAAATTCCCGAACTGGCCGACTGGTACAGCCGCTGGGACCGCGCCAACGCCGAAAGCTTCGCGCCGCCGGAGATCCCGCACGGACCCTTCCAGCGGCGCAAGGCTGCCTGACCGCTACCCTGGAGATCGCGGCGAGCGCTCCGCCGGGGAGACGGCCATCATCTCCCCTTTGCTGCGTTCGCGGCGCAGCACGAGCCGCCGGATCACGACGTAGAAGACGGGCGTCAGGACCAGTCCGAACACCGTGACGCCGAGCATGCCGGCGAACACGGCGATGCCCATGGCATGGCGCATCTCGGCGCCGGCGCCGGTCGCGATGACCAGGGGCACGACACCGGCGATGAAGGCGAGCGACGTCATCAGGATCGGCCTGAGGCGCAGGCGCGCGGCTTCGAGCACCGCCGCCAGCGGATCGCTGCCCTTCTTTTCCTCCTCATGGGCGAACTCCACGATGAGGATCGCGTTCTTGGCCGCAAGCCCGACGAGGACGACAAACGCGATCTGGGTGAAGATGTTGTTGTCGCCGCCGGAGAGCCAGACCCCGCCGATCGCCGAGAGCACCGCCAGCGGCGCTATCAACAGGACCGCAAACGGCAAGGACCAGCTGTTGTATTGCGCAGCCAGGATCAGGAAGGCCAGCAGGACCGCGAGCGGGAACACGATCATGGCCGTGTTGCCAGCCTGCTTTTCCTGGAAGACCAGATCGGTCCATTCATACGCCATGCCGGCCGGCAGTGTCTCGCGCATGATCCGCTCGATCGCCGCCGTCGCCTGCCCGGACGAATAGCCCTGTGCCGGACCTCCGGTGATGTCGACCGAGGGATAGCCGTTGTAGTGCATCACCCGGTCCGGTCCCGAACTTGTCACGACGGTTGCAAGGGCCGCAAGCGGAACCATCTCACCCGCGGCATTGCGAACCTTCAGCCGTGCAATGTCGTCGACCTGCGCGCGGAACGGCTCGTCGGCCTGGACGATGACGCGGTAGGTGCGGCCGAAGCGGTTGAAGTCGTTTGCGTAGAGCGAGCCGAGATTGACCTGCAGCGTCTCGAAGATCGCCGTCAGCGGAACACCTTGCGCCTTGGCCTTGACCCGGTCGAGATCGACCTGGACCTGCGGGGCATTGACCTGGAAGCTGGCCATCATGCCCGCGAGTTCAGGTGCGGCGGCGGCCCTAGCCATGATCTCGCCCTGCACCCTGGCCAGGGCTTCGAGCCCCATGCCGGCGCGATCCTCGAGCTGGAGCTTGAAGCCACCTGTCGTGCCGAGCCCGGGAACCGGCGGCGGCGGGAAGATGCCGACGAAGCCGTCGGGGATCTGACTGTATTTGCCCATCAGACGCCCGGCGATGGCGTTGGCCGAAAGTGCCGGGTCCTTGCGCTGGTCGAACGGGTCGAGCATGGCGAAGACCACGGCGGCGTTGGGCAGGTTGACGAAGCCGTTCACCGAGAGGCCGGGAAAGGCGACGACGCTTTCGACGCCGGGCTCGGCCAGCGCGATCCTGGACATCTCCTTGACGACGGCTTCGGTGCGGTCGAGCGAGGCGCCGGAGGGCAGTTGCGCGATGCCGACGAGGTAATACTTGTCCTGCGCCGGCACGAAACCGCTGGGGATGCTCTGGAAGCCGAGATAGGTCGCGCCCAGCAGGCCACCATAGATGACGAACACCACGCCGCTGATGCGGATGGCGCGGCGCGCGGTGCCAACATAGGCGCTGGATGCTCGGTCGAAGAAACGGTTGAACAGCCGGAAGAACCTGCCGAACACAAAGTCGATGCCGCGGGTCAGCCAATCGCGGCGGGCGCCATGGTGCGGTTTCAACAGCATGGCGGCGAGTGCCGGCGAGAGCGTCAGCGAGTTGATCGCCGAAAGCATCGTCGAGATGGCGATCGTCACCGCGAACTGGCGGTAGAACTCACCCTGGAGGCCCGACAGAAACGCGGACGGAATGAACACGGCAGCCAGGACGGAGGTGATCGCGATGATCGGTGCGGTGACCTCATCCATCGCCTTGCGCGCCGCCTCCTTCGGCGTCTCGCCAAGGCCGATGTGGCGTTCGACGTTCTCGACCACGACGATGGCGTCGTCGACGACGATGCCGATCGAAAGGACCAGGCCGAACAGCGACAGCGTGTTGAGCGAGAAGCCCATCAGATACATGACCGCAAGCGTGCCGACGAGCGATATGGGCACGGCGACCAGCGGAATGATGGACGCACGCCACGTCTGCAGGAACAGGACGACGACGATGACGACGAGGATGATCGCTTCGAGCAGCGTCGTCATGACGGCGGACAGGGAGGCGCGCACGAAGACGGTGGGATCGTAGGCGATCCGGTATTCCAGGCCCTCCGGAAAGCTGCGCTGCAGCTGCGCCATCTCGGCGTGCACGGCGCTGGAAACGTCGAGCGCGTTCGCACCGGGCCGCTGGATGATCTGGATCGCCACGGCCGGCTCGCCGTCGAGCAGGCTGCGCAAGGCGTAGCCATCGGCGCCCAGGCCAATTCGCGCAACATCGCGCAGACGCACGATCTGCCCGTCATCGCCGGTCTTGATGACGATTTCCCCGAACTGCTCCTCGCTGGACAGGCGCCCGAGCGTGCTGACGGTGACCTCATAGCTGGCCGCCGCCGACGGCTGCTGGCCGACCGAGCCGGCTGCGACCTGAACGTTCTGCTCGCGGATGGCGGCAACGACATCGCTCGCGGTCAAACCGCGCGCAGCAACCTTGGCCGGATCCAGCCAGACGCGCATGGCGTATTCGCCGGCGCCCCAGATGATGACGTCGCCGACCCCTGGCAGACGGGCGAGCGTGTCCCGGATCTGGAGGGTGGCAAAGTTGGAGATGTAGAGCGGATCATAGCGCTTGTCGGGCGATACCAGGTGCACCACCATCAGGATGTCGGGCGAGGTCTTCTGCGTGACGACGCCGATGCGCTGGACCTCTTCGGGCAGGCGCGGCAACGCCCGCGACACGCGGTTCTGGACCTGGATCTGGGCCATATCCGGATCGGTGCCCTGGGCGAAGGTGACGGTCAGCGTCATCCGGCCGTCGGTCGCGGCCTGCGAGCTCATGTAGAGCATGCCTTCGACGCCGTTGATCGACTGTTCGAGCGGCGATGCGACCGTCTCGGCGATCACCTCGGGGTTGGCGCCGGGATAGCTGGCCGTCACCTGCACGGTCGGCGGCGTGACGGACGGATATTCGCTGAGGGGGAGACGGAACAGCGCCATCGCGCCGGCGATCAGCATGAGGGCCGACAGCACGATCGCAAAGATCGGGCGCTTGATGAAAAAGTGGGGCAGGTTCATCGACGTGCCTCCTGCGCACTGCCATCGGCAACGCCGTCGACCGAGCGCCGGTCGGGCGCCATCGCGATGCGGTTCGGGGTAACCTGCATGCCGGGCCGGACGAGGCCCTTGATGATGATCGTGTCACCGGCCTTCAGGCCGCTTTCGACGACGCGCAACCCGTCGTTCATCGCGCCCAGTTCGACCGGCCGGTATTCGACCATGTCACCGGCGCCCAGCACCAGGACGTAGCGGCGGCCCTGGTCGGTGCCGACTGCCTGATCGTCGATGAGGACGGTGTCGCGGGCAGCACTGGTGGCGAGATTCACCCGTGCGAACAGGCCGGGCATCAGCGCGCCGGCCGGATTGGCGAGCACGGCGCGGGCCCTGATCGTACCCGTCGTGCTGTCGACGCGATTGCCGAGGAAATCCAGCCTGCCCATGTGGGGGAAGCCGGCCTCTCCCGTCAGGCCGACGGCGACGGGAACCGCCGAGGCCGCCTCGCCAGACGCGTCGGGCCTGCCCTGTCCCTGGAAACCAAGATAGGTCGCCTCGTCGATGTCGAAATGGACATGGACCGGGTCGACGGAGACGATAGTGGTGAGCAGCGTGGCCGCACCCGAGGCGCCGGCGACGAGATTGCCCTCGGTCACCAGCACGCGGTCGACGCGACCGGAGATGGGTGCGGTGACCCGCGTGTAGGAGAGATCGAGCCTGGCCGCGGCAACCACCGCCCTCGCCTCCTCGACCTGCGCCTCCCGCTCCCGTTTGCGCGCGACATCGTCGTCGAACGTCTTCTCGGAGATGGCGCCCTTTGGCGCCAGGCGTCGCGAGCGGTCGAGGTCGACGCCGGCCTGATCGAGCAGAACCTCGGCCCGGCGCAATTGCGCCTCGGCACTCTGGAGCGCGACCTCGAACGGCCTGGCATCGATCTGGAACAGAAGCTGGCCACGTTCGACCAGCCCGCCCTCGGGCACGCTGACCGCCTCGATGACCCCACCTATGC
Organism: Aminobacter sp. DSM 101952; assembly: GCF_001424795.1. NCBI lineage: Bacteria > Pseudomonadati > Pseudomonadota > Alphaproteobacteria > Hyphomicrobiales > Phyllobacteriaceae > Aminobacter > Aminobacter sp. DSM 101952. The sequence goes on along the minus strand of NZ_LMCL01000034.1, from coordinate 154,023 downwards.
GAGGTCGCAGTTCGACGGTCCTGGCGGCTGCGACGACGCCCGTGAACTGGGACGACGGCGCGAGCACGCGGGTGACGACTTCCGCCACCGGCACCTGTGGAGGCGGAGGTACGGGTGCGGCCGGGTTGGCCTCGCCGGACGCCAGGGCCTGCCTGACATAGGCCGGCGCGCCATCGGAATAGGCAAACCATGCGGCGCCACTCAACGCCGCAACAGCCACCAATAGTGTTCTCGTCTTCCCAGTCATTCGAAACGGTCCCGTCGACAAAAATGCGAGGCCTGCGACGACCCCGCTGGATGAATTTCGGCGACGCTAGGGCTTCCCGTGACTGGAAGGTCAACCGTGTTCCGATGCCTGCAGCGAAATTGTATGCATCGCCGCAGCAAACCTGCGACCGGCACCGAATCAACCGCGCTCGCAGCCTCGCAGGCTGGCCAAAAACGCCCGCGCATCGAGGGTGCACGACGCTGCTGTGCAACGAGGTTTCTGCCCCGCAAAACCGTCAGACACAGCTGTCCATCGCGACGCTTGACTTTCCAGCAACTGGAAAGAGCAGCCTTCAACTACGGCTCGAAAAGCCGCCAAACAGGCAGGAGACAAAAATGCGCTACCGATAATCGAAATGGCTTGCGGCCAGCCTGCATGCCCGCATCACCGGTCACCGGACCGAAGTCAAATCCTTAAAAAACACCGGCGTGGACAATCCAGGCATCAAGCGATGCCGGGTACGCCCCTGCCTTTGTCCAAAAACAGAAGGTACCCCAAAATGAAGACCATCCTCCTCATCGCAACACCGCTCGTATTCCTTGCCGGCGCGGCATTCGCGTCGTCCCCCAACGGCGTTGTCGCCAGGTACAATCACGACGTCCGTGTCATCACGCTCGAGAACGGCAAGAGCTATACGGTGCCGCACCACGTCGCGCTGCCGCCGCTCCAGGCCGGCGAGACGGTGTCGATCATCTTGAACGACGAAGGCGACCGCGTGACCGCCGTGCTGAAGTCGAACTAGCCGGCTCGGCTCCAACGTCGACAAGGCAGCGCCACGGGATCCCCCACCCGTGGCGTTTGTCGTTTTGTGCGGTACTCCCTTGCGCGGCTCGCATCGGCCCGCTTCGAGGAATTTACAATTGGAGTGATCGGAGCGACATTCAGGCGTCGTCCATTTGTACAGCTTTTACGCGAAACACAAATTGGAGGAACTGCCATGAGGACTGCAAGTCTCGCTCGTTGCGTGGTCATTGCTCTGGCTGGTTTCTGGGGCGTCGCACAGGCCCCGGCAGAAGAGCCGAACAAGGCCGAAATCGACGCCATTCGCCAGGCGCTGGAAAAATACCAGGACCCCTACAATGCGATCCGCGACCTCTATTTGTCGACGGTGGGGTGCGTTCACTACAACGGCGAAAAGATCGAAGGGCACATGGAGTATCCGAAGGGAGCCATGGGCATCCACTTCGTCAACGTCACCGTCAGCGGCCCGCCGGATCCGAAGCGTCCGAACGTGCTGATCTACGAGCCCGACGGCAAGAAGCTGCGCCTGGTCGCGGTCGAATGGCTGGTCCCGCTCGCGGCAGCCAAGGAGCGGCCGAGCCTTTTCGGCCAGCCATTCCAGGGCCCGATGGAGGGGCATGAACCGCTGATCCCGAAGGACTTCGTCCACTATGACCTGCACGCCTGGCTGTTCAAGGACAACCCGCTCGGGATGTTCAGCCCGACCAACCCCGACGTGACATGCGACGGCTCCGATTTCAGCCTGCTGGAAACGCCGACCAAGATGGTGCACGCGCCCTGAGGCAGCCGCACGACTAGCCGCGCCGCCTTCTTTGCATGGGAACGGCGCAGGGTTCAGACGATGTCGTCGAGCGCCCTGCGCTGGCGGTGCATTTCGAGGAAGACGCGATAGTCGCGGTCGAAGCGCGGCCATGCCTGCGGGTTGGGACGGCGCGCGCGACCTTCCTGGCGCATCGCGGCGCAGGCTTCGGTGAGGTTGGGGTAAAGGCCGGCGGCGGCGGCAGCAGCCATGGCCGTGCCCAGGAGCACGGCGTCGCCGCCGACCGGTTCGACGACGGTGCAGCCGGTGGCGTCGGCATAGAGCTCCATCAGGAGCGGATTGCGGGTGTGGCCGCCGGTGACGTGCAGCGTGTCGATGCCGTAGCCGTTGGCATTGAGCGCATCGAGCACATGGCGCAGGCCAAGTGCGATTGCGACGGCGGTGCGCCAGTACAGCCGGCACAGGCTGTCGAAGGACGAATCGAGCGTCAGGCCGCTGATCACGCCGAGCGCATGCGGGTCGGCCAGCGGAGAGCGGTTGCCGTGGAAGTCGGGCAGCACATGCAGGCGTCCGGCGAGGTCTAAGCCTTCGCAGGCACGCAGTTGCATGATGCGCTCGGTGATCTTGCGATGCAGCGCGGCATCGGGTTCGCCGCCGGCGCCATGCCAGCGGACGATGTGATCGAGCAGCGCGCCGGTGGCCGACTGGCCGCCCTCGCTCAGCCACAGCGCAGGAAGGGCGGCGCCGAAATACGGCCCCCAGACGCCGGCAAAGGCGCGCGGCTCCGGCGACATCGCCATGACGCAGCTCGAGGTGCCGGCGATCAGGGCGAGGTGGCGCTCGATGCCCGGTAGGCCGCCGATGACGCCGACCGCGCCGGCGAAGGCGTCGATCATGCCGGCGCCGACGCGGCAAGCGGTGGTGAGGCCGAGCGCTTCGGCGGCGGCCGGAGTGAGCGGGCCGAGATCGGTGCCGACCGGGCTGGCGCGCTCCGGCAGGGCGGCACGGTCGAAGATGTCGGCGAGGCCGACCGCGGCAAAGAAGTCGTGCCGCCAGGCCTCGCGCTCATGGGCGAGATAGGTCCATTTGGCGGTCAGCGTGCATTGCGAGCGGGCGAGCGAGCCCGATGCCTTGTGGCAAAGGAAGTCGGCGAGGTCGAAGAGCTGGCCGGTGCGGGCCCAGCTTTGCGGCAGGTGGCGCTTGACCCACATCAGCTTGGGCGTGGCCATTTCCGGCGACATCACGCCGCCGGCATAACCGAGCACCGCGTGGCCGGTGGCGGTGCATTCGTCGGCCTCGGCCAAGGCGCGATGATCGAGCCAGACGATGGTGTCCCAGCGGTCGCCGCCGCCGGCGGAAACGCCGACCTGCTCGCCGTTCCGGGTCCTGAACACGGTCGAGCATGTCGCGTCGAAGCTGATGCCGGCGACGTCGCGTGCATCGACGCCGGCGGCAGCACGCGCGTCACGCACGGCAGCACCGACCGCCGACCAGATCTGCTCGGAGTCGTGCTCGCACTGGCCGGAGGTCGAGCGGTTCATGGCGATGGCATGCTCGGCGCGGCCGAGCAGCTTGCCGGCGGGGTCGAAAATGCCGGCGCGCGCGCTGCCCGTGCCCACGTCGACGGCGCAAAGATGGGCCGCCATCAGGACGACAATGTCCGGCTGCGGCCAGCGCACAGGCGCGCCACCGGCAGCGTTTGCCGCAAGTCCGACAGGTCTGAAAATGCCGCGATCAAAACCATGACGCGCAGTCTATATGCGCGCCATGGCCAATGCCAGCGGGCAGCGGCGACCCGGCCTCAGAGGCTGTCGCCGAGGTAACGCGTCAGGGTTTCCCCGGTGCCCAGAGTCCACAGCGCGTCCAGGCCATGGGCGAAGGCCGCGGCGAAGGCCGCCGATTTGCCGACCTCGCCATAGATGTCTTCCATGGCGAGCCAGGCACCGGGCGCTTCCCTGGCCGCCCTGGCCGTCGCCTGCAGGCGGGTCCAGTTGGGGTCGTTGGGCTCGATGACGGCGCCTGAGTCGGTGGTGCCGAAGCAGTAGCGGCACCAGAGCGCCGATTCGAGCGCGAGGCCGGTTATGCCGCCGCCCGCCTCGAGCCGGTCGGCGATGGTCGGGATGATGAACTTGGGCTGGCGGTTGGAGCCGTCGAGACAAAGCCGGCGCACCGTGTCGCCGATCTTCGGGTTGGAGAAGCGGCGCTCGATGAGCTGGCAATATTCCTCGAGCACGACGCCCGGCACCGGCGGCACGGTGGGCATGATCTCCTCGCGCTCGAGCTTGGCCAGGAAGGCACGCACGAGCGGGTTTTCCATGGCCTCGTGGACGAAGTGGATGTCCATCAGTCCGGCCGGATAGGCGATGGTGGCGTGGCCGCCATTGAGGATGCGGATCTTCATCAGCTCGAACGGGGCGACGTCGTGGACGAACTGGACGCCGACCTTTTCCAGCGCCGGCCGGCCATCGGTGAACCGGTCCTCCATCACCCATTGCTTGAACGGCTCGCAGAACACCGGCCAGTTGTCGTCGACGCCGAACTCGGCGGCGAGGATGCCGCGCTCGCGGTCGGAGGTGGCAGGAGTGATGCGGTCGACCATGGAGTTGGGGAAGGCGACGTTGTCGCGAACCCAGTCGGCGAAGCTCTCATCAACGAGTCTTGCCAGGCCGATCACCGCATCGGCAGTAACCCGGCCATTGTGGGGGATGTTGTCGCAAGACATGACGGTGAAGGGCACGATGCCGTCCTGGCGCCGACGGCGGAGGCCGGCGAGAATGATGCCGAACACGGTCTTCGGCGCGGCGATGTTGCGGGCATCGGCGACGATGTCGGGATGGGTCGGGTTGAACAGGCCCGACGCCGGATCGATGAAATAGCCGCCCTCTGTAATGGTCAGCGAGACGATGCGTATCGCCGGATCGGCAAGGCGCTCGATGATGGCGGCGGCATCGCTGGGCATCAGGAAATCGACCATCGCCGCCGTGACGCGGGCGCTCATGTGGCCACTGTCCTGCTCGACCACGGTGGTGAGCCAATCCTGCTCGGCCAGCCTGGCGCGGCCGGCCTTCTCGCCATCGAAGACACCCGCGCCGACGATGGCCCAGTCATGGCCCTGGCCGGAATTGAGCAGTTCGTCGAGATAGACCACCTGGTGCGAACGGTGGAAATTGCCGACGCCGAAATGGACGATGCCTGCCCGGAGCGAGGCGCGGTCGTAATCCGGGCGCGCGACATTGGCGGGCAAATCCGGCAGCGTGGCGAGGGAGAGCTTCACGGTCATGGGTTCGACGCTTTCCTTTCCTGGGCGCGGGCATTCGCGACACCTTCTCCCCTTGCGGGAGAAGGTGGATCGGCGCGCAGCGCCGAGACGGATGAGGGGTGCTGGACGGAGCGCCATCGTGGAACACCCCTCATCCGGCCTCGCTCCGCTCGGCCACCTTCTCCCGCAAGGGGAGAAGGAAACTTCAACTCATCCAGTTGCCGCCATCGACGTTGTAGGTCTGGGCGACGACGTATCGGCTCTCCGGCCCGGCGAGGAAGATCGCCATGCCGACGAGGTCTTGCGCCGTGCCCATGCGACCGAAGGGGACAGCTTCACCGACGAGGCGCTTCTTCTCCCCGCGCGGCCGGTTTTCGTACCGGGCGAAAAGCTCGTCGACGTGCTCCCAGTGCTCACCCTCGACCACGCCGGGGGCGATCGCGTTGACGTTGATGCCATGCCTGATCAGGTCGAGGCCGGCCGACTGGGTCAGGCTGATGACGGCGGCCTTGGTGGCGCAGTAGACGGCGACGAGCGCCTCGCCACGACGGCCGGCCTGGCTCGCCATGTTGATGATCCTGCCACCCTCGCCACGCGCGATCATCGAGCGGGCGGCAGCCTGCATGGTGAACAGGGTGCCGGCGACGTTGACTGCAAACAGCCTGTCGAAGCTTGCCTTGCCGATCTCGACGATCGGGGCGAGATCGAACAGCGCGGCGTTGTTGACCAGGATGTCGAGGCCGCCTGCCCGGGCCTCGACGGCCTTGACCGCCGCTTCGATCGAGGCCTGGTCGGTGACGTCGAGCTTGACGGCATAGGCGGACGGGCCGATCTCGGCGGCGGTCTTTTCAGCCGCTTCGAGGTTGATGTCGCCGATGGCGACGACGGCGCCCTCTCCGACATAGGCCTCGGCGAAAGCCCGGCCGATGCCGCGCGCGGCGCCCGTGATCAGCGCCGACTTTCCCTGGAGCCTGTTGTTCACATGGCCCTCCCGTCGGCACCGAAGCGATGGATCTTGTTCGGGCTCGGGGTGAGATAAACGGTCTCGCCATGGCGCACGCCAAGCTCGCCGTCGGCGCGCACAGTAAGCGTGCCGACATCGCCGGCCTGGACATGCAGGAAGGTGTCGGAGCCAAGATGCTCGGCGACGCCGACCGTCGCCTTCCATTCGCCCGCCGTGGTGGAGATGCCGAGATGCTCGGGCCTGACGCCGATCGTCGTCGCGCCATGCCTGGCGGCGGCGGTGCCGTTGATCAGGTTCATCCTCGGCGAGCCGATGAAGCCGGCGACGAACAGGTTCTTCGGCGTCTTGTAGAGCTCCATCGGCGAGCCGACCTGCTCGATGTTGCCGGCATTCAGCACCACGATCTTGTCGGCCATCGTCATCGCCTCGACCTGGTCGTGGGTGACGTAGATCATCGTCGTCTTGAGTTGGTGGTGCAGTTCGCTGATCTCCAGCCGCATCGTGCCGCGCAGCGCGGCGTCGAGGTTGGACAGCGGCTCGTCGAACAGGAAGGCCGAGGGCTGGCGCACGATGGCGCGGCCGATGGCGACGCGCTGGCGCTGGCCACCGGAGAGCTGGCCCGGGCGGCGCTCGAGATAGTTGGTCAGGTTCAGCACACGCGCGGCATCCTTGACCTTCTTGTCGATGACGGCGGCATCCTCGCCGGCCATCTTCAGCGGGAAGGCGATGTTCTTGTAGACGGTCATGTGCGGGTAGAGCGCGTAGGACTGGAACACCATCGCCAGCCGGCGCTTGGCCGGCGCCTCGCCGGTGACGTCGCGGCCATCGATGCTGATCTTGCCGGCGGACGTGTCCTCCAGCCCGGCGATGAGCCTGAGCAAGGTCGACTTGCCGCAACCGGACGGGCCGACGAAGACGACGAACTCGCCATCCTCGATCTCGAGGTCGAGCTCGGGGATGATGGTGGTCGTGCCGAAGGACTTCGACACCTTGTTGAGAGTGATGTTGCCCATGGTTTCCTCCCGCGGGTCGACTATTTCACGGCGCCGAAAGTCAGGCCGCGGACGAGCTGGCGCTGGGAGAACCAGCCCATGATCAGGATCGGTGCGATGGCGAGCGTCGAGGCCGCCGACAGCTTTGCCCAGAACAGCCCCTGCGGACTGGAGAAAGAGGCGATGAAGGCGGTCAGCGGGGCTGCGTTGGTGGTGGTCAGGCGGATGGTCCAGAAGGCCTCGTTCCACGCCAGGATGATGTTGAGCAGCATGGTGGATGCGATGCCGGGCACCGCCATCGGCGTCAGCACGTAGACGATCTCGCCCCACAGCGTGGCGCCGTCCATGCGCGCGGCTTCCAGGATCTCGCCGGGGATCTCGCGGAAGTAGGTGTAGAGCATCCACACCACGATCGGCAGGTTGATCAGCATCAGCATGACGGTCAGGCCGATGCGGGTGTCGAGCAGGTAGGTGTCGCGGAAGATCAGGTAGATCGGCACCAGCACGGCGACCGCCGGCATCATCTTGGTGGAGAGCATCCACATCAGGATGTCCTTGGTGCGCTTGGTCGGCGAAAACGCCATCGACCAGGCGGCAGGCACGGCAACGACCAGCGCGAGGATGGTCGAGCCAACGGCGATGATCACCGAGTTCAGGAAGAATTTGAAATAGTTGCTCTGGGCCTGGACCTCGGCATAGCTCTCCAGCGTGCCCGACGGCACCAGGCTGAAGCCGGCGATCGCCTCGGTCTCCGACTTGAAGCTGGTGATGATGGTGTAGAGGATCGGGAAGAAGATCAGCAGGGCCACGACCCAGGCTGCAACGGTGAAGCCGATCTTGCGGCGTGTCGAAACTGCGCGTGCCATCGGTTGCTCCTCACTTGTCCAGGTTCTTGCCGACTGCGCGCATCAGGAAGAAGGCGACGATGTTGGCAAGGATGACCGCGATGATGCCGCCGGCCGATGCGCCGCCGACGTCGTAGCCGAGCAGGGCCGTGCGGTAGATCAGGAACGGCAGGTTGGTGGAGGCGTAGCCCGGGCCGCCATTGGTGGTGACGAGGATCTCCGCATAGACGCCGAGCAGGAAGATGGTCTGGATCAGGATGACCACGGTGACGGCGCGCGAGATGTGCGGGATCGTCAGGTAGATGAAGCGGCTGACGAAGCCCGCGCCATCCATCTCGGCGGCTTCCTTCTGCTCGCCGTCGAGCGACTGCAGTGCGGTGAGAAGGATCAGCGTCGCGAAAGGCAGCCACTGCCAGGCAACAATGATGATGATCGAAAACAGCGGAAACTGCGCGAACCAGTCGACCGGCTGGGCGCCGAAGAACTTGGCGATGTCGGCGAAGACGCCGTAGCCCGGATGCATGATCATGTTCTTCCACACCAGTGCCGCCACCGGGGGCATGACGAAGAACGGCGAGATCACCAGGATGCGCACGATGCCCTGGCCGAACATCGGCTGATCGAGCAGCAGCGCCAGCGCGATGCCGCCGATGACGGTGATCAACAGCACGCCGACGACCAGCACCAGCGTGTTCCAGATCGACTGGAAGAAGGCCGGGTCGGTGTAGAAGAACTTGTAGTTGAACAGGCCGGCGAAGCTGACATTGGCCGGATTGAGCAGATTGTAGTTCTGGAACGAGAACCACAGGGTCATCGCCAGCGGCACGATCATCCAGATGAAGAGCAGGATCACCGAAGGCGCCATCATGAAGCGCGCCAGCGTGCTGGTCTGTCGAGTAGCCATGGCGTTCACCCTGCGTTCGAGCAGATGAGGTCAGGTCTGGAAAGAGGCCGTCCGGACTGGGAGACCGGACGGCCAGGCAGGGAGGATCTGCCTATTTGATGTAGCCGGCCCGGGTCATCTCGCGGACCGAAGCGGTCTGGGCGCCGGCAAGCGCGTCATCGACGCTCGACTGGCCGGCGAGTGCTGCCGAGAACAGCTGGCCGACGGTCGTGCCCAGCCCCTGGAACTCGGGAATGGCGACGAACTGGACGCCGACATAAGGCACCGGCTTGACGGTGGGCTTGGTCGGGTCGGCCGAGTTGATCGAATCCAGCGTCATCTTGGCGAAGGGCGCGGCCTTCTGGTATTCGGGGTTGTTGTAGAGCGACGTGCGGGTGCCGGGCGGCACGTTGGCCCAGCCTTCCTTCGAGGCGACCAGGTCGAGATAGCCCTTGCTGGTTGCCCACGAGACGAACTTCTGCGCCGCTTCCGCCTTCTGCGTGCCGGCCGGAATGCCGAGCGACCATGCCCACAGCCAGTTGCCGCGCTTGCCGAGACCGGTGTCGGGAGCGAGCGCGTAGCCGACCTTGTCGGCGACGGTCGAGTCCTTCGGATTGGAGACGAAGGAAGCGGCGACGGTGGCATCGATCCACATGCCGCATTTGCCCTGCTGGAACAGCGCCAGGTTCTCGTTGAAGCCGTTGGAGGAAGCACCGGACGGGCCGGCATCCTTCATCAGGTCGACATAGAACTGCAGCGTGTTCTTCCATTCGGGCTGGTCGAACTGCGGCTGCCACTTCTCGTCGAACCAGCGCGCGCCGAAGGAGTTGGACATGGCGGTCAGGAAGGCCATGTTCTCGCCCCAGCCGGCCTTGCCGCGCAGGCAGATGCCGTTGATGTCGGCGGCACGGTCGGTCATCTTGCGGGCCGCGTCGGCGATGAATTCCCAGGTCGGGGCGTCGGGCATGGTCAGCCCGGCCTTTTCCATCAGGTCCTTGCGGTACATGACGAACGAGCTTTCGCCGTAGAAGGGCGCGGCATAGAGCTTGCCGTCCGCCGACAGGCCACCGGCGATGGCCGGGATGATGTCGGCGGCGTCGTAGTCGGCGCCGAGACCGTCGAGCGGCAGCAGCCATTGCTGCTTGGCCCAGATCGGAACCTCGTAGGTGCCGATGGTCATGACGTCATACTGGCCGCCCTTGGTGGCGATGTCGGTGGTGACGCGCTCGCGCAGCACGTTCTCTTCGAGCGTGACCCATTCGAGCTGGATGTCCGGGTTCTTGGCGGTGAAGTCGTCCGTCAGCTTCTGCATGCGGACCATGTCGCCATTGTTGACCGTGGCGATGGTGATGGTCTCGGCATGGGCGGCAAACGCAAGCGCGCTCGCTCCGCACAGGCCCAGGAAGAGCGTGTTCAGTTTCATCGAATTCCTCCCAAAAGCCAAAGTGAGCATTTGCCTTGGCTGTGGGCAATTATTCATCTGCAGTGATTTATGTCAAGCACGAATCTGGACACGGCGATCCCGCCGCCGGATTGGCGGCCGATATGGCAAGCAAAACGGGGAAAGCGCGCTCGGCCGTGGGGCAGGCCAAGCGTCGAAAGGCGCGGCTTCGCGAGATTCGACTCAGGCGGCCAGCAAGGCTGCCGCAGTGCGTTCGTCGGTGATCAGGCCGTTGACGAGACGCCTGGTGACGGCGGCAAGGATGCCGGGCAGCTTGCGCTCGCCCATGGCGAGCGCAACGACCAGCGAGCGTTCACGAGACGGCAGCGGCGCGGAAGCAACACGGTCGTTGGTGATGCCGTCGATCAGCTTGCCGTCGCGGTCGAAGGCCCAGCCGACGATCTCGCCGACGGCCCCCGCCTTCTGCAGCGCCTTGAGTTCGGTTTCGGTGATGAAGCCGTCCTCGTAGAGCGGCGCCTGGGGGCCCATGTCGCCGACGCCGACGAAGGTGACGTCGGCCTGGGCGGCAAGCGCCAAGGTCGGCTGGATCAGGGGCTGGCCATGCAGCATACGGCGCTCGTCCGGCGAGGAGGCAATCGCCGGCAAAGGCATGGGAAAGCTACGTGCCTTGATGGTGTCGGCCATGGTGAAGATGACGTTGTAGAAGGCGGCCGAACCGTCCGGCGAGATGTTGCCTGTCAAGGACACCACCTTGTGCTGCGGGCACTCCATCGGCGGCAGCTGCTCGATCGCCGCCTTGAGCGTGCGGCCGGTGCCGATGGCCATGACGATCGGCTCGGGCGAACGCAGCCACTTCTCGATCTCGGCGGCCGCGGCCTGGGCGATGCCGATCGTCGTCGACGACGAATCCGGATCGCTCGGCGTGACCTCGACGAGGTCGAGCGCAAAGCGCGAGCGGAGCCTGGCCGCAAGATCGAGGCAGTTGGCAATCGGGTGGTCGACCCTCACCTTGATCAGGCCCTCCGACATGGCCAGCGACACCAGGCGCTGCGCGGTCTGGCGCGAGACGCCGAGCTTGGTCGCGATCTGGTCCTGGGTGTTGCCGGCGACATAATAGAGCCAGCCGGCGCGGGCGGCCTCGTCGAGCCTTGGGTTTTCGCTCCGGGAGCTCATGCGTCGTGCCTCATCATCTGCCGAGGCAGTTTCGCAGGGTTTTCGGAAATGCGCAATTGCCCGGCATTCGCGCATTTACTCGATATCGCAATTGGACAAGGCAAGTCCGATCGAGACCGTGCCTTGTCGGAGCGGGGTCAGCCGGCGCTGGCAGGGACAGCGGTATCGACGACTTCGAAGTCGTGGGTGATGATCGCCGACTTGGCGAGCATGGCCGAGGCCGAGCAGTACTTCTCGATCGACAGGTTGACGGCGCGCTCGACCTTGGCGGGCGCCAGGCCGCGGCCCTTGACCACGAAATGCATGTGAATGCGGGTGAACACCTTGGGGTCGGTCTCGGCGCGGTCGGCATCGAGCTCGACGGTGCAGTCCTCGATCGCCTCGCGGCCCTTCTCCAGGATGTGGACGACGTCGTAAGCGGAGCAGCCGCCGGCGCCGATCAGCATCAGCTCCATCGGGCTCGGCCCCGGGGTCTGGCCGCCCGGCTCCTTGGAAGTGCCGAGCACGATCTTGTGCCCGCTGCCGGACTGGCCAACGAAGGTGCGATCCTCAACCCATTTGATGCGTGCCTTCATGACAGCCATCCCTTCCCTGCAAAAACTGTCCGCCTCCATGCGGTCGTCGTTCATAGCCGGGCGAAGGTCGCAGCGTCGAGTGCCGCCTTGTGTCGCGGCCGCGATTTCGACATGGAGCCTGGCGGCCTGCCGAAAAACCCGGCGACTGGCCGCGATCCATTCGAGCGGTCAGCCTCTCGTGGAAACAGCCCGTAGTTGAACTTCAGCGCAGGCAGAAAACCGCCATGGACAGTGCGCTCGCGCCGTTCGCCAGGCCGAATGCGCCGCCACAATTCCATGCATGCAAACTAAATCTTCGATCACGACATTCTGTGGGGAACTTTGGCTGTTCACGAAAGTTGAGATGAAGGCAAAAGGTCGAAGTGGTGTTACACTCCCACCGACTTCGGCATTGTGAGGGTGCCATGCAAACACGTGAAACCGACGTCTTCAATCTCTTCTCGGAAATCTACAGCAGTCAGACAACCGAGGAGATGAGCCTCCAGCAGTATCTGCTCGCCTGCCGCGACCAGCCGGCAATGTATGCCACGGCCGCGGAGCGAATGGTGGACGCCATCGGCGCCCCCACGCTGATCGACACAAGCGCGGACCCCCGGATGGGGCGCATCTTCGCAAACCGAACAATCAAGATTTATCCGGCATTTGCCGAGTTCTACGGCATGGAAGACACGATCGAGCGCATCGTCGGCTACTTCCGCTATGCCGCGCAGGGGCTCGAGGAACGCAAGCAGATCCTGTATCTGCTCGGGCCCGTCGGCGGCGGCAAGTCGTCGCTGGCCGAGCGGCTGAAGAAGCTGATGGAAGAGCGGCCGATCTACACGCTCAAGATCAACGGCCAGATCAGCCCGATCTTCGAATCACCCCTCGGCCTGTTCCATCCCGAGCGCATGGCCGACCTGCTCGAGGACAAGTACGGCATCGCCCGGCGCCGGCTGACCGGCCTGATTTCGCCCTGGGCGGCCAAGCGCCTCGAAGAAATCGGCGGCGACGTTTCCAAATTCAGCGTGGTCAAGCTGACGCCGTCGCGGCTGCGCCAGATCTGCATCGCCAAGACCGAGCCCGGCGACGAGAACAACCAGGACGTGTCGGCGCTGGTCGGCAAGGTCGACATCCGCAAGCTCGAGAATTTCAGCCAGGCCGACCCCGACGCCTATTCCTACAGCGGCGGCCTGAACCGCACGACCCAGGGACTGCTGGAGTTCGTCGAGATGTTCAAGGCGCCGATCAAGGTGCTGCATCCGCTGCTGACCGCGACCCAGGAAGGCAACTACAACGGCACCGAAAGCTTCGGCGCCTTCCCCTTCCAGGGCATCGTGCTGGCGCATTCCAACGAATCCGAATGGCTGCAGTTCAAGAGCAACAGGAACAACGAAGCCTTCCTCGACCGCATCCTGGTGGTCAAGGTGCCCTATTGCCTGCGCGTCACCGAAGAGCGGCAGATCTACGAGAAGCTGCTGCGCGAGAGCGAACTGGTGAGCAATCCCTGCGCGCCCGAGGTGCTCGACATCCTCAGCCGCTTCACCGTCTCGACCCGGCTGACCGAACACGAGAACTCGCCGCTCTACACCAAGATGCGTGTCTATGACGGCGAGAACCTGAAGGACGTCGATCCCAAGGCCAAGTCGATGCAGGAGTATCGCGATGCCGCCGGCGTCGACGAGGGCATGACGGGCGTCAGCACGCGCTTTGCCTTCAAGGTGCTGTCGGAGACGTTCAACTACGACACCAAGGAAATCGCCGCCGACCCGGTGCACCTGATGTATGTGCTCGAACAGGCGATCAAGCGCGAGCAATTCCCCAACGAGATCGAGCAGTCCTATCTCGATTTCATCAAGTCGGAGATCGCCACGCGCTATGCCGAGTTCATCGGCCACGAGATCCAGAAGGCCTATCTCGAAAGCTACAGCGAATACGGCCAGAACCTGTTCGACCGCTACATCGCTTATGCCGACGCGTGGATCGAGGACCAGGACTACAAGGACCCCGACACCGGCCAGATCCTCAACCGCGGCATCCTCGATTCCGAGCTGTCGCAGATCGAGAAGCCTGCCGGCATCGCCAACCCGAAGGACTTCCGCAACGAGGTGGTGAAGTTCACGCTCAGGGCACGCGCCAAGAACAACGGGCGCAACCCGTCGTGGACCAGCTACGAGAAGCTGCGCGAGGTCATCGAGAAGCGCATGTTCGGCCAGGTCGAGGACCTGCTGCCGGTCATCAGCTTCGGCGCCAAGCGCGACAGCACGACCGAGAAACAGCATGCCGAATTCGTCGAGCGCATGACCGAGCGCGGCTACACGCAGCGCCAGGTCCGGCGGCTTGTCGACTGGTACATGCGGGTTAACAAGGCGGGCTGATCGGGGACACACATGCCGAACTTCATCGATCGGCGCCTCAACCCCAAGGACAAGAGCCTTGGCAACAGGCAGCGTTTCCTGAGGCGCGCACGTGACGAGCTGAAACGGGCGATCAACGATCGGGTCAGGTCCGGCAAGATCGAGACCGCGGACCAGGACCAGATCATCCCGATCCCGCGCAAGGGCATCGGCGAGCCGACGTTCCAGCGCGCGCCGCATACCGGCCGCCGGGAGGAAGTGCTTCCCGGCAACAAGACCTTCGGCACGGGCGACCGCATTCCCCGCCCGGCCGCCGGCGGCGGCAAGGGCTCGGACCCGTCATCATCGGGAGACGGCGAGGACGATTTCCAGTTCGTGCTGTCGCGCGAAGAGGTGCTCGACCTGTTCTTCGAGGACCTCGAACTGCCCGACCTGGTCAAGCACAACCTCAAGGAGGTGGTGACCTTCCGGCCGCGCCGGGCCGGCTACACGATGAGCGGCAACCCGACCAGCATCAGCGTCGGACGCACGATGTTCAACAGCTTCGGCCGGCGTATCGCGCTCAGGCGGCCGAAACAGGCCGAGATCGACGATCTCGCGGCGGAACTCAAGAAACTGGAGGGTGAGAGGCGGCCAAGCGCCGCCACCCTGCAACGCATCATGGTCCTGCGCGAGGACCTGGCAACGCTGGCGCGGCGGCGCAAGCTGATCCCCTACATCGACCCCATCGACATCCGCTTCAACCGGTTCGAGCCGCAGCCGGTCCCCAACGCCAATGCCGTGATGTTCTGCCTGATGGACGTTTCGGGCTCGATGGGCGAGCGCGAGAAGGACCTCGCCAAGCGCTTCTTCGTGCTGCTGCACCTGTTTCTCAAACGCCGCTACGAGAAGACCGACATCGTCTTCATCCGCCACACCCACGAGGCCTCGGAGGTCGACGAGGATACGTTCTTCTACAGCACCCAAAGCGGGGGCACCGTAGTGTCCACCGCATTGGAGGAAATGCTGCGCGTCATCCGCGAACGTTATCCGAGCAAGGACTGGAACATCTACGCGGCCCAGGCCTCGGACGGCGACAACATCCCCAACGACTCCGAACGTTGCGTGTCGATCCTCGACAAGACGCTGATGTCGCTTTGCCAGTACTACGCCTATGTCGAGATCATCGACGAGCGCGAAAGCGAGATGTTCCGCCATGCCGACAACGGCACGTCGCTATGGAACGCCTATCGCGAGGTCGGCGCCGAGTGGCCGAATTTCGCCATGACGCGCATCGCCAAGCCGTCGGACATCTATCCCGTCTTTCATGAGTTGTTCGCCAAGGCACCAGCGCCGGCAAAACGCGGATGAGGACACCACGTGGAGAATCGCGCCAAAAGCTCCCAACTGCTCTTCACCAGTTCCGACTGGAACTTCGACGACCTGTCGCGCGCCTATGAGGCGATCAAGGAGATCGCGGTCGACGAGCTTCGCCTCGACTTCTACCCCAACCAGATCGAGGTGATCTCATCCGAGCAGATGCTCGACGCCTATTCCTCGATCGGCATGCCGCTGATGTACCAGCACTGGTCCTTCGGCAAGCATTTCGTCCACGAATCGAACCTCTACCGCAAAGGCCGCATGGGGCTCGCCTATGAGCTGGTGATCAATTCCAATCCCTGCATCACCTATCTCATGGAAGAGAACACCATGGCGCTGCAGACGCTGGTCATCGCGCACGCCTCGTTCGGCCACAACCACTTCTTCAAGAACAACTATCTGTTCCAGCAATGGACCGATGCCGGCGCCATCCTCGCCTATATGGAGTTCGCCAAGAGCTACATTGCGCGCTGCGAGGAGCGTTACGGACCGGCGGCAGTGGAAGCCGTCCTGGATGCCGCCCATTCGCTGATGCCGCAGGCGGTGTTCCGCTATCGCCGCCGTCCGCGCCTGTCGGTCGAACGCGAGCAGGCGCGCATCCGCGAGCGGCTGGAGCATGAGGAGCGCACCTTCAGCGACCTGTGGCGGACATTGCCGCAGGCGCCCGAGGCCGAGGCGCCGCGCGGCGTCGAGACCGACATGTCGGAGCGGCAGTCGGCGATCGAATACCCCGAGGAAAACCTGCTCTATTTCCTGGAGAAATACAGCCCGGTGCTGAAATCCTGGCAGCGCGAGATCCTGCGCATCGTCCGCGTCATCGCGCAGTATTTCTACCCGCAGCGGCAGACCAAGGTGATGAACGAAGGCTGCGCCACCTTCACCCACTACACCATCATGAACCGCCTGTTCGACAAGGGTCAGATCAGCGAAGGCACGATGCTGGAGGTGCTGCAGAACCACTCCAACGTGGTGTTCCAGCCCTCCTTCGACGACCCGCGCTACGGCGGCCTCAACCCCTACACGCTGGGCTTCAACATGATGCGCGACATCCAGCGCATCTGCACCGAGCCGACGGCAGAGGATCGCGACTGGTTCCCGGATTTTGCCGGCAATGGCGACTGGTGCGGCACGCTGCTCGACGCATGGGCGACGCACCGCGACGAGTCCTTCATCCGGCAGTTCCTGAGCCCGGCGCTGATCCGCGACATGCGGCTGTTCTCGCTGCAGGAAGAGGCCTCGGACCCCTATTACGAGGTCACGGCGATCCATGACGAACGCGGCTATGAACGCGTGCGCTCGCGTCTCGCCGACAATTACGATGTCGGGGTGACGCAGCCCGACATCCAGGCGGTCGACGCCGATCTCAAGGGCGACCGCAAGCTGCGCATCAAGCACACGGTCCACCACGGCACCACGCTGCAGGAAGATACGCGCAACGAGACGCTGCGCTATATCCAACGCCTGTGGGGCCACGAGGTCAGCATGGTCGGCATCGACGGCACCACCGACAAGACGCTCTACGAAGTCTCGACCAAGGACCTGGGCGAAAAGACCTAGGGCCTGTCCAGTGCAGCCCTCATCCTGCCCACGACGCCGGCATCGGTGCGCTTCGGCCGCGGCGCGACGAAACCGAGTTCCCGCGCCTTGCCGGCGGGCGCGTCGACCGCCATCGAACAAGACGAGTGGATCTGGCGGAAGGGCAGCCGCGCCTGGATGGCGGCGAGGGTTTCGAGATTGACGCCCGATCCCGGCATGATGGCAATGCGGTCGCCGGCGTGGGCAAAGCAGGCGGCAAGCGCGTCGAGCCCCTTCAGCGCCGTCGTTTCCCCACCCGAGGTCAGGATGCGCTCGAAGCCGAGTTCGACGGCGAGGTCGATGGCGCCTGCGAAGTCCGGTCCGGCGAGATCGAAGGCACGGTGCAGCGTCATGCCCAGGCCCCTGGCCTGGGTCGCCAGCCCGGCCAGAACCTGGCGGTCGAGGCTGCCATCGGCATGGTTGGCGCCGAGCACGACGCCTTCGAGGCCCGAGGCGCGCACGGCGTCGATGTCGGCAAGCAATGCCGCCATGTCGCTGTCGCCATAGACGAAGTCGCCGGGTCGCGAACGGATCATGGCATAGACCGGGATCGGCGCCTTGGCGGCGAGCGCCATCAGGCCGGGCGACGGGGTCAGGCCGCCGGTCTCCAGCGCGGCGCAAAGTTCGATGCGGTCCGCGCCGCCGGCAATCGCCGAGGCGAGGCCTTCGGGGCTGTCGACGCAGACTTCGAGCAGGATCTTTTCAGGCATTGTCGCTTCAGACACGGGCGATCTCCTGGAGGCCGAGGGCGGCGGCGCCGAGCAGGCCGGGCTCGGTGGTCAGCGCGGCCTTCACCACCAGCGGACCGGCGGCGCGACGCAGGGTGCGTCCGCGGACCTCGCGGTCGAGCGCTTCGATAAGTTCGGGCACGTTGGACAGGCCACCGCCGACCGGAACGACCGACGAGCCGATGATGTTGAGCGTCAGCGCCAGGGGAACGCTGACCAGTTCGAGATAGATGTCGATGGTGCGGCTGGCGCTGGCCTCGCCGGCGCGCCAGCGGTCAATGACCTCGGTGCTCGACAGCACTTCGCCGCAGAGCCGGTGATGCAGCTTCTCCATGCCGCGGGCGCCGCCGATGGTGTCGACGCAGCCGGACTGGCCGCAGCCGCAGGCGAAATGGGGGACCTCGACCGGCGGCTTGCCGACCGCGGTCTGCAGCGCCTTGCCATGGCCCCACTCGCCGGCATAGCCGCCGGCACCGGCAACGATGCGGCCGTCGATGACCAGCCCGCCGCCGACGCCGGTGCCCAAGATGACGCCGAAGACGTTGCGGTGGCCCTTGCCGGCACCACTGGTCGCCTCGGCCAATGCAAAGCAGTCAGCGTCGTTGGCGATACGGACCGGCAGGCCGATGACACGCTCAAGGTCGGCTTCGATCAGCCGGCCGTCGAGGCAAGGGATGTTGGCGCATTTCAGGCTGCCCGAAGCGGGGTCGACGACGCCGGCGATCGAGATCGACACGCCTTTCGTGCGGCCCCTGTCCGCCGCGACGCGCCCGGCGATGACGGCGGCGAAGGCATCGAAGTCGTCGAGCGGCGTCGCCACCCTGTCGATGATCTCGATTTCGCCGGCCGAACGGGCGCGTGCGCTTTTTATCGTTGAACCGCCAATGTCGAAGCAGGTAATCATCAAATCAGTTCCCGAAAGAAATTCCGCGGCGGGGCATCCGGCCGGACGCGCCGGATTTCATGACCGATACCGCGCAAAGGAAGCAATGGACAGTTCGCGCAAACGACGGACGTCGCCGACCATCGCCGATGTCGCCGAGCTTGCCGGCGTGTCGCGCGCCATCGCCTCGCGGGCGCTGTCGAGCGAAAGCCGCCCGGTGTCGGCCGACAAGCGGGCGCGTGTGCTCGAAGCAGCCGAGAAGCTCGGCTTCAAGCCCAATCTGCTGGCGCGCAGCCTGACCACCAAGACGGTCAATCTCATCGCGGTCATCGTCAACCACATCCACGATTTCTCCGACCTCGACCTGTTCGACCTTCTGATCGGAGAGATCCAGTCGATCGGAAAGCAGGTCATCTTCCTGCGCGTCGGCTCGGTCGAGCGCATCGAGGAATTCCTGCGCAACGGCGTTGCCTACCATGTCGATGCAGCACTGGTGTTCTCCGATTTTGCCGACGCCGCAAGCGTGCGCAAGATGTTCCGCAGCGACGACGTGCTGATGCTCAACGGCATGCATGACGGCTCCTCGCCTTCGGTCGTTCCCGACGAGGCGATCGGCATCGCCGAAGCGGTGGCCGACGCCGCCGGCAAAGGGGTCGCCACTGCGGCCCTCGTCACCGGCCGTGTGTCCTCGCCGGTCGAGCAGATCCGCGTCGCCGCCTACAAGGCCGAGATGCAGCGGCACGGCATCCGGCTCGTTGCCGAGCTGCGCGGCGACTATTCCTACGCCAGCGGCCGGCAGATGGCGCAATCGGGCGACTGGCCCGATGTCGACGCGGTGTTCTGCACGTCGGACGCGATGGCGATGGGCGTGATGGACGTTCATCGCGACGGCTTCCCGCAAAACCAACCCAGGCGCTTCAGGCTCTACGGCTTCGACAATCTGTCGCTGACCGACTTCGAAGCCTATCCGATCTCGTCCATCGGCTACGACAAGAAAGCCTATGTCGGCGAGATCCTGCGCTTCCTCAGCCGTCCGGGCGAATTCGCCGACGGCAAGGCCGACGTGACGGTGCCGACCTTCTTCGTGCCCCGGGCGACGTCGTAGGGCGAAAATGGTCGAACTCGCCGGGTAAGAACTAAGTCGCCCCTCACCCTTACCCTCTCCCCGTGAAGGACAGGGAGAGGGGGGCATCGGCGTTGCCGCTTCGTCCTTCTCCCCGTTCTTCACGGGGAGAAGGTGCCGGCAGGCGGATGAGGGGCAGCGCAGCGCGCCCCGTTGCATGCCTTACCAGAGCGGGGTGAGCGCAGGCGGATTGGCGGTTTCGCCCCACCACTTCTTGTAGTTGGTCTCGTAGGCACCGCTCTGGATGTAGTCCGACACGAACATGTCGATCCAGCGGACGAAGCCCTCGTCGCCCTTGGCGACAGCGATGCCGATCGGGTCGTTGGAGTGCAGGCCCGGCAGCGTCACCAGGTTCTCGTTCTTGGTAGCAAGGTAGTCGAGCAGCGAGGAGTCCTCGATGGCCGCGTCGACGCGCTTCTGCTGCAGCAGCAGCACGCCTTCGGGCGAGAAGTTGTCGGTGTAGACCAGTTCGGCTTGAGGCGCCGCAGTCTTGATGAAGGTTTCGCCCGTCGAGCCGCGGCCGACGACGATCTTCTTGCCGGCGAGGCCTTCGAGCGAGGTGATGCCGGCGTCCTTCTGGACGATGATGCGCAGGCCGGCGCGGTTGTAGGGGATCGAGAAGTCGACCGACTTGGCGCGCTCGAGCGTCGCCGAGGTGTTGGCGACGGCGATGTCGATCTGGCCGGAGACCAGCATCGAGATGCGGGCATCGCCCGACACGTCGACGAATTCGACCGGCACGCCGAGCTTTTCGGCGAGCATGGTGGCGACATCGACGTCATAGCCGACGGGATTGTTCTGGGCGTCGCGGAAGCCGATCGGCTCGCCGCCGAGCGACACGCCGATGCGGACGGTTCCGCGCTCGCGGATCTCGTCGATCTTGCCGGCCTGGGCAGCGCCCGTGGCCGCCATGCCGATGGCAAGCGCCATGCCGGCCAGTTTCGTGATCAGGTTCTTCATTTTCCCTCTCCCTCGGGTTGTTAGGATGTGAATGGTTCAGCGAAGCGATGTTCCGGCTCGGGCAGGCTTTCGTCCCAGAACCAGTACTTGATCTGCTCTTCGCAATTCAGGCTGACGACCTTGTGGTTGCCCTTGGCATCCAGCGCATGGATGACGACGCCGGCGAGGAACCCGCTTTTCAGTTCGCGCAGTTCCTCGATGGCAAGCGCGATGGCCTGCTCCAGCGAATGGCCGAGGCGCATGGCCAGCACGATGGTGCGGGCGGTGCCGCAGCGCATGGTCATCTCGCCGGTATGGGTGCAGGCGGCGGCGCCGAAGCGGCTGTCGGCATAGAAGCCGGCGCCGGGGATGGGCGAGTCGCCCAAGCGGCCCGGATACTTCCAGGCCCAGCCCGAGGTCGAGGTGACGACGTTGAGCCCGGCCGCACTGTCCTTGGACAGGAACACGGTGGTGTCGCGCACCCGCTCGGGATCGGTGATGGTGCGGCTCAGCGGCGCCAGCGGAACGTCGGGGAATTTCGCCAGCTCATCCGGCGAAAGCTCCTTTTCGAGCCGCTTCCACCAGACACGCTTGCTGTCTTCGTAGAGCGTCTCGTCGACGCCAAAGCCGATCTCGGTGGCGAAGCGGCGCGCGCCGTCGCCGGTCAGCATGACATGCGGCAGTCGCTTCATCACCTCATGCGCAAGGGCGGCGACCGGAATGGTGTCCGGCACCGCGCCGACCGAACCCACGTCGCGCGTCGTGCCGTCCATGACGCCGGCGTCGAATTCCATACGGCCCAGCATGTTCGGCCAACCGCCGAAGCCGACCGAACGGACCTTGACCTCGCGCTCGACCTCACTGATGCCGGCGACCATGGCGTCGATGCCGTGGCTGCCAGCCTTCAGAAGGTCGACGCTCTTGGAGAAGCCGGGCCAGGCCTCGGAATTGGCAAGCAGGATCATTTCAGTCTTTACGCATCTTGGAGAGGAATTGAGCCACGCGCGGCAGCGCCATGCCCTTGTCGGAGAAGAACTGCTCGGTCGGCAGGTCGGCGATGAGCTGGCCCTTGTCGAGGAAGGCGATGCGCGACGAGATGGAGCGCGCGAATTCGATCTCGTGGGTGACGAACACCATCGTCGTGCCGCCCTTGGCGAGCTTGGCCAGGATCGACAGCACCTCCGAGGTCATCTCGGGGTCGAGCGCGCTGGTGACCTCGTCGAGCAGGAGGTAGCTCGGCTTCATGGCCAATGCCCGGCAGATGCCGACGCGCTGGCGCTGGCCGCCGGAGAGCTGCGAGGGATAGGCGTCGGCCCGATCGCTCAACCCGACCGACTTCAACAGCTCGCGCGCCTCGGCCTCGGCCTGCTTGCGCGGCACCTTCAACACCTCGACGGGGGCAAGTGCCACGTTCTGCACCGCGGTCATGTGCGGATAGAGATTGAAGAGCTGGAAGACGGTGCCGGAGCGCTTGCGCGCCTCGGAAAGCTCGCGCGGCTTGGAGACGTCGAAATTGTCGACCGTGATCTTGCCGGCGTCGATCTTCTCCAGGCCGTTGATGCAGCGGATGAGCGTCGACTTGCCCGAGCCGCTGGAGCCGAGAACCGAGACGACCTCGCCCTGGCGGATTTCGAGATCGACGCCATTGAGCACGGTTGCCGCGCCGAAGGATTTGCGTAGGCCGGATACGCTGATCATCAGAGGCCTCTCCATGCCGTGTGCGCCCTGAGCCGCTTCTCGAAACGGCCTCCGGCGTAGGCGACCAGCTTTGCGGTCAGGTAATAGAGCGCGCCGACGGCGGTCCAGACGATGAACGGCTTGAGCGTGCGCAGGTTGAGGATATTGCCGACCTTGGTCAGGTCCATGACACCGATGACCGAGATCAGCGAGGTCACCTGCAGTTGGTTGACCAGGAGCCCGGTGAGCGGGCCAATGGCGAAGGCTGCCGCCTGTGGCGCGATGACCCGGCGCAGGATCTGCCAGCGGGTGAGGCCGAAGACCCGCGCCGCCTCGATCTGGTCGCGCCCCACCGACTCGATGGCCGACACCGCGATGACATAGATGAAGGCGGCGCTGTTTCCCGAGAGCGTGATGACGGCGGCCTCGGTCGGCGTGACGTTGATCTTGAGGAAGGCCGGCAGGCCGAAGAAGACCAGGAACAGCTGCACCAGAACCGGCGAATTCTTGAGCAGCTCGGCGATGAAGGCGACGATCTGGGCCAGCACCGGCACGCGATAGAAGCGGATCACCGCCCAGGCCGTGCCGATGACCAGGCCAATCAGCGTCGTCGAGACAAACAGCGCCAGCGAGACGCCGAGGCCCTGAAGCAGCAGCACGATGTCGAACGGCGTGAAATCCCCGTAGCGCATCAGACCGCCCCCTCCGCCTGGTGACGGTTGAGATGGCGGTGCAGCATGCCGATGAGGATCGACACCGTATAGGTCAGTGCTGCGTAGGCGACGAGCAGGACGAAATAGACCTCAAAGGGCCTGAACGTGTTCGACGCCACGATCTTGGCCGAACCGGTCAGTTCGTTGAGGGTGATCGTCGACAGGATCGAGGACGTCAGGATCAGGTTGATGAACACCGATCCGAGCGGCCGGATCGAGGCGCGCAGGGCAATCGGCAGGATGATCCTGCGGAAGATCGTGCTCTTCTTCAGCCCACTGACCTGCGCTGCCTCGATGACGCCCGGGTCGATTGCCAAGATGCCCGAGCGGATGACGTCCGAGGTGAAGGCGCCGCCGGCGATCGAAAGCGCAACGACGCCCGTCGTGAAGGCATCGATGTAGATGCCGATCTCGGGCAGGCCGAAATAGAAGAAGAACAGCTGCACGATGAACGGGATGTTGCGGAAGATGTCGACATAGACCGCCGCCAGCCTGTTGAGCAGCGGCGAGGCCGACGTGCGCATGGCACCGACGGCCAGGCCGAGCACCAGCGAACCGATCACGGCCAGCGTGCAGGCCTGCAACGTCAGCCAGGCCCCTTCCATCAGGAAGGGGATATGCTTGGCGAGGATCGACAGGTCGAACTTCAAGCGGCACGTTCCCGGAAAGTGAAACCGGTTTCACTCTGCAAAACGGACACCCCCGTGTCAACGGGTGCCGACGGACTTCAGGCTGTTTTTCTCATGCCGACGAACGGTCCTGGCGGCGTGCAAACATGCTGGCGCACGGCTCGCCGCAAGGACTTCAACACACAACCGCCGCCGGGATACCCGACGGCGGTTGAAAACGCTTGAAGCCAGCCATGGCCGTTTGCCGGCCCGCGGCCTCGATCAGTTGGCCGGCAACACCACGGGAACGACGGCCGGCGCGGTCTCGGGCGCCGGCTCGACCACCGGAGCAGGCGCAGGCCCGGCTTCCGCCGTTTCGACCGGAAGGGTTTCCTTGATCTGGTCGATCTTGCCGTAGGCGTCACCGACACCAAGGACGCCCTTGGCCCAATCCATCACCTCGTCGTTGACGTAGTCGTCGCCATACTCGGCAACGCGGTTCTTGTTGGCGGCCGCCATCAGGGCTTCCTTGAGGTCCGCGTCCGTGGTGCCTTCGGCTGCCGCGTCGGCAGCCGCCTGGGCGTCCGCCACGGCCTGATCGTCAGCAACAAGCTGGTCGGAAGCCGCCAGCGCATCCGAAAGAGCCTGCTTTTCGGCGTTGAAGGCATCGAACTCGGCTGCGTCGAGCGGCGGCTCCATGCCGTTCAGCTCGTCCAGTCGCGCCTGGAGCGCATCGGCGGTCGGATCGGCGATCGGCGCGCTGCCGTCAAACGGCTCGATCGCGGCAAGGGCCGCATCCAACGCCGACTGCGATTGCGCCGCCTTTTCCGTGGCTGCTGCCAGCGCTTCACCCGCCAGGTCGGCCTTCGCAGACTGCAGCACGAATTCGCGGACGAGCGCCATCCTGGGCGACTGGGAGTTGAGATAGGCGTGATAATTGCGATTGAGCGAATTGAGGCCGGCCAGCCGTGCGTTGAGGTTCTTTTCCTTCGCGGTCTTGCCGACCGACGCCGTGAGAACCTCGGGCGTCTTCGATTTCTGCCTGGACTTGGCGCTCTTCGCAGCACCGGGCTTCGCCTTCTGGACAGAAGGCTTGTTGCCGCCACCAAACAGCGAGTCCATCAGGTTTCCCGACGAGGCCGACTTGCCACCCGATTTCGACGAGTTGCCGTCCTTACCCTTGCCCTTGCCGCCGCTGTTGCCGCGATCAGAGCCGCCACCGCCCTTGTCGTTCCCGCCGCCCTTGTCGTTTCCACCGCCCCTGTCGTTGCCACCGCCATGATCGCCACCCTTGGCATGGGCCTTGGCGAAATTGACGATGGACGAAGAATCGAAGGTGATCGGCAAAACGCTGATGGCGAATGCCGAGACTGCGCTGACGAGGAACTTTCTGCTTGTGAACACCGGGTATTCTCCCTCTCCGTTCGGTGTGCGAATCAAGCCCCACCACAGATTAGAGACTGGCGATATATGCGCCAGCAACCAACTGTTGCAGGCCGAGACATTGGGTGCGCCGATTGCCATTGGCGAGGCGGACTCAAGCTGCAGGGTCACCCCGGCCGGCATCGCCTCGGCGCGCCAGCCATGACACATGGCCATCGCCGCCAGGCGCCGAAGTTGCCGCGTTTCGCCCGAAGGATTTTCCACGTACCTGCCCCGCCAGATGAAAAGCAGGTACATCAGGACATGCTGAGATTTCAGGAATTCTTGCGCGAACCGTTAAGATTCTACCGGTTTCGCAAATAGGCCTGCAAGGCCGCATGGGCCTCAGGAGTCGAGGCCCGGCCGTGCCTCCGGCTGCGCCGGCATGTCGGCGAACTCGATGCGGTTGCGGCCGCGCGCCTTGGCCTCGCTGAGGCGGTCGTCGGCATGACGGAACAGATCATCGAACTCGACCTGGTCCTCGAACAGCACCGCGCCGACGCTGACCGACAGGGGCAACTGCCGGGCACCCGGCTCGAGCACCGTGTCGGAGACCGTGCCGCGGATACGCTCCGCAACGCGCTCGGCGTTCTCGCGACTGGTGCCGGGCAGGAAGATGCCGAATTCCTCGCCGCCGATGCGGCCGACCAGGTCGCCGGCGCGCACCGAGGACTTGATCGTTCCGGCGACGCTCTTCAGCACTTCGTCGCCCCAGGCATGGCCGAACTTGGCGTTGATGGCACGGAAATCATCGATCTCCACAACGAGCAGGGCGCCCTGGCGGCGACCGCCCGACGTCGAGTTGCCGCGGAAAGCATCGATCAGATTGGCGAAGACGCCGCTGTTGAGGCAGGAGGTGAGCGCGTCGGTCGACGACAGCCGGCTGACCTCGGACTTCAGCGCGCCGAACTTGCGCCGTTCATTGGCAACGATGGCGAGCAGCGGTGCGGCGACCAGGCCGGCTACGGCGCCGGCGCCAATGACGCCACGCCAGAACACGGGATCGCCCTGGCCCTGAAACAAAAGTGCCGCGGCGCCCGCCGCAACCACTGCGCATGCGGCCGAGCCCATCAACGCATAGCGGGCGACCGGCGCCCAGCCACGACCCGCATTCCCCGCACCCGAATTGTCCACGCCAGATCCCTCCGCTCTCATGTCGAATCGATCTATCCGGGGAGAATGAAACATTCCCTCTGTGAATACGAACAATTTGACGGATCTGCCGGAAACTAGGCGAAACCAGTGCTTTTGAACAGGCCGAAGCCACTTGCTGCGTCGATTTATGCCGATCAATCCGGTGGGCCGAACATGCCCATGCCGGCCTTCCGCGCCACCTCTTCGGCCTTTTCATAGCCACCACCGGGCAGCGCATGGGCCCAGCCATTGGAGACGAGCCAGGCGCCGACGTCCTGTTTTCCCAACCTGCAGGCGGCCGCCACCGGCTGACGTTCGGCCGGCGGCAATACCTGGCACAGGGGCGCGCGTCCGCGCAGCCAATATCTGAAGGCAAGCATGGCGCGCTCGCCGCAACGCCAGGAGATGCCTTCGAACTCGCAATCCTGGTCGCTGCCGATGGCTTTCGTGCCGGAAAGGAGAATGGTGTAGCCCATCGCCTCGAACGAGGCCGAGGAGGTCACCACGGGACGATAGAGCAGCGTGCCCTCCCAGTCGTCCGGCTCGATTCGCTTGGGCGGCGGGGCAAGCCCGAGATCGCCGAGAGGCGGCCTTGCCTCGATACGCTCCAATTCAAGCCTGGCGATCTCGGGAGGCGCGACCACCTCGGGCGAGATCGGTCGGGCCGGGCTCGGCGGCGCCACGGCGGCGGCCGCACCCTGATGCCGAGGCGGCGGCAGCGCCCGCACTTGGGTCGACACGGGATCGAATATCGGCTGCGACGGCCGATGGGCGCTTTTCGCCGCCATGATGGTCAGTGCGACGGCGCCGATGCCCAGGGCCGCCCCGGCATGAACCAGCATTTTCCGCGCCGGCGTCATCGAACCCGCCCTCGCCCGCACCAGACCATCCAGAATTCAGATCTGCCACTTGCCATGCCAGGCTGCCCGCACTCCTCCGCTCGGGGCCAACAAGGCCACGGATCGCGGCGCAGCGCCAGCCCTTCCGAGACAAAGTATAAAATTCGCATAAAATTCGATTTAAAGCGTATATTGAAGATTATCTCCCGATTACCTTTGTTCCTTTCCGATAATTTGAGACGATGTTGCTAGCTTTCACCAAAATAGGTGGGCGACATGAAAGCAACATCGACCAACGTTTCGAAGCTCGGATTGAACATATTTGCGGCAGCAACTCTTCTTGCCATCGCATTGCCCGGCGCCCATGCAAGCGAAGGTTCCGACGCCGAAGCGGCCACACTGAACCAGCCAAGCGCCATGCAGCTCCTCGGCGGCCTGATGCTGCCGCAACCGCCGGCAGCGGCCGCCACAAGCGAACCTTTCCAGTTCGGCCCGAACTTCGATGGCTACAGCCTGGCGGTGCGCACCGCTTCGCAGAAGGATGACGTTCCCGCGGGCATCGATCCGATCAAGACCGCTGCCATCGTGCCAGGCGTGTTCGGCTCGGTTGCCATTCCGATGCGCAACTTCCCGGTCGCAGGCCGCTGGGCCAAGGTCTACAGCAAGATCAACGACTGCGCCGAGGCGAACTGCGGCAAGAGGGGCGCCGAGTTTGCTGCCGTCGCGACGGGCGCCCGCGACAAGAAGTTCATGGACAAGCTTGCCAGCGTCAACCGCGCCGTCAACACGATGATCGCCTACCGTCAGGACGACGCAGTCTACGGCAACCTGGATTACTGGGCCAAGCCTGCGGAAATACTGTCGCGCGGCGTCGGTGACTGCGAAGACTATGTCATCCTCAAGATGGCGGCACTGATCGAGGCCGGCGTGCCGGCCCGGAGCATGTCCCTGGTTGTACTCAAGGACACCGGCCGCGGCGTGTTTCATGCCGTGCTGTCGGTTGCCACCCAAAGTGGAAACTTCATCCTCGACAATCTGAGCAACACCGTGGCCGGCGACGACGTCTACAGGAGCTACGTCCCGCTCTATTCGTTCAGCACCGACCGCGCCTGGATCCATGGCGCACGGTCAGGATCGGCGCAAATCGCCTCTGTCGGCAACGATTTCACAACGATCGCGCCCGGCGAAGGCCCGGTGCGGCAATAGTGGACCGGCGGCCCAAAGACGATGAAGCATGGAATCGCCCGCGCGCCTGCCGGACAATTACAGGTTGGCCTGACATGCCGGGCACGCGGCCCCTCTGTGCACAACCTCGACGTTCATTAACAAATTCAAATTTTGCAGCCGGAAATGTAGTATTTTTGCATCAGTGCTTTGACCAAATAGCACAATGCCCCCCGATTCAGGTTCTGGACTATCAAATAGCTGTCGATTTTCATGCGCCGCTGGATAATTGCTCACGGCGGGTACGGATTGGGATCCCGGCTGCGACGAATGTCGGGATGGAGTGGGGAGAGTTTAGATGCACGGGATGGAGTGGGGAGAGTTTAGATGCAGTTGAATTTTGGGCGCCTGGCGCAGCGGCTGGCGGTGTTGTTGGCGGCGACCATGCTGTCGGGCAACGGAGCAAGCGCGCTGTCGCTGAAGGAAGCGATGGCGGTGGCCGTCGAATCCAATCCCGAGATCGGCCAGGCCATCGAGAACCGCGAAGCGATCGAGTTCGAACTGCGGCAGGCAAAGGGTCTCTACCTCCCCAGCGTGGACCTGGAAGCCTCGACCGGCGTACGCCGGCTCGACAATCCCTCGCGCCGCGCCCTGTCGATCGAAGACGATGCGCTCTATCCGTCTGAAGCCGGCGTCGTCGTCACCCAGAAGCTGTTCGACAACGGCGCCCGCCGCGCCGAGCTCACCCGGCAGGCCTCGCGCGTCGACGGCGCGTCCTTCCGCGTGCTCGAACGCTCCGAATTCATCGGCCTTTCGGTCGTCCAGGATTATCTCGAATACGTGCTCCAGGCCCAGATCGTGGGCGAAGCCAAGCGCAATCTCGGCTTCCACCAGTCGATCCTCGGCGACATTCGCGAAGGCATCCAGGGCGGCGCCCTGACCGACGCCGACCGCCAACAGGCCGAAGAACGCCTGTTCGCCGCCAAGGCGCGCGTGCAGGAGGCGTCCGAAGAGCTGGAAGCCTCCAAGATCCGCTTCTTCAAGACCGTCGGCAAGCCGCTGGTCAGCCCGTCCAAGCCCGGTTCGGTGGCCAAGGCGCTGCCGCGCTCGCTCGACGATGCGATCGGCCTCGCCCGCCGCAACAATCCGCGCATCCACATGGCCAGCAGCGACATCGACGCCGCGGCGTCGCTGGTCGATGCAGCGCGCGCCAAGTACGGCCCGGAAGTGGTGGCTGAAGGCCGCGCCCGCGTCGGCAACGACATCGACGGCTCGGCCGACGAGACCAACGACCTGCAGGCCCGCCTGGTGCTGCGCTGGAACCTCTATCGCGGCGGCATCGACAAGGCCAACGAGCAGGAACAGATCCGCCGCGTCAGCGAGCAGCGCCTTGCCATGCATCAGGTGCAGCGCGAGATCGAAGAAGCCGTGCGCATCTCCTGGGATCGCCGCTTCCGCCAGGCTGACCTCGCCAAGACGCTGCGCCAGCAGGCCGTCGCCAATGACAGGCTGGTGACCTCGTATCGCGAGCAGTTCAAGGTCGGCCAGCGTTCGCTTCTCGACGTGCTCGACGCGCAGAACACGCGCTTCAACACCGAGACGCTGGCAAACACCGCATCATTCGCGTCGCTGTTCGCCGAATACCGGCTGTTGGCCGCGACGGGCCAGTTGCTGAAGACCATGAACATCGCACCGGCCAAGCAGGCTGCCGCCTACGCCCGCAGCGAGTTCAACGTGCCGGCGACCGCCGACACCGAGACCTATGCGCGGACGCCGTCGGAGCAAGTCAACGACATGCCATTCGACCTGCTCGCTCCGGTCAGAAAGAAGTAGGGGTGTCTGCCTGACGGCAGCCCCCGTCCGTCATGAACCAGCAGACGCATATCCAGACTCCGGTCGAGGCGTTCAAATCCTGTTTTTCGGCGGTGGCTGCCTATCTCGGCCGCCCCAGCGCCGAAACCGTGCTGTTTTCCGGCGTGCCGATCTCGGCGACCAGGATCGAAGTTCAGGAAATACGCCACCTGGCCGAGCGCATCGGCCTGGAAACGCAAGAGTTCGAGCATCGCGATTTCGTGCGCGGCCGCTTCGACCTGCCGGCCATCGTCTTCCGGCCCAACCGGCTGCCCATCGCCATCCTGGCGGAGCAGAGGGAAGGCGCGGAGTTCCTGACGGGACCGCAGGAGGATGGCCGCACCTCGATCTCGCGCGCCGAACTGATGGGCGTGCCGATCACCGGCGGCGTCGGCTTCTCCATCACCTATGCAAATGCCGCCGAGGACATGACCGTCGGCACCGCGGCGAAGATCGAGCGGCCGCACTGGCTGTACGGCACGCTGGGCTCGTTCTGGCGGTCCTATTCGCGCGTGGCGCTGGCGGCGATCTTCATCAACCTGCTGGCGATCGCCTCGCCCATCTTCACGATGAACGTCTACGACCGCATCCTGCCCAACAAGTCGATCTCGTCGCTGTGGGTGCTGGCGATCGGCGTGGCAACCGCCATCCTGTTCGACCTGCTGCTGAAGACGGCGCGCGCCGCGCTCATCGACCATGCCGGACGCAAGGCCGACCTGCGCATCTCCTACATGCTGTTCGAGAAGGTGCTGAACACCTCGCTCAGCTCGCGCCCCGCCTCGACCGGCGAGTATGCCAACCGGGTGACGCAGTATGAGTTCGTGCGCGAATTCTTCACCTCCAACACGGTCAGCACCTTCATCGACACCGCCTTCGTCTTCGTCTTCCTGCTGGTGATCTACGCCGTGGCAAGCTGGCTGGTGGTCATTCCGATCATCGCCTTCATCGCGGCCGTCGTCATCGGGCTGGTGGCGCAGCAGCGCATCGGCAAGCGGGTCGCGGCATCGCTGAACGAGGCGTCGCAGCGCCAGTCGCTGCTGGTCGAATCGATCTCGACGATCGAGACGATCAAGTCGCTGCGCGCCGAAGCCTACCTGCTGCGCAAGTGGCGCGAGCACTCCAAGAATGCCGCCAACACCTCCGAAAAGATCAAGGAGCTGTCGGCGGCCGCGGCCAACATGACGCAATTCATCCAGCAGATGGTGACCGTGGCACTGGTGGTGGCTGGCGCCTACGCCTTCGACAGCGGCGCCATCTCGACAGGCGCCATCATCGCGGCGGTGATGCTGTCGGGCCGCGCTGTGGCACCGCTCGGCCAGCTGGCCATGACGCTATCGCGCTTCCGCCAGGCAACGCTGTCGCTGAAAGTGCTGAACACCATCATGCAGCAGCCGGAAGACCGGCCCGACACCGTCGGCTTCGTCAACCGCCCGATCCGGGTCGGCGCGCTGACGATGCGCAATGTCGGCTTCGTCTATCCCGGTACCGAGACCGAAGTGCTGACCGGGGTGAACCTGACGATCAAACCGGGCGAGCGCGTCGGCATCATCGGGCGCATCGGCTCCGGCAAGACGACGTTCGGGCGGCTCGTCGGCCGGCTCTACCTGCCGACGACCGGCGAGCTGCTGCTCGACGGCATCGACATCCGCCAGTACCACCCTTCCGAGGTGCGCGCCGCCGTCGGCATCGTCGCCCAGGCCGGCGACCTGTTTTCCGGCACGATCAAGGAAAACCTCTTGATGGCGCGGCCAGAGGCCACCGACGAAGAGATCATCGACGCGGCAAAGCTGGCCGGCGTCGACGAGTTCGTCTCGCGCCATCCGCGCGGCTACGACATGAATGTCGGGGAGCGCGGCACCAACCTGTCGGGCGGCCAGAGGCAGGCCGTGGCGATCGCCCGGCTGCTGATGACGAAACCCAAGATCGTGTTCCTCGACGAACCGTCCGGCTCGATGGACCTGGCGTCCGAGCGCCAGCTGATACGGCAGCTGAAGACGGCGTTCAACGACAAGACCACGCTGATCATATCGACCCACCGCTACAGTATGCTCGAAATCGTCGACCGCCTCATCGTCGTCGAACAGGGCCGTATAGTTGCGGATGGTCCCAAGGAAAAAGTCATTCAGGCACTGCAGAAGCCAAATAGCTGAAGGCAGTCCGCTTGACAGGATGATTATATTGAACACGTTCAATATAACGGGGCATCATGATAGCCAGAGAAGACAGACCGCCATTTTTCGCGTCGGCCGCGGTGCTGATCATCGCAGCATTGTTCGTGGCGTTCGTAGCCTGGGCCTCGTTTGCCGAGGTCGACGAGATCGCGCGCGGCGAGGGCAAGGTCATCCCGGCATCGAAGACCCAGATCGTGCAGGCGAGCGAGGCCGGCGTGGTCCAGGAAATCGCCGTCAAGGTCGGCCAGGTGGTCAAGAAGAACGACCTCATCGTCCGGCTCGACAACACCGTCAGCACCTCCAGCCTGGGCGAACAGCAGGCCAAGGCGCGCACGCTCGGCGCGCGCATCGCCCGCCTCAAGCAGGAACAGGAAGGCCGGATCGGCGAACCGCTGGCCTGCCCTGAAAACCTGATGCAGACCGCGCCCGAGATCTGCGAGAACGAGCAGAAGCTCTTGGTGGCGCGCCGGCAGAATTTCGACACCAAGCTCAACGTGCTGAAATCGCGGCTCGACCAGCGCGAAAAGGAACTCAACGAGGCCAAGGTCAACGTGACCAGGCTGACGGAAAGCCTGCAGGTCAGCGACCGCGAGGCAGCCCTGGTCACATCCATGGTCAAGCGCAACCTGATGGCCAAGACCGAGCAGATCCGCGTCGACCGCGAGCAGACGGAAATGCGCGGCCAGCTCAACCTCGCCGACGAGACGATCAAGCGGACCGAGGCCGCGATCGTCGAAGCCAAGCTCCAGGTCGACGAGTTCGGCCTGCAGCTGCAGCAGGAAGCCCTGGACGAGCTGACCCAGGCGCTGGCCGAGCTTTCGGTCGTCGATGAAACCATCCGCGGCGCCAGCGACCGCGTTGCCCGCACCGACATCCGCTCGCCCGTCGACGGCATCGTCAACACGCTCGACGTCAACACGCTCGGCGCGTTCGTGCAGCCCGGCGCCGTGGTCGCCGGCATCGTGCCGACATCCGAGACCTTGCTGGTCGAGGCGCGGGTCTCGCCGCGCGACGTCGCCTTCATCCGCCCCGACCAGAAGGCGCTGATCAAGGTTTCGGCCTATGATTTCTCGGTCTTCGGCGGCCTCGACGGCAAGGTGCAGAACATCACCGCCGACAGCCTGGTCGACCAGAACACCGGCGAACCCTACTATCAGGTCCGCGTCTCGACCGACCGCTCGGCACTGGAAAGGGACGGCAAGTCCTACTCGATCATTCCCGGTATGATCAGCACCGTGGAAATCATCACCGGGCGAAAGACCATCCTGAACTACCTGCTCAAGCCCATCAACAAGGCACGCGACGAGGCGCTTCGTGAACGATAGCGCCACCGAGCCCGACAGCCACGGTATCCACGTCTTTTCGACCGACGATCTGACCACCGATTTTCGCGTCGTCGTCCGCCTGGGCACCCGCCGCGGCATCCGGCTCGAGCGCCTGTTCTGGAACACGCTGCGGCAACTCGCAGAACACAACCACCTGACCATCGGCGAGATGGTGGAGGTGATCGCACAGGCCAATGGCGATACCGCGAACCTGGCCTCGGCGATCCGCGTGGCCTGCCTGCGCTGGATGTCCGACCAGGGTGCGGCACTCGGCAAGCTCGCCTCGCTACGCACGATCAACGCCATTCTCGGCGCATGCCCGGCGCCTGCTTTCGCGCTGTCGTCGACCAAGAAGATCCTGACGTTCAATCCCGCCTTCCAGCATCTGGTCAGGAGGCAATTGCCCGTCGGGTTCGGCGAGGACGCGCATCGCGATCTCCGGCTGTCGCTCGATCTCAACGTCGCGGACATCTTCGCCAAGCTCGATGCCAATGACGGCGTGCCTATCGCCAGCGGATTCGTCATCAGCGCCGCCGAGCGACGCTACCGTGGCCAACTCAACATCGTCCGTGCCCCGATAAGGACGCCAGAACTGCTGCTTTGCTTCGTGGTCAACGGATAGGCTGGCGACAAAAGCGTCGATCCGGAGGCGGAATAGTTCAAATTGTAACGACCTCCGCAACAATTTGTCAGCCGAACCGCTATCGCCTTTCCCGACGTTTTATTTTAGCAACCCCTCATTAATCACCTTACGTCATTCTGAAATCCACACATCGGGGATATCTGCTGTGAAACGCTTCATTGCGCTGATCGCATTCTCGTCTTTGCTTGCCGGAATCCAGGCAGCCCAGGCCGGAACCATCATGGAAACCAGGGGCAAAGCCTTCGCGCCGCCCGCCTTCGCCTCCTTCTGCGGCCGTGAACCCGGCCTGTGCAGCACGTCGGGCGGAAGCAAGGTCGTGGCGCTGCAGGCCGACCTCAAGTCGGAACTCAAGCAGGTCAACCGCGCCGTCAACTCGCGCATCAAGGAACGCAACGACGTTGGCGACGACTGGCGCGTGCCTGTCGCCTATGGCGATTGCGAGGACTTCGCGATCCTGAAGAAGCGCGAACTGCTGAAGCGCGGCTGGCCGGCGTCGGCGCTGCTGCTGACGGTCGCACGCTATCGCGGCCAGGGCCATACGGTGCTGACGGTGCGCACCAGCGAGGGCGACCTCATCCTCGACAACCTGACAAGTTCGGTCCGCGACTGGTCGAGCACGCCCTACGACTATTTCGCCCGCCAGGCGCAAGGCAACGGCAGCCGCTGGGAGCGCATCGGCACTGCCAAGCCGATCCTGTCGACCGCGGTCGGCGGCTGATCCCCTTCGAACGTCAGCCTTGGCGTTCGAGCAGGATCGTCGGCTCGCCGTGATAGGTGGTGCGGCCGATTTCACGGTAGCCGTGCTTTTCGGCGACCCGCAGCGAAGCACCATTGAGCGGATCGATGATGCAGACCGTGCGGCCCTCGAAGCGGCTGTCGGCCCAGCGCACAAAGGCCGCCACCGCCTCGCTGGCAATGCCCTTGCCGTGCATGTCCGCGGCAAAACCCCAGCCTGCTTCCGGAATGCCTTCGATCGAAGGCACGATGTCGCGCTTCAGGTCGTGGAAGCCGCCTTCGCCGATGAAGCGGCCGGTCACCTTGTCCTCGATCGCCCAGAAACCATAGCCGAGCAGCGACCATGAGCCGGCATGGCGCAGGAAGCGCTGCCAGCTTTCCTCGCGCGTGCGCGGCTTGGCGATGAAGCGCGTGACCACGGGATCCGCCCACATCGCGGCATAGGCGTCGAAATCATCGATGCGATGCGCGCGCAAAATGGTGCGTTCGGTCTCGATGACGGGAATGTCGGCAAGGGAAAAGACGGTCATCGATCAGGCTCCGTGAAAACAGGACGCCGGTCTAGCACGGATGACAGCCGAGGCAGCAGGCCAGAAAGCGCCGACAATGTCCGCCAGCTAGCCGTTCCAGGCCATCCGCATATAGACCCCGCCGCGTTCGAGTTCGTCAAGCATCTGGTCGAGCCGCTTGTGGCGCGTCTCTTCGCGACTGGCGCGGCCGATCCAGCCGAGGTAGTCGTTGCGCTGATAGTCCGGTCGCGCCTCATAGGCTGCAAGCAGCCCGCGCGAAACGAGTTCGCTGCGGATCCAGTCCGGCATCGGGTTGATGTCGCGCGTCAGGGCCATCGCCGGAATCTGCGGGCAATGTGCCCGATCGTCAACCGATGCGGCGACAATCACCGCCGTCATATCGACATCGGCCTGGCTTTGCTAACGTGGCGCCCAGAAAACGATTTCGCGAGGCAGCTATGACCGACCTCTTGCTCACGATCGTCCACCACCTGCTCGCCTTCACCCTCGCCGGCGTAATTGCCGTGGAAGCCGTCCTGGTGCGTCCCGGCCTCGGCCGGCGTGGCCTCGCCCTGCTCGGCAGGGTCGACGCCGCCTATGGCGCCCTGGCCGGACTGCTGGTGCTCATCGGTGCGGCGCGGGTCTATTTCGGCCTCAAGGGTTGGGAATTCTTCATCTACAACCCAACCTTCTGGGCCAAGATGGCGGCATTCACCGCAGTGGGACTGCTGTCCGTCGCCCCCACGATACGCATTGCCCGCTGGCGCACGGCCGGAGGTGGCGAGGCATATGTCGTGCCCGACGCGGAGATCGCGCATGTGCGCCGCTTCATCACCGCGGAGGTCGCCGTTTTCGCGCTGATCCCGATCTTCGCCGCAACGATGGCGCGCGGTTACTGAGCCGTAACCTCCGCTTCGGCGACTTCGATCGGGTCGATGTCGTCCAAAGGCACCAGCGGCGCCGGCTCGCTCGTGCTCTTTTCCGGCGACTTGCAGATGTCGGCGATGACACAGCGCCAGCAATCGGGCTTGCGCGCCTTGCAGACGTAGCGCCCATGCAGGATCAGCCAGTGATGGGCATGGCGCATGAATTCGTCGGGGATGATCTTCACCAGCATCGCCTCGACCTGGTCGGGCGTCTTGCCGGGCGCTAGCCCGATGCGGTTGCCGATGCGCAGGATATGGGTATCGACCGCCATGGTGTGCCGGCCGAAGGCCATGTTGAGCACGACGTTGGCGGTCTTGCGGCCGACGCCCGGCAGCTCGACGAGCTGGTCGCGGTCGTCGGGCACCTCGCCGCCATGGTCGCGGATCAGGGCCTGCGACAGCGCAATCACGTTCTTGGCCTTGTTGCGCCACAGGCCGATGGTGCGGACGTGCTGGCCGACCGCTTCCTCGCCCAGCGCCAGCATCTTCTGCGGCGTATCGGCGATGGCGAAGAGCGCCCGCGTCGCCTTGTTGACGCCGGCGTCGGTGGCCTGGGCCGACAGCACCACCGCCACCAGCAAGGTGAAGGCGTTGACGTGCTCGAGTTCGCCCTTCGGCTCCGGCCGCTGGACGGAGAAGCGGCGGAAGATCTCGCGGACCTCATCCACCGAATAGAGCGAACGGGGGCGGCGGGCCGACGGCTTCTTCTTGCCGGCGCCGGTGCTGCGACCACCTGTCGAAGTCTTGCTGCTATCTTTGGGCTTGGGGTTTTTCATCGCCTCTCTATAATTAACCGGCATGAGCGAGACAAACGCCACTTTTGCCGCTGACGAGCCCTTCTTCAAGGCGCTGCTCCTGCCGCACCGGTCGCTCGGCCGCACCGGCTTCATGATCCTTATGGGGGCGTTGCTGTTTGGCTGGATCGTCACCGGCGTCTTCTTCCTCAGCCACGGCGCCTGGCCGATCTTCGGTTTCTTCGGCCTCGACGTGGTCGCGATCTACGTCGCCTTCCGGCTCAACTACCGCGCCGCCCTTGCCCGCGAGGAGGTGAGCGTGTCGCGCACCAGCCTCGACATCCTGAAGACCGCGCCGTCCGGCAAATCGGAGCGCTTCCACTTCAACCCGTTCTGGGCACGGTTTGCCGTGTCCCGCCATGACGAGATCGGCATCACCGGCATGGCAGTCGAGTCGCGCGAAAAGAGCGTGCCGATCGGCAGTTTCCTCAATCCCGACGACCGCGAGAGCTTTGCCACCGCATTTTCGCGCGCATTGGCCACGGCACGGACGCGGTGAGCAGGAATCGGGTGGGAATTGCCGGTGAGGCAGCCGATATTGGCGTTCAAGGAGACATCGCCATGAACGCCCAGACGAGAATGAGCCCCATCGCCACCCTGCAGCAGGACATCACGCCCGTCGGCGCCGAATACGAGACCGTGCGCCGGGTGATCGAAAAGATCAGCCTCGACTATCGCGACCAGCCTTCGCTCGACGCATTGGCCGACGAAGTTGGCGAGACGCCGACCGGCCTGCAGAAGCTGTTCAGCCGCTGGGCCGGCCTGTCGCCGAAGGCCTTCCTGCAGGCAGTGACGCTCGACCATGCACGCAAGCTGCTGGACGAGGGGCTGCCGCTGCTCGAAACATCGTTCGAACTCGGCATGTCCGGCCCGGGGCGCCTGCACGACCTGTTCGTCACCCACGAGGCGATGTCGCCGGGCGACTACAAGACGCGCGGCGCCGGGCTCACCATCCGCTACGGCTACCACATTTCGCCTTTCGGCGTGGCGCTCGTCATGGTCACAGACCGTGGCCTTGCCGGCCTGTCCTTCAATGATGCCGGCGAAGAGCGGGAAGCCTTTGCCGACATGTCCGACCGCTGGCCCAACGCCAGCTATGTCGAGGACATGAGCGCCACGGCACCTTACGCGGCCCGCATTTTCGACCCGGCGCGCTGGCGCCAGGACCAGCCGCTCAGGGTGGTGATGATCGGCACCGATTTCCAGGTCCGCGTCTGGGAAGCCCTGCTCAAGATCCCGATGGGCCGGGCCTGCACCTACTCGTCGATTGCCTCCGAGATCGGCGCGCCGAAAGCCAGCCGCGCCGTGGGTGCCGCCGTCGGCGCCAACCCGCTTTCCTTCGTGGTGCCCTGTCACCGCGCGCTCGGCAAATCCGGCGCGCTCACCGGCTATCACTGGGGCCTGACGCGCAAGCGCGCGATCCTCGGCTGGGAGGCCGGCCAGGTGGCGCGATAGGGCGGAACATCGCCTTTTCGCCCGGCAAATGACACGCGGCCATCTGGCAAGTGCCGGCGACACAGGATAGTTTCCGCCGAGTTTTCAGGAGACTGTCGTGATTACCGTTGTCGGATCCATCAACCTCGACCTCATCGCAACCGTCGGCCGCCTCCCCGGTCCCGGCGAGACGGTTCCCGGCAACGAGTTCAAGTCCGCGCCCGGCGGCAAGGGTGCCAACCAGGCGCTCGCGGCGGCGCGTGCGGGTGCCAAGGTGCGGATGGTCGGCGCGGTCGGCAAGGACGCCTTCGCCGGCGAGGCCACAGCCTATCTCAAGGAGGGCGGCGTCGACCTCGGCGGCGTCGCCGAAATCCAGGCAGCTACCGGCATCGCCCTGATCCTGGTCGGCGGCGACGGCGAGAACATGATCGCCGTGGTGCCCGGCGCCAACGGCTCGGTGGTGCAGGGCGACCTCGCCAAGGCGCAGTTCAAGAAGGGCGACGTCGTGCTGCTGCAGCACGAAATCCCGCTGTCCACGGTCGATGCAGCGCTCGATGCGGCGCGCAAGGCCGGCGCGGTGACCATGCTCAACACCGCCCCCTTCCGGGCGGAGGCCGCAAGCTTCGTCGGCAAGGCCGACTATGTGGTGGCCAACGAAACCGAATTCGACCTCTATGCCGACGCGCTGAACCTTCCTGCCGGCGAACGGTCCGCCCGGATGAGCGAGTTCGCCCGCCGAACGGGTGCGACCGTCATCGTCACGCTCGGCGGCGACGGCGTGCTGGCGGCCAAGGGCGACGACCTCAGCCGTGTCGACGCGCTGAAGATCACGCCGGTCGACACGGTCGGCGCCGGCGACACCTTCTGCGGCTATCTAGCCGCCGGCCTGTCGGCCGGGCTTGGACTCGAAGACGCGCTTTGCCGCGCCGCGGCAGCCGGTTCGCTCGCCTGCCTCAAGCCGGGCGCCCAGCCGGCGATCCCGCTCGCAGCCGAGGTGGATGCCGCGCTCAAGGGTTGAGCTTCCCTTCGCTGGACACGCGCAAATTCTGCGTGCTTACTGCCGGGCGACCGCCGGAGGAACGGACATGTCGCTCGAACTTTACGCCGCCTATGTCGTCGCCTGCATCGTCATCGTGCTGATACCGGGGCCGACCGTCACGTTGATCATCGCCTCGAGCATCCGGCACGGCACCCGCGCCGGGCTTGCCAATGTCGCCGGCACGCAGCTCGGCGTGGCCGTCATGATCGCCATCGTCGGCATCGGGCTCAACCAGATGATCGAAACGATGGGACACTGGTTCGAGTGGGTGCGGCTGCTGGGCGCGGCCTACCTGATCTGGCTCGGCATCCAGATGTTCCGTTCCAGCGGCAGGCTGGAAGCGGACGGTTCGCCGAAGCGCCCGCGTGGCGGCTTCTTCCTGCAGGGATTCCTGGTCGCCATCAGCAATCCAAAGACGCTGATCTTCTTCGGCGCGTTCATTCCTCAGTTCATCGACCCGACCGCCAACTACGCCCGGCAGATCGTCATCATGGGCATCACCGCCATGGTGTTCGCCGCGCTGTCGGA
This sequence comes from Aminobacter sp. DSM 101952, assembly GCF_001424795.1. Classification (NCBI taxonomy): domain Bacteria; kingdom Pseudomonadati; phylum Pseudomonadota; class Alphaproteobacteria; order Hyphomicrobiales; family Phyllobacteriaceae; genus Aminobacter; species Aminobacter sp. DSM 101952. The sequence goes on along the minus strand of NZ_LMCL01000034.1, from coordinate 113,709 downwards.
TTCAACCTATGCAGTGGCGGCTGGCCGCGCCGGCAGGTTCCTGTCAGCCAGGCGCCTCAAGCTGATGACCCGGATATCGGGCACGTTCCTGGTCGGCGGCGGCGTGTGGCTGGCGTTTTCGCGGGCCAAGTAAGGCAAAGACACCGTTGGACATGAAAGGGGCGGCTCGCGCCGCCCCTTTTGCTTTCGCCCGTCATGTCCGGAGCGGAAACGTGACTACAGACGGCCGAGACGCTCGACCAGCAGGGCGAAGAAGCCGTCATGGTCGATGTCGCGCATGACGATGGCATTCTTCGGCCGCTTGGTGACGCCCCACCAGTCGACGACAGTCATGCCCATGGTGAGCTCCGAAGCGGTTTCGACGGTGACGTTGCAGTGGCGACCCTGGAACAATTCGGGCTTGATAAGGTAAGCAATGACGCACGGATCGTGCAGCGGACCGCCGTCGGTGCCGTATTTGCCTTCGTCATAGCGCTCGAAGAACTCCAGCATCTGGGCGGTGGCGAGGCCAACCCTGGTGCCAAGCTGGCGGAAGGCGTCGATGCGCTTGGTGGTGGTCAGCGCCTTGTGGGTGACGTCGAGCGGCATCATGACGATCGGCACACCCGAGCGGAACACCACGTCGGCCGCGTGCGGGTCGACATAGATGTTAAACTCGGTCGAAGGCGTGACATTGCCGCCTTCGAAGAAGCCGCCGCCCATCAGGACGATTTCCTTAATGCGCGGCGCGATCCTGGGTTCGCGGATGAGGGCGAGCGCCACGTTGGTCAGCGGGCCGAGCGGGCACAGCGTGACGGTGCCGGCTTCCTCGCGCATCAGCGTCTCGACCAGATAGTCGACGGCGTGCTGCTCCTCGAGCTTCATGGTGGGTTCGGGCAGTTCGGGGCCGTTGAGGCCGGTCTTGCCGTGGACTTCCTCGGCGGTGACGAGTTCGCGGATCAGCGGGCGGATGGCGCCGGAATAGACCTTGATGTCGGGGCGGCCGGCGAGTTCGCAGATCTTGCGGGCGTTCTTTTCAGTCAGCTTCAGCGGCACGTTGCCGGCAACAGCGGTAATTCCGAGGATATCGAATTCGGGGCTTCCGAGCGCCAGCAGAATGGCGACGGCATCGTCTTGACCGGGGTCGGTGTCGATGATGATCTTGCGCGGTACGGGCATTTTCTTTCCTTGTTGGGCAGGTTTTTTTGCAGTCTTGAAGTTGCCGACGGGGCGGACCATATCAACAACAGTCGGGAAAATGCCATCCGGGTTTTTCCGCATTATGTCGCTCTCGGAGGACAAGCTGTAACATGAGCCGTATGACGCCCTTCTCGAGCCCGCTTCTCCTGGGCTTCGACACGATGGAAAAGACGCTGGAGCGCCTTGCCAAGTCGGGCGACAGCTATCCGCCCTACAACATCGAACGCATCAGGGATGCCGACGAACGGGGCGAAAGGCTGCGGATCACGCTCGCGGTGGCCGGTTTCGCCGAAAACGATCTCGAAGTCACCGTCGAAGAGAACCAGCTCATCGTGCGTGGCCGACAGGGTGACGAGAAGGAGCGCGAGTTCCTGCATCGCGGCATTGCGTCAAGGCAGTTCCAACGCTGCTTCGTGCTGGCCGACGGGATGCGGGTGATCGCGGCCGATCTGAAGAACGGCCTGCTGTCGGTCGATCTCGACCGACCGGAAGCCGAACGCCTAGTACGGAAAATAAACATATCGGTAGCAGACTGACACTGCCGATGGCTCTCATGCGGGATGGCCGTGACGGCATCCTGGCTAGAAGGAGGCTACCATGCCCAATACTGCCCAGAGAAACACCATGACCACGGGTGAACTCGCTCATCTCGGCGAAGGCTCCGTCGCCTATCTCCGGAAGGTGTCCAGCGACGACCTGCTCGGCCGCTTCCCCGGCCTGACGCAGATCGATCCCGGCCTCGAACTGTGGGCGCTGTTTGCCGCCAATGGCGAGCCGATCCTGCTGTCGGATGCCCGTGACCGCGCCCTTGCCGGCGCCATGGAAAACGATCTGACGACCGTCGCCATCCACTGACCCTGCAAAGGGCATCGGCTGCACAGGCCGAGGTGACGGGCGAAACGGAAAAGGGCCGCACGAAGCGGCCCTTACCAAGCTTTTTTCCAACAATCGAAATCAGGCAGCGTGCGACGCAGGCGTTTCCGACAGAAGCGCGTGGATGGCCGACGCATCGCGCGTGCCGCGAATCTTGGCAACGGTGTCGGCATCGCGCAGCACGCGCGCGATCCGCGACAATGCCTTGAGATGGTCGGCACCGGCGCCTTCAGGGGCCAGGAGCAGGAAAACGAGGTCGACCGGCTGGTCGTCCAACGCCTCGAAGTCGACAGGCGTTTCCAGGCGCGCAAAGACGCCGGTGATGCGCTTTACCCCTGCGAGCTTTCCATGCGGGATGGCGATGCCATTGCCGACACCCGTCGAGCCAAGACGCTCGCGCTGTAGGATGGTGTCGAACACCTCCCGCTCGGGGATGCCGGAAATCGCTGCGGCCCTTTCGGCGAGAAGTTGCAAAAGCTGCTTCTTCGAGTTCGCCTTCAAGGCCGGCAGGATTGCCGGTACCTCGATCAGATCACTCAGATCCATGCTGAAATTCCCTTGCTGTGCTCACCGCCGCATTACCCCAAAACCCCACATGCGGTCGGCGGCGACTATCCCTGGGCGACCTTTGCGGTCGAGGGATCTATCCAGCCGATGTTTCCATCAGACCGGCGGTAGACGATGTTGAGATGCTCGTTGCCGGCATTGCGGAAAACCACAACCGGGCTGTCCTTGGTGTCGAGCTCGATGACCGCGGAAGCCACCGACATTGTCTTCAGGACCATCGTCGATTCGGCGACGATGGCGGGGGCGAAATCCTCGGGCACATCCTCGTCGTCGTCGACGAGGGCTGCGACCACCGAGTAGGCAACATCGGTCAACTCGCCGTTGCCTGCACCCAGATTGTGCGACTTGAGCCGGCGCTTGTAGCGCCTCAAGCGGGTTTCGAGCTTGTCGGCCGCCGCGTCGAACGCGGCAGTCGGTTCCTGGGCGTCTCCGGTCGCTTGCAACGACATGCCCGAATCGAGCCGCACCACGCAATCGGCGGTGTAGCGCGAGCCAGCCTTCACGACGTTGACGTGTCCGGAGAATCCACGATCAAAATATTTACCGATCGCTTCGCCGATACGTCCTTCGATGCGCGCACGAAACGCATCGCCAACATCCATGTGCTTTCCTGATATACGCAGGCTCATCTGAAAACTGACCTTTTCTGTTCAGACTTCAAACTGGTCCGAGTTTATACCCGTGGCCGATGCAAACAAGCTTTGCCTCGCTTGCCACACCGATTTTAAGTCCGAACCTGTCGGCTGATCTTGGGCCACCACCTGGCAGTCGCTGGCTCGTGTCGCAAGCCATCCTGTGCCGCATCTTTCCTTGGCGGGCTCAGCCCTCTTCATGCGGGCGGGCTTCTAGACACTTCATTAGGGATTGTCAATCAAGGGCCCGGATCGGGCCAAAAACATCACTTTTCGGCTAGCTGGCGGTGCCTGCGATCGCCCGCTTTTCGCGCCGGCGCTGGACCGACGAGGCAATGTTCATGCCCTCGCGGTATTTGGCGACGGTGCGGCGGGCGATGTCGACGCCGCTTTTCTTGAGGATATCCACAATGGCATCGTCGGACAGCACGTCGGAAGCCTGCTCCTCCTCGATCATCTGCCTGATCCGGTCCCTGACGGCCTCCGAGGAATGGGCATCGCCGCCTTCGGCAGACGCGATCGAGGCGGTGAAGAAGTAGCGCAGCTCGAACACGCCGCGCGGCGTCAGCATGTATTTGTTGGCGGTGACGCGGCTGACGGTGGATTCATGCATGCCGATGGCATCGGCGATGGTGCGCAGGTTGAGAGGCCGGAGATGGCGCACGCCATGGACCAGGAAGGCATCCTGCTGGCGGACGATCTCGGCTGCGACCTTGAGGATGGTCTTGGCGCGCTGGTCGAGGCTGCGCGTCAGCCAGTTGGCGTTCTGCAGGCACTCGGTGAGGAAGTTGCGCTCGCCCTGGTCCTTGGTGCGGCCCGTGACCTCGGCGAAATAGACCTGGTCGACCAGCACGCGCGGCAACGTCTCGGGGTTGAGCTCGACGGCCCAGCTGCCATCGGCAGCCTGGCGTACCTCGACGTCGGGCACGATGGTGTCGGCAGAACCGCCGGCAAAGCCCCCGCCGGGCCTGGGGTCGAGGGCACGGATCTCGGCCAACATGGCAAGCAAATCCTCCTCGTCGACGCCGCAGAGGCGCTTGAGGGTCTGGAAATCGCGCTTGGCCAGCAGTTCGAGATTGTCGACCAGTGCCGCCATCGCCGGATCGAGGCGGTCGCGGCGCGCGAGTTGGATGCGCAGGCATTCGGCCAGATCGCGCGCAAACAGGCCGGCCGGATCGAAATCCTGGCAACCGGCCAGCACCTTGAGGACAAAAGGCTCGTCGACGCCGAACCGCGCGGCGATCTCGGCGGCTTCGCCACGGAAATAGCCGGCTTCGTCGAGCCAGTCGGTCAGTTCCGAAGCAACCAGCCGCTCCGCCGGATCGACAAAGGCGAATGAAATCTGCTCGCCGACATGATCGCGCAGGGTGACGGCTGCTGCGGCCATATCCTCCATGTCGAAGCCTTCGGACGAGCCGCCGGGGCCGGAACCGCCGGAAGCCGACTTCCACTGCATGGCAAGATCGGGGCCCATCCGCTCGACAGCGCCGGGATCGTCGGGAAACAGGTTCTCGAGCGAGGTGTCGAGCTTTTCCGAGATGGCCTCGGAGCTCCAGCCGGCCTCGCCTTCGAACCAGTCGTCGCTCGGCGCAGCATTGGCCTCGCCCGGCGCCTCGATCTTCGGAAACTGGTCGCCTGAGGGGTCTTCGGGCGCTTCCGCGCGCTCCAGCAGCGGATTGCGCTCGATCTCGTCGTCGATGAAGCGCTCCAGTTCGGCGTGGGTGAACTGCAGCAGCCGGATCGACTGCATCAGCTGTGGCGTCATCACCAGGGACTGCGACTGCCGTAGCTGGAGTTTTGCCGACAGCGCCATTGTTCAGAGTCACCGATCCCGAGCGAGGACGGCCGAAAACCGGCACGCCTACCATGTGGGATAGAACTGGCCCAGCTTTTGCATGTCAAGCCGATTGGGGCTTATTTGCCGTGCAGGACGCCGCCGACGTGCCGCACCCACACGCTATGGCCACAAACCGCCGCCCACTTCGCGCGCAGGCTGCGGCGGAGCCGGATCAGAGGGTGAAGCCCTCGCCGAGATAGAGGCGGCGGACGTCGGGATTGGCGACCACTTCATCGGCGCGGCCATGGGTCAGCACCTCGCCGGCATGGATGATGTAGGCGCGGTCGATCAGACCCAGCGTCTCGCGGACGTTGTGGTCGGTGATCAGGACGCCGATGCCGCGCTTGGTCAGGTGGCGGACCAGTTGCTGGATATCGGCGACGGCGATGGGGTCGATACCGGCAAAGGGTTCGTCGAGCAGCATGTAGTTGGGCCGGCTGGCCAGGGCGCGGGCAATTTCGAGACGCCGCCGCTCGCCACCCGAAAGGGCAATCGCCGGCGACTTCCTAAGATGGCTGATATGGAACTCGTCGAGCAGCGCATCGAGCGACTTCTCGCGCTCCTTGCGGCTCTTCTCGACCACTTCGAGGATGGCGCGGATGTTGTTTTCGACCGACAGGCCGCGGAAGATCGAAGCTTCCTGCGGCAGGTAGCCGATGCCGAGGCGCGCGCGTCGATACATCGGCATCGCCGTGACGTCGAAACCGTCGATCTCGATGGTGCCCTGGTCGACAGGCACCAGGCCGGTGACCATGTAGAAGCAGGTCGTCTTGCCAGCGCCGTTGGGGCCGAGCAGGCCGACGGCCTCGCCGGCGCGCACCCCGAGCGTCACGCCGCTGACCACCTGCCTGCCCTTGTAGCTCTTGGTCAGGCCCTTGGCGATCAGCGTGCCCTGGAACTTGCTGTTCTTGGCAGTGCCCATTGTCGCGGGCGCGGCAAGCTTTTGCGCCGAGCCAGGCTTCAGACGCGACAACAGCGGGGATGCTTCCGTCATTATTTTTTCTGCGAACCCGGCGTAATCGACATCATGACGCGGCCATTGCCCTTGGCGCCCTTGTCGCAGCCATCGACCTGGGCAAGGCCGGTCTTCATCTGCACGGTCAGCTTGCAGCCGACCAGGACATTGTCGCCCTCGGACAGGACGACTTCCTTGCCGGACATCACCAGCACCTCGGTCTTCATGTCGAACGTACCGCGATCGCCGGTGGCAACCTGCTTGTCGGATTTCACATAGACCTTGTTGTCGACCTCGAGCCGGTCGATGTTGGCCGAGCCGGTCGCCGCCGAGCCGCCGTCCTTGGCGTAATAGACGGTCATCTTGCCCGACTTCATGACGGTCGGGCCCTGGGTGACGCTGACATTGCCGGTGAAGATCGCCAGGTTCTCCGATTCGCGGACCTCGAGCTTGTCGCTCTCGATCTGGATCGGCTGGTCACCAGACAGCTTGAGGCCCGAAAGCCTGCTCTGGCTTTCCTGGGCGTAAGCACCCGTCACGCAAAGCGCTACCCCTGCGCATGCTAGGGCGGCCAATGACCGCCAAGACCTAATTTGCCGCACTCCCGCCTCCGCTGCCATTCTGTGCCGCCTTCATTCGCGCCGGATCGATGTCCATGCGCACACGCTTCTCAAAGACGACAACCTTGCCGTTCTCAAGCATCGACATCGAATCGGACGTGATCCGCGAACCGTCAAGGCTTATTTCGACGGGTTCCTCGGTCTTCATCGCACCGCTGCCCATGTCGAGATACGCCGATTTGAGCTTGGCGACCATTCCGTCGCTGGTCTTTACCGTCACTTGTTCGGTCAGATTGAGCGTATTGCCTTCGCGGTCGTAGATGCCGCGTGCCGCATCGACCGAGGCGACGTTCTCCGCCGAGATCGGCAGATTGGCGTCAATGCCATGCAATTCGACGACGCCCTGGTTGGACGGATCCTGCACCGCTCGGTCGGCGGTCATCGAATAGGGCAGATTGTCCCGGGTGAAACCGCTGAGCTGGGGCTTGGCCATAACCAGCTTGCCTTCCGAGAAGGCAGCCCCTTCGGCCTTGACCTGGAGGGAAGGCGGTGCGGCAAGATAGGAATAGCCGCCGAACAGGGCGGTAAGCGCCACCGCGGCGGCCGGCAAGGCGCGCTTGAGGAAACGGACCCGGCGCGAATGCCGCGCCGCAAGGTCGAAGGCATCGGCGCGCGACGTCGCAAGCGCGATCGCGGTGTCCACCGCAACGCCGCTTCCGCCGCCGCTCGTCTCGATTGGTCGCGCCAACGCAAATGTCCTTCTTCGAACTATCCAGGCCGCACTCAGGCCGGCACGGTGAAACGGATGAAAGCCACAAAAATATGACCATAAGGTCAAAGAGTTGCGGCCGAACGCGCAAAAGCCGCGCGCCGGCTGCCGTAATGCAAACCCGAATATGGCTATTTACCTTACAAATCCAAGGTCCCGCAACGGCAGCTGCGTCAGGAAAGCGGTGGCTCTCGCCAAACCGTTGCGATAAAAGCGCAGGCTTGCACAGCATGCGAGGCCCGCAATGTCCATGAAAGCCGACGATCTGATCGACCGACGCCGGTTGCGGCGCAAGCTCACTTTCTGGCGTATCGCGGCCTTCGTCATCGCCGCAGCGGCCATCATCGGCCTGTCGACATGGCTTGCCGGCGAGCGAATTCCCGGTGTCGCCAGCGCTCACATCGCCAAGATCAAGATCGAAGGCACCATCACCGAGGACGAGGACCTGCTCGACCGGATCGACCAGGTGCGCAAGTCCGCCTCGGTCAAGGGCGTGATCCTGTCGATCGATTCGCCCGGCGGCACCACCGCCGGGGGCGAGGCGATCTTCGATGCCGTGCGCAAGCTGGCCGCCGAAAAGCCCGTCGTCGCCCAGGTCGGCACGCTGGCGGCATCGGCCGGCTACATGATCGCCTCGGCCACCGACCACATCGTGGCGCGCAAGTCGTCGATCGTCGGCTCGATCGGCGTGCTGGTGCAGTTTCCCGACCTGACCGGCCTGATGGACAAGCTCGGCATCAAGCTGGAAGAAGTGAAGTCGTCGCCGCTGAAGGCCGAACCCTCGCCCTTCAACCCGACGACCGACGAAGAGCGCGCGATGATGCGCAACATGATCCTCGACAGCTACGACTGGTTCGTCGGCATCGTCGCCGAGCGCCGGTCGATGTCGAAGGCGGAAGCCACCGCACTCGCCGACGGCTCGGTGTTCACCGGGCGTCAGGCGCTTGCCAAGAAGCTGATCGACGAAGTCGGCGGCGAAGACCAGGCCATCGCATGGCTCGGCACCAAGGGTGTCGACGCCAAGCTGTCGGTGGTCGAGTGGAAGCCGGCCGGCAGCGGCAGCATGTTCCTGCCGAAGGCGCTCGCCCAGGCACTTGGCCGCACGCTCGGTGTCGGCGACTTCTCCTCGGAACTGATCAGGGAAATGGGCGCGGAACGCTTGTTCCTTGACGGTATGCTGTCGCTCTGGCAGGCTGAAAAAGCCGTGTCAGGCGACTGAAAAACAAACAAAATCATCATAATCTCGACGGGGACCGCGCACATGATCAAGTCTGAACTGGTGCAAATCATTGCGACTCGCAATCCGCATCTTTTCCTGCGGGACGTCGAGAACATCGTCAGCGCCATCTTCGACGAAATCACCGATGCGCTGGCCGACGGCAACCGTGTCGAATTGCGCGGCTTCGGCGCTTTCTCGGTCAAGAACCGCCCCGCCCGCACCGGCCGCAACCCGCGCACCGGCGAATCCGTCGAGGTCGAGGAAAAGTGGGTGCCGTTCTTCAAGACCGGCAAGGAGCTGCGCGAGCGCCTGAACTCGGCGAAATAGGCCGGCGAGCAGCCAACCCGGGGGCTCAAACGGGAAGACTTATGTTCAATCGCTTCATGCTCATCATCGTGTTCGTGCCGGTGGCGATCGTGCTCATCGCACTCGCCGTGGCCAACCGCGCCGCGACCGCCTTCACGCTCGATCCGTTCAACCCGGGCAACCCCGCGCTGACCGTGCAGGTGCCGCTGTTCGTGCTGCTGTTTCTGGCGCTGGCGCTCGGCGTGATCCTCGGTGGGGCGGTGACCTGGTTCAAGCAGGGCCGCTACCGCAAGGTGGCGCGCCAGCGCGGGCTCGAAGCCGAAAGCCTGCGCCAGGCGGCAGCACAGCGCCCGCCAGTTGCGCCGCAAGGCCCAGCACTGCCGCGCCCCAACTGATCCGCTCCGGCGCCCGGCGCCATTCAGGGAGACTTCCATGCTGCACTTCTCAGCCGGCGACATCGACCGGGCGCTGACCTTTCCCGGACTGGTCGAGACGTTGCGGACCGCCTTCCGCGACGGCGCGGTGCAGCCGGTTCGACACCATCACACCGTCGAGCGCGCCCAGGGCACGGATTCGACGCTGCTGCTGATGCCCGCCTGGACCGACTTCAAAGCACCGGGGGCTGCCGCCGAAGGCCATATCGGGGTCAAGATCGTTACCGTCTCGCCCGACAACAACGACATCGCCAAGCCCGCCGTGGTCGGTCTCTATCTCCTGCTCGACGGGGTCACCGGCGAGCCGCAGGCGCTGATGGACGGACCACGCCTGACGCAATGGCGCACGGCCTGCGCCTCGGCGCTCGCTGCCAGCTACCTGGCGCGCGAGGACGCCTCGAAACTGCTGGTGATCGGCGCCGGCGCGCAGTGCCAGTTCCTCGCACGCGCCCACGCCGCGGTGCGGCCGATCAAGGAGATCCGCGTCTGGAACCGGACGCTTGCCAATGCCGAGAAGCTCGCCGCCTCGCTGCGTGGCGACGGTTTTGAGGCGAAAGCCGTGTCGGATCTCGACGCCGAGCTCGCCTGGGCCGACATCATCACCGCCGGCACGATCTCGACGGTGCCGCTGGTCAAGGGCGCGAAGCTCAAGCCGGGCTGCCACGTCGACCTCGTCGGCGGCTTCACGCCCGGCATGCGCGAGGCCGACGACGACGCCATCGGCAGGGCACGCGTCTATGTCGACACCCGCGCCGGCGCCACCAAGGAAGCCGGCGACATCGTGCAGCCGATCGCCTCGGGCGTGCTCAAGGCCGACGACATCGTCGCCGACCTGCATGAACTCGCCCGCGACCAGAAGCCGGCGCGCCAGTCCGCGGACGAGATCACCCTGTTCAAGTCGGTGGGCGCCGCCCTCGAGGACCTCGCCGCCGGCATCGCCGTCTACAAGGCACTCAAGGCATAGCCGTCACGAACTCCGGCATGCATGGCACAGCACGCTTCCGGCGGCACGACGAGCCCTGCCGGAAGTCAGCCCCTCCGGGCGCGCGACAGCCCGTCCGGTTGCGGTGGGCGGTACCCTGTGTCAAAAGCGGCCAACCATCCGGAGACGCCGTTCCTTGAAGCACCCGCGTGACAAACGCCGCGACAGCCGCCCGCAGCCACCCCGCAAGGGCGGCGCTGCTCCCGTGCAGGCACGCGACCGCGTCGAGCGGCCACAGGAACGCAAGCCGGAACCGCAGCGACCTGCACCGCGCCAGGACCACCAGGCGGAGCCGAAGGCCGAGCCGCGCAAGCTGGTGCGCCGGGAAGGCGCGCTTCCGGCCGAGCGCCTGCCGCTGATCCTCGAGGTGGCGCCCAACGACGATTACGCCCTTTTGGACAGCGGCGACGGCCAGAAGCTCGAACAATATGGCCCCTACCGCATCGTCCGGCCCGAAGGCCAGGCGATCTGGCAGCGCGCGCTGCCGGCCAGGGACTGGGATCGCGTCGACGCCATCTTCACCGGCGACACCGACGAAGAAGGCCTTGGCCGCTGGCGTTTCCCCAAGGAACCACTCGGCGAGACCTGGCCGATGCGCCATGACGGCTTGCACTACCAGGGCCGTTTCACCTCGTTCCGCCATGTCGGCGTCTTTCCCGAGCAGGCGACCCACTGGGACCACATGGCCCGGTTGATCGAAAACGCCAAGCGCCCGGTCAAGGTGCTCAACCTGTTCGGCTACACAGGCCTCGCCTCGCTGGTCGCCGCACGCGCCGGCGCCGAGGTCACCCATGTCGACGCCTCCAAGAAGGCCATCGGCTGGGCGCGCGAGAACCAGGAGATGGCCGGCCTCGCTACCAAGCCGATCCGCTGGATCTGCGAGGACGCGATGAAATTCGTCGAGCGCGAGGAGCGCCGCGGCAGCCGCTACGACATCATACTGTTCGATCCCCCGGCCTATGGCCGTGGCCCCAAGGGCGAGGTCTGGCAACTGTTCGAGAGCCTGCCGGCAATGACCGACATCTGCCGGTCGATCCTGACACCGAAGCCGCTGGCCGTGGTGCTGACCGCCTATTCGATCCGCGCCTCGTTCTTCGCCATCCATGCGCTGATGCGCGACACCTTCGCCGGCATGGGCGGCACCATCGAATCGGGCGAACTCGTCATCCGCGAGAAATCAGCGGGACGCGCACTTTCGACATCGCTTTTCTCACGCTGGGTAGCCCAATGAGCGAACACCGCACCGGGGCGCCTGGCCGCGTCAAGGAAGTGACCAGCCTGGCCAACCCGCTGGTCAAGGACATCAAGGCGCTGGCGCTGAAGAAATTCCGCGACCAGCAGAACGCCTTCATGGCCGAAGGCCTGAAGCTTGTCATCGACGCGCTCGACCTCGGCTGGACGATCAAGACGCTGATCTTCGCCAAGACCGGGCTCGGCAATCCGGCCATCGAGAAGGTCGCGGCGCGCACGGTGGCTTCCGGTGGCGACGTGCTCGAAGTCTCGGAAAAGGTCCTGACGGCGATCACCCGCCGCGACAATCCGCAAGCCGTGGTCGGCGTATTCACCCAGCGCTTCGTGCCGCTCAAGGACATCCGCCCGAAGAGCGACGACGTCTGGGTGGCGCTCGACCGGGTTCGCGATCCGGGAAATCTCGGCACGGTCATCCGCACCGTCGATGCCGTCGGCGCCAAGGGCGTGATCCTGGTCGGCGAAACCACCGACCCGTTCTCGCTTGAGACCGTGCGCGCGACCATGGGCTCGATCTTCGCCGTTCCCGTCGCCAAGACCACCCCCGAAGCCTTCCTCGCCTGGCGCAAGGAATTCCCCGGGACCGTCGCCGGCACCCACCTCAAAGGCGCGGTCGATTACCGATCCGTCGATTTCGGCAGCCGCCCGGTCCTGCTGATGATGGGCAACGAACAGCAAGGGCTGCCGGACAATTTGGCAAACGCCTGCGACAGGCTGCTGCGCATCCCGCAGGCGGGCCGTGCCGATTCGCTCAACCTGGCGGTCGCCACCGGGGTCATGCTGTTCGAGATCCGGCGCAACGCCCTGAAGCTTTAGGAGCATCGTGTGAAGCCAGCCGCATTCTACGGGCTCGTGACGGTCATCGCCGTCGCCATCGACCAGTGGATCAAGGTGCTCGTCGAAGCCAACCTGGTCATGCAGGAGAAGGTCGACGTGCTGCCGTTCCTGGCGCTCTACCGCACCTACAACACCGGGATCGCATTCTCGATGTTCTCGAATGTCGGCGACACCGGCCTGATCGTGCTGACCGGCATCGTCATCGCCTTCGTGAGCTACCTGGCTGTCCGCACGACCCCGGAGCAGACCATATCGCGCTTCGGCTTCGCGCTGATCGTCGGCGGCGCGCTCGGCAATCTGATCGACCGCACCGTCTACGGCCACGTCATCGACTACATCCTGTTCCACACGCCGGTGTGGTCGTTCGCCATCTTCAATCTTGCCGACGTTTTCATCTCGCTCGGCGCGGCACTCGTGGTTCTGGACGAGTTCCTGGGCTGGCGGCGCAGTCGGCGTCCGACGGCCACGTCCGACGAATAGTCCAGGCCTTCACCGGCAACGCCGGGCCGGCCTCGGGGCGAATCAAGTTGTCTTACGTTCTGTTATCGCGGCGTGAAGTTAGACGGAATTTCCCAGAGACTTCATTTAGCGGTTAAGAATTTTTTGACGATGGTCGCAATCGGGTCCAAGCTCTGCCACAATCGGTGATCATGGTGCGTTCGGCGGACGTGCCGAAAGGCACCGCCTAAACTGTCTTGCGGCCACGTGGCGAAGATTTGCGGGTCGAAACGACAGGTGGGGACGCTCGATATTGCGAGCGCTTGGGGCCTGAGTGGAGAGTTGCTTGTGAAAATGCCCTTCGGGTTGGGCGCAGCGAATCAGCCGCGCTCCGCTATGATGTTCACAAAGACCGAGCCAGCCTCGTGGCGCGAGAATGCGCCCAACCGTGGCCTGGTCTGCGGCGTCCTTGCCATGACCGCGCTGATGAGCATAACCGCCGTATCGGCGCTGTTCATCCTGCCGCATATGGGCCAGCACTCCGCCGACGCGGTTCAGCAAGAGGTCCAGCAGGCCGCCGCCGAACCGGCACGGGAAAAGATCACCACCATCACCGCCGAGCCGACCGGCCGCAAGGAGCGGGTCGCCACCTCGCGCAGTTCGATCCTGGTCTCCGAAGCTTCCGCATCGGAAGCGTCCGACATGCCGCTGGCCGCCGATCCGCGCTGGGCGCAGGTCGTGGCCGCAGGCGCAACCCAGCCGCTCGAAGCGATGCCGGCCATTCCCGGCGCCGAAAAGGTGATCGCAAAAGATCTTAGCGAAACCGCACCGCTCGCGCTGGCCAAGACCGATCCGGGCGAGACTTCCGCCGTCAAGGCGCTCCAGGCCGAGATCAAGACCAGCGAAGGCACGCGCGGCGGCACGGTCAAGCGGTCGGTGAACATGCGCGCCAAGCCCCAGAAAGGCGGCGCGGTTCTGGGCGTCATTCCTGCTAAGACCGCCGTCGAGGTGGTTTCGTGCACCCAATGGTGCGAAATCGTTTTCAACGGCAAGCGCGGCTACGTCTACAAGAGCTACGTCCAGTAGTTCGCACGGTCCCGACCCCAAAAGCGCGCGACCGCTAAAATTCGAACTATCCGCCAAAATCTTCCCTAAGCTCTCCGCGCTATGATTCCGCCATGACGACGGAATCCGAAACAGCGGAAGGAAAGACGACACAAGGTGGCGCCGATATCGGGGCCGGCCCAGCAACGTCGCACCGTCGTATCATCACACCGCCAGCGCTGGCGCCGGAACTGCCAAAGGAGCCGCCGCGCGGCCTCTATTTCGTCACGCTGGTGGCCGTTCTCGTGCTTGCCGGCCTCTCTCACCTGACTGGCGCGCCCACCTTCATCAGCCTCGGCCTGTTTGCAGCCGGGCTCAGCGGCCTGGTGCTGCTCGCCCGCAGCCTGGGCGAGCGCGAACGCGCCGCGGAAGCGATCACCGAAAGCGCCTCGCGCAGCCGCGCCGAGATCGAAAACCTCGCCGACCGCATGTGGGAGCTGCAGGAAAGCGAAGAGCGCTTCCGCGGCCTCATCGACGCGCTGGGCGACCTGGTCGTGCACCGCGACCGCGACGGGCGCATCGTCTATGCCAACAAGGTGTTCGCCGATCTCGTCGGGCAGGATCAGCGCGATCTCGCCGGCCGCACACTGTCTGAAATCGGCGTCGACGTCGGCGTGGTGCCGGACGCGGCCTTCTCGGACGGCGAATGCCTGAGCTCGACCGATGTCGGCATCCGCTCGGCGGGCATGGTGCGCTGGTTCTCGTGGATCGAACTGTCGGTGCGCGACAAGAACAGCAACGCGGTGTCGCACCGCGCCATCGCCCGCGACATCACCGCCCGCAAGCGTGCAGAAACGGCGCTGATCAGCGCGCGCGAGCGGGCCGAATATGCGAGCCAGGCCAAGTCGCGCTTCCTCGCCACCGTCAGCCATGAGATCCGCACGCCGATGAACGGCATCATGGGCATGGCCAAGCTGCTGCACGACACCGAGCTGTCGCCGGAACAGCGCACCTATGTCGGTGCTGTCTCGACCTCGGCAAGCGCCCTGCTGGCGCTGATCGAGGACCTGCTCGACTACTCCAAGATCGAGGCCGGCCGTTTCGACCCCGAGCCCCAGCCGATGTCGCCGCGCGAAATCGCCGACAATGTGATCGAGTTGTTGGCCGCGCGCGCATTCGGCAAGGGCATCGGCCTCGGCTGCCACGTCGCGCCCAACGTGCCGCAGATGATCACCGCCGATCCCGGCCGCGTGCGCCAGGTGCTGCTCAACCTGATCGGCAACGCCATCAAGTTCACCGACGCGGGCGGCGTACGCCTGACGGTCGAGCGTACCGGCGACGATCACCCCGGCAGGATCCGCTTCACCGTCACCGACACCGGCGCCGGCCTGCGCGCCGAAGACATGGAGCGCATCTTCGAAGAGTTCGAGCAGGCCGACGGCACCTCGACCCGCTCGCATGGCGGCGCGGGCCTCGGCCTCGCCATCTCCAAGCGCCTGGTGAACTCGATGGGCGGCACGATCGCCGCGCGGAGCATGCCCGGCGAGGGCTCGGAGTTCTTCTTCGACCTGCCGGCCTATGGCGCCACCGACGGCACGCCGACGAAAACCGACATCCTGGCCGGCCGCTGCGCCGTGATCCTGTCCCGGAATACCACCGAGGCCGAAGCGATCGCCGATACCATCCGCGCCCATGGCGGCCAGGCCAATGTCGTCGTCACCCCTGAGCAGGCGGCAGCCATCGCCGATGGCTGCAATGCGATCCTGGTCGACGCGGCGATGGAAGAAAACGACGGCCGGGTGCTCAGGCAGTTGCGCGAAAACGGCTTTGCGGCAAGCGAGGCGGTGACGCTGATCGCACCGACCGACCGAGGCCTGCTGGGCGAATTGCGCGCCAGCGGTTACTCGACCTTCCTCGCCAGGCCGGTGCGCGCCGAAACGCTGCTGCGCGTGCTGCTGGCGAAGCAGAATGGCCTGCAGCCGCAGCCGGCGAGCCGCCACGCCGCGGCAAAGCCGGCCGCGAGCCGTCACCTGCAGGGCCTGTCGGTGCTGATCGCCGAAGACAACGAGATCAACGCCATGCTGGCCCGCGCCGCATTGCTGAAGGCGGGGCACCGAGTCGATGTCGTCAACAACGGCAAGGCCGCCGTCGAAGCCGTGACGGGGGCCGCCCGCAAGCGCCGCTACGACGTCGTGCTGATGGACATGCACATGCCGGTAATGGACGGGCTGGACGCGATCTCGGCCATCCGCAGGCACGAAGAACAACATGGCCTGGCTGCGGTGCCGATCATGGTTCTGTCCGCCGACAGCCAGGAAAAAACCCGCCATGCCGTGCTTGCCCACGGTGCCAGCGGCTTCGTCACCAAGCCGCTCGATCCCGACGTGCTGATCAATCTCGTCGAGCAACGGGCAGCGGCCTAAACTGCAACCGACTGATTTTCCTAGCCGGCTAGACTGTGTTGCCGACCGACCAAGCCTTGCCCGGGCGGGTCGATCACGATACTGTCACAATCCTGTAGCACCGACACCGTATCCCCGCGCCAGGAGGGATGGCTCGAAGGAGAATCACCCGTGCATACAGCCTTGCCGGACAGTGACACTCAGAAAGCCAATGGCGCCAAGGTGACCGTGCCTTCCAAACCCCTGTTGCCCGAAGCGCCGCTTGGACGGATCGGAACGCTCGAGGTTCGCCTCGCGCGCAACGAATCAGAGATCGCCGCCGCCCAGGAAGTGCGCTACCGCGTGTTCTTCGACGAGCTCGGCGCGAGGAAGCAGGCCCTGCACTCGATCGACCGCCGCGACGCCGACCGGTTCGACGACATCTGCGACCATCTGCTGGTCTTCGACACCTCGATTGCCGGCCCCGAGCATCGCCGCATCGTCGGCACCTACCGCCTGCTGCGCCAGGAGCGCGCGACGGAAGCCGGCGGCTTCTATTCGGACGACGAGTTCGAGCTCAACAAGCTGATCGCCCGGCACCCGGGCCAGCGCTTCCTGGAACTCGGACGCTCCTGCGTGCTGCCGGAATACCGCTCCAAGCGGACCATCGAGGCGCTGTGGCAGGGCATCTGGGCCTATCTCAACCGCTACGACATCGACGTCATGACCGGCTGTGCCTCGTTCCACGGCACGATACCGGCGGCACATGCCGAAGCGCTGACCTATCTCGCCCACCACTGCCGTACCAGCGCCGACTGGGATGTGCGGGCGGTGGCAGGCCGTTATTGCGAGATGGACCTGATGCCGATCGAGGCGGTCAATGCCAAGGCGGCGATCACGGCCATGCCGCCGCTGGTCAAGGGCTACCTGCGCGTCGGCGCCAAGATCGGCGATGGCTGCGTGATCGACCACGACTTCGGCACCGTAGACGTCTTCGTCGTCATGCCGGTCAAGGAAATCGGCACCCGCTACATCAACTATTACGGCGGCGAAACGCAGCGTTTCGCGGCGTAGGCGGTGGCTGAAGACCTCCAGCCCGCCTTCGACAAGCTGCGACAAGCAGCCGAAGGGCTGGCGGAGGTCGTCGAGGGCACCTCCTACGGCACGCCGTCGCTTCACGTCCGCAAGAAATTCCTCTGCCGCGTCAAGGACGCCGACACGGCTGCGGTGATGTGCGCGCTGGAGGAGAAGGAGATGCTGATGGAGGCAGACCCGCATCTCTATTTCGAAACCGCCCACTACAAGGGCTGGCCGGTCGTGCTGGTGCGCGTCCACGACATCCCGCCCGACCAGTTGCGGACCCGTCTCGAACGCGCCTGGCTGATGCAAGCACCGAAGAGCCTGGCCAAGGCACGGCAAGGGGCGGGCTGATCAGACAGCGGGACGGGGCGGAGAAGCGCATGGCAAGCACGGAGCAGACCAGACGCACCGACACCGGGTCGCGCCTCATCAAGGCTGCGCCCTCGGTCATCTACCGCGCGCTGGTGGAGCCGGAGGCTGTGGCCAGCTGGCGCCCGCCAAAAGGCATGCGGGGGGAAGTCCTGGCCTTCGATGCGCGCGAGGGCGGCAGCTTCCGCATGGCCTTCATCTACGAGGAGGCCGGTTCGCACGGCAAGACCAGCGACAACGCCGACGTGTTCGAGGGCCGCTTCGCCGAACTGGTGCCCGACAAGCGAGTGGTCGAACTTGTCGGGTTCGAATCGGACGATCCCGCCTTTGCCGGGACGATGCGGATCGTGACCACGCTTGCACCGGTCGATGGCGGCACGCTGGTCAGCGTCAGCTGCGAGGACGTGCCGGCGGGAATCGGCGAGGACGACCATCGCGAGGGGATCGCCTCGTCCCTCGAAAACCTCGCCGCCTTCGCCGAAACATAGAGCCGGCTTGCGCCGGCCGCGCAGGCTTTACCCCATCCTGCCCGAAACCGGCGGCTCGGCCTGTCTGCCCAGCGACTGTTCCGCCGCATCGCCTTGGGTGATCAGCCGCGCGCTGCGCTGGTTGCGGGCATGGATCCAGAGCCAGTTGATCGCCACGCTGAGCCGGGCGCGCGAGCCGATCAGGAAGTAGATATGGGCAGCACCCCATAGCCACCACGCCAGCGCGCCGCGCAGCCTGATGCGGCCGAAGTCGATCACCGCGCGCCGCTTGCCGATCTGGGCGAGGCTGCCCTGGTGGCTGTAGCGGAACGGCATCGCTTCGACCTTGCCGGCCAGCCGTGCCTTGATGATGGCGGCGACGTGCTTGCCCTCCTGCTTGGCCGCCGGCGCGATGCCCGGCACCGGCTTGCCGTTCGGGCCCGCCACGGTCACCGTATCGCCGACGGCAAATATCTCGGGATGGCCCGGGACCGTCAGGTCGGGCATCACCTCGAGCCGCCCTGCCCTGTCGGCAGGCCCGCCCAGCCACTCGGCCGCCGGCGAGGCGCGCACCCCTGCGGCCCAGATGATCGTCTTCGTCGGCAGCCTGACGTCGCCATAGGTGACGCCGTCGGCGGTGCAGTCGGAAACCGCGCGTCCAAGCTCGACCTCGACGCCGAGCTTGCGCAACGAACGCAGCGCATAGTCAGAGAGCTCGTCAGGGAAGCCTGCGAGCACGCGCGGCCCGGCCTCGATCAGCACGACACGGGCCCTGGCCGTGTCGATGTTGCGGAACTCGCGCGGCAGCGTGTCGCGCGCCAGCTCGGTGATCGTTCCGGCCATTTCCACCCCGGTGGGGCCGGCACCGACGATGACGAAGGTCAGCAATGCCGCCTGCCTCAGAGGATCGGTCTCCCGCTCGGCCTGCTCGAAGGCCAGAAGGATGCGCCGCCTGATCGTCGTGGCATCCTCGAGCGTCTTCAGGCCAAGGGCGAAGGGCTCCCACTCGTCATGGCCGAAATAAGCGTGGCGCGCACCGGTCGCCAGCACCAGCGTGTCATAGGGCACCGCCTGACCGTCCTGGAGCAGCACGCTGCGCCGCCCGGCATCGACGCCGGTCACCGTCGCCAAAACCGTGGTGACCTCGGGCCTGTCGCTGACCAGCGAGCGGATCGGCCACGCAATCTCCGAAGTCGCCAGCGAAGCGGTCGCCACCTGGTAGAGCAACGGCTGGAAAAGATGATGGTTGCGACGGTCGATGAAGGTGATGCTGACGGACGCGCCGGCCAGATCCTTGACGACTTCCAGTCCGCCGAATCCGGCGCCGACGACCACTATCCGATGCTGCATCGTTTCTGTCCTCTGCCTTGCCGAGACCACGTAAGACCGGCTTTCCTGACAGGTATATAGGTTGGCGGCTCAGGGAATGTCTTCCGGCCTCCGGCCGGGGCGGCTGCGGTAGGCGGGAAAGGTCCAGCCGAATTTCAGCGCCCCGCCGCGCACCATGAAGGCGGCGACGAAGGCAACGACGGCCGAGACCGCGGGCGGCAGTTCGGCCAGTTCGGCCAGCGTGTAGATGCCGGCACCGACCATCGCGGCCGAGACATAGATCTCGGGCTTGAGCAGGACCGACGGCTCGCCGGCAAGCAGGTCGCGCAGGATGCCGCCGAAAGTGGCGGTCAGCATGCCCATGATGACGGCCACCGTCGGCGAACCCGTGGCTTCCAGGCCCTTGGCCGCGCCGATGGCGGCATAGGCGGCCATGCCCAGGGCATCGAGCCAGAGCAGCAGCTTGTAGCGGGATTCAACGAGATGGGCGGTGAAGAAGACGAGCACCGCGACCGCGGCGCAGACCAGGACATAGGCCGGGTTGACCACCCAGAACACCGGCAGGCCGAGGATGACGTCGCGCACGGTGCCGCCGCCGATGCCGGTGAAGCTCGCCAGGAACAGGAAGCCGATGACATCGAGCTCCTTGCGCGAGGCGGCAAGCGCGCCGGTGGCGGCAAACACCGCCACGCCGGCGTAATCGAGATAGAGCAGCGGATTCATGCGGAAAGCGAATAGGGCGTGGTGATCAGCGAATAGAAAGAGGCCATGGCATCCCCCGGATTTACCGGCAGAATAGCCGCCAATTTCCTATTCGCTACTCCCTATTCGCCATTCGCCGCTTACGCGTCCTTCTCGGCCTGTTCGTTGACCGGGCCGGGCTCGGCAGGGGTCTCGCCGACATGCTTGGGACCGCCCTTGGCGACGCCGACCATGGCCGGGCGCAGCACGCGGTCGCCGATGGTGTAGCCGGACTGCACGACCTGCACGACCGTGTTGGCCGGCACGTCGGGATTGGGCACCTCGAACATCGCCTGGTGGAAGTTGGGATCGAACTTCTCGCCCTGCGGGTCGAGCTTGCGCACGCCATGGCGCTCGAGCGCCGAGAGCATGGAGCGCTCGGTCACCTCGACGCCTTCGATGAGGCTGGCAAGTCCGGCGCCGCCGGCAGCCTTGGCCTCGTCGGACACCGCCTCGATGGCGCGGCGCAGATTGTCGGACACCGAAAGCATGTCGCGGGCGAAATTGGCCACCGAATAGGCGCGGGCATCCTGCACGTCGCGCGCGGTGCGGCGGCGCAGGTTCTCCATTTCCGCCACCGTGCGCAGGTTGCGGTCCTTCAGTTCCTCGTTTTCTTTCAGCAGCCGCACGACGGCTTCGTAGTCGCCATCGATGCCGCCCTCGATCTTTTCGGCCTGGGCCTCGACAGCCGCCGTCTCATCGAGCGTGCGTTCGTCTTTTGCCTGGTCGCTCATCGCCAATTCCCGTTGTTCAGATACGTTGGAAGTTGCGCCCGATATCGAGGTTCGGTGCCCAAAAATCAAGGGGCAAGGGTCGCCGGCGCACGATGCCGCGGCTTTCGCCGCCACTCGCGACGGCCGGACAAGGTCCGATGCTTCAACGTTAATTCAAGTTTTACCATACCGGCGGACCATTGCCATGGCGGGGATCGGGTTGGGAACCATTTGCATCTGGCAGGAGTTTTGCCGAGAAAGAACAGGTCCTTTGCCATGCCGAGCAGACGCATCACCAAGACAGCGGCCAGACTGGCGACAAACATCCGAAGCGAACTCGCCACGGAGAGCAACCTGCGCGTCCTGGAAGCGTTGCCCGCATTCCAGACCGAAGACGACCTGCCGCAGAGGCTGCGCGGCCTGCTCGACAAGCTGGAGACCGCCGAGCGGCGACAGCCTCAACCCAAGCGGTAGATCAGGGGCCAAGCGGTAAGTCAGGCCAAGCGGCAGATCAGGCCTTGGCCGGCACCCGCCGCCATGAATAGCCGGCGCCCTGGCCCGCGGGCTTTGCCGCAGGCTGGTAGTGCAGCGGCAAGCCGCCCACCTGCCCGGCTTCCAGCCGCTTCAGCAGCACCGGATGCGAAACCTCGAACTCATTGAAGCCGACCCGCAGCATGTGCGGCAGCTGGTCGATCAGCACCTGTCCGGTCGCGCGAACGGCACCTTCAAAACCATGGCGGCTGCGCAGCAGCTGAGCCTTGGAAAAGGAGCGACCGTCGTTGAAGGCCGGAAAGGCAAGCGCCACCAGCGACAGCTGGTCGAGCAGATCGACGATCGAGTCCAGCTGATCGCCCGGCTGCAGCAGCACGCCGAGACGCTCCCTGGCGGCCTCTCGCTGCTCGGGATCGAGTTCGAGGAAAGCGGGCAGTGGCAGGATCACGCGACGGTTGCCGGCCAAGGCACCGGCATCCTCGGCATGTACCCAGCCATCGTCGCGGAAACCCTCGGGGGTCCACAGGCGGGTCCTACTCTCGGCTGTCGCTTCGGTCATATGCAAATTTCCTAAAGGGATGCGTCGGTCAGCGAATGTTCGAGGCCGGAGAGATGTATACCACATTCGGTCTTGCCCTGGCCGGCCCAGCGTCCGCTGCGGGCATCGTCGCCGGGCTTGACCGGCTGGGTGCACGGGAAACAGCCGATCGACAGGTAGCCGTAGGCGACCAGCGGGTTTTCGCGCAGGGCATGCTTGCGCATGTAATCGGCGAGATCCGACGTCGTCCAGCGCGCCAGCGGATTGATGCGGAAGCGCGGACCGATCTGCTCGATCACCGGCAAGGCGGCGCGGGTCGACGCCTGGAACCGCTTGCGGCCGGTAAACCAGGCCCTGAACGGCTCGACGCCGCGTGCCATCGGCTCGACCTTGCGCACGTCGCAGCAGGCGTCGGTGCTGGTCTGGTGCAGATTGCCAGTCGGGTCGATGCGGGCCAGGGCCGCCTCGTCGGGCGTGATGACCCTGATGTCGGTCAGGCCGAAATCGGCGGCCAGCGCATCGCGATAGTCGAGCGTTTCGCCGAAATGCTTGCCCGTATCGAGAAAGATCACCGGCAGGTTGCGATCAACTTCGGCGATCAGGTGCAGCAGCACCGCCGAATCCGCGCCAAACGAGGAAACAGCAGCAATTTCGCCGGCAAAGCGGTCGCCGGCCGTGCGCTCGATGATCTCCAGGGGCGACAGGTTTCCATACAGCGCATCGAGCGATGCGGCCTCGGCCAGAACCTGCGCTTCGACGTCTCCGTCAGGCTGCCTTGGCTTCGCTAGCATAAAGCGCCTCCTTGAACGGCGCGGGGCCGATGCGGCGATAGGTGTCGAGGAACTTTTCCGACCGGTCGAGCCGGATGGCAAGATAGGTCTCGACGATCGTCTCGATGGCGTCGGTGATCTCTTCCGGGCCGAAGCCGCGGCCGATGATCTCGCCGACCGAGGTGTGCTCGTCGGCCGAACCGCCGAGCGTCACCTGATAGAGCTCCGCACCCTTCTTTTCCACCCCCAGGATGCCGATGTGGCCGACATGGTGGTGGCCGCAGGCGTTGATGCAGCCCGAGATCTTGAGCTTCAGCTCGCCGATGTCGCGCTGGCGCTCCAGTGAGGCGAAGCGCTTTGAGATTTCCTGCGCCACCGGGATCGAACGGGCATTGGCCAGCGCGCAATAGTCGAGGCCCGGGCAGGCGATGATGTCGCTGATCAGGTTCGAATTCGCGGTGGCGAGGTCGATCGCCACCAGCGCGTCGTAGACCGCCTTCAGGTCGGTGCGGGCGACATGCGGCAGGATCAGGTTCTGCTCGTGGCTGACACGAATTTCGTCGAAACCGTATTTCTCGGCGATGTCGGCGACGGCCTCCATCTGGCTGTCGGTGGCATCGCCCGGGACTTCGCCGATGCCCTTGAGCGAGATCGTGACGGCGGCGTAGTCGGGATTGCGGTGGGTGAAGACGTTCTGGTCGACCCAGTCGCCGAAGCTCTTGGAATCGAGCCTGGCCAGCTTGACGGCCTCGTCGCCCTCGGGCCGCGCAGCCAGCGGCGGCGGCGCGAAGTAGGACTGGATCGCCGCGACATCGGCCTCGGGCAGCTTGAGCTCGCCGTCCTTCAGCGCCTGCCACTCATGCTCGACCTGTCGGATGATCTCGTCGACGCCGGTCTCGTGGACCAGGATCTTGATGCGCGCCTTGTACTTGTTGTCGCGGCGGCCATGGAGATTGTACACGCGCAGGATCGCGGTGGTGTAGGACAGAAGGTGCTGTTCCGGCAGGAAGTCGCGAATCTTCTTGGCAACCATCGGCGTGCGGCCCTGACCGCCGCCGATATAGACGGCGAAGCCGAGCTCGCCCTTGTCGTTCTTCTTCAGATGCAGGCCGATGTCGTGGGTCTGGATGGCGGCGCGGTCGCGCTCGGCGCCGGTCACCGCGATCTTGAACTTGCGCGGCAGGTAGGAGAATTCGGGATGCACCGAGGACCACTGCCTGAGGATTTCCGCATAGGGCCGCGGATCGGCGGCCTCGTCGGCGGCTGCGCCGGCAAAGTGGTCGGCCGTGACGTTGCGGATGCAATTGCCCGAGGTCTGGATGGCGTGCATCTCGACCGAGGCGAGGTCGGCCAGGATCGCCGGAATGTCGGACAGGGCCGGCCAGTTGAACTGGATGTTCTGACGCGTGGTGAAGTGGCCATAGCCCTTGTCGTACTTGCGGGCGACGTGACCGAGCATGCGCATCTGCTTCGAGCTCAGCGTGCCGTAGGGCACGGCGATGCGCAGCATGTAGGCGTGGAGCTGGAGATAGACACCGTTCATCAGGCGCAGCGGCCGGAACTGGTCCTCGGTGATCTCGCCGGCAAGGCGGCGCTCGACCTGGTCGCTGAAATCAGCGACGCGGGCCTTCACGAAATCATGGTCGAACTCGTCATAGCGGTACATGGTCGTCTTCCGGTCTATCTTCAGGCGGCGCCGGCCGAGGGCCGGGCCTGCTTGCCAAGGTCAAGGCGGTTGGTCGGGCCGGCGGCGCGGATCACCTCGCGCAGCCGCAGCGGATGGATCGTGCCGCCGACCAGCGACACATCGATCAGATTGACGTCGACCACCTCGTTGTTGTCGTGGGCGGCCTTGCCGATCGCCTCGAGGCGGGCTTCGCCCGCCTTGTCGTCGACGGTCTCGGCAACGTCGATGGTCTCGGCCCAGGTGCCGTCGGCCGCGAACCACACGGCCTCGCCGTCAGTCAGCCGGTTGGCGGTCAGAATCTTCATGCCCTGCTTCCTTCGAGCGCCGCGCGCGCGGCCTGTTCGTGCCTGTGTGCCGCCAACGGCTCGGAAAGTTCGAAATTGGCGCCGGCGACGGCGTCGCCGATGATGGTCATGACAGGTCCGTCGAGGTCGCTGCGCGCTTCGAGCGACGGCAGGTCGGCAAGCGTGCCGTGGAAACGGCGGCGGTTCTTCAGGCTGGCGTTCTCGACGACGGCAACCGCAGTGTCGGGCGACAGCCCGGCGTCGATGAGCCGGCCGGCGACATCGGCAGCCACCGAGCGGCCCATGTAGACGGCGACGGTGGCGCCCGAGATGGCGAGCTTGGCCCAGTCGGGCAGCGAGCCGCCCTTGAGATCATGGCCGGTGGTGAAGACCATCGAGGAAGTGACGCCGCGCAGCGTCAGCGGCAGCTCGAAATCGGCGGCGGCGGCAAAGGCCGACGTGACGCCAGGCACGACCTCGTAGGACACGCCGGCATCGCGCATCGCCTGCATCTCTTCGCCAGCACGGCCGAAGACCAGTGGATCGCCGGACTTGAGGCGCACCACGCGCCTGCCGGCCTGGGCCAGCTCGACCAGCAGATCGTTGATCTCGGATTGCGTCTTGGAATGGCAGCCCTTGCGCTTGCCGACCGGAAGGCGTTCGGCGTCGCGGCGGCCCATCGATACCACGGCCTCGGGCACCAGCGCATCGTGGACGATGACATCGGCCTCCATCAGCAGGCGGTGAGCACGCAGTGTCAGCAAATCCTCGGCGCCGGGGCCGCCACCGACGAGCGCGACATGGCCCTTGATCGACCCCTTCTGCAGCAGCAGTTCGGTTGCCGCGTCATGGGCCTGAGCAAGGGTGCCGCTGTCCAGCGTCCGCGCTGGCGCGCCTTCGAAGAACTCGCGCCAGAAGCCACGGCGGGCACTGCCCTTGGGCAGGATACGCTCGACGGCGTCGCGGAAGCCGGCACCCAGCGTGGCCAGCGCGCCGAGCTGCGGCGACAGCATGCGGTCGACGCGGGCGCGGATCATCTGGGCGAGGACAGGCCCTGCCCCTTCGGTGCCGATGGCGACCGCAACCGGCGCACGGTTGACCAGCGCAGGGGTGAAGAAATCGCAGAGCTCGGGACGGTCGACGGCATTGACGACGATGCCCAGTTCGCGTGCGTCCGCGGAAATGCGGCGATCGAGCGCTTCGTTGCCGGTGGCCGCAAAGACCATGACGGCGGGCCCGATCAGCGAGGCGTCGTAGGCGGCGTGGATGCGGGTGGCGCCGTTGGCGGCAATCCAGTCACGGAGCTGCGGCTCGACATGATCGGCGATGATGCGGATCTCGGCGCTCGACTGGCCGAGCAGCCGCGCCTTGGCCAGTGCCTCGTCGCCGCCGCCGACGATGACCACGGCTTCGCCTTCGACCTTGAGGAAGATCGGGAAGGCGTTCAACTTGGCAGCGGCTTGGGTCATGACGCGAGGGTTTCCGGAATACCCGTCATTTCTAGCCGCCATTGCTGCGCTGCAGAAGAAACGCACTCGCGCGCCCCGAGATGGGAGGCAATCGCTTTTGCCCTCGCCCCAGCCTGAGGAGAAAAATATTCCGCCGCGACGCTACCGGGGTAATTCCATCCGCTTCATCGCCGCTGCGGCCGTTGGAAGCCTGGCTGACCCGACGAGGCCGACAATCGCGCGCATTCACGGGGTCCGCAGGCCTGGTGCTGCCCCGATGGGCCGCCAGTGGGCCATGCTTGCCGGCGCGAAGACGATGACGTTCCGAAACGCGTTTTTCCTAATATCTACCAAATTAGTAGAATTACGCGCGGGCACCCTTCGACCGTCATCCGGAACCGTGGCGTCGCCCTCGCGTTCCCATGTCAGTGCAATGCGGACAAGAAGGAGCACGAGATGACGCACATCAATCTGAAGCACGGGATCTGGGTGCTGGTGGCGGATGGCGAAAAGGCGCTGTTCCTGAAGAACCGGGGCGATACCAAATATCCGGATCTCGAGGTCGTGCGCGAAATGGAGCAGGAAAACCCGCCGACGCGCGAACAGGGCAGCGATCGCCCCGGCCGCTACAGCGACGGCCCGTCGATCCACCGCAGCGCGGTCGACGATACCGACTGGCACAGGGTCGCCAAGGAGCGCTTCGCCGACGAGATCGCGCAGCGGCTCTACAAGTTTGCCCATGCCGGCGATTTCCGGGAGATCGTGCTGGTGGCGCCGCCGCTGGTGCTGGGCGAATTGCGCAAGAAGCTGCACAAGGAAGTGGACCAACGCATCTCGGCCGAGATTCCGAAGACGCTGACCAATCACAGCGTCGCCGACATCGAGACGATCCTGATGGCGGCCTGACCCGCGAAAGTAGTTGCCCAGCAACCAGACGACCTGTGCCGGCAGCGACTGCCGGCATTTTTTTCGGCGCGGGCGCAGTTTCTTGGTCGTATAGGGTTGCGCAGGTTCACCCCGGTCCACCATATTGGAAATGCAGCGGATTTCACCGCCGCACCCCACACAATATTGACTTTCCGAAAGGTGCCGCCGGGACAATGCCGCATGACACGCCCCTCATCGCAACTATCGTCGCCGGTCTGGGGCTGGCATTCATCTTCGGCGCGCTCGCCAACCGCTTCAAGGTGCCTCCGCTCGTCGGATATCTGATCGCCGGCGTGCTGGTCGGACCGAATACGCCCGGTTTCGTCGCCGACCAGGAACTGGCGCTGGAACTCGCCGAGATCGGCGTCATCCTGCTGATGTTCGGCGTCGGCCTGCATTTCTCGCTCAAGGACCTGTTATCGGTGCGCGCCATCGCGGTGCCCGGCGCGGTGGTGCAGATTTCCTTTGCCACCGTGCTTGGCGTCGGCCTTTCCTGGATGCTCGGCTGGTCGCTGGGCGCGGGCCTCGTCTTCGGCCTGGCCCTGTCGGTCGCCTCGACGGTAGTGCTGCTGCGCGCGCTGCAGGAGCGGCGCATGATTGAGACCGAGCGCGGCCGCATCGCCGTCGGCTGGCTGATCGTCGAGGACCTCGCCATGGTGCTGGCGCTGGTGCTGCTGCCGGCGCTGGCCGGCGTGCTCGGCGGCGAGCAGCAGGCGGCAACGCAATCGCCCAATATCCTGGCCTTGCGCTTCGACGTCGGCGTGTGGGGCGTGCTCGGCATCACGCTCGCCAAGGTCGTGGCCTTCGTCGTGCTGATGATGGTCGTCGGCCGCCGCATCATCCCCTGGCTGCTGCACTACGTCGCCCATACCGGATCGCGCGAGCTGTTCCGCCTGTCAGTGCTGGCCATCGCGCTCGGCGTCGCTTTCGGTGCCGCCAAGCTGTTCGGCGTGTCGCTGGCGCTCGGCGCCTTCTTCGCCGGCATGGTGATGAGCGAGTCCGAACTCAGCCACCAGGCAGCCGAAGAGACGCTGCCTTTGCGCGACGCGTTCTCGGTGCTGTTCTTCGTCTCGGTCGGCATGCTGTTCGACCCGACCAGCCTGCTCAGCAACACCTGGCCGATCCTCGGCACGCTGTTCATCATCCTGATCGGCAAATCGGTCGCCGCCTTCCTGATCGTCATCGCCTTCGGCTACCCGATCGCAACGGCGCTCATCATTTCGGCGAGCCTGGCCCAGATCGGCGAGTTCTCCTTCATGCTGGCCGGTCTCGGCGTCAGCCTCGACCTCCTGCCCGAGCAGGGGCGCGACCTGATCCTTGCCGGCGCGATTCTGTCGATCGTGCTCAACCCGCTGGCCTTCGCCGGCGCGGCTCGGCTCAAGCCATGGCTCGAAAAGCGCGCCGGCAATGTGCCGGAAACAGTCGAGGCCGTTCCCATCGGCCCCGCGACCGAACCCGGCGAGGTCGCAACCATAACAGCCGTGCCGCTGAAGGACGATGAGGACGCGCCGCCGCCGCCGACCAAGATGACCGGCCACACGATCCTGATCGGCTACGGCCGCGTCGGCTCGCTCGTCGGCCAGTCGCTCAAGGCCGCCGGGATCGAGTTCCTGGTCATCGAGGACGCCGACAAGACGATCGCCAAACTCAAGTCCGAAGGCATCGAGACGGTTGCCGGCAATGCGGTGAAAGGCGAGGTGTTCGCCTCCGCCAATGCCGCCGGCGCCAAACGGCTGATCCTGGCGATCCCGAACGCGTTCGAAGCCGGGCAGATCATCCTCAAGGCCAAGACGGCCAATCCCGAGATGGTCATCATCGCGCGCGCCCATTCCGACGCCGAGGTCGACCACCTCACCGGCCTCGGCGCCGACAAGGTGATCATGGGCGAACGCGAGATCGCCCGCGGCATCGTGGAGCAGGTGATGACAAGCGCCTCGCCGGCGAACACGCCCACGCCCGAGACGCCGCCTGCCGCGGCCTGACCGGCGTACAGTCAAGCCAATCGAAAACGCCGCGCAGTCGCCTGCGCGGCTTCTTTTCTTTGTCTCAGGCCGTAGGTCAGCCGCCGACGAAGGGCAGGACGAAATTCGGCCGGTAGGTGTCCATCGTGGCGCCGTTGCGGTCCTCGTCGAGCAGCGTGCCGCTGCCGAAGCTGGCGCGCAGGCCGACCGAGAACTTGTGCAGGTCCAGGCTGTCCGATGCCTCCGATATGGAGACGTTTTCATACTGGTAGCGACCGAAGACCGACCATGGGGTGTCGGTGAAACGGTAGGTTGCCTGCAGCGCCAATGCGACGACGTCGAGATCCGCATCCGTGCCGCCCTGAGTGAGATTGACCCTGTGGAAGCCAAGCTCGGCGTCGAAGCGCAAATTGTCCTGCGCAAAGTAGCGCGCCACGCCGCGAATACCCATCAGATCGACGTCGACGGGGATCCCGTCAACTTCAAGCCCACCGTAGTAGGCCTGACCGTAAATGGTGACGTTGCCGTAATAGGCCTGGGCCTCCGGACCGACCTTCCAGTCCCAGATGTCCTGGTCGGGGCCACCGTCGGGCAAGCCATATGTCTTGACCTCGGCGAAGCCGCCAACGGCATAGGATGCCGGATCGCGCCAGTTGAGATGCAGGGCACCGCCGATGCTGTGCAGCCTGTTGCCTTCGATATCGATGGCATCGACGGTGAGATCGCCCTGTGCGTTCCAGCGTTCGGCGAAGGGCACGTTGACGCGCGCGGCGCCGCCATAGGCCCAGATGTCACCCTCGTCGAATTCGTCGAACCACACGCCGCCGCCGTAGATTTCACCATAGCCGGAGACCTGGCGGACGACGGTCTCGTCGACCGGCGCCAAGGCATCTGCGGCAAAAGCGGATGTGGTCAGCGCTGCAAGGCAGACGCTCGATAAAAAGGTCTTCACGGATGGCCCCTCGCCTGAGATTCGATGAGGCAACATACATCTCTAAATTAGAGATTCGTAATAAGATGAGTGCATGGCAGGCCACAACCCTGGCGGGTTTCCCCCGACCTGAAGCATTCGGGCAACACTATGGCTCGAGTCCGGCCGCGCCGAGGGGACAGGGACCTTTCACAAGCAGGCGGACTGCCGAGGTCTAGTTGCCCATGATGACGTCGAGGATGGACGTCTCGCGGCGCTGGACGGGGCCACCGACGTCGGCGGGCGGCACCGGGCGGCGGATCGACGCCGTCGGCTCCTGCGCCATGCCGCCGGCGTCGCCTACCTGCTGACGGACGGGCTGGGGTGCTGCCGGAAAGGTGTTCTCGTCGAATGGCTGGTCCTCGACGGCGACAACGGGGGCCGCGGGCTGCGGCGTCCAGTAGCCCGGCAAAGCGGCCACCGGAACGCCTTCGTGCGCAGCGACCATGAACTCATGCCAGGCCAGCGCCGGCAGCGCGCCGCCGGTGACCTTCTTCATCGGCTTGCCGTCGTCGTTGCCGAACCACACGCCGGTGGTCAGGTTGGCGGTATAGCCGACGAACCAGGCGTCGCGCGAATTCTGGCTGGTGCCGGTCTTGCCCGCCGCCGGCCATGCGAAGGCTGCCTTCTTGGCCGTGCCCTCCTCTACCGCGCCCGTCATCATCGCGTTCATCATGCCGACCACTTCGGGGCTGATGACGCGCGGGCCGCCGCCAGCCGTGTTCTCGTAGAGCACGTTGCCGTCGGTCGTGGTGACACGGCGGATCATGTGCACCTCGGGGCGGTAGCCGCCATTGGCGAACGGCACATAGGCCGCCGTCAGCTCCAGCGGCGTGACCTCGGAGGTGCCGAGCGAGATCGAGACATTGGGCTGGAGGTCGGATTCGATGCCCATGCGATGCGCCGCCTCGACGACCGCGTTGGGGCCGACCTCCATCGCAAGCTGCGCCGCCACCGAATTCAGCGACTTCGCCAGCGCCGTCTTCAGCGTCACCCGGCCATAATATTTGCCGTTGTAGTTTTCCGGCGTCCACTTGCCGATCTTGATCGGCGCATCGTTGCGCATGCTGTCGGGCGTGCGGCCCTGTTCGAGCGCTGCCATGTAGACGAACGGCTTGAAGGCCGATCCCGGCTGGCGGCGCGCCTCGGAGGCACGATCGAATTGGCTGGTCGAATAGTCGTAGCCGCCGACCATGGCGCGGACGGCGCCCGAGTTGTCGATCGACACCAATGCACCCTGGCTGACATTGAGCTTCTGGCCGCTTTCGTCGATCAGCCGGCGGATAGATTTCTCGGCGAGGTCCTGCAAGGTCATGTCGACGGTGGTGTCGACGATGATGTCGGAGCGCACCTCGCCGATCAGGCCGGGCAGTTCCTCCATGACGCGGTCGGCGACGTAGTTTTCCGAACCGGTCCAGAACGAGGCGGCGCGCGTGGCCGGCGCGCTCATCGCCGTCTTCAGCTCCTTCTCGCCGATCATGCCTTCGCCGCGCATTGCCCCCAGAACGAGCTGGGCGCGGGCCTCCGCGGCCTTGGGATCGCGCGCCGGCGACAGGCGCGAGGGCGCCTTGAGCAGGCCGGCCAGAAGGGCTGCCTCGGACAAGGTGACATCGCGCGCGGACTTGCCGAAATAGCGCCGCGAGGCAGCTTCGACACCGTAAGATCCCGAGCCGAAATAGACCCGGTTGAGATACATTTCGAGGATCTGGTCCTTGGTGTGCTTCTGCTCCAGCCACAGCGCCAGCAGCACCTCCTGGACCTTGCGCTCGAGCGTGCGGTCGGGCTTGAGGAACAGGTTCTTGGCGAGCTGCTGGGTCAGCGTCGAGCCGCCCTGGGTGAAGCGGCCGTGCAGGACCCTGGTCGACAGCGCGCGCGCCAGGCCGATCGGATCGAAGCCGAAATGCGAATAGAAGCGGCGATCCTCGATCGCCATGACCGCCTGCGGAATGTAGGGCGACATCTCGTGCAGGCCGACGGCCTCGCCTCCGGTCATGCCGCGATTGGCGACAAGCCTGCCGTCGACGCCGATGATCTTGATGTTGGGCGAACGGTCGGGGATCGCCCAGGTCGTCGAACTCGGCATCTTGGCGCCGTAGTATATGACGATGCCGGCAGCGGCGATGCCGCCCCAGATGGACAGCACGAAGCCCCAGTAGACCAGCCGGCCGAAGATGCCGAACATGCCGCGCCTGGGTTTTTTCGAGCGGCCGCGCGGGGCCGACCGTGCCTTGGACGATTTGCGCTGGGCCGGGGTCTTGCGGCGGCTGGGCACGACACGGTCCTCCTCGCGCACCGAAAAGACGTCGTCCTCCGGCTCATCGCGCGGTCCATCGAAGCGGGGTTCGATGCGTCTGTCGTTTCGGTTCGCCATACCTGTTTGTCCGGCCCCCATGCCAATGGCGTTCCGGTTGGACAGTAAATGCGGCGATTTAAGGGGGCGTTAAGTCAAGCCGGCTCGCGGCCTGTGGGCAAAGCGTGGCCAGGCGCCACGCGCAGGCAGCGCTCGACGCGGCAAAGCCGCCGTTCGTTCGAACGGCGGCGGCCACGGACGCAGGCGCGATCAACCCGGGATCGGATCGTTGGGACGCGGGTCGTTCGGCTTGTCGGGACGGTCCGGCCGGTCGCTGCTCTTGTAGCAAGGGCTCGACGGGTCGTTCTTGTTGCAGCAGTTGCTGCTCTCGAGATAACGAGGATCCTTCGGCTTCCATTCGCAGCGGCGGATTTCGGTCGACTGACAGGCAGTCACGGCGGAAGCCGCGACCATGGCCAGTATGATGTTGCGCAGTGCACTCATGGTTCTCTCCTTTGAAACAGATTTGTCCACCTCACGAAGCTTGGTCGGCTCGAGGGGAAAAAAGGTTCAAAGGACGGTGGAGAAATTTTTCGCGCGCCTGAGGCCATTAGCCTTGGACGGGGGCAGGATCGCGGGTCGCCACAGGTTGCGGACGACGGAAAGGGGCAAAGCGTCCGGCTTCGGGCAAGGCCCGGTCAGACACCTGGCAAGCGCGGGCTAACGGAGCGTGTTCAGGGACCGGTCGTCTTGTTGAGCGCGGCCGAGACCCGCTCGCGCAGCAACTCGGCCATGTCGGGGTTCATGTGGAGACGCACGCGGCCGCCGCGCGCGTCGACCAGCGTCACGGCAACGCCGTCGAGGCTGGTCTCAGGTGCGGGCTCTACGCCTGCGACCATGAACTCGTGTTCTTTCCGATCGGGTTTTTTGGCCATGGTTCTTCTCCCGGCTGGCTATGCCGAGCATACGCTCATTCGTCGTCTTCGTCGCCACCGGGTGCCGCCCACGAATGCGGGACAATGCGTTTCTGGGTGTCGCTGTCGACATAGGCCCACCAGCCTTCGTCGCTTTCGTCCCACTGCCCGCCGGCCGCCTTCAGGCGGTCGAGCGACCGGTACTGGGCGACGGACTCGTTTTCCTGGCCGTCACGGTCGGTCCAGTAGACCGTGACCTTGGAACCGTCCGTCGGGGCGGTGGAGATCGGTGTCTTGGCGCTCATCGGGATCCCTCAGATTTGCTAACCAACGATAGCCGACCGCGCGGCCCGGTAAAGCCACGCGGCAGCAAAAGTCAGCGGCGGGTCAGCAGCGCCGCAAGCAGACCGAAGACCGCCACGCCAACAAGCGCCGTCGTCATCGGATTGTCCTGGGCTGTCTTCTGCGCCGCGCGGGCCTGCTTGCGCATGGCCGGCAGGGCGTCGGTGAAGCGGTCGTAGAAGCCGTCATAGAGCTCGGACGCACTCTCGCGGCCTTCCGCCAATGCGCTTGCGCTGCGTTTGGACATCGCCTTCGTCAGCGACGAGACCTGCTTGGTCAGCTGGGCAACCTGCGCTTCGAGGTCGGACTGGATTTCTTCACGGGTCGTGGCCATTCGGATGCATCCTTTCACTGTGCACGACCCCGAAAATCGATCCCGATTTTTCGGAAAGGATCATGCACGATTTAAAAGTCTTGCAGCGTCCTTTGCGCGTCCCAAATGACGCGCGGCGCTGCAAGGTAACGCATCCCAAACGGCCAAACCTGTCCGTTCGTTCCCTCGAAGCAGGCTGCCGCAGCGTCAGCTATGGGCGAAAATGTCTTCCTCGTCCCAGCCCATCAGGTCGAGCTTGGCGCGGGTGGGCAGGAAGCGGAAGCAGGCCTCGGCCTCCCTAGTGCGGCCGTCACGCTCCAGCCTGCCGGCCAGCACGTCGCGCAGCCGGTGCAGGTAGAGCACGTCGGAAGCGGCGTATTCGAGCTGCTCGGGCGACAGCGTCTCGGCGGCCCAGTCGGACGACTGCTGCTGCTTCGACAGGCTGACGCCCAGCAGTTCGTTGCAGATGTCCTTGAGGCCGTGGCGATCGGTGTAGGTGCGGGTCAGGCGTGAGGCGATCTTGGTGCAGAACACCGGCTCGGTCACGACACCGAAGGCGTTGTAGAGCACGGCGATGTCGAAGCGGCCGAAATGGAACAGCTTCGTCACCTTGCGGTTCCTGAGCAGGCTCGTCAGGTTCGGCGCCTTCTTCTGCCCGGGCGCGATCTGGATGACGTCGGCGGTGCCGTCGCCGGGCGAGATCTGCACCACGCAGAGCCGGTCGCGATGCGGGTTCAGCCCCAGCGTCTCGGTGTCGATGGCGACCGCATCGACGTCGTAGTGCGTGAGGTCGGGCAGGTCGTGCTTGTGGAAGCGGATGGTCATCATTGTCTCCGATCGCGGCTTGGCTTCTCCCTTGCCGCGATCGGAAGAAAAATCAACAGAAAGTTGATCTTAGGCGGTCACGAACGGGTCAGCGCCTCGAGAATGCGGGCCCAGGAGCGCTGGCCCTTGTGGAACGAGTTCAGGTCGTACTTCTCGTTCGGCGAATGGATGCGGTCGTCGGCGAGCGCGAAACCGACCAGCAGCGACTCCATGCCGAGATAGGTCTGGAAGTCGCCTACGATCGGGATCGAGCCGCCCATGGCGATCATCACCGTCTGCTTCGACCATTCATCCGACAGCGCGTCCTTGGCCTTGGCGAGGAACGGCGAGTCGTAGGACAGCTGGATCGCCGGCGAGCCGCCATGCTTCTCGAACTCGACGCTGCAATCGGCGGGAATGCGCGCGCTGACGAACTCGCGGAAGGCGGCGCGGAGCTTTTCGGGGTCCTGCTTGTGGACGAGGCGGAACGACACCTTGGCCGAAGCCTGGGATGCGATCACGGTCTTGAAGCCCTTGCCGGTGTAGCCGCCGATGATGCCGTTGAACTCGGCGGTCGGACGGGCCCAGACCAGTTCGAGCACCGAACGGCCCTTTTCGCCCGAGGGAATGGACAGGCCAACCTCGCCGAGGAACTTCTCGGCGGTCTCGCCGAGCATCTCCCACGACTTCAGGATCTGCGAA
Source organism: Aminobacter sp. DSM 101952 (assembly GCF_001424795.1). Taxonomy (NCBI): domain Bacteria; kingdom Pseudomonadati; phylum Pseudomonadota; class Alphaproteobacteria; order Hyphomicrobiales; family Phyllobacteriaceae; genus Aminobacter; species Aminobacter sp. DSM 101952. The sequence continues at coordinate 78,307 of NZ_LMCL01000034.1, read as the reverse complement.
GGCGTCTCCTCGACGCCGTCATAGAAGCCGGGAATGGTGACGCGGCCGGTTTCGTCGTGAATGTCGGCCAGCACCTTGGCCAGGATGCGCACCGGGTTGGCGGCGGCACCGCCATATTCGCCCGAATGCAGGTCGCGGTCGGCGGCGTGAACGGTGATCTCCTCGCCGACGAGACCGCGCAGCGCGATCGAGATGGCGGGCGTCTCGCGATCCCACATGCCGGTGTCGCAGACCATGGCGAAATCGGCCTTGAGTTCTTCCGCATTGGCATCGAGGAACGGCTTGAGCGACGGCGAACCCGACTCTTCCTCGCCCTCGAACAGGAGGGTGATCTTGCACGGCAGGCCGCCATGGACCTCCTTCCAGGCGCGGCAGGCCTCGACGAAGAGCATCAGCTGGCCCTTGTCGTCGGACGAACCGCGGCCGGTGATGACCTTGATGCCGCCTGCGATTTCCTTGATCTTGGGATCGAAGGGATCGTCTTCCCAGAGGTTCAGCGGATCGACCGGCTGGACGTCGTAGTGGCCGTAAAACAGCACGTGCGGCGAACCGGCAGGGCCGTCGTGATGAGCAACCACCATCGGGTGGCCCGGCGTGTCGCGGACGCTGGCGTCGAAGCCGATCGACTTGAGGTCGGCGACCAGCCATTCGGCGGCCTTGCGGCAATCCGACGAAAAGGCCGGGTCGGTGGAGATCGACTTGATGCGGAGCAGGCCGAACAGGCGCTCCAGGGACTGGTCGAGATTCTTGTCGAGACGGTCGAGGACCGGCGAGAGAGCGGACATTTGAGTGCCTTTCGATTCTTCTGCGGCGCAACCTAGTTGGCCAAAGGGAAAACGAAAAGCCGGCAGGATTGGGCCAACGGCCAAGGCTGCATGACGATCGCGGCAATGTCGGGATAAAAAAGTGCCGCCGTGGTGGAGGGGGGAGCCACGGCGGCACATTCTTCAAACGGTGCGGCAGCCCGGAGAGGGGGATGAGGCTGCCGCAGGGTCCGGATAGGCGGGGGACGGGCCTGAGACCGGACTTCGGCAAAAACTGCCGATGCCCATTATTTGTTCCTTTGAACATGGCGATTCAAGGGCACGAAGATTACACTTTTGTAACATGCGCGTGATCGGCCCTGCGCGTGCCATCGGCCCCTCCGACGCCACCGAGGTATTCATCGACCGGCAAGCCGCCGCTACTGTGGGCACTGAAATCGATGTCATGGATAGCGAAGGAAAAGCTCTCCAGATCAATGTCGAAAAGGCAGGCCACGACACCAGCGATACCCATGACTGGGTTAAATTCTTCCCCAACGTAAAGTACCCGCTGGCAATCCTGGTCCCGACTTGAAGGATATCATCGCCCTGGGGCCTTGATTGCCGTTGCAACCGCAGCGAAGAATGGAAAAGCTTCGCCATGACCTGCCGCCGCCAACCGGCACCCGCGAGCGGCAAGGCAGGCCGCCCGTTCGGCAACGAAGAGTATGCGGCGCGGGCAAAGGACTTGTCAGTAGACGGCGGCAGGGCCAGCTTGACCATGGACAGCCGCGCTATGCCAAGCTACCCGTATCGCCATGAAAAAAGGCGATCATCTCTTTCTTGTCGACGGCTCCGGCTACATCTTTCGCGCCTATCACGCGCTGCCGCCGCTGACCCGCAAGTCCGACGGCCTTCCGGTCGGTGCCGTCTCAGGTTTCTGCAACATGTTGTGGAAGCTGATGCTCGACGCACGCAACACCGAAGCTGGGGTCGTGCCGACGCATTTCGCCGTCATCTTCGACTATTCCTCGAAGACCTTCCGCAACGAGCTCTATCCCGAATACAAGGCCAACCGCTCGGCGCCGCCGGAAGACCTGATCCCGCAATTCGGCCTGATCCGGCAGGCGACCAAGGCTTTCGAGCTGCCCTGCATCGAGATGGAGGGTTTCGAGGCCGACGACCTGATCGCCACCTATGCCAGGCTTGCCTGCGAGGCGGGCGGTGACACCACCATCGTCTCCTCCGACAAGGACCTGATGCAACTCGTCGGTCCAAGCGTCACAATGTACGACCCGATGAAGGATCGCCAGATCAACATCCCCGAGGTCATCGAGAAGTGGGGCGTGCCGCCGGAAAAGATGATCGACCTGCAGGCGCTGACCGGCGACTCGGTCGACAACGTGCCCGGCGTGCCCGGCATCGGCCCGAAGACGGCTGCACAGCTGCTCGAGCAGTTCGGCGACCTCGACACGCTGCTCGCCCGCGCCTCCGAGATCAAGCAGGACAAGCGCCGCCAGTCGATCATCGACAACACCGAAAAGGCACGCATTTCGCGCGAGCTGGTGCGGCTCAAGGTCGACGTGCCGGTAGCCGATGGACTGGAAGACTTCGTGCTTCAGCCACCCAACGGGCCGAAGCTGATCGGCTTCCTCAAGACCATGGAATTCACCTCGCTGACGCGCCGCGTCGCCGAGGCCACCGGCACCGAGGCCGGCGAGATCGAGGCTGTGCCCGTCGCCGTGCAATGGGGCGCCGATGCGCATGGGCCCGATGTCGGCGCGGGTGCGGCACCAGCGGCGGCTCCTGCTGCGCGTGCGAACGGCGGCAACGCCGCTGCCGCAGGCTCGTCCGCCGCTGCCGAAAACGGCAACGTGGCCGACACCCCGACCGCCCTCGCAAACAGGCTGGCCGAAGCGGCGGCGTCGCAGAAGTTCGACCATGCCGCCTATGCCACCATCCGCGACCTGGCGACCCTGACGCAGTGGATCGCCGAGGCAAGGGAGGCCGGCGTCGTTGCCTTCGACACCAAGACCACCTCGCTCGACCCCATGCAGGCCGAGCTGGTCGGCTTTTCGCTGGCAGTCGCGCCCGGCCGCGCCGCCTATGTGCCGCTGACCCACAAGAGCGGCCGCGGCGATCTTCTCGGCGGCGGGCTGGTCGAAAACCAGATTCTGGTGCGCGACGCGATCGCCGCCCTCAAGCCGCTGCTCGAAGACGCCTCGGTGCTCAAGGTCGCGCAGAACCTGAAATACGACCTCGTGGTCCTGGACCGGCACGGCATCGACCTCAGGTCGTTCGACGACACCATGCTGTTGGCCTACGTGCTCGACGGCGGCACCAGTGGCGGCCACGGTGCGGATTCCCTGTCGGAAAAATGGCTCGGCCACACGCCGATCCCATTCAAGGAGATTGCCGGTTCGGGCAGGAATGTCGTCGGCCTGGACGAGGTCGATATCGACAGGGCCACCGCCTATGCCGCCGAGGACGCCGACGTGGCTCTGCGGCTGTGGCGCGTGCTCAAGCCGCGCCTCGCCGCCAAGGGTGTGGTCTCCGTCTACGAGCGGCTGGAACGGCCGCTGGTGCCGGTGCTGGCCCGCATGGAGCAGCGCGGCATCTCGGTCGACCGCCAGATCCTGTCGCGACTGTCGGGCGAACTGGCCCAGGGCGCGGCCCGTCTCGAGGACGAGATCAACGCCATCGCCGGCGAGCGCTTCAACATCGGCTCGCCCAAGCAGCTCGGCGACCTGCTGTTCGGCCGCATGGGCCTGCCCGGCGGCACCAAGACCAAGACCGGCCAGTGGTCGACTTCGGCGCAGGTGCTGGAAGACCTTGCCGCCGAAGGCCATGAACTGCCGCGCAAGATCGTCGACTGGCGCCAGCTGACCAAGCTGAAATCGACCTACACCGACGCCCTGCCCGGCTTCATCAATCCCGACACCAAGCGCGTCCACACCTCCTACGCGCTGGCCGCCACCACCACCGGCCGGCTGTCGTCGTCGGACCCGAACCTGCAGAACATCCCGATCCGCACCGCCGAAGGCCGCAAGATCCGCACCGCCTTCATCGCCGACAAGGGCAACAAGCTGATCTCGGCCGACTACAGCCAGATCGAGCTGCGCGTGCTCGCCCATGTCGCCGACATCGCCCAGCTCAAGCAGGCTTTCGCCGACGGCGTCGACATCCACGCCATGACGGCATCCGAGATGTTCTCGGTGCCGGTGGAGGGCATGCCCTCGGAGATCCGCCGCCGGGCCAAGGCGATCAATTTCGGCATCATCTACGGCATCTCAGCCTTCGGCCTCGCCAACCAGCTGTCGATCCCGCGCGAGGAAGCCTCCGACTACATCCGGAAGTATTTCGAGCGCTTCCCCGGCATCCGCGCCTACATGGACGAAACCAAGGCGTTCTGCCGCGACAACGGCTATGTCGAGACCATCTTCGGCCGGCGCATCCACTATCCGGAAATCCGCTCGTCCAACCCCTCGGTGCGTGCCTTCAACGAACGCGCCTCGATCAACGCCCGCCTGCAGGGAACGGCCGCCGACATCATCCGCCGCGCCATGATCCGCATGGAGGACGCGCTTGCGACCGCCAAGCTGTCGGCGCGGATGCTGCTGCAGGTGCACGACGAACTGATCTTCGAGACGGTCGAGACCGAGGTCGAGGCGACGATCCCCGTCGTCCGTCATGTCATGGAAAACGCCGCCATGCCGGCGGTGTCGATGTCGGTGCCGCTGCGCGTCGACGCCCATGGCGCCCACAGCTGGGACGAGGCCCACTGAGATGGAGTTCGCGACGTCGCCGGATGCGTCGACGCTCGCCTCCTTCGCCCTGACATCGCTGATCATCGAGCTGACGCCGGGGCCGAACATGACCTACCTGGCCCTGGTGTCGGCCGGCGAAGGCCGGCGCGCCGGTTTCGCCACCGTGGCCGGCATCGCGCTCGGCCTCGCCGTCGTCGGCGTGGTGGCCGGGCTCGGCGTCACCGAGCTGATCCACACCTCCAACCTGCTCTACGAAGGCCTGCGCTGGAGCGGCGTGCTGTTCCTGCTCTACCTCGCCTATGAAGGCTGGCGAGGCCCTGGCGACGCGGCCGCCGAAAGCGGCGACCCGGGCCGGCGCTACTTCACGCGCGGGCTGGTGACCAACCTGCTCAATCCAAAGGCTGCGGTGTTCTATGTCGCGGTGCTGCCGACATTCATCGTCGCCGAACGGCCGGTGCTGGCGCAGACGCTGACGCTGACCGCCATCTATGTGGCGGTCGCCACCGTCATCCATTGCCTGATCGTGGTGCTGGCGAGCCAGCTGGAGCCCCTGCTCAACAACCCGAAGGTCGAAAAGGTCGCACGGCAGGCACTGTCGGCGCTTTTGGCGGGCGTGGCGATCTGGTTCGCGTTCTCGACGGCGCGCTGACCGTCAGGCGGCAATCGCGGCGCATTTGGCGCAAGTGCCGCGAAACTCGATGACCGCCTTCTTGGCGACGAAGCCGGTCGAGCCGACCCAATCGTCGAGCTGCTTGCCGACCAGTTCGTCGGACATCTCGATGACCTGGCCACAGGTGTCGCAGATGGCGAAAGCAGTCATGCGGTGGTTGTGATGGCTGTGGTCGTGCGGCTCGGAACAGGCGACGAAGGCGTTGAGGCTTTCGAGGCGGTGGACGAAGCCGTCCTTCACCAGCACCTCGAGCGCACGGTAGACCTGCAGCGGCGCGCGAAAACCATGCTCGCGCAACTGGTCGAGCAGCGTGTAGGCGCTGAGCGGGCCGCGTGCCGCTTCCAGTTTGTCCAGAACCATTCGCTGGTTCTTCGTCAGCGTAGCCCGCGCCGCCATCTTTCCGCTTTCACCTTCCTCGGCCGGGCCGATGCCCGGACGCAACAATCCATCGCCCCAAGATGGCGATTGGACACAGGTTTTGCTAGCGCGTCCCGCCGGCAAAGACAATGTTGGAGCACTTCGGGCAGAGTCGCACCGGAGTTGACCGGCCGTACCCCCCATCCCTAGCCCCGCGCACAAGGGGGGAGGGGGATTGGGCGGCGGCGCGTCCTACATCTCCAACGATCTTCGAGGGACGGCAGCCTTCAAATGCTTAGAGTGGCGCAACGGCGCCGTTCCCCCTCCCTCTTGTGGGGAGGGTTAGGGGTGGGGGTACGGCGCGCGACCGCAGCCAACCGCGCCGAAGAACACCCCCTTACTTCTTCTGCCGCGCCGGGCCTTCGCGCTCGGCCGAGCGTGCCCAGAGGTTGATGTCGGCGTCGCGCGCATACTGGTCGATCTCGGCCAGCTCGGCATCGCTGAAGGCCAGGTTCCTGACCGCACCGACGCAATCCTCGACCTGCTCGGGACGGCTGGCCCCGATCAGCGCAGAGGTCACGCGGCCGCCGCGCAGCACCCAGGCCAGCGCCATCTGCGCCAGCGTCTGGCCGCGGCGCTCGGCGATGGCATTGAGCGCACGGATGTTGGCAAGCGTCTTGTCGCTGAGGAAAGCCTGCCGCAGCGACTTGCCCTGCGACGCACGGCTGCCTTCCGGCACGCCCTGGAGGTACTTGCCGGTCAGCATGCCCTGGGCCAGCGGCGAGAACACGATCGAGCCGATGCCGAGCCCGTCCAGCGCATCGAGCAGGCCATCGTCCTCGACCCAGCGGTTGATCAGCGAATAGCTGGGCTGGTGGATCAGGCACGGCGTGCCGAGCCGCTTCAGGATGTCGGCGGCCTCGCGGGTGCGCTGGGCGTTGTAGGACGAGATGCCGGCATAAAGCGCCTTGCCAGAGCGCACGGCATGGTCGAGCGCGCCCATCGTCTCTTCGAGAGGCGTGTCAGGGTCGAAGCGGTGCGAGTAGAAGATGTCGACGTAGTCGAGACCCATGCGCTTGAGGCTCTGGTCGAGGCTCGCCAGCACATATTTGCGGCTGCCCCACTCGCCATAGGGCCCGGGCCACATGTCATAGCCGGCCTTGGTGGTGATGATCATCTCGTCGCGCAGGCCGGCGAAATCGGTGCGCAGGATCTCGCCGAAGGCCGTCTCGGCCGAACCGGGCGGCGGGCCGTAGTTGTTGGCGAGATCGAAATGGGTGATGCCGAGATCGAACGCCTTATGGCAGATGGCGCGCTTGGTCTGGTGCGGCGTGTCCTCGCCGAAATTATGCCACAGGCCGAGGGAGATCGCGGGCAGTTTGAGGCCCGACCTGCCGACGCGGTTGTAGACCATGTTTTCGTAGCGGTTTGCGGCCGGCTGCCAGGTCATGATGGTGTCCTCAAATAAGGGGAATCGGCGGATGACGCCGTCCCCTTCTCTTAGCCTATTTTGCCGATGCCAGCAGCCCCCTTGCAGCGGCGGGGCCGAGCGGCTCGGGCCGTTCGCAGGTCGTCTGCATGTCGACGAATTTCCTCGTCTCGCCCGATTTCAGGATTCCGGTCATGACGTCGATGACATGGTTGGCGAGCTCCAGCGAGCAGCGGTGCGGCCTGCCCTGCAGGATCGCCAGCGCCATGTCGGCGAGGCCTGCTGTACGGTAATTGGCCATCATACCTTCCGGATGCTTCTCGTTGGCTATCGAGAACGGGTGGTCCCACCTCGGCAGCGTCTTCACCGGCTTTTCACCCCTGGTGTAACGCACGTCGCCGCCGAAGAAATTGGGGTCGGGCATGTGGATGGTGCCGGCCTCGCCATAGAGCTCCATCGGGGCATGGCCGCTGTGCCAGACGTCCCAGCTGGCATTGAAGGTGAAGACAGCGCCGGCGTCGAATTCCATCAGGGCCAGGATCGTCGTCGGCGTCGTCACCGGTATCCTTTCGCCGGCGCGCGGCTTCGACGAGATCGTCCGCTCCTTGGCCGGGATCGAGGCCAGTGCGGCGACACGCTTCACCGGACCGATGAGCTGCACCAGATTGGCGATGTAGTAGGGCCCGAGGTCGAGGATCGGGCCGCCGCCCGGCTGGAAGAAGAAATCCGGGTTGGGGTGCCACTGCTCCATGCCGTGGCTCATCACATGGCAGGTGCCTGACGTGATCTTGCCGAGCTTGCCGCTGTCGATCAGATGCCGCGCCAACTGGTGCGACCCGCCGAGGAAGGTGTCGGGCGCCGAGCCGATGCGGACGCCCTTCCTGTCGGCGCGCCTCTTGAGGTCGAGACCGTCCTTGATCGCCAGCACGAAGGGCTTTTCGGAATAGACGTGCTTACCGGCCTCGATGGCCAGCTTCGAGACCTCGTAATGCACGGCCGGAATGGTCAGGTTGACGATGATGTCGATGTCGGCTGACGCCAGCAGCCCCTCGACCGTCTCGGCGCGCAGCTTGAACTCCTTCGCCCGGCTGCGTGCGGCATCCATGTTGATGTCGGCGCAGGCGCACATCTCGATGCCGCGGAACTGGGGTGCGCGCTCAAAATAGGTCTTCGAGATATTGCCGCAGCCGATCACCCCGACGCCAAGTTTCCGTGCCATGCGATGCTCCCCCTAGAAAGTCCTGGCAGCTTCGATCGACCGCTTTGCGAAGCGGTCGAAATCGGCTGGATTGTCGTGCTCCATGACGAAAAGGCGGGCCGGCGTACGGTTGCGCAGCGCGATCACCAATCCGGCCCAGTCGACGATGCCGTGACCGACGTCCGACCAGCCGTCCTCGCCGGCCGCCTCGCCCTGCTGCGCGATGTCCTTGACGTGGGCGGCGACGATGCGCGGGCCGAATTCCTCGATCCAGTGCAGCGGGTCGGAGCCGCCTCGAATCACCCAGGCGACGTCCATTTCCCAGCCGATGTCGGGCGCCGCCTCCAGCAGGAGACGCTGCGGCACCGACCCGTCGTCGAGTGGCTGAAGCTCGAAGTCGTGGTTGTGCCAGGCAAAGTCGAAGCCTGCGTCCCTGGCTTTCGCGCCGATGGCGGCGAGACGCCTGCCGAAGGCGCGCCAGCCTTCGGCATCGGCCGGGCGGTCGGTGGGCTCGAGCCACGGACAGGCGATCAGCTCCATGCCGAGCGTCCCGGCGATGCCGGCGGCCCTGGCAAAATCCTGCTCCAGCAGGTCCATGTCGAAATGGCCGCTCGGCATGGCGAGGCCGCTCTCGTCGAGCAGGGCGCGGAAGGCCACGGCATCTCCGTAGACCGCGCCATAGCCCTCGACCTGGCGATAGCCGAGTGCAGCAAGGGTCTTCAGCACCTTGCTCCAGGGCTGGAAATTGCGGGCGCTGTAGAGTTGAAACGACCAGTCCATCTCATTCGTCCGGTTGGTTGCGCATGCGGTTCGTCCTGGCCGGCGCGACTCGAAACCGGCGGGCAAAAAGTGCCGAAATCAGCTCGGCCGCGACAGGCGGCAGGCAAAAAGTTGCCGTTCCAGTCGCTGGAGACCTGCAACCTGTAACGTTACAGGTCTGAAGCGTAATTCAACTCGCGCGCCGACGCAATGGCCAGCGCGGCCAGCGAGGCGACTTTCTTCGGGTCCCGAACTAAAGCATCGTCGTTTCCGACGACAAAAACGCGGCCCGACTTGGGCATAACAGGCGATTTTCATTGTCAAATCGCCGAAGCATCCGGCGCGGGGTGTCGGCATCGCCAGGCACATCTACCACCCGAACCTGAGCGCGCTTAACGTTCGGCACGGCCTCCGAGGGGATCGAGCTGCAACGTTACAGTTCTTGCCTGAAAAGCTTGCATGGTCCATGATGCAAATGCGATATGCGCCGAACGGAAAACACGGCGGGCAGCGGCGATGAACGACAAGACAGCGCCGGATGAAAGTGCCGCGCAGGTGACAGGGGGCGAGACCAGCCCGCCGACGCTGAAGACCATCGCCTTCATGACCGGGCTTGGCGTCACCACGGTTTCGCGCGCCCTTAAGGACGCCCCCGAAATCGGCGCGGCGACGCGGCAGCGCGTGCAGCTTGTCGCCAGGCAGATCGGCTATCGCCCCAACCGCGCCGGGGTGCGCCTGCGCACCGGCAAGACCAATGTCATCAGCCTGGTGCTCAACACCGAGGAACAGATCGGCGGCTTCGTCTCCGACCTGATCTACGGCATCTCGGAAGCCCTGGCACCGACGCCATACCACCTCGTGGTGACGCCCTACTCGCGCACCAACGACCCGCTCGAACCGGTTCGCTATGTCATCGAAACCGCATCCGCTGACGGCGTCATCATCTCGCATATCGAACCCGACGACCCACGCGTGCGCTACATGACCGAGCACGGCATGCCCTTCGCCACGCACGGCCGCACCCACATGGGCATCGAGCATCCGTTCCACGACTTCGACAACCGCGCCTATGCGCGCGAGGCGGTGCAGAAGCTTGCCGCGCTCGGGCGCAAGCGGCTGGCACTGCTCGCCCCACCCTCGAACCTCAGCTACTACACCCACATGCGCGACGGCTTTGCCGATGCCTTGATGGAGCATGGCTTGAGCGAGGTGCCGTTCCCGACGGCCACGGTCGACCATTCGATCGAAGACATCCGCAAGCTCGCCGCCGAGTTGCTGCTTCGGCCCAACCGCCCGGACGGTTTCGTCAGCGGCGCCGGTGCCGGCACCTTCGCGCTGGTGGCGGGCGTCGAGGACGCCGGCTTCAAGCTCGGCCAGGACGTCGACATCGTCTCGAAGCAGACATCTAAACTGCTGCACCTGCTGAGGCCGCAGCTTTACGTCGTCAACGAGGACGTCCGGCTGGCCGGAGCGGAACTCGCCCGCGCCGTGCTTGGCCGCATCGCAGGACGCGACCTCGCATCACTGCAGAGCCTGAGCCAGCCGAGCGCGGTGGAAGCCTACGAGGGCTAGCTGCCGCTCCCCCACGGGCCATGATGGGCGCCCGGCACATCGATGCGCTCGAAGCCGTGGGCGCCGAAGAAGTCGCGCTGCGCCTGCGTCAGGTCGGTCGAACCGCGGCCTTGGCGATAGCTGTCGAAATAGGCGAGCGCCGACGACAGCGCCGGCACCGGCAATCCGGCCTCGGCGGCGCGGGCGACGATGCGGCGGAGCGACGGATGCGCCTTGCCCATCATCTCGACGAAGGCCGGCACCATCAGCAGATTGGTCGACGGATCGGCCTTGCCGAAGGCCTCGGCGATGGTGTCGAGGAACTGCGAGCGGATGATGCAGCCGGCGCGCCAGATCTTGGCGATGGTCGGCATCGGCAGGTTCCAGCCGAACTCCTTCGAGGCGCCGGCCATGACGGCAAAGCCTTGCGCATAGGCGGCGATCTTGCCGGCAAACAATGCGAGCTCCAGGTCGCCGAGCACCTCGTCCCTGCCGCCGGCGAACTTCAGGGTGTTGGCGCCATAGGCCTTTTCCGCCGCCAGCCGTTCGTCCTTCATCGACGACAGCACGCGCGCCGCCACCGCCGCCTCGATCGCGGTCGCCGGGATGCCGAGCTGCTGCGCCTCGATGACCGACCACTTGCCGGTGCCCTTTTGGCCGGCGCGGTCGAGGATGACGTCCACCACCGGACGCCCGGTCGCGGGATCGTCGGCTTCGAGCACGGACGCCGTGATCTCGATCAGGTAGGATTCCAGCCTGCCCTTGTTCCAACCGGCGAAGACGGGTGCGATCTCCTTCGGCTTCATGCCGAGCCCGTCGCGCAGGATGCCGTAGATCTCGGCGATCATCTGCATGTCGGCATATTCGATGCCATTGTGGATGGTCTTGACGAAATGCCCGGCACCGTCGGTGCCCAGCCAGGCAGCGCAGGGCTCGCCCTTGAACTTGGCCGAGATCGCGGTCAGCACGCCTTCGACGCGCGTCCAGGATTCGGGCGTGCCGCCGACCATGATCGAGGGGCCGTGGCGGGCCCCCTCCTCGCCGCCCGACACGCCCATGCCGATGAAGGTCAGGCCCGAGCCTTCGAGCTCCTTGAAGCGGCGCATGGTGTCGCGGAAATTGGCGTTGCCGGCGTCGATGACGATGTCGTTGGCCGACATCGTGCCGCGGAGCGCCGCGATCTGCTCGTCGACGGGCGCACCCGCCAGAACCATGATGATGACCGGCCGCGGCGGGCGGATGGCGGCGGTAAGTTCCTCGATCGAGGCACAGGGCACGACCATGTCGCGCAAGCCGCCGGCCTGTTCGAGAAAGGCCTGGGTCCGCGCCGGCGTGCGGTTGAAGACGGCGATGCGATGGCCCTTTTCGGCGATGTTGAGCGCCAGGTTCGAGCCCATCGTTCCAAGCCCGATCAGTCCGATTTCGGCTTTTTCCATGGTTGCTGTCCTGTCTGCTGATTGCGCTGGCCTCGGATGGCGGCATGATTGACCGCGCCCGTGCCGAGGTCAACTCGCGGCACCTTCAGGCGCCGGCAACGGCCGATCAACTCGTCGTGCCCTGACCTTGCGTCACCGATCCCTGCCGGCATCAGTCCTTGCGGCGGCGGCCGTAGAGCTCGAGCCGGTGATGGACGATGTCGTAGCCGAGTTGGCGGGCGATTTCCTGCTGCAGCTGCTCGATCCTGTCGGAGCGGAACTCGATGACATTGCCGGTGTCGATGTCGATCAGGTGGTCGTGGTGATCGCCGCCGGCCTGTTCAAATCGCGACGGCCCGCCCTCGAAGGCGTGGCGGTGGATGGCGCCCATCTCCTCCAGCAGCTTCATCGTGCGGTAGACCGTGGACAGGGAGATGCTCTTGTCGATGGTCTCGGCGCGGCGAAAGATCTCCAGCGCGTCGGGATGGTCTTCCGTTTCCCCCAATATGCCGAGGATGATCTTGCGCGGCCGGGTGATGCGGATGCCCGCCTTGCGCAACGCCTTCTCATAGTCAGTCTTTTTCGAAACGGGCTTGGCGGCGGTTTTCATCATGGCGCGACTATGTGCCAGATGACACCCAGTTGCAAAAGATTATGTACGTGTTCATCCCCAGATGATCAGCCGCGAAGGCGGCTCCGCGCGGAACCGCATCCCGCTATCGTGCGCCCGCAATCGAGCCGCGCACCACGAGATCGACAGGCCAGACCTCGCCGCGGGCACCGTCCTCCAGTCCCGAGATGCGGGCGGCGAGCCGCTCGGCGACGCGTGCGCCGGCAGCGCGGATCGACGAGCGCGTCGTCGTCAGCGGGACGGAGAAGTGTTCCGGCTTCAGCCAGGGAAAGACGTCGTCATGGCTGACCAGCGACAGGTCGCCGGGCAGCGACAAATTGAGGTCGCGCGCCGCCCTGACCACCCCCAGCGCCATGATCAGGCTCGAGCAGACGATTGCCGTCGGCGCGTCGGACGCCTCGAGCAGGCTGCGGGCGGCGCGATAGCCGTTCTCCTCGGTCATGACCTCGGAGCGAATGTGCCTGAAATCAAGCGCAAGCCCGCTTTCGGACAGCGCCCGCCTGACGCCGCGCTCGCGGAAGATGGCGAAGGTCTGGGTGTCGTCGCCGTTGATCACGGCAATGCGCTTGTGGCCGAGCTGGATCAGCAGCCGCGTCGCGTCGTGGAAGGCGCCCTCGTTGTCGATGTCGATGAAGGGATAGTCGAAATCGAGGCCCTCGCTGCGGCCGTGCACGATGAAGGGGATGCCGAGCTGGTGGGCAAGGGCGATGCGGCTGTCGGCGGCGCGCGGCGCGGACATGTAGAGCGCGTCGACCTGCTTGTTGGCGACGATGCGGCGGTAGGTCGTCTCCTCGTCCTGGGCATCGGCCGGGCTCAGCACCAGGTCGAGTTCATGGCCGCGGGCATAGTCGCCGAGGCCCGACAGGAACTCGACGAAGTGAGGGTCGATGTCGACGGCGGCGCCCGTCGGCATGACGTAGCCGATCATGCCGGCCTTGCCCGTCGCCAGCCTGCGGGCGCTGGGGTTCGGACGATAGCCATGGCGCTTGGCCGCCTCCACGACGCGCCGGCGCGTTTCCTCATTGACCTCGGGATAGCCGTTGAGCGCACGGCTGACCGTCGTCTGCGAAAGCTGGAGCATGGTCGACAGTTGCTTGAGGTTCACCTCGGCTCCAATTCCCAAAGCGCTTTAGATATGGCTCTGTCCGGTCGCCGAACCAAGTAGCCGTGTCGCTTTCGCAAGACTAGGCCGTTGGCTGCTTGGTTTGAAGCGAAATTAACTGCTGCACCGCCCAAAAAGCATGCTGCGCCGCACATCCCCATAGCATTTAAATCGATTAATCCGCCCGACCTCTTGACTCTTTTCGATTCCAATGGCGTGATGCCGATAGCCAAAGCGCTTTGAAATGCCGTTGTGCGGTGTAGTTGCAGCTCGCGCAAGTCTGGGGCACAGTCGGGGCGGTGCAGGCGGGCGGAATGGAGGTTCCGTCCGGAGTTTTCGATCCACTGGGAGGAAGACATGAGGAAATCCCTGTTACTGGGCGTGGCATTGGCCGCCGTCGCCCTGAGCGCGCCCGCCTCGGCGGAGCTGAAGTTCAAGCCGGGCGAGGACGCCCGTTTCACCTGGGCCAATTTCGAAGAACTCAAGAAGGTCGACCTGAAGGGCGAAACGCTCTCGATCTTCGGACCGTGGCGCGGCGAAGACGAGGCACTGGCCCGCTCCGTGCTCGAATATTTCAGCGAGGCCACCGGGGCCACGATCAACTACTCGTCGTCCGAGAACTACGAACAGCAGATCGTCATCGACACCCAGGCCGGCAGCCCGCCCAACATCGCCATCCTGCCGCAGCCCGGCCTCATCCAGGATTTGGCATCCAAGGGCCTGCTCACCCCGCTCGACGAGGGCACAGCCAACTTCGTCAAGGAAAACTACGGCGCCGGCCAGTCCTGGGTCGACCTCGGCACCTACAAGGACAAGGAAGGCAAGCCCGGCTTCTACGGCTTCCCGTTCAAGGCCGACCTGAAGTCGCTGGTCTGGTACGTGCCGGAGAATTTCGAGGAAGCCGGCTATGAAGTTCCCAAGACATGGGAAGAGATGCAGGCCCTGACCGACAAGATCGTCGCCGATGGCGGCGTGCCGTGGTGCATCGGCCTCGGCTCGGGCGGCGCCACCGGCTGGCCGGCGACGGACTGGGTCGAAGACATCATGCTGCGCACCCAGGCGCCCGACGTCTATGACAAGTGGACCCGGAACGAGATCCCGTTCAACGATCCGGCCGTGGTCGGCGCGCTCGACATCTTCGCCAAGATCGCCACCAACGACAAATATGTCGACGGCGGCAAGGCGGCCGTCGCGGCGACCGACTTCCGCGACAGCCCGAAGGGCCTGTTTGCGGTGCCGCCCAAGTGCTACCTGCATCGCCAGGCGTCGTTCATCTCGTCCTTCTTCCCCGAAGGCACCAAGCTCGGCGAGGATGCCGACTTCTTCTACCTGCCGCCAATGGCTTCCAAGCCCGAGCTCGGCAACCCGGTGCTCGGCGGCGGCACGCTGTTCACGATCGCCAAGGACTCCAAGTCCGCGCGCGCCTTCATCGACTTCCTGAAGATGCCGCTGGCCCATGAGATCTGGATGGCCCAGTCGGGCTTCCTGACCCCGCTCAAGACAGCGAACAAGGAGGCCTATGGCAACGAGGCGCTGAAGAAGCAGGGCGACATCCTGGTCAACGCCTCGACCTTCCGCTTCGACGGCTCCGACCTGATGCCGGGCAAGATCGGCGCAGGCGCATTCTGGACCGGCATGATCGACCTCGTCGGCGGCAAGCCCGCAGCCGATGTCGCCGCCGACATCCAGAAGAGCTGGGACGCGATCAAGTAAGAGCGTCTTAGTTCGCCCCCTCGTCCTGCCGCTTCGCGGCCGCCTTCTCCCCTGGGGAAGGCACCGGCGGCGCCGTCCCGGTCCCTCTCCCGCTGGGAAGAGGTGCCCCGGGCGTCGCGGAGAGCGGATGAGGGGGCGTCTTTCCATCCCTGCAGTCTGTTCGAACCAGCCCGTTGAAAAGGGACTGATCCCATGACGGCACAGATACTTTCAGCCATTTTCACCATCATCGTCGGCGTCGGCGGCTGCGTCGTCTATTACTGGGGCGCCAACAAGATCCTCGACGCGGTCTTCCCGTCGCGCGGCGTCTCGGGCGCTGCCGCCGTCGACAACCTCCGCCGCCAAGGCCTCATCCGGCCATGGCTGTTCGTCGGCCCGGCGATGCTGATCGTCACCGTCTATCTCGTCTATCCCGTGATCGAGACGCTGAGGCTGTCCTTCATGGACCGCAGCGGCGAGAACTTCGTCGGGCTCGCCAACTACAGCTGGGCCTTCGGCGACCGCGAGTTCCGCAACTCGATCTTCAACAACCTGCTCTGGCTCGCCGTCGTTCCGGCCGCCTGCACCTTCTTCGGCCTGATCATCGCCGTGCTCACCGACAAGATCTGGTGGGGCAACATCGCCAAGAGCCTGGTCTTCCTGCCGCTCGCCATCTCGTTCGTCGGCGCCAGCGTGATCTGGAAATTCGTCTACGAGTACCGCGCCGAGGGCCAGACCCAGATCGGCATCCTCAACGCCGCCGTGCAGTATCTCGGCGGCAATCCGCAGGTGTGGATTTCGACGCCGTTCTGGAACAACTTTTTCCTGATGGTCATCCTGATCTGGATCCAGACCGGCTTTGCCATGGTCATCCTGTCATCCGCCCTGCGCGGCATTCCCGAGGAGACAATCGAAGCCGCAGTCATCGACGGTGCCAACCCGTTCCAGATCTTCTGGAAGATCATGGTGCCGCAGATCTGGGGCACCATCGCCGTCGTCTGGACGACCATCACCATCCTGGTGCTCAAGGTCTTCGACATCGTGCTGACGATGACCAACGGCCAGTGGAACAGCCAGGTTCTGGCCAACCTGATGTTCGACTGGATGTTCCGCGGCGGCGGCGACTTCGGCCGTGGTGCTGCCATCGCCGTCATCATCATGCTCGCCGTCGTGCCGATCATGATCTGGAACATCCGCCAGGCCAATCGCGAAGGCGGGGGAGGACACTGAGATGGCCAGTTCAAGCGGAAAGTCCTTCCTCGGCCGTTTCGGCGTCCACATCGCGGTGCTCGTCTTCGTCGCCATCTGGACCATCCCGACGCTCGGCATCCTGGTCAGCTCGCTGCGCGACAAGGACCAGCTCATCGTCTCGGGCTGGTGGACGGCACTGTCGACCTCGTCGCAGACCGAAGCCGGCCGCACCGACGCCGCCGACAAGCAGGTCGAGAAGGACGGCAAGTTCCACATCATGGGCAATCTGTTCGGCGCCGGCGATGCGCGCACGATCACTGCCTTCGGCACCAAGGCGCAGCAGCCGACGCAATACGAGGCCGGCGCGGTCGCCGATCTCGGCGACGGCGTGACGCTGCAGGTCAATGACGACGGCTCCTACGTCATGTCCTCGCCCAAGGCGTTCGAGGGCAGCCGCGGACAGCGCGTCTATTTCTCCGCCTCGTCGCCGCCGCGCTTCACCACCGACAACTACCAGACGGTGCTGTTTTCGGAGGGCATCGGCCGCTCCTTCATCAACTCGCTGACGGTCACCATTCCGGCGACCATCATTCCGATCCTGATCGCCGCCTATGCCGCCTATGCGCTGGCCTGGATGCGCTTTCCCGGCCGCGCGCTTCTGATCGCCGTCATCATCGGCCTGCTCGTCGTGCCGCTGCAGATGTCGCTGATCCCGCTGCTCAAGCTCTACAACGGCGTCGGGCTGTTCTTCGGCGTGCCGGCCAAGACCTATCTCGGCATATGGCTGGCGCATACCGGCTTCGGCCTGCCCTTCGCCATCTACCTGCTGCGCAGCTACATCGCCGGCCTGCCGCGCGAGATCATGGAGTCTGCCCGCATCGACGGCGCCAGCGACTTCGAGATCTTCGTCAAGATCGTGCTGCCGCTGTCCTTCCCGGTGCTCGCCTCCTTCGCCATCTTCCAGTTCCTCTGGGTCTGGAACGATCTTCTGGTAGCGATGGTGTTCCTCGGCTCGGGCTCCGACCAGCTGGTGCTGACCGGCAAGCTCAACGCCCTGCTCGGCTCGCGCGGCGGCGACTGGGAAATCCTCACGACCTCGGCCTTCGTCACCATCATCGTGCCGCTGATCGTGTTCTTCTCGCTTCAACGTTATTTCGTCCGCGGCCTGCTCGCGGGCTCGGTCAAGGGAGGCTAGCTCCAATGCAGTCCGCTGTGCGCAAAATCGAAAATCCTGTTCCCGCCGCGGATCGCGACTGGTGGCGGGGGGCGGTGATCTACCAGATCTACCCCCGCAGCTTCCAGGACTCCAACGGCGACGGCATCGGCGACCTGAAGGGCATCATCTCGCGGCTGGCTCACATCGCCGACCTCGGCGCCGACGCCGTCTGGATTTCGCCCTTCTTCAAGTCGCCGATGAAGGATTTCGGCTACGACATCTCGGACTATCTCGACATCGACCCGATGTTCGGCACGCTGGCCGACTTCGACGCGATGATATCGGAGGCGCACCGGCTCGGCCTCAAGGTGATGATCGACGGCGTCATCTCGCACACCTCCGACCTGCATCCCTGGTTCCGGGAAAGCCGGGCGAGCCGCGACAACGCCAAGGCCGACTGGTACGTCTGGGCCGACGCCAAGCCCGACGGCAGCCCGCCCAACAACTGGCTGTCGATCTTCGGCGGCTCGGCCTGGCAGTGGGACACCAGGCGCATGCAGTATTACCTGCACAATTTCCTGTCCGAGCAGCCCGACCTCAACTTCCACAACCGCGACGTCCAGGACGCACTGCTCGACGTCACCCGCTTCTGGCTCGACCGCGGCGTCGACGGCTTCCGCCTCGACACGATCAATTTCTACTTCCACTCGGCCGGCCTCGAGGACAATCCCGCACTGCCGCCCGAAGAGCGCAACGACCAGACCGCACCCGCGGTGAACCCCTACAATTTCCAGGACCACATCTACGACAAGAGCCGGCCCGAGAACCTCGAATTCCTCGCCCGCTTCCGCGCCGTGCTCAACGAATATCCGGCTGCCGCTGCCGTCGGCGAGGTCGGCGATTCCCAGCGCGGCCTCGAAGTCGTGGCGTCCTACACCGCCGGCGGCGACAAGGTGCAGATGTGCTACGCCTTCGACTTCCTGGCGCCGGAAAAGATCTCGGCCGCCAAGGTACGCACGGTGCTCGAAGACTTCGGCAGGGCCGCCAGCGACGGCTGGTCGTGCTGGGCCTTCTCCAACCACGACGTCGTCCGCCACGCCTCGCGCTGGGGCATGGGCGAGGCCGACCGCACCGCCTATCTCAAGGTGGTCTCGGCGCTGCTGATGTCGCTGCGCGGCTCGGTCTGTATCTACCAGGGCGAAGAACTCGGCCTGACCGAGGCCAATCTCGCCTTCGAGGACCTGCAGGACCCCTACGGCATCCGCTTCTGGCCTGAATTCAAGGGCCGCGACGGCTGCCGCACGCCGATGGTGTGGAACAAGGACTCGGCCAATGGCGGCTTCTCCAAGGCCAAGCCCTGGCTGCCGGTGCCGGCTGACCATCTCGCCAAGGCGGTCGACACCCAGGTAGGCGACGCCGCCTCGCTGCTCGAACACTACCGGCGCTTTCTCGCCTTCCGTCGCTCGCATCCGGCTCTTGCCAAGGGCGACATCTCGTTCCTCGACACGCAGGGCGACACGGTCGCCTTCAGCCGCCGCGAGGGCAACGAGGAGACCGTCTGCGTCTTCAATCTCGGCAGCGCGCCGGCCACGGTCGATCTCGGGGGCAAGAGCCTGCAGCCCCTGGCGGGACACGGGCTCGATGGAAAGACAGACGCCGGTGCGGTCCGGCTCGGCGGTTACGGCGCCTGGTTCGGGCGCTTCGCCTGACCGACGCTGAACGAAATCTGGGAGGAAACCATGGCCGATCTAACGCTCAGGGACGTCAAGAAGTCATACGGTAATCTCAACATTCTCCACGGCATCGACCTCGACATCAAATCGGGCGAATTCATCGTCTTCGTCGGCCCTTCGGGTTGCGGAAAGTCGACGTTGCTGCGCTCGATCGCCGGGCTCGAGGAAATCACCGGTGGCACGCTGGAGATCGCCGGCGAGAAGGTCAACGACGTGCCGCCGTCCAAGCGCGGCATCGCCATGGTGTTCCAGTCCTACGCGCTCTATCCGCACATGACGGTCTACGACAACATGGCCTTCGGCATGAAGATCGCCAAGGAAAGCAAGGCCGAGATCGACAAGCGGGTGCGCGCCGCCGCCGAGATTCTGCAGCTGACCAAATATCTCGACCGCCTACCCAAGGCGATGTCGGGCGGCCAGCGCCAGCGCGTCGCCATCGGCCGCGCCATCGTGCGCAACCCGAAGGTCTTCCTGTTCGACGAGCCGCTGTCCAACCTGGATGCAGCACTCCGCGTCGCCACCCGCATCGAGATCGCCAAGCTCAAGGAATCGATGCCCGAGACGACGATGATCTACGTCACCCACGACCAGGTCGAGGCGATGACGCTGGCCGACCGCATCGTCGTGCTCAAGGACGGCCGCATCGAGCAGGTCGGCACGCCGATGGAGCTCTACAAGCATCCGGGCAACCTGTTCGTCGCCCAGTTCATCGGCTCGCCGGCAATGAACATCCTGCCGGCCACCATCGAACGCGCCGGCGAGACGAGCCTCGTGTCACACCTCGCCGGGCGAAAGTCGCCGGTGCCGGTGGCCACGCCCTCCGACGCCCAGGGCAAGGCCGTCAGCTTCGGCGTCCGGCCCGAGGATCTCTATGTCGCGACCGGCGACGACTTCCTGTTCGAGGGTATGGTCGACTATGTCGAACAGCTCGGCGAGGTCCAACTCGTCTATGTCGACATCGGCCGGCCGGACCAGCCGCTGACCGCCAAGCTGCCCGGCAATGTCGAGATCAAGCGTGGCACGGTGATCCGCCTCGCCGCCAGCGCCGACGATTTGCACATCTTCGACGGCGACGGCCGCTCGTTCGATCGGCGGCGGACGGCGGTGGCGGCATAGGAACTTACCCTCCCCCTTGTGGGGAGGGTCGGCGCTGAAAGCGCCGGGGCGGGGGTAGGGGCTGGACGTCGACGTCCCCCTCTCCCCGTTCTTCACGGGGAGAGGGTAAGGGTGAGGGGCAATCTGCAACGCTTGCGCCGCCCCTCATCTGCCTGCCGGCATCTTCTCCCCGTAATGACGGGGAGAAGAGCACCAATCACTCCACCGTCACCTGCCGCTGCTTCAGCTCGGTCCGCCGCTTGGAGACGAAGAACGCGACGACAAACGTCAGGCTCATCAAAAGCACGATTGTCGGCGCCGGCGCGCTGTCGATGAAGAAGCTGAGATAGACGCCTGCGAACGAGCACAGCACCGCCACCAGCACCGACACCGTCAGCATGCGCTCGAAGCGGTCGGTGAGAAGATAGGCGATGGCGCCGGGCGCGATCAGCATGGCGATGGCGATGATGATGCCGACCGCCTTGAGCGCCCCGACGATGGTCAGCGACAGAATCGTCAACAGCCCGTAGTGCAGCAGCCTGACCGGCAGGCCGATGGCCTGGGCGTGCTGCGGGTCGAAGGCATGCAGCAACAGGTCGCGACGGAAGATGCCGATCGCCCCGGTGGCGATCAGCGCGATCACGGCGGTCTGGCCGACGTCGCTCCAGCTCACGCCCAGCATGTCGCCGAACAATATGTGGTCGAGATGCACGTCGGTCTGGATCTTGGTGTAGAGCACGATGCCGAGCCCGAACATGCCGGAGAAGACGATGCCCATGACGGTGTCTTCCTTGATCCGGCTGTTCTGCTTGAGGTAGCCGGTCGCCAGGGCGCAGGTCATGCCGGCGGCGAAGGCGCCGATGGCAAGGGGGATGCCGGCGATGTAGGCCAGCACCACGCCGGGCAGCACCGCATGGCTGATGGCATCGCCCATCAGCGACCAGCCCTTCAGCACCAGGAAACACGACAACAACGCCATCGGCACTGCCACCAAGAGCGAGATGGCAAAGGCCTGCTGCATGAACGGGAAGGCAAAGGGGAGCGTGAGGGTTTCGATCATGGCTGGACCTCGCGTTGCGAAGACACGCGGCCTTCAAAGCCCCTCATCCGCCTGCCGGCACCTTCTCCCCGTGAAGGACGGGGAGAAGGGAGAAGCGGCAGCGTCGGCGATCCCCCTCTCCCCGTCATTACGGGGAGAGGGTAAGGGTGAGGGGCAGCGATGACTGTCACAAACTCGCTCATGCCCCCGCCTCCAGTTCCAGCCGCGCCCGCCGCCGTGCCGCCAGCATTCCGTGCTTGGGCGCCAAGACGAACGCCGTGAGGAAGATCAGCGTCTGCGCCACCACGATGATGCCGCCCGTAGCCCCATCGAGAAAATAGCTCGCATAGGCGCCGACGAAGCTGGTCACGCTGCCGATCACCACGCTGATGACGATCAGCCGGGGAAAGCGGTCGGTGAGCAGGTAGGCGGTCGCGCCCGGCGTCACCACCATGGCGATGACCAGGAACGCACCGACGGTCTGGAGTGCCGCCACCGTCGAGGCCGACAGCAGCATGAAGAACAGAACCTTGAGCCTGTCGGGGTTGAGGCCGATCGAGCGCGCGTGGTTCTCGTCGAAGAAGGCGACCATCAGGTCCTTCCACTTGGCGAGCAGGATGGCCAGCGAAATGCCGCCGATCAGCGCCAGTTGCAGCGTGTCGGCCGGCGTCACCGCCAGGATGTTGCCGAGCACGATGGTCTGGATGTTCACCGAGGCCGGCGACAGCGAGATCATGAACAGGCCGAGGCCGAAGAAGGAGGTGAAGATCAGGCCGATGATGGCGTCTTCCCTGAGCTTGGTGCGCTGGTTGAGGAACAGCATCGCCCCCGCCGCCAGCCCGCCCGACAGGAAGGCGCCGAGCGCGAAGGGCAGGCCGAGCATGTAGGCGCCGGCGACACCCGGGACGATGGAATGCGAGAGCGCGTCGCCGATCAGCGACCAGCCCTTGAGCATCAGATAGGCCGACAGGAAGGCGCAGACGCCACCGACAAGCGCCGACACCCACATGGCATTGACCATGTAGCCGTAGCCGAACGGCTCGAGGAGCATGGCGATCATTTCTTGCGCCCGCCCTTCCTGGCGCCGGCGTCCTTCTCGGCGCCGTCGCCATAGATGACGAAGGGTCGCTCGTCGTCGGTGAGCACCGTTACCTGCCGGGTGTCGGCATCGTCATGCAGTTCGGAGCCGCCGAGGATGAACTGGCGCAGCACGCCGCCAAAGGCCTTTTCCAGATTGGCCTTGGTGAAGGTTTCCGAGGTCGGCCCGGCGGCCAGCACGGTCCGGTTGATCAGCACCGCGCGGTCGCAGAAGCGCGGCACCGAACCCAGATTGTGCGTCGAGACCAGCATCACCCGGCCTTCGTCGCGCAGGCCCTGCAAAAGCGCGATGATGGCTTCTTCGGTGCGCACGTCGACGCCGGTGAAGGGTTCGTCGAGCAGGATCAGCTCGCCCTCCTGCGCCAGCGCGCGCGCCAGGAAGACGCGCTTCTTCTGACCGCCCGAGAGCTCGCCGATCTGGCGCTTGCGGAAGTCGGCCATGCCGACGCGTTCGAGCGCGGCATCCACCGCCTCGCGATCGATGCCGCGCGTCATGCGCAGGAAGTTCATGTGGCCGTAGCGGCCCATCATCACCACGTCCTCGACCAGGACCGGAAAATTCCAGTCGACGTCCTCGCTCTGCGGCACATAGGCGACGAGGTTTTTCCTCAGCGCCTCGCGGCCGGGATGGCCCAATATCTCGACGCTGCCGGTGGCGAGCGGGACGAAGCCCATGATCGACTTGAACAGGGTCGACTTGCCCGAGCCGTTGACGCCGACCAGCGCCGTGATGGTGCCGCGCGGAATGGCGAAGGAAGCGTTGCGCAGGGCGGTGTGGCCGTTGCGGTAGGTCACAGAGATGTTGTCGACGCTCAGGCCGTCGCCGGCCTGCACCTGGGCCGCGGGGCGGCCCTTCAGCGGCACGTTCATTGGGCAAGTCCCTTGACGATGGTCTGGGTTGTGACGCTGAGCAGGTCGAGATAGGTCGGCACCGGGCCGCCTTCGTCGCTCAGCGAGTCGACATAGAGCACGCCGCCATATTTGGCGCCGGTTTCCCGCGCCACCTGCTCGGCCGGCTTGGACGACACCGTGCTTTCGCTG
Source organism: Aminobacter sp. DSM 101952 (assembly GCF_001424795.1). Lineage (NCBI taxonomy): Bacteria > Pseudomonadati > Pseudomonadota > Alphaproteobacteria > Hyphomicrobiales > Phyllobacteriaceae > Aminobacter > Aminobacter sp. DSM 101952. Next base: position 54,640 of record NZ_LMCL01000034.1, on the reverse strand, counting down.
AACATCGCCGGGATGCCGTTGGCCTTGACGAGGTCGATCACCTTGCGCACCTGCTGGGGCGTACCTTGCTGGTCGGCATTGATCGGCCAAAGATAGACCTCCTTCAAGCCGAAATCGCGGGCGAGGTAGGAAAATGCGCCCTCGCTGGTGGCGAGCCAGCGGCGCTGCTCGGGAATGGTCTCGATGGCCGTGTGGATCGGCGCGACCGTTGCCTTGATCTTCTCCGCATAAGCGGCGGCGTTCTTGGCATAGGTCTCGGCATTGGCAGGGTCCTTCTCGGCGAAGGCCTTGCGGATGTTCTCGACATAGACCAGCGCCGCCTCGGGCGACATCCAGGCATGCGGGTTGGGCTTGCCGGTATAGGGGCCCTCGGCAATGCCCATCGGCGTCACCCCGTCGGAGACGACGGCCTGCGCGACGCCATCGAGGTTTTCGAAGAACTTCTCGAACCACAGCTCGAGGTTCAGCCCGTTCCACAGCACCAGGTCGGCCTTCTGGGCGCGCATGATGTCGCCCGGCGTCGGCTGATAGTTGTGGATCTCGGCATTGGGCTTGGTAATCGATTCCACCTCGGCAACGTCGCCGGCGACGTTGCGGGCGATGTCGGCGATGACGGTGAAAGTGGTCACCACTTTCATCTTGCCGCCGGCTTCGCTGTCCTGGGAGCAGGCCGAAAGCCCGAGCATGGCCGCGAGCATGGCGATGGCGGCAAGGGTGGTGCGTAGCGCTGTCATGGGGGTCCCGTTCGAGAATGCGCGCCGCTCAGGCGGCAGATACGTTGCCATTACCTAATGGCAGCCGGCCTGCCTGTCAATGCAATTGCAAATCGTTTGCAACAAGAAGTGCGAATTTCGGCCAAGGCAAGTTCGATCCGTGCATCCAATCGGGACCTAGCGCGTTTTCGTTTGCAATCCCAGACAAGGAGAACGGTCGTGTCAGCCAGCACAGCAATTCGCGAGCACATGGAAGTCATCGGCGCCGACGGCGTGCACATCGGCACCGTCGACAAGGTCGAGGACGGGCGCATCAAGCTCACGAAACGGGACAGCGGCGAAGGCAGCCATCGCGGCCATCATCACTACATCTCCATGGCGCTCGTTGCAGAGACCGAGGGGAATAAGGTGCGCCTGTCGGCCAATGCCGACGTCGCGGTGACCTTCGAAGAGGAAAGCAAGCCGGACTGAGGCGAGCCCCTACTCCCGGGCGGCTTCGGCGGCCTTGGTGTTGATCAGGCCGAAACCGAAATCGGTGTCGCGGCCCTTGTCGCCAAGGTCGGTGGCCGTGGCGGCGAGCGCCTTTTCGATCGAGTCGGCCGAGCGCCCAGGCTCATTGTGCAGCAGGTTAGCGATCGCGCCGCTGACCACGGCTGCGGCAAACGAGGTGCCCGTCACCAGGTCGGTGCCGCCGCCGACCGGCGCCATGAGATCGACGCCGGGGGCCGAGATGTAGACATAAGGCCCGCGATTGGCCTGCTTCATCAGCGCGTCCTTGGCGTCGGTCGCCGTCACCGCGATGACACCCTTGTAGGCAGCAGGGTAGCCATAGGGCGCGCCGGGACCATTGTTGCCAGCGGCAGCGACCAAGATCATGCCGCGGGCGCGGGCGCCACGGCTGGCCTGCTCCAGCAGCGCGTTCTTGGGCCCGACGAAGCTCATGTTGACGATCTGGACGTTCTGCTCGGCGGCCCAGTCGAGCGCGTTGAGAATGATCTCCATGTTGGACTTGCCGCCTTCGAAGGCGCGGGCATGGAAGATCTTCGAGCCCGGCGCCATGCCCTTGAACGGCCCCGTGCCGGCGATCAGGCCGGCGACCGAGGTGGCATGGTCGCGGGCGGTGACGGTCACCCCCGGCATGGCGTCGAAGCTCCCCGCGACAACGCCCTTCAGCGCCGGATGGGTGTCGTCGATGGCGGTGTCGATGACCGCGACGCTGACGTTCTCGCCATTAGCGGCGGCCTCGTCGAGCGCGATACGCTGGAAGGCGAAATTGGGCACCGCTGCCGCCTGCTGCAACTCGTAGATGTGATTGGGCTCGCGTGTCGTGGTGCGGCCGTCGCCGGCGAGCTGCGCAAGCACCGTGCCGACCGGACGGCCATCGGGGATGCCGTAGCGGACGAGACTGGTGCCGAGCAGGGCCGACAGTCGCTGCGACCGGATTTCCAGGCCATAGGCGGCAGCGACAGCCTGGGCGACAGGCGCACCGCCATCAACGGTGACCAGCACCTCGTCGGGCACGAAGGCGCCCGCTATGGCACGCGGCGGTGCGATGATCGCCGTTCCGGGCGGAGGCACATCAGGTGGCGGCGGTGTCGGCGTTCCGCCCGCCTGGGTGCCGCCACCAGACGGATCGGGGCTTGCGGCGGCCGGGTCGCGCAGCGGGTTTGGCGTCGGCACCGGAACAGCTGCCTGCCCGCCGGATGCGACACCGGGAAAGTCGCCGGGATTGGGAAAGAGGTCGACGAGCAATTCGGGCAAGCCGACCGCCCGGGGCGGGATTCCGCTACCATCGGCCGGGCCGCCTGGCGTCGGGCCGGCGCCGGGCTGCAGGCAATCGACGCTTGTTGCGGCAGTCGTTCGGTTGAGGCAATCCAGCTGCTGCGGCGTCAGGCTGGGATCGTTGGTCTGGGCAAGAGCAGGCGCGGCGGCAAACAATGTCGCCGCCAGCATCAACCCTGTAACCTGCCCCGGCAGTGTCATCCCGCTGGCTTCCTTCCCGCCGTTACCGTATCGGCGAAGGGTGCCGCCGCGATCAGGCCGACGATGCGGTCGTAGTCGACGACCGTCTCGGCGGGAATGGCGACGCGGAAGACGCCGCTTGCCGTCGGGCCGTCGATGATCGCAGCCCCGTTGTCGCCGAGCAGCGCGGCAATGTCGGCCATCCTGGAATCCGGCTTGAACGTGACCAGCGCGAAGGGCAGCTTCGACTGCTCCTCGCCGGTGCCGGCGACCTGAACATCGTTGCCGCGGCCGCCGGGTTCGAGCACCGACTGCACCATGACCAGCGCCAGAAGGGTCGCAGCCGCACCCCAGGCGACGCCAACAGGCAGGCCCATGAACCTTTCCCAGACACGCGACAGCAACGACTGCGCCTGCGGCTCGCGCACCGGCCCGGCTTCGGCATCGAGCATCCTGGAGAAGCGGCTCAGCGCATCGGCCGGCGGGCGGATCGCCTCGTTGGACGCCATCGCGCCGGAGAACTCGGCCTCGGCGGCCTCGAGAGCGGCGGGTGCGGCCGGATCGCTGACGAGCCAGTCCTCGACAGTCGCCAGTTCGGCGCCTTCCAGCGTACCGTTCAGGTAGAACGGCAGCAGCGTTTCGATCTCGTCGCGGCGGGACATCTTCTCGGCAGCGCTCATGGCCAGCCCCTGTCGTATCCGGCGGCCTTCAAGGCTTCGCCAAGCTTCTTGCGGGCATAGAACATCCGCGTCTTCACCGTCGCCACCGGAATGTCCAGCACCTCGCCGATCTCGGTCACCGACTTGCCGTGATAATAAGCGAGGTCGATGACGGTGCGATGCTCCTCGGCCAGCGCATCGACGAAGCGGCGCAGGGCTGCGCCCTTGTCCAGCTTCATCGTCACCACTTCCGGGGTGTCCGAGCCGTCGGGCACGGCGGCGGCATCGTCGTCGTCGAGCCAGTCCTCCTTGCGCTTGCGCAGCGACGACAGCGCCTTGAAGCGGGCGATGCCGAGCAGCCAGGTCGAGACTTCCGAACGGCCTTCGAACTGCGGCGCCTTGCGCCACAACTCCAGGAACACTTCATTAGCAACGTCATCCGCCATGGCTTCCGACCCCGTCTGGCGCGCCACGAAACGGTAGACCCGTGCGTGGTGGCGCGTGAACAGGAGCCGCAAGGCGGCGCGGTCGCCGTTCGCGACGCGGCTCACGAGATCACGATCGGACATAGGGTCTGATGCGATGTTCATGGCCGGTGCAACCGCCGGGCTCCTGTCTGCTTGGTCGTCGTTGGCCGCAAAAAGGTTCACCGGAATGTTTCGGATGAAACGAAGCTAGCCGAACTTTGCCGGCATGGCCAGCGGGCGCGAGACGAGGACAAACACCGGTCGGGTTGCGATCGGCGTCCCCAGATGCCATATCCACGCTGGGTGTTCGCCTTGTGCGGGCAGGTTCCAGCGCTGGTCGGGCCGTCAGCGCCGAGAGCCTTTGTCCGGAGACGCCCATGACCAATCCCGTAAATCGCCAGCCAAGCGCCCTGCGCCGGTTCCTCGACAATCAGTCCTCGGCCGGACTGATCCTGATGGGGGCTGCGGCGCTGGCGCTGGTCGCCGCGAACTCGCCGCTTTGGCCCGCCTATGATGGCCTGCTCCGCACCTATGTCGGACCGATGTCCGTCTCCCACTGGATCAATGACGGGCTGATGGCGGTGTTCTTCCTGCTGGTCGGGCTGGAGATCAAGCGCGAGGTTCTCGACGGGCAGTTGTCCACCTGGTCACGACGTGCGCTGCCGGGCATCGCCGCATTTGGCGGCATGGTCGTGCCTGCCTTGATCTACCTGGCGTTCAACGCCGGTCCGAGTGCACGCGGCTGGGCGATCCCCGCGGCCACCGACATCGCCTTCGCACTCGGCGTCATGTCGCTGCTCGGCGACCGGGTTCCGGCCTCGCTGCGCGTCTTCCTCGCCGCGCTGGCGATCATCGACGACCTCGGCGCGGTGGTCATCATCGCGCTGTTCTACACGGCAGGCCTGTCGCTCCCGGACCTCGCGGGCGCAGCCGCCGTGATCGCGGTGCTTTTCGGGATGAACCGGTTCGGCGTGAAACGACTGACGCCCTATCTGCTGCTCGGGCTGGTCCTGTGGGTGTTCGTGCTCCGCTCCGGCGTCCACGCCACGCTGGCCGGCGTGATCCTCGCCTTCACCATTCCCCTCAGGCCCACGCCCGGCCACCCGGACGACGAGAGCAAGAGCCCGCTGCACCACCTCGAACACCGCCTGCATGTGCCGGTCGGCTTCCTGATCGTGCCGATTTTCGGCCTGGCAAATGCCGGCGTGCCTTTCCTCGGCCTGCCGGCGGAAGCCCTGGCCGCACCCGTGACGATGGGCGTCGGGCTCGGGCTTCTGGCCGGCAAGCTTGTCGGCGTGTTCGGCCTTTCAACGCTGGCGATACGCCTTGGCGTCGCGGATCTTCCGGTCCATGCAAGCTGGCTGCAACTTGCGGGCACGGCCTTCCTGTGCGGCATCGGCTTCACCATGAGCCTGTTCATCACGCTGCTGGCCTTCGAAGGCGACGTCGACCTTCAGGCACAGGCGAAGATCGGCATCCTGCTGGGCTCGCTCGCCGCGGGGCTGGTCGGCTACCTGCTGCTCCGCGTCGCAGCTCCGGACGCGGCCCGATAATCTGACCGTCCCGTTCGGTTCAAGCAGTTTCGGGGCGCTTGGCGACGATTTGTTCGAACCGGGGGCGGATGCAGCACATCCGCTCCTGCGCCAGGCACCTATTCCTCGAACATCTCGTCGGGATCATAGACCGGCTTGCCTTGCAGCAGTGTCGCCACGATCCTCGCCTTGCCGATCTGCGCGACCGGAATGGCCGTGATGTCGCGGTCGATCACCACGAGGTCAGCGAACTTGCCGACCTCGAGCGAACCGGTCGTCCTGTCCTGATGCAGCAGGCGCGCCGGGTTGATGGTCATCCATTCGATGGCGGTGGCGACGTCGGGCGCGCATTCGCTCTTGCGCGTGAGCGCCGCCTGGATCTTGACCAGCGGCGACAGTTCGTCGGCGTCGAAATCGCTGCTCATCACCACTTCGGCGCCCGCCGCCGCCAGCGATGCCGCCGGCAGCATGCGGTCGGCGCGGTCGCCGATGAACTGGCGGATGAACTTGTTGTATTCCGGATCGATCGAACTCGGCGCCAGCTGGAAATCGGCAACCACGCCGAGTTGCTTGAAACGGGGATAGTCCGCCTTGTCGAGCAGATAGAGGTGGGTCAGCCGATGCGGACCGGGCTTGGGATCGGACTGCTCGATGGCGTCGAGGGCGAGGCGCGCGCCGCGATCTCCGGTCACATGGTAGTGCAGCTGGAAGCCCGACTTCGACAGATCCCGGGAATAGCGATCCAGCGTGTCGACATCGAAATAGAGGAAGCCGCTGTCATGGCCGTGATCGATGCCGGCACCCTTCAGATAGGGCTGCAGCACGGCGCCGGTGCGCTGCTCGAGAATGCCGTCGACATAAATCTTGGCCTGGTTGAAGCGCAGCAGGCTGGCGGGGTCGTTGGAATAGAGCTTGTTCAGCGCCGCCATCTGCTCGTCGAAGGGCAGGTCCGGATAGACGTAGAGCGCATTCGACGCGCGCACCGTCAGCGTGTCGTTGGCCACCGCCTTCTGCCAGACCTTGAGGTGGCCCTGCGGCCAGAACCCGCCGGCGTCGCTGACCGAGGTGATGCCGTTCTCGGCCAGGGTCCGCAACGTCGGCAACAGGCTTTCATAAGCGAATTCGACGTTCTCCGGCGTGTCGGGAAAGGCCAGGTTGCGCAGTTTCTGCTGCGCGTTCTCCAGCACGACGCCGTTGGGCTCGCCGGTCCCGGCATCGCGCAGGATGATGCCTCCAGGCGGATCGGCGGCCATCGCGTCATAGCCTGCGGCCTGCATCGCGGCCGAGTTGGCCCAGGCGCCATGGCCGATGTCGTCGAGGATCAGCACCGGCCTGTCCGGAGAGATCTCGTCGAGCAAGGCTCTTGGGTTGTCGCTCTGGTCGAGCAGGTTGGTCATGCTGACGCCCGACCCCAGCACCCATTCGGTCTTGCTGGACTTCACGCAGTCGCGAACCGTATCGAGGGTGTTGTCGAGCGTGTCGAAGGGTTCGAACTCGCACAGGATCTCGTTCACGCCGGCTTCGATCAGGTGCATGTGCGCGTCCTGGAAACCGGGCAGCACCGACATGCCGTCGAGGTCGATCACATCGGCGTCCTTGCCCGCTGCGGCCAGCGCCGCCTCCTTCGTGCCCACGGCCAGGATGACGCCGTCATCGTCGATGGCAATCGCCTGCGCCGACGGCGCGGCCGGATTGACCGTGTGAACCCTGGCGTTGGTCAGGACCATCGGCTTTGCCAGGGCCGGAACCGTCGCCAAGCCCCCGGCAAGGATCGCCGCCGCCGTCTTGATGCCGCTGCTGGTCATTCGGTGTTCTCCTGGATGGGCGCCCCAACCTAGGCGCCGACGGGAACGCCGTCCATGGCGCCGGATCGTCGGATTACAGACCGGCGGGCCCGGACCGGCGGGAAGGCCCTATTTCTTCAGAGCGGCAAAATCCTTGGAGACCTTGTCGCCGTCCGACAGCCGGGACGGCTCAGCAACCCGACTTTCGCCACGATGCAGACTGCCGCGAGACAGTCGACGGCAATGCGATCATATTGTGTTGCGATCCTGCGGGGAGTTCCGGAAGCAAATCCGACATGACGGGCTCGCGCCGAGTCATGTGCCTTTTCGCTTTCGAATTGAAGCCATTTCAGGGTTCCAGTGCGTCCAGATTGCCCGCAGTGGAATGCATTCAATTCAAAAAGCGTACGGACGGAAAACTTTTGCCAACTGGCGCACCCGACAGGATTCGAACCTGTGACCTCTGCCTTCGGAGGGCAGCGCTCTATCCAGCTGAGCTACGGGTGCTCGTCGGTGGCAACCACCGAACACGCCCGGCGCACCGGACGACGCGCGTTCATAGCCGATGCGGCGGCAGGCTTCAACGGGGGAAATGGAGTTGCGCGACACGCACGGCAGTCGCGCACGCGAGGCGGCAGTTGCTGCGAGCAACGCACGCGCGTGCCGCGCCTTGCCTCGTCCCTGGCCGAGACAGAGACAGAAGCGGGGTGCCGGCGCGCGCCGGAGCAGATTGACGGGCATCGCCGCGCATTGTCTAACCGCCCCCAGCCATGTTCACCCTCGCGCAAATCGAAAATTTCGCCCAGGACGTCAAGAAAAGCCGCTTCCTGGCGGTCGCCGGTCCGGTGGCCGACGAGGCTGCGGCCAAGGCGTTCATCGCCGCCCATTCGGATGCGTCGGCCAACCACAATTGCTGGGCCTGGCGCACGGGCCAGGCGTACCGCTTCAGCGACGACGGCGAACCCAGCGGCACGGCGGGAAAGCCGATCCTCCAGGCGCTCGACGGCCAGGCGCTCGACAATGTCGCGGTCGTGGTCACGCGCTGGTTCGGCGGCGTGCTGCTCGGCACCGGCGGGCTGGTCCGCGCCTATGGCGGCACCGCTTCGGCCTGCCTGCGCGCGGCCGCCAAGGTGCCGCTCGTCACCACCGTCGACGCCGTGGTGACCCTCGACTTCGCCGACCTGGCGATCGTCCAGGCGAGGTTAGCCGCCCTGCCTGGCGTCCGCACCGTCGCCGAAACCTTCACCGCCACCGGCGCTGTGCTGACCCTTGCCCTGCCCGAAGCCGATGCGGCGGCCATCGCAGGGATAGTCGTCAACCTGAGCAGCGGGCGGGCAACCGTGGCATTGCCCGACTGATTCCCGGTGCGGGCCTTGCAGCATGCCAGCCTGGGCGCGGCACGGATGGCGCTGGCCGGGAAACGGCCATAAGCTCGGGCAAGACACCCCCAGCCCGCGCCGCCGGCCGTCGCTTGCACCACCATCTGCCTGAAAGGAGATCCCGAAATGGACATCAAACGCTGCGGATCGCGGCCGTCGGCAACCCCCTCGCCCGACTACTTCACCGGCGCCGTGCGCCAGGACCCGCTCATCGAGGCGCCGGCGCCGGCCATGGTGCGCGCCGTCAGCGTCACCTTCGAACCCGGTGCCCGCACGGCGTGGCACACCCATCCGCTCGGCCAGACGCTGGTCGTGACGTCAGGCTGCGGCTGGGTCCAGGTCTGGGGCGGCGAGGTCCAGGAAATCCACAACGGCGACGTCGTCTGGTTCGCGCCCGGCGAAAAGCACTGGCACGGCGCCACGGCAACCACGGCCATGACCCACATCGCGATCCAGGAAGCGCAGGATGGCCGCGCCGTCGACTGGCTCGAGCATGTCAGCGCCGCGCAATACAAGGCGCCGGCCTGAGCCAACCCATGCTAGCCCCGGCGGATCGAGCGCCGGGGGATGCGCGTCAGTAGATTCCGGCCGGCGGCACCGGTTCCGGGGCCGCCGGCAGGCCCGGAGGCGCCGGCATCGCCGTCGCGGCGGGCATCGCAACCGCCGTCTCGGTCGGCATCTGCACCGGCTGGGCCGCGGGCGCCGGCTGGAACAGCGACGACGCCACGCTGCCACCCGAAGCCTGCGGCATGTAGCGCACGATCAGTTCCTCGACATGGGCGTTGCGCTTGCGCGCGCTGTCGCCGCCCATCACCACGATCACCAGCTTGCGGCCGCCGGCATTGACCGAAGTGACGATGTTGAAGCCCGACGCCCTGATGTAGCCGGTCTTGATGCCGTCGACGCCATTGACCCGGCCGAGCAGGTCGTTATGGCCGCGCACCCGCTTGCCGCGGAAATTGAAATCGGTGGCCGAGAAATAGTAATACTGCTGCGGGAAATGCTTGCGCAGCGCCATGCCGAGCACGGCCATGTCGCGCGCGGTGGTGCGCTGGGCGGCATCGGGCAGGCCCGACGCATTGCGGAACACCGTCGAGGTCATGCCGAGCTGGCGCGCCTTCGACGTCATCTGGCGGGCAAATCCCTCCTCCGAACCGCCGAGATATTCGCCGACGGCCACCGCCACGTCATTGGCCGACTTGGTGGCGAGCGCGCGGATCGCCGCTTCCAGCTCGATCTGCTCGCCACGCTTGAAGCCGAGCTTGGACGGCGGCTGCGCCGCCGCGTTGGCCGACACCGGGATCAGCGTCGTCTTGGCGACCCGACCCTGCTGCATCGCCTCGAAGGTCAGGTACAGCGTCATCATCTTGGTCAGCGAGGCGGGATAGCGCGGCGCCGTCGAATAGGCCTGGAACAGCGTGCGCCCGTTGGAGGCGTCGACGACGATGGCGGCATATTTTTCCGGCGCGGCCGGCGGCGCGACATCAAGCGCCTCCGATGTGGCGCAGCCGGCGAGCAGCACGGCCATGGCAAACAGCGCTGTGACCTGGCGGAGAAGCCGGGGCACTGGCTGCTGGAACGACCCGGGGAAGCGCGGAAGCAGGAAAACTTGGGCTAGCAACGAAAAACCTGTCGGTGGTCGCCAAAAACTCTGGCTGAGTGAGATGCCGGCCGGCAACAACAGCCGGAAACTACAGAATGTACGCCAGGCCGTCCATTTGGCTCGACGCGCCAGGCACATGTTGCGCCGACGGTGTTGACTATTGGTTACACCTGCAAGCTTGCGCCAGCCGTGAAAAAGCGGCTTGTCTGGTGCAGCAACAGCGGGTGATTTGGCAGATGAACGTGCATCGATTGCAGGCCGGGGGCATTTCCGTCGCACTGGACCTCTCGGTCGGCCACCTCGCCGATCTGGCCATCGACGCCGGCGGGCGCAGCATCAGGCCGCTGCATCGCGCGCCGTGGATCGACAGGCCGGACCTGCCGGAAGGGCTGCCGGCGGGTGTCGCCAGGCTGTCTGGCGATTTTCTCTGCGCGCCGTTTTCGCGCAGCGACGTCGAGGCAGCACCGCTCCATGGCTGGCCGGCCAACAGCGCATGGGACCTCGTCTTCGATGAAGCCATTCCGGGCGGCCGCCGCGCCGGCTTCCGGCTGCAGCACAAGGTGATGGGCGCGACGGTCGACAAGACGCTCACCCTGCGCGACGGCCATCCCTTCCTTTACCAGGAACACAGCTTCACCGGCGGTTCGGGCGCGATCTCCGTCGCACATCACCCGATGACCGGGATGCAGACCGGCGGGCGGCTGGCGTTCTCGCCGAAGCGGCTGGCGGTGACGCCGCCGGATGCGACCGAACCCGACCCGGCACGCGGCAGCCATCTGCTTGCCTACCCCGCCCGCAGCACCGATCTGGCGCGCTTTCCCGCCGCTTCGGGCGGCGAGGTCGACCTCGCCGACTACAGCGCCAGCCGCCGGCACGAGGATTTCGTCACGCTTGTCGAAGCCGACCACGGCGGCATGGGCTGGACGGCGGTGGCCCGCAAGGCCGAGGGCGACGTCGTGCTGGTGCTGAAGAACCCGGACGAGCTGCCCGTCACCATGCTGTGGATCAGCAATGGCGGCCGCTACTACGCGCCGTGGAACGGCCGGGCCGGTGTCCTCGGCATCGAGGACGGCCGCACGGCGATCGGCCATGCCGCCTCGCTCGGCGACAACTGGCTGCGGCGCGACGGCGTGAAGACCGCCTTTGCGCTCGGCGGCCATGTTGCCTTCCGCCAGGTCGTCGGTGCCCTGCCGCTGGTGGGCGGCCAGGCGCCGGTTTCGATCACTCCCGGCGCGGGAACGCTGCGGCTGGCATTCGCGGACGGCAGCACCCGCGACACCGCCTTCGACGATCAGTTCCTGCGAATTGCAAAACGCACTTGAACTGGAACCTTCGCCGCCTCAATTTTGTCTGATGCTCCAGCAGGATGCCAAACGAGACCATCGGGAAGGCCCATGTCAGAGATAGCCCATATCGCAGCCACCCTTTTCAAGCGCGCCCATCACGCCGAGCGCTTCGTCATCGGCATCGCCGGGCCGCCCGGTTCGGGCAAGTCGACGCTGTCGGCGGCGCTGCGCGACGTGCTGCCCGAAGGTTCGGCTGCCGTAGTGCCGATGGACGGCTTCCACTTCGACGACAAGGTGCTCGAGACGCGTGGACTGAGCGCGCGCAAGGGCGCACCGGAAACCTTCGACTTTGCCGGCTTCGAAGTGCTGCTCAAGCGGCTGCGCGCCGCCGAACCCGACATTGCCATTCCGGTGTTCGACCGCAGCATCGAGCTGTCGCGCGCCGCGGCCGAGATCGTCGGCGCCGACGTCAAGTTCATCCTCGTCGAAGGCAATTACCTGCTGCTCGACGAGGAGCCCTGGCAGCGGCTCGAATCCCTGTTCGACTTCACCATCTTCGTCGACGCGCCACGCGAGGAACTCGAACGGCGCCTGGTCGAACGCTGGCGCGAGCATGGCCGGTCCGACGCCGACGCCCGCAACTGGATCGATACCAACGACATGCCCAACATCGACCGCGTGCTCGCGGCGCGGCGCAAGGCCGACCTGGTCATCTGAGCCAGCCGGAACCGAAGCCCGGATTGCCCGTTGTCTGATGGGTACGACCTGCAGATGCGGGTCCAGACATTCGGAACAGCGAGGTGATGGCCATGGTTACCAAGGCGAAGAAAGCTGCCCCCAGGTCGGGCAAGGCCCTTCAGTCGAAGGTGGGCGCAGGGCCGGCAATGGCCGAACGGTCGAAAGACGCGGCCAAGCCGGCGTTCGGCAAGGCCGCGCCAAGAAAGGTGACGCCTGCGGCCGAGAAGCCGGCGAAGGCTGGCAGCCCGAAGACGCCCGCCGCCGACAAGCGGCCATCGGTGGCCGCCCGGATGATGCGCAAGGTCAAGGGCGTGGCAACCGGCGTGGCCGGCATCGCCGCCTCGGTGATCACCCGCGACGGCGGCAAGGCGAAAGCCAAGGCCAAGTAGACCAAGCCCCGGCCAGCGCGATTTTCAGGAACGCGCGGGGATGTTCAGCCCGGCCTGCACCGCCGGCCGCGCCAGTCCGCGTTCCAGCCATGCCGCGACATTCTCGAAGCTCTTGAAGCCGACGATGTCGCCCGCTTCGTAGAAGCCGATCAGGTTGCGCACCCAGCCGAGCAGCGAGATGTCGGCAATGGTGTAGTCGTCGTCCATGATCCACTTGCGACCGGCAAGGCGCTGGTCGAGCACGCCGAGAAGCCGCCGCGACTCGTCGCGGTAGCGCTCCAGCGGACGCTTGTCGGCGATCTCGCGGCCGGCGAACTTGTGGAAGAAGCCGAGCTGGCCGAACATCGGACCGACGGAGGCCATCTGGAAGAACACCCACTGGATCGTCTCGTAATGGCGAGCGCGATCGGCGGGGATCAGGCGGCCGGTCTTCTCGGCGAGATAGAGCAGGATCGCGCCCGATTCGAACAGCGCCAGCGGCTTGCCGCCGGGGCCGTTGGGATCGATGATCGCCGGGATCTTCCCGTTGGGGTTCAGCGCCAGGAACTCGGGCGTCCAGCTCTCGTTCTTTCCGATGTTGATGGCGTGGGCCTCATAGGGCAGGTCGAGCTCTTCCAGCGCGATCGACACCTTGACGCCGTTCGGCGTCGGGAACGAATAGAGCTGGATGCGGTCGGGGTGCTGCGCCGGCCAACGCGCGGCAATCGGAAATGGAGTGAGATCGCTCATCGACGGTTCCTCGTGGGGGTGGGCCGGCGCAGAGCGCTGACCGGAATGGTGGGGCACGCAAGAGTTAGGCATGCAGGCGCGCTGCATCAATATGCAAGCGCGCTGATTTGTCCCTACGCAACGTGGACGAAGGCCGCTCTCAGGCCGCCTTCACCGCCACGACGGCGTTGGTGCCGCCGAAGGCAAAGCCGTTGCTGATCGCCACCCGCACCGGGCGTGCCTTGGCGACATTGGGCGTCACGTCGAGGTCGCAGTCGGCATCCGCCTCGCGATAGTTGGCAGTCGGCGGCACCAGCCCTTCGCGCACCGCCATGACGCAGGCTATCATTTCGAGCGCACCCGAGGCGCCGAGGCAGTGGGCGTGCATCGACTTGGTCGACGACACCGACAGCTTGTGCGCATGCGCGCCGAACACGCGCTTGATGGCCGCGGTCTCGATCTGGTCGTTGGCCTTGGTGCCGGTGCCATGGGCGTTGATGTAGTCGACCTCTTCGGGCGCCAGGCCGGCATCGTGCAGGCAGGCGCGCATGGCGGCGGCCGGGCCTTCGACCGTCGGCGCAACGATGTCGGAGGCGTCGCCCGACATGCCGGCTCCGGCGAGCTCGGCCAGGATGGTGGCGCCGCGGGCAACGGCATGTTCGTAAGTCTCGAGCACGGCCATGCCCGCGCCTTCGCCAAGCACCAAGCCCTGGCGGTCGGCCGAGAACGGACGGCAGGTGTCGGGCGAGAGCACGCGCAGCGCTTCCCAGGCCTTGACGATGCCCCAGACCAGCGGCGCATCGGTGCCGCCGGCGACCATCACGTCGGCACGGCCGGCGCGCAATTGATCCATGGCGGTGGCGAATGCGTGGTTGGAGGACGAACAGGCGGAGGTGGCGCCAAAGACCGGGCCGCGCAGACCGAGATTCATGCTGACCTGGCCGGCTGCGGCACCCGGCATGACCTTGGGCACGGTGAAGATGCCAGCGCGGTTCCTGCCCTCGAGCAGGATGGCGCGGTAGTTTTCCTCGATCGCTTCCCAGCCGCAGACGCCGACGCCGACGACGGTGCCCATCCGGTAGGTGTTGGTCTCGTCGGAGGTCAGGCCGGCATGGCGCATCGCCTCGCGCGCCGCGATCACGGCAAGCAGGCTGAAGCGGTCCATCGACACCAGCTGCTTGCGGTCGATGCCGTGGTCGGGCAGTTCCTTGATCTCGGCGCCGGTACGGGTCTTGAGATCGTGCAATGGCGATTGCACAATCGTGCCGATGGCAGAGCGGCCATTGCGCAGCCCGTCCCAGATGGCAGCCGCGTCGGTGCCGAGTCCGCACAGCCCGCCGAGGCCGGTGATGACGATGCGCTTGCGATCCATGTCAGGCTTTTTGTGCAATCAGGCCGCGTACGGCCTCAACCATGTCGCCAACATTCTTGAGGCTGCTCCAGGCATCGGCCGTGTTCATCTCGATCTCGATGCCGTATTCCTCTTCGAGATCGAAGATGATCTCGGTCAACTCGAGAGAATGGATGCCGAGCGCGGTCAATTCGGTATCAAGCGTGATCTCTTCGCCGCCGGTCTCTGCATGCGCCTTGATCTTGTCGATGATTTCCGTTGCCAGCTTGTCAGCCATCAGTACCCTTCCCCAGAACTCTCTTACACTTGCCGGGCATGCGTCACGCGATTGTCGCGCCGGGCTGGTTGCAAGCCCGAATTGCACTGTTCGCCCCCGAAATGAGCCAAAAAGGCATCCCTCTATAGAAACGGAAACGCCGTGAGGCAACAAGCTATATGTCGACAAACGCGTCGTCTCGGCTAAACCTCAGGGCGTCATGACCTTCAACGCATCCCTATCCGCGGCGGCGGACGCAGCAGCGATTTCCTCGCAACGCGTGGCCGCACGCGCCCGCATCGAGATCGAGCATCGCGCCGGGCGCAGCCGCCTCGCCCGCCTCTACCAGGACGGCGCGGCCAAGATCAGGCTGCCCGACACCGGGGTTGAGCCGCTGGAGGCGGTGCTGATCAACATGGCCGGCGGACTGACCGGCGGCGACCGTATCGGATGGGAGGTCGCCGTCGGTGCCGGCGCACGGGCGTCGATCACCACCCAGGCGTGCGAAAAGGTCTACCGCGCTCTGGCCGGCCGGGCCGAAGTGGACGTACGGCTGACGGTCGGCCAAGGCGGCCGGCTTGCATGGCTGCCGCAGGAGACGATCGTCTTCGACCGCTCGGCCTTCTCGCGTTCGCTCGACGTCGACCTCGCCGCAGGCGCCGAGGCGCTGGTCGTCGAGGCGACGGTCTTCGGCCGCAGCGCCATGGGCGAGCGCGCCAGGAGCGGCCTGTTCCGCGACCGCTGGCGCATCCGCTGCGAGGGAAAACTCGTCCACGCCGAAGAATTTTCGGTCGGCCCCGAGATGGAAACGACGCTCGCCAAACCGGCATCGGCCGGTGGGCGCATCGCCATGGCAACGCTGCTCTTGATCTCCGGCGAAACCGAGGTCTTGGTGGAGCCGGCGCGGCGAATCATCGGCGACGATGGCGGCATCAGCGCTTGGAACGTGGCTGGAACTGGCAAGCTTCTTGCGAGGCTTTACGCCGAGGACGGCTACCAGCTACGTAAACGACTCATGCCCCTGGCCGCCCTGCTCAACGCACAGGCAGGCTTGCCCAGACTGTGGTCACTCTAGGATTTCGGTGCCCGAATGAACCTGACGCCAAGGGAAAAGGACAAGCTCTTGATCGCCATGGCGGCGATGGTGGCGCGCAAGCGGCTCGAACGTGGCGTCAAGCTCAACCATCCCGAGGCGGTGGCGCTGATCTCCGACTTCATCGTCGAGGGCGCGCGCGACGGCCGCCCCGTCGCCGAGCTGATGGAAGCCGGCGCCCATGTCATCACCCGTGCCCAGGTCATGGACGGCATCGCCGAGATGATCCACGACGTCCAGGTGGAAGCCACCTTCCCCGACGGCACCAAGCTGGTCACCGTGCACGAACCCATTCGCTGAGGCCGCCATGCTCGAACTGCGTCCCAACTGCGAATGCTGCGACCGCGACCTGCCGCCCGAAGCCGCCGACGCGGTGATCTGCACCTTCGAATGCACCTTCTGCAGCGACTGCGCGAAAGGTGTGCTGGGCGGCACCTGCCCCAATTGCGGCGGCAATTTCTCCGCCCGGCCGATCCGGCCCACTGCCATGCTTGCGAAATACCCCGCCTCGACCAAGCGCGTGCTGAAAGCCGAAGGCTGCGCGCCATTGCCAAGAAATGCGGCTTGAGGAGCTCCCACATGATCCCCGGCGAAATCATTCCCGCCCCCGGCTCGATCGAGCTCAACAAGGGCCAGCCGACGGTCACGCTCAAGGTCGCCAACACGGGCGACCGGCCGATCCAGGTCGGCAGCCACTATCATTTCTACGAGACCAACAACGGCCTGAAATTCGACCGCGAACAGGCGCGGGGCATGCGGCTCGACATCGCCGCCGGCACCGCCGTGCGCTTCGAGCCCGGCCAGGAACGTGACGTCACGCTGGTGCCGCTCGGCGGCAAGCGCGAGGTCTACGGCTTCCAGAAGAAGGTGATGGGAAAACTCTGATGCCAGCGAAGATCTCCCGTCCCGACTATGCCCGGATGTTCGGCCCGACGGTGGGCGACAAGGTGCGGCTTGCCGACACCGAGCTGTTCATCGAAGTCGAGAACGACTTCACCGTCTATGGCGAGGAGGTGAAGTTCGGCGGCGGCAAGGTCATCCGCGACGGCATGGGCCAGAGCCAGCTCAGCCGCGCCCACGGGGCGATGGACTGCGTCATCACCAATGCGCTGATCCTCGACCACACCGGCATCTACAAGGCCGATGTGGGCCTCAGGGACGGGCGCATCGCCGCCATCGGCAAGGCCGGCAACCCCGACACCCAGCCCGGCGTCACCATCATCATCGGTCCGGGCACCGAGATCATCGCCGGCGAAGGCAAGATCCTGACGGCTGGCGGCATCGACACCCACATCCACTTCATTTCGCCGCAGCAGGTGGACGAGGCGTTGAATTCGGGCGTCACCTGCATGGTCGGCGGCGGCACCGGCCCGGCGCACGGCACGCTCGCCACCACCTGTTCGCCCGGCCCATGGAACATCGCCCGCATCATCCAGGCCTTCGACGGCCTGCCGATGAACATCGGCGTGTTCGGCAAGGGCAATGCCTCGCTGCCGGGCGCACTGGAAGAGATGGTGCTGGCCGGTGCCTGCGGCCTCAAGCTGCACGAGGACTGGGGCTCGACGCCGGCGGCCATCGACACCTGTCTTTCGGTCGCCGACGCCTACGACATCCAGGTGGCGATCCACTCCGACACGCTGAACGAAGGCGGCTTCGTCGAAGACACGGTCGCAGCCTTCAAGGGCCGCACCATCCACTCCTTCCACACCGAAGGTGCCGGCGGCGGCCATGCGCCCGACATCATCAAGGTGTGCCAGTATCCCAACGTCATCCCGGCCTCGACCAACCCGACGCGGCCGTACACGGTCAACACCATCGCCGAGCATCTCGACATGCTGATGGTCTGCCATCATTTGTCGCCGTCGATCCCCGAGGATATCGCCTTCGCCGAGAGCCGCATCCGCAAGGAGACGATCGCGGCGGAAGACATCCTGCACGACCTCGGCGCCTTCTCCGTCATCTCGTCGGACAGCCAGGCCATGGGCCGCGTCGGCGAGATGATCATCCGGACATGGCAGACCGCCGACAAGATGAAGCGCCAGCGCGGCGCATTGCCGGGCGAAAAAGGCGACAACGACAATTTCCGCGCCCGCCGCTACATCGCCAAATACACCATCAACCCGGCCATCGCGCATGGCATGTCGCGCGAGATCGGCTCGATCGAGGTCGGCAAGCGCGCCGATCTCGTGCTGTGGAACCCGGCCTTCTTCGGCGTGAAGCCCGATATGGTGCTGCTCGGCGGCTGGATCGCTACGGCGCCGATGGGCGACCCCAACGGCTCGATTCCCACGCCGCAGCCGAGCCATTTCCGCCCGATGTTCGGCGCCTATGGCAAGGCGCTGACCAACAGCTCGATCACCTTCGTGTCGAAGGCCGGGCTGGAGGGCGGCCTGCGCCAGCGCATCGGCGTGGAAAAGCAGATGGTGGCCGTCGAAAACACCCGCGGCGGCATCGGCAAGCGCTCGATGATCCTCAACGACGCGATGCCCGTGATGGAAGTCGATCCGGAGACCTACGAGGTGCGCGCCGACGGCGAACTGCTCACCTGCGAGCCGGCGACGGTGCTGCCGATGGCGCAGCGCTACTTCCTGTTCTGACGGATTCCTGCCCGTGGGGCAGGCCCGCGACCTGATGCCACGGCGGCAATGCTGGAACAGCCTCCGGCCAATTGTTATCTAGCCTCCGCTAGCAAAAATTCGGCAGGACCACCGAGCCCCAAGATCGGGGGGCTCCTGCCATCTTGGAAATGGAGACATACATGTTCGGGAAGAAAGTTCCTTCCGTCACCTTCCGCACCCGCGTGCGCGACGAGGCCGTCGGCGGCCCCAATCCCTTCCGCTGGGAAGACAAGACCTCGGCCGACTATTTCGACGGCAAGCGCGTCGTGCTGTTCTCGCTGCCGGGCGCCTTCACCCCGACCTGCTCGACCTACCAGCTGCCCGACTTCGAGAAGCTGTTCGGCGAATTCAAGGCCCAGGGCGTCGACGAGATCTACTGCGTGTCGGTCAACGACGCCTTCGTCATGAACGCTTGGGGCAAGTCGCAGAACCTCGACAAGGTGAAGCTGATCCCGGACGGCTCGGGCGAATTCACCCGCAAGATGGGCATGCTGGTTGCCAAGGATAATGTCGGCTTCGGCATGCGCTCGTGGCGCTATGCCGCCGTCATCAACAACGGCCGCATCGAGAAGTGGTTCGAGGAAGAAGGCTTCTCCGACAATTGCGACAGCGATCCCTACGGCGTTTCCTCGCCGCAGAACATTCTTGAAGCTCTGAAGAACGACGACATCGCCGAAGCCGCGTAAGCTCCAGCGCTTTTGCCAAGATCGAACCCCGGCCGCACCCGCGCGCCGGGGTTTTTTCATGGCGAAAGCCACGCTTGGTTGGACAATTGGCGCATTTCGGATGGAGGCACTTTGTCGCCGTCGCCAGCCGCAGCGGGAGATTCCATAGCGTCGTCATCACGGCTACTGTAGTCCATCAGATATTGCGGTTCCGGCGCCTGTTCGACACCATCGCCCGAAGCGTCAAAACCTCGACTTCATGTGAAAGGAACAGAGCTTCAATGCTGCGCGCCTCCCGTTTCATTCGCGCCGAGACCATCCGTGCCGATGCGCAGCGCCCGCTGCCTTTCGACCTTGCCGTGCTTGCCCATGACGAACGCCACATCCGCCGCCGCGCCATCGAACTGGTCCATGGCGACCGCGTGCTGGTCGACCTGCCCGAGCCAGTGGTGCTCGAAACCGGCGATGTGCTGGTGCTCGACGACGGGCGCCACGCCGAGATCTTCGCCGCCCAAGAAGAGCTCTACGAAATCCGCGCCCGCGATGCGGTGCACCTGACGCAGCTCGCGTGGCATATCGGCAACCGCCACCTCGCGGCGGCGATCGAGGCCGACCGCATCCTGATCCTGCGCGACCACGTCATCAAGGCGATGCTCGAAGGCCTGGGTGCCAGGGTCAGCGATGTCCTGGAGCCGTTCGAGACGGTGCGCGGCGCCTATTCCGGCCAGGGCCACGATCACGGACACGGCCATGCCCACGGTCATTCACACGACCACGGGGATCACCACCACGATCACGGCGACCATCACGATCATCATGGCGGCCGCCACCATCACCATCATGACTGAGCCCGCCAAGGGTGCCGCGCTGCTGCGGCTGATGGCGTGGCTGTCGCCGGCATTCCCGGTCGGCGGCTTCTCCTACAGCCATGGCCTCGAACGCGCCGTGAATGACGGGCTTGTTGCCAGCCGCGACGACCTGGCCGTATGGCTGACCGCGCTCGCCGAACTCGGCTCCGGCTGGAACGACACGGTGCTATTCGCGGAAAGCTGGCGCCGCGCCGGCACCGACGGAAACCTTGTCGAAATTGCCGAACTCGCCGAAGCGCTGGCCGGGTCGCGCGAACGACACATGGAAACGATGCTGCAGGGACAGGCCTTCCTCGCCGCCGCCTCGGCCTGGCCGCATCCGGTGCTCGAAAGACTGCCGGCAGAGTGCGCCTATTGCGTTGCCGTAGGCGCGGTTGCAGGGGCCCATGGCGTTGCCCTCGAGGATGGGCTTGCGGCCTGGTTGCAGGCGTTTTCGACCAATCTCGTCCAGGCGGCGATCCGCCTCGGCGTCGTCGGCCAGGTCGCAGCGACGGGCATCATTGCCGGGTTCGAACCGACGGCCCTGACGGTCGCTTCCCGTGCCGCGCGCTCGAGCCTCGACGACCTCGGCTCGGCCGCCATCGCCTCCGACATCGTGGCCATGCGCCACGAAACCCAGCACTCAAGGCTTTTCCGCTCATGACAAACGTCGCCTTCGCGCTCGCCGCGGTGCTCTACCTGCTCACCTCGCTGCACGTCTATTGGGGCCTCGGCGGCGTCTGGCCCGGCACCGACCAGGCCTCCTGCGCCCGGGCCATCGCCGGCTTCCGCGGCATCGACGCCATGCCCACGCCCTTCGCCTGCTTTACGGTTGCCGCCTGCCTGCTGCTGGCGACGCTGTGGCCGCTGGCGCTGGTCGGCGTGTTCGCCACGCCCTTTCCAAGGGAAGGCCTGGCTGCCTCGGCGCTGATGATCGCGCTGGTCTTTCTCGGCCGCGGCATCGCCGGCTTCACCCCGGCATGGCGTCGACTGACGCCGGAAATGCCCTTCGCCCGGCTCGACCGGCTGTATTATTCGCCGCTGTGCCTGTTCATCGGCGCAGGCTTCGCCTTCCTCGCCATCAAGGGATTCCAGCCATGACCTCGAAAAACGGCCCGCTTCGCATCGGCATCGGCGGCCCCGTCGGCTCGGGCAAGACGACGCTGACCGAAAAACTGTGCAAGGCCCTGCGCGACGAATTCTCCATCGCGGTGGTCACCAACGACATCTACACCAAGGAAGACGCGCTGATGCTGGCGCGCCTGCAGGCGCTGCCGGAAGAGCGCATCATGGGCGTGGAGACCGGCGGCTGCCCGCACACCGCCATCCGCGAAGATGCCTCGATCAATCTCCAGGCCATCGCCGAGATGAACCGAAAGTTCCCCGACCTCGACATCGTCTTCATCGAATCGGGCGGCGACAATCTGGCCGCGACCTTCTCGCCCGACCTCGCCGACATCACGCTCTACGTCATTTCGGTCTGCCAGGGCGAGGAGATCCCGCGCAAGGGCGGCCCCGGCATCACCCGCTCCGATTTCCTGGTCATTAACAAGAGCGACCTCGCTCCTTATGTGAACGTCAATCTCGAGGTGATGGAAGGTGACGCCGTCCGCCAGCGCGGCAAGCGCCCGTTCGGCTTCACCGACCTCTCGCGCGGCAAGGGGCTGGAGGCAGTCATCGACTTCATCGTCGACAATGGCGGGCTTGGGCTGGACCAAGCATAAATCGGCCTGAGCGGCGGTTGCCGCACTGGTCATGACACGGCATTCTTCCTCCAGCCAGCGAGGGAGGAAGAGATGGCCGTCACCCAGCTCAAGCAGACCAACCTGCCGTTCTACGAGGAGCGCGTCGACCTTGCCTGCGCCTTCCGCTGGACGGCCAGGCTCAACATGCACGAGGCGGTGGCCAACCACTTCTCTCTCGCCGTCAACGACGATGGCTCAAAGTTCCTGATGAACCCCAACCAGGTTCATTTCTCACGCATCAAGGCGAGCGACCTGCTTCTGATCGACGCCAACGACCCCGAGACCATGACCGGGCCGAACGCGCCGGACCCGACCGCCTGGGGCCTGCATGGCGCCGTCCACCGCAACTGTGCGCACGCGCGCTGCGTCATGCATGTGCATTCGATCCACGCCACCGTGCTCGCCTCGCTCGCCGATTCCACCCTGCCGCCGATCGACCAGAACACGGCGATCTTCTTCCGCCGCCATGTCGTCGACGGGCACTATGGCGGGCTCGCCTTCGAAGAGGAGGGCGAGCGCTGTTCCAGCCTGCTCGCCGACCCCAAGGTCAAGGTGATGATCATGGGCAATCACGGCGGGCTGGTCATCGGCGACAGCGTCGCCGACACCTTCAACCGGCTCTATTATTTCGAGCGCGCCTGCGAGACCTACATCAAGGCCTTGTGGACCGGCCGGCCGCTGCGGACGCTGTCCGACGAGATCGCCGAAAAGGCGGCGCTGGAACAGGAAGACTACCCCGGCCAGGCCGAACGCCACCTCGCCGAGCTCAAGGCCATCCTCGACGAGCAGGAACCGGTCTACCGGAACTGAAAGGCGGGCGGCCTCGCGTAGTGCGCATCATCTGCAACGTAACGGCATGGATCCCCGGGTCTACGCAGTCGCTTCGCTCCTGCTCCGCCCGAGGATGACGAGTTTGGGTGGCGTCACCGCCAATCGCGAACGGTCGTGCATGCGCGGACGGTTCAACGGCTGACGGGTTCGTTGGCTGACAGTTCTCGTATTTTCGGGAGCGACGTTCACGATGTGCGAGGGGCTCCCTCCCTTCGTCATCCTCGGGCGGAGCAGGAGCGAAGCGAACTGCGCAGACCCGGGGACCCATGCCGTGACATCTCCACCAAGACAACCGCCCCAGGCAGGTTCGAAAGCCAGTCACCCCAACCCGAGCAGCGCCCGCACTTCCTCGGCGCTGTGCGCCACCAGCGCGCCGGGCGGGCCGTCGATCCTGTCCTGCGGCCAGAAGATGGTGCGCATGCCGGCGGCGACGCCGGCGATGGCGCCGGTGACGCTGTCTTCCATCACCGCGGTATCTGCCGGGTCGATGCCGGTCAGCCAGGCGGCGCGCAGATAGGGCTCGGGATCGGGCTTGCCGTTGCGCACGTCATTGCGGCTGATGGTCTTCATCACCGGCTCGTGAAGGCCGACGGCCCGCAGGTTGACGTCGACCACCATACGGTCGGAATTCGAGACGATCGCCTGGGTCACGCCCCTGGCCTTGAGATCGCGGAAAATCTCCATCGCGCCCTCGCGCGGCAGGAGGCCCGGCGCGTGCCCCATATAGTGGGCGTATTTCAGGTTGATCCAGTCGTCGAATTCGAGGCCGAGGCCGAACTGCTCGCGCAGCACCTCATAGACCGGCCGCGCCGCCTGACCGACGACACGAGCGTGCAGGTCGACCGGCGGCTCGACGCCGGCGCTGCGCAGTGCGGCGACCAGCGATTGCTCATGCAGCGGCTCGCTGTCGATCAGCGTGCCGTCCATATCCCAGTACACTGCCTTCGGTGTCATCTGACCGGTCCTCGTTCACCCCCTTGCTCATAGGAGCTTTGGCGGCGGAAATGAACCGTTCATATGACCTTCGAGGACACATGCGCATGCGTCCGGGCTTCAGAGGCGCCGGCCGCAGGGGTTGTTGCCGTCGAGAAAGCCGACGTCGCGCTTGAGGTGGTCGGAAAGGTCCCTGGCATCGAGGACACGGCGCCGGGAACGCACGCCGAAGGCGGCAGCCAGCCTTGCCGTCCAGCTGATCTGCTCGCAATGGACAAGACTTGCCTGTAGCGTGGCCATGATCGTCATCCTTATGAGATGCTTGAAGATTGCTGATGCGTTGGCCTACATATTGGTTTGTAATGATTGGCATTTCCAATCGAACGTCGATCACGACCCATTAAGAGCCCTTATGCATAGGATGCCCTGGGCATGAGCCTGCAACTGCCGCCGCTGACGGCGCTACGGGTCTTCGAGGCTGCCGCGCGCCATGGCAGCTTCACCAAGGCCGCGGCCGAACTCGGCATGACCCAGGCGGCGGTGAGCTACCAGATCAAGCTGCTGGAGGAGCGGGTCGGCACGCCGCTGTTCCTGAGGAAACCCAGGCAGGTGGTGCTGACCGAAACCGGCAGCCGCCTTGCGCCGGCCGTCAGCGACGCCTTCGACATACTGGGCGAAGCCTATGCCGCGGCGCGCGCCGGATCGGGCGGCACATTGTGCATCTCCACCGTGCTGACCTTCGCCTCCAACTGGCTGGCGCGGCATATCGGCTCGTTCCAGATGCGCCACCCCGCCATTGCCGTGCGGCTCGACACCTCCAGCCATATGGTCGATTTCGCGCGCGAGGAGGTCGACATCGGCATCCGCTCGGGAGACGGCGCATGGCCGGGCCTTGTCGCCCACCTGCTTTTCCGCGCCCAGTACACGCCGATGCTCAGCCCACGCCTCGCCGACAGCATCGGCGGGGTGAAGGAGCCGGCCGACCTGCTCAAGCTCCGCATCCTCGATCCGACGGATGTCTGGTGGAAGCGCTGGTTCGAACTGGCGAACGTGCCGATCGACAGTCTCGAAGGGCGACCCGACACCTCGATGGGCTCGCAGGCCTATGAGGCGAACGCGGCGATGGCCGGCCAGGGCGTTGCGATCCTGACGCAGAAATTCTTCACCAACGAAATCGCCGAGGGCCGGCTCATCCAGCCCTTCGACATCGTCGGCGACGACGGCCATGCCTACTGGCTGGTCTATCCCGAAGCGCGCCGCAACGTGCCCAAGATCCGCGCCTTCCGCGAGTGGATCCTGCCCGAAATCGCCGACTTCGGCGGCTGAACGGCAGCGCCGTGCGCCGCCACTCGACGTCCTGCTGGCTCAATGCTTGGCCGCCCTGACGGCTTGCCACACCGGGCGGTTTGCTTCAAAAGCGGACCACGGCGAGGCAAAATCGGGTGTTTTGAGGCCGAATCGCACGATATCTGCGGCATTTCTCGCGATATCGGCACGAAAGACGGAAAACATGTCTGCGATCGAAACCGGCGCGCAATCACCGGCCAGTCCTTGGCGTGGCGAGCTCCGCGCAATGCTGGCGCTGGCCTGGCCGATGATCCTCACCAACCTGGCGCAAACCGCCATGACCGCCACCGACGTGATGATGCTCGGCCGGCTGGGGCCTGATGCGCTTGCCGCTGGCGCGCTCGGCTCGAACCTCTATTTCGCGCCGCTGATCTTCGGGCTCGGCCTGATGTACGCGACATCGCCGATGATGGCGGCCGAACTCGGCCGCAAGGCCCATTCGGTGCGCGATGTCCGCCGCACCGTTCGCCAGGGCCTGTGGCTGGCGGTCCTGATCTCGATCCCCATCTGGGCCCTGCTGTGGTACACCGAGGCGATCCTGCTCGTCATGGGCCAGGACCCCAAGCTCGCCGAACAGGCCGGCATCTATGTCCACCACCTGCAATGGGCGGCGCTGCCGTTCTTCGGCTACATCGTCCTGCGCTCGTTCATCTCGGCGCTCGAGCGTCCCGGCTGGGCGCTGGTCATCATGGCGGTGGCGGTCGCAGCCAACGCGCTCGGCAACTGGCTGCTGGTGTTCGGCAAATGGGGCTTCCCCGAGATGGGCATCGCCGGCTCCGGTCTTGCCACCAGCATTGCCAGTGCCATGATGTTCGTCGGCATGGCCGTGGTGGTGATGACCGAGAAGAAATTCCGCCGCTACCGGCTGTTCGGGCGCTTCTGGCGGGCCGACTGGCCGCGTTTCATGGCCTTGCTCAAGCTCGGCGCGCCGATCTCCGGCATCCTCGCCTTCGAGGTCACCATCTTCAATGCCGCCGCCTTCCTGATGGGGCTGATCAACTCGGCTTCGCTCGCGGCGCACGCCATCGCCATCCAGATCTGTGCGGTGACCTTCATGATCCCGCTCGGGCTCGGCCAGGCCGTCACCGTGCGCGTCGGGCTGGCCTTCGGCGCCAGGGACCATGACGGCATCACCCGTGCCGGCTGGACGGCCTATGTGCTCGGCGTCGGCTTCATGGCGTTGATGGCGATGGTGATGGTGTTCTGGCCGCACCTGCTGATTTCGGCCTTCATCGACATCAGTGACCCGGCCAACGCCCAGGTCATCGGCCTGGCGGTCAGCTTCCTGGTGTTCGCGGCGCTGTTCCAGGTGGTCGACGGCGCCCAGGCGGTGTCGGCGGGCCAGTTGCGCGGGCTGCAGGACACGACGGTGCCGATGATCCTCGCCGCCATCGGCTATTGGGGCGTGGGCCTGCCGCTTGGCATCGTCCTTGCTTTCCATTTCGGCTTCGAGGGCCGCGGCATCTGGATCGGCCTTTTCTCCGGCCTCGCCGTGGTTTCGGTGCTGCTGTTGTGGCGCTGGCTCAGGCGCGAGAAACTCGGCCTGATGGACAAGCAGGTAATCTGACGGACGAGTGATCCGGCAGGCGCCGCGCCTGCCGGCTAGGCCACCGCCATCGCGACGCGGTTCGATTCCCACTTGCCCGCCGCCATCATGATGCGGTCGGGATCGACATAGCTTTGCCGCAGCAGGCTTTCATAGACCGCGCCCTCGGCGGCGCGGTCTAGCGGCCCGGCCGCGCCGGTCATCGCCTGCAACGCCTCGCCCAGCGCCGCCACTGCGCCGGAGCCTTCATCGAACTGCGCCTTCTTGCGCCAGACCAGGTCATGCGGCAGCAGATCGGCGCAGGCCTTGCGCAGGATCCATTTTTCCGTCGTCGGCCCTGTGCTCTCTGGCGAGGCCGGGTCGGTGCGCCTCAGCTTCAGCGTCGCCGGAATGCTCTGGGCGAAGTCGATCAGCTCGCGGTCGAGGAAGGGCGTGCGCGCCTCCAGGCTCTCGGCCATGGTGACGCGATCGACGCGCTGGAGGTTGATGTTGTGCATGGTGCCCAGCGACCGCGTCAGCTCGTCGGCCAGCTCGCGCGGCCGGTCGACATAGGCGTGGTGGTAGGTGTAGCCGGCAAACAGCTCGTCGGCGCCCTCGCCGGTCAGCACCGCCTTGACATGGCGCCGCGCCAGCCGGGCGGCGAAATGGGTCGGCACCGCCGAGCGCACCAGATCGATGTCGGCGCTTTCGAGATGGTAGATGACATGCGGCAGCACAGCCGCGACCTGTTCCGGCGTAAACGCATGCTCGAAATGCTCGGTGCCGAGGTGGTCGGCGACGCGGCGCGCGGCGATGAGATCGGGGCTGCCGGCCAGGCCGACGGAAAACGTCTTCAGCCGTTTCGGCAACTGCCGGGCGGCGATCGCCGCGATGATCGAGCTGTCCAGCCCGCCCGACAGGAACGAACCGACCTCGACGTCCGCCACCATCCACTTGGCCACCGCTTCTTCCAGCACCAGCCGCAGCTCGCGCCAGGTCAGTTCCTCGCTGATTCCGGGTTCGGCATCCGCCGCGCCGTGCGGCATGCGATACCAGCGCCGCATGCCGCCCTGGCTGTCGAACATGGCGCCGGGTTCGAGCGCCTCGATCCTGGCGACATCGACACCATCGAAGGCCTTGAGCTCTGAGGCGAAGGCAAGCCCTTCGCCGATATGGGCGACATAAAGCGGCTTGATGCCGAGCGGGTCGCGGGCGGCGACGATGCGATCCGGCGTCGCCAGCACGAAGGCGAACATGCCGTCGAGCCGCGACACCCAGCGCAGCGCGTTCCTACGGAAAAGATGCAGCACCGTCTCGCTGTCGCTGCGGGTCTGGAAGGCGCTCTCGCCGAGGATCGCCCTGAGGTCGGTGTGATTGTAGATCTCGCCGTTGACGACCAGGATGTTGTCGCCCTGGTAGATCGGCTGGGCACCGTTTTCGGGACCGATGATGGCAAGCCGGGCATGCGCCATCACGACAGGGATATTCCTGGGTCGCACCACCTCCAGCGCGTCGGGCCCGCGGTGCTCCATCTTGCGGATCATCCGCGACGCCAGCGCCTCGTCGTCGAGGTTCCAGAGGCACACAAATCCGCACATGGCGCTTCGCTCCCGCATGGCCGCCGGGTGTCTGGTCGGCATGTAAGCGATGCTAGGAGCGGCAGCCGCCTGGCGCGACAACCAGGCGACTGGCAATTGTCACTCAGGCGACACCCTTCGAAAGGGTGCCGCCCGACCGTTGAATGCCCGTCAGGTCTCCGACGACATCGCGCCCAAGAGCCGCCTGATGTCGCCGAACTTGGCGATCAGGCCGAACACCAGCGCCGCCACCGCGACGAAGAACACCGACACCGACGCCATGGTCGGCGTGTAGCCGTAGCGCAGGGCGTTGAATATCTTGATCGGCAGGGTTTCGAGCGTGAAGCCGATGGTCATGTAGGCGACGATGTATTCGTTGAGCGACAGCACGAAGGCGAAGGCATAGCCCGAGACGAGGTAGGGCCGGATCAGCGGCAGCACCACCGTCTTCAGCACGGTGCGGTCGTCGGCGCCCATCGTCGCCGCCGCCTCGACCAGCGAGCGGTCGATGGAGGCGAAGCCGAGCGACAGCGTCACCAGCGGCAGCGTGACGAAGAAGATCGCGTGGCTGATGACCGCCGTCCAGGGCTGGCCGTAGAAGCCCGTCGTCGCCCAGAAGGTCAGCATGCCAAGCGCAGTGATGACCGGCGGCAGGATAAAGGGGGCGAGCCCCAGGATCTGGAACACGTTGGCCCATGGCGCGATGCGCCGCCACAGGAACCAGGCCAGCGGCAAGGCGATGGCGACCGCGAGGGCGGCTGCGGTCACCGCCAGCGACAGCGAGGCGATCAGTGCCTTGCGCCACTCCGGATCGGCGAAGATCTGCGCGTACCAGGCCAGCGAAAAACCTTTCGGCGGGAAGGCCAGGTCCTGCTTCTCGTTGACCGAGACGCCGGCGACGACGATCAGCGGCGCTGCCAGGAACAGGGCAATGGCGACGAAATACAGCCGGCGAAGGAATGTCTGTCTCACAGCGCGTTCTCCCTGCGTCCGACGAGCAGCGTCAGCCCCACCAGCGCCAGCGACATCAGCACCAGGAACACCGCCATTGCAGCGGCAAAGGGCATGTTGGACTGGTAAATGGCCTGGTCGGTGATCAGCACCGACAGCGTCCAGTGCGACGGCCGGCCAAGGATCTGCGGCAGGAGGTACGAGCCGAGCGCGAAGACGAAAACCATGATCAGCGTGGCGACGATGGTGTTGCGCAGCGCTGGCACGACGACGTTCATGAATGCCCTGACCGGCGAGGCGCCGAGCGTGCGCGCGGCTTCAAGCAAGGTCGGGTCGAGCCTTACGAGGGCGGGATAGAGCACCAGGATGGTGTAAGGCAGCGCCTGGTAGACCATGCCGGTCAGCACCGCCCAGAAGCTTGGCAGCAGCGCCACCGGCTCCTTCATCAGGCCGATGGCGACGAACAGATTGGTGATGCCGGCAGTGCGCGAAAACAGCGTCGACCACGCAAAGCCGATGATGACCTCCGACAGCGACAGCACCGACAGCAGGCAGACGAGCCAGACCGTCTGGACCTTGCGCGGCCGCCTGGTCAGAAGAAAGGTGAAGGGGAAGGCGATGACGACGCAGCAGATCGCCACCATCACCGCCAGCATCAGCGAGAAGCCCAGCACCTTGGCGAAGAACAGGCTGAGGAAGCGGGCATAGTTGGTGAAGACGAAATCGGGCGTGTAGAAGCCCGAAGGATCGCGCTGGAAGAAGCTGACGGCGATCATCGTCGAGAACGGCACGACGAAGAAGACGATCAGCATCAGCCCGGGAAAGAACAGCGGGCTGTAATCGGCAAGCGATTTCGGCGCCTCGCGTTTCATGACTTGAGCACCACGCAGGCTTCGGCCGGCAAGGTCACGCCGACCTGCTGGCCCGCCACTACGTCAGGCCGCTCGCGCGGCGTGGCAACGGCGATGATTGTCTTGCCGCCGGCCTCGACAAAGGTCTCGATGGTGCCGCCGAGATCGCGCACGAAGGTGACGGTGCCGGCGATCGTATCGCCACCGACCGGGCCGAGATGAACGTCCTCGGGGCGGATCGACACGGACGCCTTTGTGAGGCCTTCGGGCATCGTCAAACCAGGAATCGCCTGACCGAGCACCGAGACGCGGCCGGCGCGGTCAACTTCCGCGTCGAGCAGGTTGGTCATGCCGATGAAGTCGGCGACGAAGGCATCGGCCGGCTTGCGGTAGATCTCGATCGGCGGTGCCGCCTGCAGGATCTTCCCGTTGCCCATGACGACCACGAGGTCGGCCATGGTCATCGCCTCGCGCTGGTCGTGGGTGACGACGAAGGTGGTGATGCCGAGCCGCTGCTGCAGCTGGCGCAGCTCGACCTGCATCGCCTCGCGCAGCTTGGCGTCGAGCGCCGACAGCGGCTCATCGAGCAAGAACAGCTTCGGCGACAGCGCAAGCGCACGCGCAATGGCGACGCGCTGGCGCTGGCCGCCGGACAGCTTGGCCACTGGGCGGTCGGCGAAGCCGGGCAGATGGATGAGCTTCAACAGCTCGTCCGAGCGCTTCTTCTGCTCGTCGCGCGAGGCACCGCGAATACGCAAGGGATAGGCGATGTTGTCGCCGACCGACAAATGCGGAAACAGCGCCAGCGACTGGAACACCATGCCGAGATTGCGCTTGTGCGTCGGCACCGGCGTGATGTCGGTGCCGTCGAGCAGGATCTCGCCGCTGGACGGATCCTCGAGGCCGGCGATCATGCGCAGCAGCGTGGTCTTGCCGCAGCCGGACGGGCCAAGCAGGCAGACGAACTTGCCATGCGGCACCGACAGGTTGGCCGTGTCGACGGCCTTGAAGTTGCCGAATGACTTGGTGATGTCCTTAAGCACGAGTCCGGACATGAGGGGGCCTTAAAACGTTGGAGCGGCGTTGCGGAAAGCGTCTCTTCTCCCCGTTCACGGGGAGAAGATGCCGGCAGGCAGATGAGGGGCGGTGCGAGCCTTGCCGCGCTGGCTCTGCCCCTCATCCGGCCCTATGGGCCACCTTCTCCCCGTGAACGGGGAGAAGGGAAAGGCGCTCAGCCGACGATCAGCTCGGTCCACTTCTGGTTAATCCAGTCGGCCTTGGTGGTGTAGAGGTCGTAGCGCGGGATGATCGGCGGAATGTCCGACGAGACGGCGGCGAACTCTTCCGGCTTGAGGTCGAGAACCTCTTTCTTGAGCGTCGGCGCGGTGCCAACCTTGCGCGACATCAGCGCCTGCACCGCCGGCTGGCTCATATGGTCGATGAAGACATGCGCTTCATCGACCTTGGTCGAGGCGCGCGAGATGACCCAGTTGCCGGAATCCTGGATGCCGCCTTCCTTGGGGAACGTCGAGCGCACCGGCTGGCCGTCAGCCGCGGCCAGGCCGGTGACGTCGTGGTAATACTGGCCCATCGGGATTTCGCCCGACTTCAGCGCCTGTTCGAACTGCGCCTCGTCGCGATACCACAGCCGGACATTCGGCTTGACCTCGGCAAGCTTCTCGAACGCCTTGAGGATGCCTTCCTCGGTGTCGAGCGCCTTGGTGCCGCCCATGAAGGTGGAGGCCGTGACCTCGAGCAGGAAGGAGTTGGAAGCCAGCGCCAGAAGCCCGAGCTTGTCTGCGTTTGCCGGATCCCAAAGGGCGGCCCAGGAGGTCGGCGCCTCCTTGAACACATCCGTGTTGGTCACCAGTGTGATGTACCACGCCACGGCGCCGATGCCGGCGATGCGGCCGTCTGGATATTTGTTGACGAAGTGATCGAGCAGATTGCCGTGGTTCTTGATCTTGGCCGCATCGATCGGCGTCCACAGTTCGGTCGCCTGCCCCTTCAGCGTCGAGGTCTGCGACATCATCGAAATGTCGGCGGGCGCCTGGCCGGCTTTGGCCGCCTGTTCGAGCTGCACCAGCCAGGCCTCGCCGGTCGGCTCGGCGATCGACTCGACGGCGATGCCGGTCGCCTTGGTGAATTCGGGGAAGATGTGCTCGTCGAAGGACTTCTTGAAGTAGCCGCCATAGACGCCGATCTTGATCGACTTGTCCTGGGCGCGCAGGACCGAGGGCATGGCAAGCAGGCTTGCCGACGCGACGCCGGCACCGAGCACGGCGCGGCGGCTGATCGGATGGTTCAGTATCTTGGTCATCTTCATTCTCCTCATTTATTGCCGGCTTTGTGCCGGCTGTTCCCAATTGTTATGATGGAGTGTCGTTCAGCGTGCTGCGGCGCGGGCCTCCAATGAACGGGTATACTGGGTCAGCGGGTAGCAGAGCACAAAGAAGATCAGCGCTACTAGCCCGTAGACGGTGAATGGTTCGAACGTCGCGTTGTTGATGGCGTTCGAGGTCCTGAGCAGTTCCTCGAAACCGATGATCGAGGTCAGCGCCGTCGCCTTGATCAACTGGACCAGAAAGCCGACGACCGGGGCGCGGGTGATGGCAAAGGCCTGCGGCAGGATCACCAGGCGCAGCTCCTGGACATAGTGCAGGCCGAGGCTGGCACCGGCATCCCACTGGCCGCGCGGCAGGGCGTCGACGCCGCTGCGCCAGATCTCGGCGAGGTAGGCGCTGGCAAAGAAGGTCAGGCCGAGCACGGCGGCCGTCCACGGCTCGATGCGGAATCCGAGCATCGGCAGGCCGAAGAACATCAAAAACAGCTGCATCAGCAAGGGCGTGCCCTGGAACAGCGCGATGTAGCCGCTGGCGAAGCGGCGCGCCCACCTGGCCTTGGAGATGCGCAGGAACAGGATGAGGACGCCGACGATGCCGCCGCCGACAAAGGCCACGATCGACAGCAGCACGGTCCAGCGGGTGGCGAAGAGCAGGTTGCGAAGTATGTCCCAGAAGGTGAACTCGATCATGACACACCCGCCGAGAGCGTGCGCCGGCCGATGCCGACGAGGAAACGGCGCAGTGCGATCGACAGGCCGAGATAGATCATCGCGACGACGAAGTAGGTCTCGAAGGGGCGGAAGGTCCGTGCCTGCAGCATGTCGGCTTCGTAGGTGAGTTCACTGACTGCGATCTGCGACACCACCGAAGACTCGAGCATCATGATCACGATCTGGCTCGTCAGCGCAGGGAAGATGACCTTGAGCGCCTGCGGCAAGACGATCTTTACGAAGACCTGGCGCGGCCGCAAGCCCAAAGCCAGGGCGGCTTCGCGCTGGCCTTTCGGCACAGCGTCGAGGCCGGCGCCGACGATTTCTGTGGTGTAGGCCGCCATGTTCAGCGTCATTGCCAGGATGGCGGCGACGATCGGATCGAGCCGGATGCCGATCGCCGGCAGGCCGAAGAAGATGAAGAACAATTGCACCAGGAACGGCGTGTTCCTGATCACCTCGACATAGACCGTGATGGCGCGCTTCAGCCATGTCGGCCCGCTGCGCCGCCCGGCGGCCGCCAGCACGCTGATCAGCGTCCCGGCAATCGTCGTCACCACGATCAGGAAGACCGTCATGGCGGCGCCGCGGGCGATTGCGCCCACGGCCCCTTCAAGCCAGCCGAAGTCGAGGCTGTAGCCCACGATCAATCCTTGAGGTTCTCGGGGTTGAGCGGGGTCTTGAGCCAGGCTTCCGACGCGGTGTTGAGACGGCCGTCGGCGAGCATCGCAGCCACCGTGTCGTTGATGACCTTCTTCAGGCCTTCCTCGCTCTTGTTGAGACCGATATGCGACGGCGAGGTGAGAAGCTGGAACTTCTGCTCCGGCTTCAGCGCCTCCTGGCGCGCCAGCACCTGGGCGCCGACGTCGTTGCCGACCACCATCAGCTGGGTCTGGCCGGAAATGAAGGCCTGGATGACGGCGTTGTAATTGTCGAAGCGCTTGATGTCGGCGCCGGCGGGTGCCGCCTCGGTCAGCGAGGTGTCCTCGAGCGTGCCGCGGTTGACGGCGATCGACTTCTCGGCGAGGTCGTCCTTGCCGGCAACCTTGAGCTCGGCAGGGCCGATCACGGCGATGTAGTAGGGCGCGTAGGCCGCTGCGAAGTCGATGACCTGCTCGCGCTCCTTGGAATAGCCGACGCTCATCAAAAGGTCGACGCGCTTGTCGGTCAGGTAGGGAATGCGGTTCTGGCCGGTCACCGGCACCGGATTGAGCTTGACCTTCAGCGCGTCGGCGATTGCCTGCGCCACGTCCATGTCATAGCCCTTGAGGCTCATGTCGGCGCTGGCCGAGGAGAAGGGCGGAAAATCGGCAAAGACACCGACATTGATCTGGCCGGCCTTGGCGATGTCCTCGAGCGCGTCGGCATGGGCCGGCTGGGCGGCGAGGGCCGCGGTTACGGCGACAAGCAAGGCGGCGGCAGTCGATCTGAGTGTCGTCTTGATGTTCATGTCGTGAATCCCTCGGAATGTCTGGTTGTTGAAGTGTCGCGATAGCACCTGGCCGCCGCTTCCAGAACAGCGGCCAATCGAAATTGCTGTGGTCAGGCACCCTTGCCGGTGACGAAGGGGCTGAACAGCATCAGGCTGAGTATCTCGAACAGCACCTGGGCGCCGGCATGCGCGGTGTTGGTGGTCGAGTCGTATTGCGGCGCCACCTCGACGACGTCGCCGCCGACAAGGTTGAGGCCCTTGAGGCCGCGGACGATCTCCAACACTTCGCGCGTCGTCAGCCCGCCCACTTCGGGCGTTCCGGTGCCCGGCGCAAAGGCCGGGTCCAGGCTGTCGATGTCGAAGGAGAGATAGGTCGGGCCGTCGCCGACGATCTTCTTGGCCTTCTCGATGACGGCCGGGATGCCCATGCCGCTGATCTCCTCGGCATGGATGACGGTCATGCCGGACTCGTAGGAGAACTCCCACAGATATTCGGCCGAACCGCGGATGCCGATCTGGATGACGCGGGTGGGGTCGAGCACGCCGTCGAGCACCGCGTTGCGGAACGGGCCGCCATGGTGGAACTTGGTCAGGTCGTAAGCGCCGCCGGTGTCGCAATGGGCATCGATGTGGATCATGCCGACCGGGCGCTTCTTGCCCACCGCCTTGAGGATCGGATGGGTGATCGAATGGTCGCCGCCGACCGACAGCGGCACCACGCCGGCATCGACGATCTGGCCGATGCGGCGCTCGATGTCCTCATGGCTGAGCTCGAGGCGATAGCGGCTGCGGAACGGCACGTCGCCGATGTCGGCGACACGCAGCTCCTGCACCGGGGCGCAGTCGAGCACATGGTTGTAGGGACCGATACGCTCGATGGTGCGCAGGGCGCGCGGGCCGAAGCGCGAGCCCGGACGGTTGGTGACGCCGAGATCCATCGGCACGCCGATCATCGCCACCTGCAGGTCGCCGAAATCGGGATTGTCGTTGTCGACCTGGAGATAGGGTGCGGTCAGGAAGGTCGGCACGCCCGAATAGGGCGCCAGCCGCGTGCCCGCCTTGTTGAAGATCTTGTCGGCGACACGGCGAAACTTCGGGTCGAACAGATCGCCGCCATGGCCTTCGCCGTATTTCTGGCGCAGCTCGGCAAGCTTGTTGACGTCGAAACCCATGATTGCCTCCTCGTAAGTCGCAATGCGGGAATGATCGCCTGCGGCCGTCCGCTCCCGGCGGCCAGCCTGTACCTCGTGTTCCCCGCATGCTTTTTGGTTGTTATTGCAGCGAGTTTCCGGCAGCGCCGTTGAAATAGCAATTGATAATGTTAAGGTCTATCGTGTGAGAATTTCTCACAATGGACCGTCCCTCCCAGGCGGAGATTTCATGTCCCGGCGCCTGCCCCCGCTCAACCCGCTGCGCGCCTTCGAGGCGACTGCGCGTCATGGCTCGCTGACCAAGGCGGCGGGCGAACTCAACGTCACCCATGGCGCCATCAGCCACCAGATCCGGGCGCTGGAGGCGACGCTCAAGGTCAAGTTGCTGGAGCGCGCCGGATCGCGGCTCAAGCTGACCCCGCAAGGCGCCGAGCTGCTGCCTGCGGTGACCGGCGCCTTCGAAAGCATCGCCTCGGCCACTGCGCGCATGACGCGGCCGACGAGTTCGGGCAAGCTGACGGTCAGCTGCGTGCCGGCGCTGCTGTCGCTCTGGCTGGTGCCCCGGGTCGGCGGCTTCACCTCGCAATATCCCGGCATCAGCCTGCGCCTGAACGCCTCCAACGATCCACGTGACATCCATGCGCCCGACGTCGACGTCTGCGTCCTCTATGGCGACGGCAGCTGGACCGATTGCTGGCTGAAGAAATGGTCGACGCTGGAGCTGTTCCCGGTCGTCAGCCCGACGCTGATCAACAACCGGCCGATCCGCAGCGTCCGCGACCTTGCCGACCACGTGCTCCTGCATGCCGACGACGGCCGCGAATGGCACACCTGGCTTGCGGCCGCCGACGCGCTCGACCTCCGGCCGGTGCAGCAGCATCACATGTCGGGCGCCAGCCTGACCACCGAAGCCGCTGTCCACGGCCACGGCCTGGCACTGGGCGACAGCGTCACCGCATCGAGCATGCTGGCCAGGGGACAGCTGGTGACGCCGTTCAACCTGTCGGTGCCGGCGGTCGACGCCTTCTACGTCGTCTGCCGCAACGAGGTGAAATCGGCACCCATCGCCCAGGTCTTCATCGACTGGCTGTTCGCCCAGCGCGAGGAATTGCCGGCGCGCACCGAACAGGCCGTCACCGGCCAGATCAGCATCCGCAAGCGGCGCGGACAGAAAGCAACGGCGACAGGCTAAGCATTGGGGCCGCCTCGTCTTTCTTGTGCTGCCGATGCAACGATAGGGCCACGGTTGCTTTTTTCTCGTCGGCAGCTTGATCGCTCCGGCGCTATATCCCAATGCTATCAGCGAGGATGCGGTCCAGACCCCTGCGGCGGGGGATCGCCAAGGAGGAATGAAGCGGCATGGCCAGGACCGATATTGCACGGCGGGTGTACAACCACACCTGGAAGCTCGATCCGATCGTCCGCTCGCTGCTCGACACGGACTTCTACAAGCTGCTGATGCTGCAGATGATCTGGGGCATGCACCCCAAGGTCGACGCCACCTTTTCGCTGATCAACCGCGCCACGTCGGTCAAGCTCGCCGAGGAAATCGACGAGGGCGAGTTGCGCGAGCAGCTCGACCATGCGCGCACCCTGCGCTTTTCCAAGAAGGAAATGATCTGGCTCGGCGGCAATAATTTCTACGGCCGCAAGCAGATCTTCGAGCCGGAGTTCTTGGCCTGGCTCGAGAACTTCCAGCTGCCGCCCTACCATCTGGAAAAGCGCGACGGCCAATATGAGCTGACCTTCGCCGGCCCCTGGGTGCTCACCTCGATGTGGGAGATTCCGGCGCTCGCCATCATCAACGAGCTGCGCTCGCGCTCGGCGATGAAGGCGTTCGGGCCGTTCGCGCTCGATGTGCTCTATGCCCGCGCCAAGGCCAAGATGTGGGACAAGACCGAGCGGCTGAAGATGCTGCCCGAGATCAAGATCTCCGACTTCGGCACCCGCCGCCGCCACTCCTTCCTGTGGCAGCGCTGGTGCGTCGAGGCGCTCAAGGAGGGCATCGGCGACGCCTTCACCGGCACCTCCAACGTGCTGCTTGCTATGGACACCGACCTAGAGGCGCTCGGCACCAACGCGCACGAGCTGCCGATGGTCTATGCCGCGCTCGCCAACAGCGAGGACGAGCTCAAGCAGTCGCCCTACACGGTGCTGCGCGACTGGCAGCGCTATTATGGCGGCAACCTCCTGATCGTACTTCCCGACGCCTTCGGCACCGCTGCTTTCCTGCGCGACGCGCCCGACTGGGTCGCCGACTGGACCGGCTTCCGCCCCGACAGCGCCCCGCCCATCGAAGGCGGCGAGCGCATCATCGACTGGTGGCGCAAGAAGGGCCAGGACCCGCGCTCGAAGCTCTTGATTTTCTCCGACGGCCTCGATGTCGACACCATCATCGAGACCTACCGCCATTTCGAGGGCAAGGTGCGCATGTCGTTCGGCTGGGGCACCAACCTGACCAACGACTTCGAAGGCTGCGCGCCGAAGGAAACCGACAGGCTCAACGCCATTTCGCTGGTCTGCAAGGTCACCGAAACCAATGGCCGCCCGGCGGTCAAGCTGTCGGACAACCCGGCCAAGGCCACCGGCGACAAAAAGGAAATCGCGCGTTACTTGCGCATCTTTGGTGAGAAGGACCGGGTGGAGCAGTTGGTGAAGGTTTAGGGTGGTAGCCCTGTGCCCAGCAAGTTCGGGAGGCGCATCCATGGGTTCGCGCTTTTCTGAACGACAACCACCCCGTGCAAGCTGCCGCAGGTCGCCTCAGCCGCGATCCTTCGCACGCCCCTCTGCGCTGCCGGCCAATCACCACTTTGCAGCATTGATCCTTGTGAACTCGTAGAATGGGCGCCGCCGGCGACGAGACTAATCTCCCCCCTTGCGGGGGAGATGGCCGGCAGGCCAGAGGGGGGTGCGAAGGATCACGACGCTGAACGTTTGCTTTGTAGAGCTACGCAACACCGGCAGCGTCGCTGTCACCGGCCCATTGACAGTCTCGGGCACTCTTCCCGCGCCTCCCGCCATATGGCACATCGGGAGCGTGATGCGGGGAACCACGACAACGAGAACCATCCAACGCACGGCCGCAGCGCTTGCTGCCTGCGCTGCGCTCGCATCGCACACCTCCCCTGCCCTCGCCCATGCCTCCGACCGGGGCCACGTACTGCTGCTGCCGACCGGGCACTACATAGCCGGCGCAGCATTGGCGGTGGCGGCCTCTTTCCTGGTGCTGGCTCTGCTGCCACCGGAACGGCTGACGAGCTTCTGGCGAAAGCGTCTGCCGCTCGGTTCGATCCCCGACCTGCGGCTGCCGGTCAGCCTCGTGTCCTTCGCCTTCTTCGCAACGCTCGTCGCCGCCGGGATCACCGGCAGCCGCGACCCGCTGTCCAACCCGCTGCCGCTGACCGTCTGGACGCTGCTCTGGGTCGGGCTGACCCTGGCCCAGGGCCTGCTCGGCAATCTGTGGGCCTGGCTCAACCCCTGGTACGGGCCGTATCGGCTGGCCTGGAAGGCGCTCGGTGCGAAGGAAGACAGCCCACTGCGCCTGCCCGAATGGGTCGGCTACTTCCCAGCCTTTGCCCTGTTTCTTGCCTTTGCCTGGTTCGAGCTGATCGACCCGGCGCCCGACGACCCGGCACGGCTCGCCATCGCAGCCGGCACCTACTGGCTGTTCTCATTCGCCGCCATGCTGACCTTCGGCTTCGAGCGCTGGTACCGGCAGGGCGAGTTCCTGTCGGCCTTCTTCGCCATGATCTCGCGCTTCGGCATCTTCGAGGGCAAGCAGGACGGGCCTCGGCTGCGCCTCGCCTTGTGCTGGCCCGGCGCCAAGCTCAACGAGGCCGAGGCGCTGCCCCCGTCGGGCGCGCTGTTTCTGCTGGCGACATTGGCTTCGGTCTCCTTCGACGGCTTTTCCAAGACCTTCTTCTGGCTCGGCCTCAACGGCATCAACCCGCTCGAACTGCCCGGCCGCACAGCACTCGTCGCCACCAACAGCCTGGGCCTCGCGGCCATGCTCTTCCTGCTCGCCGCTGTCGGCCTGCTTGCCGTCCTGGTCGGCGAAAGGCTGGTGCGCAGCAAACAGCCGCTTCGGCAATCCGCCGGCCTGTTCGTCTGGTCGATCGTGCCGATCGCGCTGGCCTACCATTTCTCGCATTACCTGACGGCGCTCTTGGTCAATGGGCAATACGCGCTGGTGGCGCTGTCGGACCCGTTCGCGCGCGGCTGGAACCTGCTCGGCACCGCGCACATGCCGGTAGAGGCCGGCATCGCCATGGGCGCGCATTCCGCCTGGATGCTGTGGAACCTGCAGGCGGCGGCCATCGTCGGCGGACACGTGCTGGCGGTGCTCGTCGCCCACCTGCTCGCCTGGCGGCTGCACCCCTCCGCCGCCCGTGCCTCGCTCAGCCAGCTGCCGCTGACCCTGCTGATGATCGGCTACACCGTTTTCGGCCTCTGGCTGCTCTCGACAGCCACCGCCGGATAGTGCAAATGCAGCTGGTTTTGACCTTGGGGAAGCAACTATTGCCACCTCCCGGGATTGGTGATCTAGTTTGTATACATGCAATTTTTCGTCCCGGCACAGGGTCCGGGGGAAACGATTTCACATCCACGCGAACGTTGGTCAAAACGCACGGCAAGGGGATAGGGCATGACTGACAGCAAACGCTTCTTCGACCTCGGCAAATCGGGCCTGACGCGCCGCACCGCACTCAAGGGCCTCGCCGCGGGTGCCGGCCTGATGGCGGCACCCGGTTTCGTGCGCTATTCGCAGGCGCAGTCGTCGGCGCCGATCAAGATCGGCTTCCAGGCCCACCGCACCGGCATCGGCGCCGCCTACGGCCGCTGGTACGAAAAGACCACCAATGCCGCCGTCAAGCTGATCAACGACGCCGGCGGCATCAATGGCCGCCCGGTCGAGATCATCGTCGAGGACGACGGCACCGATCCCAAGCGCGGCGCCGAAGTGGTCGGCAAGTTCGCGTCCCAGCACAAGACCGACATAGTCTTCGGCACGCTGTTTTCCCATGTCGTCGTCGGCTCGGCGCCGACCGCCGGCGAGCTCAAGATCCCCTATTACGTGGTCAGCGAGGGCTATCACGTCGCCTCGGGCAAGCTGAACCGCTGGGTCTTCCAGCCCGGCATCACCGACGTGCGCTCGCAGGTCACCTCGGTCGCGCCCTGGGTCGCGGCCAACCTGGGCAAGAAGGTGACGATGATCTATCCGGATTATGCCTTCGGCTACGACCACCGCGACTATTTCGCGCCCGCCATCAAGGCACAGGGCGGCGAGGTGGTGGCGCAGATCCCGATCCCGCCGACCGAAAGCTCGTTCACCAAGTACCTGCCGCAGATCCCCGCCGACACCGAGGTCCTGTACCACGTCATGGTCGGCCCCGGCGTTTTGACCTTCGTCAAGGAACTCGGCGAGTTCTACGGCTCGAACAAGCCGCAGCTGTTCGGCTTCATCGATTCGCTCGAAGCCGTCGACATCAACAGCCCGGGCCTCGAATTCCTCGATGGCAGCCATTTCTGGGAAGGCTCGCCGCGCTACGCCCAGGCCAATGACAGCGAAGCGATGAAGGCCTACCGCGCAGCCGTCGGCATCGACGACAACGGCGCTTCGACGACGGACGCCAAGGACGTCTCGACCGCCGCCCACATGTTCGGCTGCTGGGAGACGCTCTACGTCATCAAGAAGGCGATGGAGGATTCCGGCTACAAGGGACCGGAGGACCGCGCCAAGCTGGTCGAGGCGACCGAGGCGCTGACCGAGTTCAAGGACGGCCCCGAGCATCCCCAGGGCGACAAGACGTTCAACGGCAAGATCCACCAGGTCTTCGGCCACCAGAACATCTCCAAGGTCGAGGGCGGCAAGCTCAACGTCGTCCACCGGACCTCGATCGAGGACGGCATGTACGAGCCGGAAGGCGACTACACGACGCAGCCGCTGTGAGCTGAAGGCCCAATGCCGGTGCTGCCCCTCATCCCCCTGCCGGGACCTTCTCCCCGTGGAACGGGGAGAAGGAAGACGGCCGCAACGCCGACGCCCCCCTCGCCCCGTTTACGGGGAGAGGGTAAGGGTGAGGGGCAGCGCTGTCCTTGCCGGATAATCGACACCTGAATGGCCTTCTTCCCGCATCTCCTGCTTGCCACGCTCGAAGGGCTGGTCACCTCGGCGGTGCTGGCGCTGACGGCGCTCGGCCTGTCGCTGGTGTTCGGGGTGATGCGCATCGTCAACGTCGCCCATGGCGAGTTCTTCATGCTCGGCGCGGTGCTTGCCTGGGCGATCACCACTGCCGTGAGCGGCCACCCGGCGCTCGGCTTCGCCGCCGCCCTGGTGCTGTCGCCGCTGATCGTCGGCGCCATAGCCTGGGTGTCGGAGCGGCTCGTGCTGCGGCGGGTCGAATACAACCCGGAGGCGACGATCGTTGCCACCATCGGCCTGCTCTACATTATCCAGCAGCTGGCGCTGACCTTCTATGGCCCCGAGGCGCGGCCGGTGGCGCCGCCCTTCAACGTCCGCATCCAGCTGCCCTGGTTCGGCTATTCCGGCTACAAGCTGTCGATCATCGCGGCCTCGGCGCTGCTGCTGCTTGCCACCTGGCTGGTGCTGACCCGCACCCGCATCGGGCTGGTGATGCGGGCGACGCAGTATGACCGCGAAACGGCGCAGGCCTTCGGCATCCCGGTCGGGCGCGTCTATGGCGCGGTGTTCGCGCTCGGCGCCATGCTGGCGGCGATCGCCGCCGTGCTGATCGTGCCGATCCAGCAGGCGCATTACCTGATGGGGCTCGACCCGCTGCTGCTCTCGTTCATCGTCGTCATCATCGGCGGGCTCAGCTCGCTGCGCGGCACGGTCATCGCGGCGCTTCTGATCGGCGTGTCCGACGGCATCATCTCGATGTTCTTCTCGCCGACGCTGGCCAAGATCATTGCCACGCTCGTCGTCGCCATGGTGCTGGTGTTCCGCCCACAGGGCCTGTTCGGAACGGCAACGAAATGACCGGAGAGGGAGAAACGGCAAGGGTCTGCGCGTTGCATGTGGCGGTCATTGCCCTGCTCGTCGCGCTGAACTTCGTGCTGCCCGAATATCATCATGGCGTCCTGGCGCGGGTGCTGGTGCTCGCCGTCTTCGCCATGGGCTACAACCTCTTGTTCGGTTATGTCGGCCTGCTCAGCCTCGGCCACGCGATGTTCTTTGCCGCCGGGCTCTATGGCGCCGGCCTGCCGCTCTATCACCTCGGTTGGGGGGTCGTGCCTGCCTTTGCCGGCGGCATTGGGACAGGTTTCGTCGTCGCACTGGCCGTCGGGCTGCTGGCGCTTCGTACGTCGGGCGTCGCCTTCATGATCGTGACGATGATGTTCGCCCAGGTGTTCTATCTCACCACGCTCTATTTCGGCGAATGGACGCGCGGCGACGAAGGGCTGGTGCTGCAGCAGCAGGCGCGGCGGATCACGCTCGGCAGCGGGACGCTTGACCTGACCAATCCGGCAACGCGCTATCTCACGGCGGTGGCGCTGTTTGCGGCAGCCCTGTTCGCCACGCTCGCCATCGTGCGCTCGCGCCACGGCCGTGTGCTCGTTGCCATCCGCGAGAACGAGGAGCGAACGAGGATGCTCGGCTACGACACCTTCGCCAACAAGCTGGCGGCGGTGGTGATTTCGGGCATCATCTGCGCCGCAGCGGGTGCCGCCTACGCGCTTTTGTTCGGCTATGTCGGCTCGACCTTCGCCTCGGTGCAATATTCGATCCTGCCGCTGCTCTGGGTGCTGCTCGGGGGCGCTGCGACGACGCTCGGGCCGCTGATCGGCACGCTGTTCATGTACTACGTCATCGACATCGCCAGCGGCTTCACCTCGGCCTACATGCTGGTTGTCGGCGCGATGCTGATCCTGCTGGTGTTATGGTTCCGCAAGGGCATTCTCGGCACCTTGCGCGAGCGCTGGCTCGGGTGGCTGCCATGACGGCGCTGCTGACCACGACAGGGCTGTCGCGCCATTTCGGCGGCCTCCGCGCCGTCGACGACGTCGATTTCTCGCTCGAGCCGGGCGAGATTCGGGCGGTGATCGGCCCCAACGGCGCCGGCAAGACGACCTTCGTCAGCCTCGTCTGTGGCCGCTACGCGCCGACCTCCGGCAGCATCGTCTTCGACGGAGAGGACATCACCGACATGCCGGCGCATATGAGGGTCCGGCGCGGCATCGCCTACACGTTCCAGATCACCAGCGTCTTTGCCAATCTCAGCGCCTACGAGAACGTGGCCCTGCCGGTGCAGCGGACGCTGACCGACGGCAGGTCGCGCGGCGCCGTGCGGCAGGGCGCGATGGAGGCGCTGGAGCGCGTGGGGCTCGCAAACCGCGCGCACGAGCCGGCAGGTGCGCTGGCCTACGGCCACCAGCGCCTGCTCGAGGTGGCGATGGGCCTGGCGCTCAAGCCGCGGCTGCTCATCCTCGACGAGCCGACGCAGGGCCTGTCGGACGGCGAGATCGAAAGCTTCATCGCCCTGGTGCGCGAGATCGCCAGGGATGCCACCGTGCTCCTGATCGAGCACAACATGCAGGTGGTGATGGAACTGGCCCGGCGCATCACCGTGTTCAACGCCGGCAGGATCCTGGCCGAGGGCAGCCCGGCGGAAATCCGCGCCAACAGCGCCGTTCAGCAGGCCTATCTCGGCACCGTGCGGGAGGCAGGCGCATGACCGCGGCGCTGACGATCGGCGGCCTCGACTGCTTCTACGGCGAGGTGCAGGTGCTGCACGGCCTCGAGCTCGAGTTGCGTAAGGGCGAGGTGTTGTGCC
Organism: Aminobacter sp. DSM 101952; assembly: GCF_001424795.1. Classification (NCBI taxonomy): domain Bacteria; kingdom Pseudomonadati; phylum Pseudomonadota; class Alphaproteobacteria; order Hyphomicrobiales; family Phyllobacteriaceae; genus Aminobacter; species Aminobacter sp. DSM 101952. The sequence goes on along the minus strand of NZ_LMCL01000034.1, from coordinate 10,396 downwards.
TGCTCGGCCGCAACGGCGCCGGCAAGACGACGACGCTGAAGACGATCATGGGGCTGGTGCCGGCGCGCGCCGGCTCGATCAAACTGGCCGCGCGCGAACTGACCGAACTTGCGACGCATGAGGTGCCTAAGGCGGGCGTCGCCTACGTGCCGCAGGGCCGCCGCCTGTTTGCCGAACTGACGGTGGCCGAGAACATCGAAATCGGCCTGATGACGCGCAACAAGGGCAAGTCCGTGCGGGAAAGCGTCCTCGACCTGTTTCCGCTGCTGCGCGACCGGCTCAGGCAGCGCTCCGGCACGCTGTCGGGCGGCGAACAGCAGATGCTGGCGATGGCGCGTGCTTTGTGTCTCGAACCCGATGTGCTGCTGCTCGACGAGCCGACCGAAGGGCTGATGCCGTCGATGATCGCCAGGATACGCGAGACCGTGGCCGGGCTGCGCGATCGCGGGGTCTCGACCATCCTGGTCGAGCAGCGGGTGGACGCGGTGCTGTCGGTTGCCGACCGTGTCGCCTTCATCGAGAACGGCCGCAACCGCGAGACAGTGGACGTCGCGCAGTTACGCGACGACCCGGCGCTGGTGCGCCGCTATGTCGGCGTAGGGTAATCGGATTGCCCCTCATCCCCTGCCGGACCTTCTCCCCGTCATGACGGGGAGAAGGATGCCGGCCGCAACGGTGATGCCCCCTCGCCCCGTCCTTCACGGGGAGAGGGTAAGGGTGAGGGGCAATCTCGCCCTCAGCCGAAGAACACGAAGCCCGCGATCAGGAAGGTCGGGATCAGCACAAGCCCCGACCAGAGCATGTAGCCGAAAAAGCCCGGCATCCTGATCCCGCTCTCGCGGGCGATGGCATAGACCATGAAATTGGGCGCGTTGCCGATGTAGGTGTTGGCGCCCATGAACACCGCACCCGCCGAGATCGCCGCCAGGGTGCTGGCAAACGTGGTCATCAGCACCTTGGGATCGCCGCCGGCGAGTTCGAAGAACACGAGGTAGGTTGGCGCATTGTCGAGAAACGACGACAATGCGCCGGTCAGCCAGAAATAGGCGAGGTCGTTCGGTGCGCCGGTCGGCTCGGTGACCATCGCCACCAATGGAGCGAAGGCCCCGTCCAGGCCCGCCCGCAGGATGGCGATGACCGGCACGATGCAGATGAAGATGCCGGCAAACAGCTTGGCCACCTCGAGGATCGGGCCCCAGTTGAAGCCGTTGGCGGCGCGATACTCCTTGCGGGTGATGCGCAGCGAAACCAGCGCAAGCACCACGATGATGGCGTCGCGGACGAGATTTTGCAGCTCGACGTGCACGCCCTGGATGGTGAAGGCCGTGCCCGGCTTCCACGACGCCGACAGCAGGATGGCGCCGACGACGCCGGCGAGCAGGACGATGTTGGCGCGGCCGCGGATGCGGACCCTGGAGTCCGGCGTCGGGTCCTTGATCTTGGGCTGGCCCTTCTCGCGGCTGTGCAGGAACCAGTCGAGGGCGAGGAAGACGCCGAGCACGATGCCGCCGACCAGCAGCGTCTCGCGCCACAGATTGGCCGTCGTCCAGAAGAAATCGACGCCGCGGAGGAAGCCGACGAACAGCGGCGGGTCACCGAGCGGCGTCAGCGATCCGCCGATGTTCGACACCAGGAAGATGAAGAAGACGATGACATGGGCGTTGAACGGCCGGTTGTCATTGGCGCGGATGATCGGGCGGATCAGGATCATCGACGCACCGGTGGTGCCGACCACCGAGGCGAGCGCTGCACCGATCAGCAGCAGCGCGCCATTGACCATCGGCGTGCCGTGGATATTGCCGGCAACCAGGATGCCGCCGGCGATGGTGAACAGCCCGAACAGCAGGATGATGAAGGACATGTATTCGAGCAGCAGCGCATGCAGCACCGCTTCCGACGATACGCCGAGACCGTGGAACCACACCATCGGCAGGACGGCCAGTGCCGCCCAGCCGGCGGTGATCTTGCCGTAGTGATGCTCCCAGACGTGATGATAGAGCAGCGGCCCGGTGGCAATGCTGAGCAGCAGGCCGGCAAAAGGCAGTGTCCACCACAACGACATGGCCGCACCGGGCAGCCCTTCCGCTGCCAAGGCCGAACCAGCGGTCAGGAGCAGCCCGGACAGCGCCAAGGGAGCTGCCGCAATATGCACGAATTTCATGTCGTCCCCTCAAGCCGGCGCGAAACGCCGGTTCACCCTTACCCCAGAACGGATGCTCAAACGAGCCTGACGCCGGCGTCGCGCATCTTGCCGATCATGATGTCGAGCGAGCCGCCGAGATCGATGGCCCGGCAGGCATCGAGCCGCACCGTGGTGGAGAAACCCTGCCTGACCGCATCGAGTGCCGAATAGGCGACGCAAAAATCGGTCGCGAGGCCGACCAGGGTGATCGAATCGATGCCGCGTTCGTCGAGATAGCCGGCAAGGCCGGTCGGCGTCAGGTGATCGTTCTCGAAGAAGGCCGAATAGCTGTCGATGCCGCCACGAAAGCCCTTGCGGATGACCAGCTCGGACTTTGCCCAGGCGAGGCCGGAATGGAAATCGGCGCCCTTGCTGCCCTGGATGCAATGGTCGGGCCACAGCGTCTGCGCACCATAGGGCATGTCGATGGTCTCGAAGGGCTGCTTGCCTTGATGGCTGGAGGCAAAGCTGGAATGGCCGGCCGGGTGCCAGTCCTGGGTCAACAGCACATGCTCGGTGTTGCGGATGAGATCGTTGACCAGCGGCATGATCTCGTCGCCGCCAGCGACGGCTAGCGCGCCGCCGGGGCAAAAATCGTTCTGTATGTCGATGACGATGAGCGCATCACCAGCCATGGAGCCTCCATCAAACCTGCGTCGAGTGGAGCCGCCGTCCCGGCGGCCGCTGAAACTCGACCAGATGGCCGCCCGCGTCAACCGCCAAACTGGCCGCGGCGGTCCAAGGGGCCGGCCCTCACGCGACGTAACGGCTTTGACAAAAGGTCGCAGCGAGCTATCATTTGCATGCGAATGAGTTTTGTCCGGCGGCATGCCGGGAGGCATTGCGTGACCCGTTACGCGAAACCCAAGACGCTCGATGAAGCGCTCGCGCTGCTCAGCGAAGGGTCGTGGCGCATCCTGGCCGGAGCGACCGACTTCTACCCCGCCCTCGGCAGCCGCCCGCTGCAACAGGATGTCATCGACATCAACGGCATCGCCGCGCTGCGCGGCATCGCCTGGACCGACAGCCATCTCGTCATCGGCGCCCGCACAAGCTGGACGGAGTTGCTGCATACGCCGCTGCCGCCGGCCTTCGACACCCTGAAGCAGGCGGCGCGCGAAATCGGCTCGGTCCAGATCCAGAACGTGGCGTCGGTCGCCGGCAACATCTGCAACGCCTCGCCGGCGGCGGACGGCGTTCCGGCGCTGCTGGTGCTTGATGCCGAGCTTGAGCTGCGATCGCGGCACGCCACGCGGATCGTTGCGCTGCACCAGTTCGTCGTCGGCAACCGCAAGACAATCCTGCGGGACGACGAGATGGTGACCGCGGTGCGGGTCCCCAGGGCGACGACTGCCGGCAATTCGGCCTTTTACAAGCTTGGGGCGCGGCGCTACCTCGTCATCTCCATCGCCATGGCGGCAGCGCGCGTCGTCCTCGACGGCGAAGGACGCATGACCACGGCAGCGGTCGCGGTGGGTTCGTGCTCGGCGGTGGCGCAGCGGCTGCACGGGCTGGAGCGCGAACTGGCCGGCCAGCCTCCGGAGCTCATCGAACGGATCGTCGGCAGTGCTGCCTTCGTCGAATTGTCGCCGATCGACGACGTGCGCGCCACTGCCGGCTACCGGCGGGCGGCGGCGCGGGAAATCGTGGCGCGCGCGCTGGTGCAGGCGGCAGGCGCGAGCGACAAACGGGCGGCGGCATGAAAACCGAGCGCGCGCCGATCGGCTTCATCGTCAACGGCGCGCCGGCGTCGGTGTCGACAGCGCCGCTGCGGCGGCTGTCGTCGGTGCTGCGCGACGACCTCGGGCTCACCGGCACCAAGGTCGGCTGCGATGCCGGCGATTGCGGCGCCTGCACGGTGATGCTCGACGGCGAGCCGGTCTGCGCCTGCCTGTTGCCGATGGCTTCGGTGGAAGGTGCTGCGGTGCGAACCGTCGAAGGTCTCGGCGGCGGCGGGCTGTCTGCCCTCCAGGCCTCGCTGCTGGCCCATGGCGCAGCACAATGCGGCATCTGCACGCCGGGAATCCTCGTGGCGGCGACCGCGCTGCTCGAACGCAACGCGTCTCCCAGCGAAGCCGAGGTGCAGGATGCGCTGGGCGGTGTGCTCTGCCGCTGCACCGGCTATCGCAAGATCGTGGCAGCGGTCCTGGATGCGCATCGGCACCTGCCGGGCGGCGATCCGGATTTGCGCCTGCCGCCCGCAGGCCAGGCGGTCGGCGCCTCGCCGGTCAGGCTCGACGGCGTGGCGAAGGTGACGGGTGCCGAAAAATTCGGCGGCGATTCGTTCCCCGCGGATGCGCTGTCGGTGCTGGTCGTCCGCTCGCCGCACCACCGCGCCGCGTTCAGCTTCGGCGATCTCGACGCCTATATCGCCGGCAATGCCGGTGTCGCGGCCGTCTTCACCGCCGCCGACATTCCCGGCGTCAACTGCTTCGGCGTCATCCCGCCCTTCGCCGACCAGCCGGCGCTGGCCGATAGCGAGGCCCGGTTCCGCGGCGAGGCGGTGGCGCTGGTGGCCTGCGAAGGCTGGGTCGCCCGCGAACTCGACCTCGCCGAATTCCCGATACAATGGCACGAGCTGCCGGCAGCGATGGAGCCCGCCACGGCACAGGCGGCGGGCGCCGCGCTGGTCCATGCCCACCGGCCGGACAATATCCTGGTGCAGGGCGTGGCCGAGCGCGGCGATCCTGAGACGGCGCTTGCCAATGCCGCTGTCATCGTCTCGAGCGAGATCGAAACCTGCTATGTCGAACACGCCTATATCGAGCCGGAAGCCGGCTATGCATTCGTCGACGACGGCGTGCTCACCATCGTCGCCTGCACGCAGGCGCCGCACATGGACCGCGACGACACGGCGCGCGTCCTCGGTCTCGAGCCGGACAGGGTCCGCGTCGTGCCGACGGCGACCGGCGGCGGCTTCGGCTCGAAGATCGATGTCTCGCTGCAGCCGCTGATCGGCCTCGTTGCGCTGAAGACCGGCCGGCCGGCGGCCCTTGCCTATTCGCGCACGGACTCGATGGCCTCGACCACCAAGCGCCATCCCGCCGCCATGCAGGCGACGATCGGCGCCGATGCCGACGGCAGGATCCGCGGCATGCTCTTTTCCGGCGACTTCAACACCGGCGCCTATGCCAGTTTCGGACCCACGGTCGCCAACCGCGTGCCGGTGCATGCATCGGGCCCCTACGCCACGCCCAACTACCGCGCCGTCGCCCGCGCCATCCACACCAACGGCCCGGTGTCGGGCGCGTTCCGCGGTTTCGGCGTGCCGCAGGCGACGCTGATGCAGGAAACGCTGTTCGACGCGCTTGCCTATCGCCTCGGCATCGACCGCCTGCAAATCCGCTTGCAGAATGCCCTTCGAAACGGCTCCGAAACGGTAACTGGCCAGCGGCTCGAAGCCGGCGTCGGCATCGCCGACTGCCTCACTGCTCTCGCGCCACACTGGACGCGCGCACTGACGGACGCGGACATCTTCAATGCTTCGCAGAGCGTCGTCCGGCGCGGCGTCGGCATCGCCTCGTGCTGGTATGGCTGCGGCAACACCTCACTGCCCAACCCCTCGACCATCAAGCTCGGCATCACGCCCGATGGCAAGGTGGCGCTGCACCAGGGCGCGGTCGACATCGGCCAGGGCTCGAACACGGTGGTTGCCCAGATCGCCGCCGACGCGCTCGGCCTGCCGCTTGGCGATTTCACGCTGCGCAGCGCCGACACCGCAATCACGCCCGATGCCGGCAAGACCTCGGCGTCGCGCCAGACCTATGTCTCGGGCAAGGCAGCGGAAAAGGCCGCACGCACCTTGCGCGAACGCATCCTGCGCTACGCCAACGTCTCCGCGGATGCATCGCTGCAATTGCTGTCCGGCGGGCTGCTTCTGGTGCATGAGGGCGGAGAACGGCGGCGCATCGACCTGGCGCTGCTTGCGCCCGATGGCGACGGCCTCGTCTTCGCCGCCGAGGAGAGCTACGACCCGCCGACCACGCCGCTCGACGCCAGAGGCCAGGGCAAGCCCTACGCGGTCTATGGCTATGGCGCGCAGATCGCCGAGCTCGAGGTCGACATGGCGCTGGGAACGGTGAAGCTGATCAAAATCACCGCCGCGCACGATGTCGGCAAAGCGATCAACCCGCTGCTCGCCGAAGGCCAGATCGAAGGTGGCATCGCCCAGGGCATCGGCATGGCGCTGATGGAGGAATACATCCCCGGCCGCACCGAGAACCTGCATGACTACCTGATTCCGACGATCGGCGATGTGCCGCCGATCGAGACCGTTCTGGTGGAAGTTCCGGACCCGGAAGGACCGTTCGGCGCCAAGGGCTTGGGCGAGCACGTGCTGATCCCGACGGCACCGGCGATCCTCAACGCCATCCGCCACGCCACCGGCGCTTCGGTCCGCAAGCTTCCGGCAAGCCCGACGCGTATCGTGGAGGCAATAAATCGGGCCCGATCGCGATGAACGAATTGTCCGAGCGCTTCGAAACGCATGAGGCCGGCGACAGGCAGGCAGGCGAGAAGCTGCGCTGCGATGCCTGCCCGGTCATGTGCTACATCGCCGAGGGCCGCACCGGCGCCTGCGACCGCTACGGCAATTTCGGCAACCGCATCGTGCGCTGCGATCCCGTGCGCGTGCTCGACTATGCCGTCGAGCGCGGCGCCCCGCTGGTGCCGTTCGGCGACGAGCCCTGGGACGGCGAACTGGTCAATAACGGCCGGCGTTTCGTCACCGCCATCGGTTCCGGCACGACCTATCCCGATTACAAGCCAGCACCATTCATCGTCAGCCAGGAGGTCGAGGGCGTCGACCTGGTGACCGTCGTCACCGAGGGCATCTTCTCCTATTGCGGCGTCAAGGTGAAGATCGACACCGACCGCCATCTCGGCCCCGAGACGGCGACCGTGCGCGCGCAAGGCGAGGCGGTCGGCCATGTGACGACGGGCGAATACGGCTCGCAGATGCTGTCGCTCGGCGGCGTGCACCACCTGACCGGCGGCTCGAAATCCGAGGGGCGAGTGACCTGCGACACCCTGCTCGACCTCTGCAACAAGAAGCCGGTCGAGCTGACCATCGACGGCGGCGCGACCGTGGTCGTCGAAGCCGGCAAGCCCCCGGTCATCGACGGCCAGGCCGAACACCGCATGCGGGTCGGCTGCGGCTCGGCGACCATCGGCATGTTCGCCACGCAATGGCGTGGCCTGGTCGACGAGGTGGTGGTGGTCGACGATCACATCACTGGCGTCGTGTCCGAGCACCAGGCCGGCAAGGTGCTGGGCTGGGAAGACACGGGGATCCGGATCCTCGGGCGGAAATCGACGCCGGGGCGCTATTTCAAGGTATCGGAGCCCGGTCTCGGCTGGGGCGGCACGTCGATCTCCGATCCCCTCGCCATCCTCGGCGACTGGAACGCCAAGAAGGGCGCACGGCCCGGCCTGTCGCTGCTGATGGTGTCGACGACGGGCGAGCAGTTTGCCTATTACGAGCTGGACGAGGCGCTCAAGCCAGTCGAAAAGCCGTTTCCCGAACGGCTGCGCAAGTCCGTGGGGCTGATCGAGGACAATTGTGAGCCGGCTTTGTGCACCGTTCTGTTCGTCGGCGGCGCAGGCGGGTCGCTACGCGCCGGGGTCACCGAAAACCCGGTCAACCTGACCCGCTCCGTCCATGGGCTGAAAACCTACGTCACCGTCGGCGGGGCGCCGGTCTATGTCTGGCCGGGAGGCGGCATCACGCTGATGGTCGACGTCACCCGCGTGCCCGATGGCGCCTTCGGCTACGTGCCGACGCCGGCGCTGGTGGCGCCGGTCGAATTCACGCTGCGCAAGGACGACTACCTGGCGCTCGGCGGCTACGAGGCCGATATCCGCAGCATCGGCGACGTGCTCGCGCGCGGGGGCGAATACTTCAACGAGCGGGCCGTGGCACCTGCCGGGGCAGGCAATGCCTGGCCGCCGTTGGCGCAACTGCGCCGGGCTAAGCCGGGCGGTTCGCCATGACCGGCGCGCAGGCACACTGGCTGTCGGACGGGCGCCGGCTGCATCTCAACCACGGGCCGATCGACCTGATCGTCGAGGGTTTCGGCGCGAGCGACGAGCTGCGCGCCGCCTATGGCCAGGCGGTCGAGCGCTTCCCGGCCATATTGCCCGCGCTGGTCGCAGAGCTGGACGAGCTGCGCCGCCCGGCTTCGACCAGCCCCCGGCACTTCGCCAGCCCGACGGCACGGCGCATGGAAGCGGCGGTCGCGCCGCTGGCGCAACGGTTCATCACGCCGATGGCCGCCGTCGCCGGCTCGGTCGCCGACGAGATGCTGGCGGCGATGGTCGCCGGGCGCCGGCTCGACCGGGCCTATGTCAACAATGGCGGCGACGTCGCGCTGCATATCGCGCCGGGCGCGCAGATGTCGGCGGCCATCGCCGGCACCGGCCATGGCCTCGCCGACCGGCTGACGATCCGTTGGCAGGATCCCGTGCGCGGCATCGCCACCAGCGGCTGGCGCGGGCGCAGCTTTTCGCTCGGCATCGCCGACGCGGTCACTGTCCTTGCGGCGAGCGCGGCAGCGGCCGACGCGGCGGCAACGCTGATCGCCAATGCCGTCGACCTGCCGGGTCACCCGGCGATCGCGCGGCGGCCGGCGCGCGATCTGGCTCCCGACAGCGATCTCGGCGACAGGCCGGTGACCACCGGTGTCGGTTTGCTGACGCTGCCGGAGATCGACCGGGCGCTCGACGCCGGGCTTGCGGTCGCCGACCGGATGCGGCGGCAAGGGTCGATCCAGACTGCCGTATTATTCCTTGCAGGCGAACATCGTGTCAGCGGCATGCCGGCTGAGCGGTTCACGAGGGGGGTACTGAGCCATGCATGAGTTTCCGATCCGCAAGATCACGGTCACCGTCGAAGAGATATTCCACGATGGCGGCCCGCCCGCCCAGCAGCCGCGCCGCCGCGCTGCGGCCCTTGCGGTGGTGAGGAACCCGTTTGCCGGTCGCCATGTCGAGGAGCTGCAGAGCGCCATGGACGACCTCAAGCCGCTCGGGCTGATGCTGACCGACCGGCTGATCTCGGCGCTCGGCGACGCCAGGGCCATCGACGGCTATGGCAAGGGTGCCATCGTCGGCAGCGCCGGCGAGCTGGAACATGGCGCGCTGTGGCATGTGCCCGGCGGCTACGCCATGCGCGAAAGGCTGGGCGAGGCCAAGGCGATCGTGCCTTCGGCGAAGAAGCTCGGCGGTTTCGGCGCGCGCATGGACGTGCCGGTCGGGCACATCAACGCCGCCTATGTGCGCAGCCATTTCGACGCCATGGAAGTCGGCGTGCCCGACGGCCCGCGCCCAGACGAGATCGTCTTCGCACTGGTCATGACCTGCGGTCCGCGCATCCACGACCGCATGGGTGGATTGAAGGCCTCCGACATCAAGGCCTGGGATGGGCTGAGATGAGCCCGGAAGCGGTCGAGAACGACTATCATCTGCAGGGGCAGATCGGCTTCATCCTTCGCAAGGCGAACCAGCGCCACCTGGCGATCTTTTCCTCGCATATCGTCGACCTGACGCCGCCGCAATTCGCGGCGCTGGCCAAGCTGCGCGACGTCGGCGAGACCTCGCAGAACCAGCTCGGCGGGCTGATCGCCATGGATGCGGCGACCGTCAAGGGCGTGATCGACCGGCTCGCCGCGCGCGGCCTAGTGCAACTGGCCAAGCACGAGGTCGATAAGCGGCGGCTGATGGTGCGCCTGACCGGCGAAGGCCGCCAGATGATCGACCAGCTCGTGCCGGTGGCGCGCACGATCACCGAAGAAACGCTGTCGCCACTGTCCGCCAAGGATGCGGCGACACTGGTGGCACTGCTTTCGAAGATAAGCTGAGGGAGTAGGGAGTAGGGAGTAGGGAGTAGGGAGTAGGGAGAACTTACTGCCTTGTTCTCTATTCTCTATTCTCTATTCCCTATTCCCTATTCCCTCATTTTCCCCCTCAGTCTCCGTACGGCACCCAGACGTTCTTCACTTCGACGGCACGGCGGAGGAAGGCGTTGCCTTGTGCGGTTGGCCAGTCGAGGCTGCGGCCGTGGCCGGTCCAGACGCGCTTGAGATTGCCGGTGGATTCCGCCTCCGCCCTGGCGCAGATGTCGGCTTCGGCGATGACCCAGAGGCCGTCGACGTCGTCGTGCCTGGCGAGCACGGTGGTCAGTTCGGCGGTGTGGCCGGTGACGATGTTGATCGCGCC
>NZ_LMCL01000033.1:379-234034 GCF_001424795.1 Aminobacter sp. DSM 101952 | reverse complement strand
CTCTCACTTCACCCAGCACCATCCCAGGATACACCCGCGGATCACAACCTTTTGGGAAACGGCGAAGGGATTGCCTTCTGGCAGCGCCACCCGGATCAGCCTGGAGCGATCCCTTGGCCGCAGCATGTTCTGGAATTCGGCCGGCAGCGCATCGGCAATCTGGAGGACTCTTTCGACGGTGCCCTTGGTGCGCTCGCTCCCGGCACTGACGTCGACCTTCATCCCTGCCGTTACCGGGAACAGATATTCATCGGGCAGATACGCCAGGATGTATGATCGTCCGCCATTTATCTGGAGAAGTTCGTCACCCGGCCGTACGAACTGGCCGGAAACGGGGACACGTGAGCCGACCACGCCGGTATCGAGGGCACGGATATTGCCGTCCTCGTATATTTCCTTCAGCTTTGCGACCGCGCTCTCGGCAACCTGCCGTGACGCCTGGACCATCCGGACCTGGGCCTGATTGTCCAGGCCTTGCGCAGTCAGCTCAGCAAGTCTTTGGGCGGCTTGGAAGCTGGTGCTTACCGCATCGTCGCGAGCCCGCATGGGGATGAGCCCCCGCTTGGCGACGGTGTCCAGCCTGGCGACTGTCTCGCCACTCTCGCGCGAGGCCCGCTGCGCCAGCGGCAGCAGAGTCGATATCGTCGTCGATTGCCCCTGCAACTCGGTTTCTTTCACCACGAGTTCACTGGATCGCACGGAGAGGTCCGCGATCTCCTTCACCATTTCGAACGACTCGAGCTGGACAAGCAATTCGCCTTTTTTGACGACGTCGCCCTCGCTGACCATGACCTTGGTGATGGTGGCGGGATAGCTCGCGGCGACCACGCGCTTCTCGTTGAGCACGATCCCGTCAGCTGAGAGGAGGACCAGATTGCCAGCGAGATAGTACGCGATCAGCAGGAAAAACCCGGCCAGCAGCGCGAGGTAGATCGTCCTGCCGATGCGGCCGGAATGCGATCTTTGCTGTTTGTCGAGATTGTCTAGCAGTGTCCTTTTGCGGATGTGTTGCATTGGTCACCATGGCCTAAGCAGGCGCACTTTTGCCGGCACGTAATTGTCGCGATGCGAGCCCGAGAGAAACCACTCGTCGACATAGGCGTTCAGTCGCACGAAGCGCATGACATACGACATGAACAGCGAATAGGCAGGCAGGAAGGGTGCGTTTCGTGCAAAGGCGGCGCGGCCGGTTATCCGGCTGGCGAGGCCGAGCATCGCTGCGTCCAGCACCAGCAGTGCCAGTTGCAGGGAAACCAGGATTGAGATCGCATCAAGTCCGTAATTCGCGGCGAGCCAGAGCAGGTAGACGGGGAACATGACTGCGCTTGCGACGCCGAACAGCGCGAAGTCCCACTGATGCAATGCCTCCGCCGGGCGGAAATTTTGCCCAAAAGGGTTGAGCAGCCGGCGATGCTTCCGAAACCTGAGCCAGAAGGCGTCCCGCTCCCACCGCAAGCGCTGCCGGATGTAGGCATAAACGGACTCGGGAACGTCGGTGTAGCAGAGTGCATCGGGCACGAAGGCTATGCGCCATCCTGCCTGGCGCATGCGAATGGTGACATCGAGGTCTTCACCCCCGCCGACGTCAAGACCACCAACCTGGACCAGCGCTTCGCGGCGAAATGCTCCGAACGCCCCCGAACAGCATGTTACCTGCTCCAGCGACCCGCTGAAGCGCTTGCCCACGGATATGGATTCCAGATACTCGATTTCCTGAATTTGCGTCATCAGCGTCGCACTCGCGTTGCGGGGGGCGATGTCGCCACAGGCCGCCCCGACACGAGGGTCGTCGAAAGCCTGCAACAGCGCCTCAATGGCGAACCGGTCGAACGAGCAGTCGCAATCGACGTTTATGATGATGTCGCCCTGCGCGACCTTGCAGGCGAGGTTTACGCCGCTTGACTTCCCGCCCCTGACGTCCGTCGCCAGAATGCAGGTTGCATCTCCGGAGCCGACGATCTCGCGCGCCACCTGGCTCATCCGGTCGGTCGAGCCGTCGCTCACAATCACGATCTCGAAATCTGGAAAGGACTGTTCCCTGAGCGAGCGGACGCATGCCCGAATGGAATTGGCCTCGTTGTGTCCGATCAGGACGACGCTTACTTTGCGGGGCGCATTGTCGAACAATGGAGCCGCATCGACGCTCGATGGTTCTCTACGCTGGCTTAGCGCTACTGCGGCGAAGGGCAGGGCATAACGGGGCAGGTCGAACAACAACGTGTACCAGAATATCGCGCTCGACAGCGTCTGCGAAAGCAGAAGCGAGATGCTTAATTCGACATCGGTCACCCGCTTGCCCCATCCGAAGCACCCCACAGGATGCGTAGCCTCGGCTGCAGGTGATCCGACAGGACTGCCTCGCACATGTTGAGGATGACTTGTGCGTCGCCGTCCCTGTCGGATTGCGTGAGGTGGTAAAAGAGCACGAAATCGCGGTCTAGTGACGAGTGGACCGTGGCCATTCCTGCCAGATAGCCCTGCAGGTTTTCGGTGAACAACCTGCGAAGGGAGGAAAATATGGCCTCTCCGCTCCTGCCCACAATGGTGTCTTGCGCCTCGTAGACCAGTTCGGCAACGACGCAATCCTGCAGTGCCGGGAGCTCATTCGTCAAAGAGCGCAGCTCTTTATGCAGCCCATCCGGACAGTCTTTCAGTTGCGGCGGCGAAAGCAGCAGCTGGCTGGCCCGATTGGTCAGYTGGAGCGTGGCATATTCCGACAACGCATACGAGAACACATCGACCCGGGTTACCCTTTGGCCGTCGACCCCCGCGCCGCAATCCTGGCACACGAACCCGATAGCCGGCTCGGACGTCACATAGCGGCATCCACCACATACCTGCACATTTCCGGGCTTGTCATAGTCCTTCCCGTAGTTACGCAACTGCTTGCGGCATTTGGGGCAGACAAGAGCGTTGCCATTTCGGAATTCTGCCTCGGGGCCGAGTTGCGCACAGCTATAGTGATGGATCAGCGGCGACTCATCCAGATTGGCCGACCGGCACTTTGGGCATTCTTCCCTCACCACCAGCCTGTGTGAGCCACAGCTGTCACATTGGTGGTGTCGGTCGACGAATTGTCGTNTGGAGCGTGGCATATTCCGACAACGCATACGAGAACACATCGACCCGGGTTACCCTTTGGCCGTCGACCCCCGCGCCGCAATCCTGGCACACGAACCCGATAGCCGGCTCGGACGTCGCATAGCGGCATTCACCACATACCTGCACATTTCCGGGCTTGTCATAGTCCTTCCCGTAGTTACGCAACTGCTTGCGGCATTTGGGGCAGACAAGAGCGTTGCCATTTCGGAATTCTGCCTCGGGGCCGAGTTGCGCACAGCTATAGTGATGGATCAGCGGCGACTCATTCAGATTGGCCGACCGGCACTTTGGGCATTCTTCCCTCACCACCAGCCTGTGTGAGCCACAGCTGTCACATTGGTGGTGTCGGTCGACGAATTGTCGTTCGAGCCACCCCCGATTTGCGAGAGCTTCCGCGATCAGCCTTGTAGAATGGGTGTCGAGAAATCCTTTCATGGCATRGAAATATCTGGAGCTGGAATCCCGCACCGGCGTGAGCGGTTCGCCGGAAACGAACAGATGAGCGACCATCCTGGCCGCTGGAGTCTCCACCAGCAGGAATTTGGGCGACAGCCGTGCCCTTCTCTCCGAGAACTTCCGGATAGTGGCAGCCGTCCTCATGANTGTAGAATGGGTGTCGAGAAATCCTTTCATGGCATGGAAATATCTGGAGCTGGAATCCCGCACCGGCGTGAGCGGTTCGCCGGAAACGAACAGATGAGCGACCATCCTGGCCGCTGGAGTCTCCACCAGCAGGAATTTGGGCGACAGCCGTGCCCTTCTCTCCGAGAACTTCCGGATAGTGGCAGCCGTCCTCATGATCGAGTCAGGATCGGCGATGTCGAAATCGACGTCCGGGACGTGGCTGTATCCACCCGTCACGTTGATAACGGGTACCAAGCCAAGATTTCGAGCGCTTCGGAAATCGTCCAAGGCAGGGAGGTGCCGTTCGTCCGTGAGCACTATCGCGTCGACCTCTCCACTCTCAACGACCTTGAAGATCTTGCGGAGATTGCCAAACTTCGCGCTTGCCTGCGACCATCCTGGCCGCTGGAGTCTCCACCAGCAGGAATTTGGGCGACAGCCGTGCCCTTCTCTCCGAGAACTTCCGGATAGTGGCAGCCGTCCTCATGAGCGCGTTGGGATCGGCGATGTCGAAATCGACGTCCGGGACGTGGCTGTATCCACCCGTCACGTTGATAACTGGTACCAAGCCAAGATTTCGAGCGCTTCGGAAATCCTCCAGGGCAGGGAGGTGCCGTTCGTCCGTGAGCACTATCGCGTCGACCTCTCCACTCTCAACGACCTTGAAGATCTTGCGGAGATTGCCAAACTTCGCGCTTGGCCGTTCGTCCGTGAGCACTATCGCGTCGACCTCTCCACTCTCAACGACCTTGAAGATCTTGCGGAGATTGCCAAACTTCGCGCTTGCCTGCGGGAACAGAGCTACCCGTGGAACGGGTATGTCGAACTTTTCCCATATAGATTCTAGTATTTCTATTGAAGTATAGGGTTCTATTTTAAGGTTTTTTTCGCCTATCGCGATTGCTTCAAATTCAGAAAAACTCTGGCTCAACATCAACTGCCTCCACTGCAAAATCAACAGATGAGAAGTGTTTTGCAGACTGGAAAGTTTCTTTAAAAATTAATCTTCATTTGATGGTCGTCAATCGCATATTGGAGCTATCCAAGCGCATAGCTATTTTGATTTAGGAGCCAGTGAAAGGATATGATCGGCAAGTATTTTGGGTGGAAAATTGGCACTCTAGAGTGATGCCGCCAGGCGTACGTCCTGGCGGCATCACTCTGGATTGAGATGTGGCCGCGAAGCGGCCGGATGAGGGGGTGGCGTGGTTACGCATTCCCGATCAGCACGCCTGCCGCAAGCACCAGCGCGCCGCCGAGCACCACCTGGAACGTGGCGCGCAGGAACGGCGTCTCCATGAAGCGGTTCTGGATGTAGGCGATGGCCCAGAGCTCGAAGAACACGACGATCGCCGCGACCGTCGTGGCGGTCCAGAAATGCGGGATCAGATAGGGCAGCGCGTGGCCGAGGCCGCCGACGGCGGTCATGATGCCGGAGGCGAGGCCGCGCTTGAGCGGTGAGCCGCGGCCCGACAGCTTGCCGTCGTCGTGGGCGGCTTCGGTGAAGCCCATCGAGATGCCGGCGCCGACCGAGGCGGACAGGCCGATGAGGAATGTCTGCCAGGTGTCCTGCGTGGCGAAGGCGGCGGCAAAGATCGGCGCCAGCGTCGAGACCGAGCCGTCCATCAGGCCGGCGAGGCCCGGCTGGACATAGGTCAGGATGAACTGGCGCCGTTCGCCCACCCTTTCCTCGTCCTTGACGTCCTCCGGCACGAGCTTGTCGCCGAGGCGCTGGGCCAGCGTCTCGTGGCTCTGCTCGGCCGCGGCGAGGTCGCCAAGCAGCTTGCGGGTCGAGGCGTCGCTCGTCCGCTTCATCGCCTCGACATAGAAGCGGTAGGCTTGGCGCTCCATCTCCTCGGCCTGGTCGCGGACCTTGTCGATGCCCAGTGGCCGCACCAGCCAGTCGGGCTTGCGCTCGTAATAGCCGCGGACATGCTCGCGCCGGATCAGCGGAATGCGCTCGCCGAAGCGGGCGCGGTGCAGCTCGATCAGCGCGGCGCGATGGCCGTCCTCCTCCTCGGCCATGGCGTCGAAGACCTTGGCCGATTGCGGAAACTCGTCGCGCAAGCCGTCGGCATAGGCGCGGTAGATGCGGCCGTCGTCTTCCTCAGACGATATTGCGAGGGCCAGGATCTCCTGCTCGGACAGGGAATCGAAGGCGCGGCGGCCGAAGCCGAAGACACGGGACAACATGGGCGAATCTTTCAGTTTAGAATAATTCTAAACTAGGCATTTGCCACGCACCGGTCAATGCGCGGATGCGGCGCGTGATTTTTTTGCCGCACGCGCCGGGCGATGAAACGACGTTCCTTGTTATAGCCCAATGTTTGGCTATATAGCCTAATCTCACCTGATAGAAGGAATGCACCATGGCGGCCAGGCAGCACGCGCATCACATCGACCCTAAGCCCGTGCTCGAGCTGATCGCCAGCATCGAAGCGGATCTCGCGCGCCTCAAGGGCATGCTCGGGCCGCAGCCGGAAAAATTCGACCCGGCCAATCCGCACAACAAGACCTGCGACGGCAAGCTGACGCCCGACGGCGTCGAGTGCTGCTACCGCATGTTCGACGAGGGCAGCTCGCGCTACTCGGTGGCCCGCGCGATGAAGATCTCGTTCGCCGCCGCCACCCACCGCTTCAACGCCTGGCGCAAGGCCGGCGGCGAAAAGCGGGTGCGCTCGCTGCTCGGTTGAGCAACGCGCGTAACGGAGCCGGAGCGTCCAGCGCCCGGCTCCTGCGCGGCCCTTGCCGAAAATCCCTGCCTGGACGAAAAAGTCTCCGGCGCCTGTCGAAATCGATCTCCGTCGGGCGACATCCGTTTGCCCCGCGACGAAGCGGGTTGGAAACGCAGGAGACGACGATGCAGTACATGCTTCTCATCCACTTCGAAGAGACCGGCGAGGTTCCCAGCCCCGAAGAGGCAAGGCAGATGGGCGCGCCCTATGCCGCCTACAACGAGGCGCTGATCAAGGCCGGCGCGCTGGTCTCGGGCGAGCGCCTGCAGCCTTCGGCCACCGGCACCGTCGTGCGCGTCCGCGACGGCAAGACCGAAGTTCTCGACGGCCCCTTCGCCGCCACCAAGGAACAGCTTGGCGGCTTCTACGTCATCGAGGCGCCCGATCTCGACGCCGCCCTCAACTGGGCGGCACGCTGCCCCAGCGCCAGCAACGGCACCATCGAAGTGCGGCCCGTCTGGCCGACCCGCTAGGCATGGCCTCTGCCGCGGACCGGGCGCGGGCGGCAGCCGAAGCCGCTGCCCGCCGGAGTTATGGCCGGCTGGTCGCCTATTTGGCCGCGCGCAGCCGCGACGTCGCCGGGGCCGAGGATGCGCTCGCCGACGCCTTTGCCGCGGCACTCGTCAAATGGCCGGTGACCGGCGTGCCAAGTCATCCCGAGGCCTGGCTTCTGACCGTCGCGCGCCGCCGCGCCATCGACCAGCAGCGGCGGCGCATCGCCGGCGAGGCCGGCCAGGACCATCTGCGCCTTATCGGCGAGGAGCTGGAACAGGAGATGGCGCGCGAAAAATTCCCCGACGACCGCCTCGGCCTGATCTTCGCCTGCGCCCATCCGGCGATCGACCCGGGCGTGCGCGCGCCGCTGATCCTGCAGGCGATCCTCGGCTTCGATGCCGCCGCCATCGCCTCGGCCTTCCTGGTCTCGCCCGCCACCATGGGCCAGCGCCTGGTCCGGGCCAAGGCGCGCATCCGCCAGGCCGGCATCCCCTTCCGCGTTCCCGAAGCGGCGGAGCTCGGCGAGCGGCTCTCGGCCGTGCTGGAGGCGGTCTATGCCGCCTTCGCCGAAGGCTGGGCCGATCCGGCCGGCACCGAATCCCGCCGCCGCAACCTTGCTTCCGAAGCCATCTGGCTCGGCCGCCTGCTGGTCGAACTGATGCCCGGCGAGGGCGAGGCGGCCGGGCTGTTGTCGCTGATGCTGCACGCCGAAGCCCGTCGTGCTTCGCGCCGCGATGCCGGCGGCGAGTTCGTCCCGCTCAGCGAGCAGGAAACGCGGTTCTGGGACGAGGCCATGATCTCGGAAGCCGACGCGCTGCTCCGCCGCGCCGGCGCATGCGGCGGCATCGGCCGCTACCGCATCGAGGCGGCGATCCAGTCCGCCCATGCCGCGCGCCGCGTCACCGGCCGCACCGACTGGCCGGCGATCGCCTCCCTCTATGCCGGCCTGATGACGATCACCGCCTCGCCCGTCGTCGCCGTCAACCATGCGGTCGCGGTTGCCTATGCCGTCGGCCCGGCAGCGGGCCTCGCTTTGCTCGACGCCATCGATGACGCCCGCCTCGGCCAGTACCAGCCCTATTGGGCCGCCAGCGCCGAGCTTCTGTCGCTGGCCGGCAGGTTCCCCGACGCCGACAAGGCCTACGAGATGGCGACCGGCCTCGAAACCGATGCCGCCGTCCGCCGCTTCCTGCAACGAAAACGGGCGGCTCTCGCCGCCCGTTGAAGAGAAAAGGGGAAGGTCGCCCCTTAGCCGCCGAGGCCCTCGAACAGCACCGTCGACAGATAGCGCTCGGCGAAAGACGGGATCACCACGACGATGTTCTTGCCGGCATTTTCCGGCCGCGAGCCGACGACCACGGCCGCCTGCAGCGCCGCCCCCGAGGAGATGCCCACCGGCACGCCTTCCAGCCGCGCGACCAGCCGCGCGTTGGCGACCGCATCCTCGTTCGAGACCTTGACGATCTCGTCATAGATGGTGGTGTCCAGCACCTTCGGCGCGAAGCCGGCGCCGATGCCCTGGATCTTGTGCGGGCCGGGCTGCCCGCCCGACAGGATCGGCGATCCTTCCGGCTCGACGGCAACCACGTGCAGCGACGGCTTGCGGGCCTTGATCACCTGGCCGACGCCGGTGATGGTGCCGCCGGTGCCGATGCCGGCCACGAAGATGTCGACCGAGCCCTGCGTGTCGTTCCAGATTTCCTCCGCCGTCGTCGAGCGGTGGATTTCGGGGTTGGCCGGGTTTTCGAACTGCTGCGGGATGATGGCGTTCGGAATGGTCTGCACCAGCTCCTCGGCCTTGGCGATGGCACCCTTCATGCCCTTGGCGCCTTCGGTCAGCACCAGTTCGGCGCCGAGCAGCGCCAGCATCTTGCGGCGCTCGATCGACATCGTCTCGGGCATGGTCAGGATCAGCTTGTAGCCCTTGGCGGCGGCGGCAAAGGCGAGCGCGATGCCGGTATTGCCTGAGGTCGGCTCGATCAGCGTGCTCTTGCCCGGCTCGATGCGGCCGTCGGCCTCCAGCGCCTCGATCATGGCCACGCCGATGCGGTCCTTGACCGAGGCGATCGGGTTGAAGAACTCGAGCTTGGCCAAAAGGGTCGCCACCACTCCCTTTTCCTTGGCGAACTTGTCCAGCCGCACCAGCGGCGTGTCGCCGATGGTTTCGGTGATCGAGCCATAGATGCGGCCGCGACCGGGCGTACGCGTGGAGGTGACGGGCTGGTTCATTGATTTCGCTCCCGAAATTGCCTGAGATTGGTGCGACGAAGATAGGGTGTCGCACGGCAAATTCCGAGTGGGCGTCGTGCTGATTAGGGCCATTTCCCGGAAACGTGTTTCCGGGAAAGCCGAATGCAAGGAATGAAATTCCTGTCCGCCGCCTACTGGCGGACGGCGATCGCCGCTGCTGCACCGACCATGAAGCCGGCCGCCGTGCGGTTCAGCGCCTTCAGCGCACGCGGCGTCTTCAGGAACCAGCGCGCCTGCGAGGCGAGCGCCAGGTAGGGCACCAGCACGATCAGCAGCACCACAATGGTGATCGCCACCAGGATGCCGTAGTCGGCCAGCGTCACCGTGCGCAGGTCGACCACCGTCGGCGTGATCGCCAGGTAGAAGATCATCGTCTTCGGGTTGCCGAGCGTCACCGTCAGGCCGGCGATGAAGCTCGAGAACAGCCCGCCCTTGCCCTTCTTGGCCTCGATCGTTTCGGGCGTGATGCCGCTGTTCCAGAAGTTCCAGGCCAGCCAGGCGAGATAGGCGACGCCCAGCCACTTGACCAGCAGGAACACCATGCCGAAGGTCTGCGCCACCACGGCGAGACCCAGCACCACGGCCGTCAGGTAGGTCAGGTCGCCGACCACCAGCCCCAGCGACATGGCGAGCGACGAGCGGAAGCCCGAGCCCAGCGCCCGTGCCACCAGCGCGGTCACGCCGGGGCCGGGAATGGCGGCGGCAATGGCAAGCGCGCCGCTATAGGCGAGAAATCCTGTCAGCGTCATGGAAACGGCCTGGATGTCGGTTGATCGACGGCTCTATGCCACGAAACCGGTATCCGGGGAATGGCGCGGGCGTTGGGCCAGCGATCACATTTTGCCGGAAGGCGCCTCAGACATCGACATTGCTCGCTGCCTCGTGTATGCGCTCGGTCCCGCTGCGGCCTTTCACTGGATCGGCCGCCCGATCACGCAGAAAAATTCAGGACGAGACGATGCGACCGGCTTTCGGCGGCATAGACTTTGGCACTTCCAACTCCACCGTCGGCGTCATCGAGAACGGCCGCCCGCGCCTCGTCGCGCTCGAGGGCGAAAACGTCACGCTGCCTTCGGCCATCTTCTTCAACTTCGAAGACAACCAGACGGCACTGGGCCGCCACGCCATCGGCGAATACACCGACGGCGCCGAAGGCCGCCTGATGCGCGCGCTCAAGAGCGTGCTCGGCTCGTCGCTGGTGCATGAAAAGACCCGCATCAAGGCCAGGCAGATCGCCTTCACCGACATCATCGGCATGTTCGTCGGCCATCTCAAGGACCGCCTCGAAGGCCATGTCGGCGAGCCGGTCGAAAATGTCGTGATGGGCCGCCCGGTCCAGTTCGTCGACGACAATCCCGAAGCCGACGCCGCGGCCCAGGGCGAGCTCGAAAAGGCCGCCCGCGCACAGGGCTTCAAGCACATCGACTTCCAGTTCGAGCCGATCGCCGCAGCTCTCGATTACGAGCGCACCGTGACGGGCGAGGAACTGGCGCTGATCGTCGACATGGGCGGCGGCACCTCCGACTTCTCCATCGTCCGCGTCTCGCCCGAGCGCGCCGCCTCCAACGACCGCAAGGCCGACATCCTGGCCAATCGCGGCGTCCACATCGGCGGTACCGATTTCGACCGCCTGCTCTCGATCGCCCATGTCATGCCCGAGCTCGGCTATCTCACGCCGACCAAGGACGGCAAGCGCAACCTGCCTGCCGGCTATTTCATCGACCTGGCGACGTGGCAGCGCATCAACCTGCTCTACACGCCCAAGGCCAAGCTCGACCTGCGCCAGATCCGCTTCGAGGCACAGCGTCCCGAACTCATCGACCGGCTGATCGAGGTCGTCGACCAGCGGTTCGGCCATGCCTTGGCGACCAGGGTTGAAAAGGCCAAGATCGAGCTCACCGATGCCGCCGAAGCCTCCATCGACGTCTCGCTGCCGGCAGCGAAGTTCACCGCCTCGCTGACCCGGCAGGGTCTGGAGGACACCATCCGCGCCGCGGTCGGCCGCGTCACCGCCACCGTTGCCGATACGCTTGAAGAAGCGCAGGTGCGGGCCGGCGACATCACCGCCGTCTTCCTCACCGGCGGCTCGACCGCCATTCCGCTGGCGCGCCAGAGCATCCTGGCGCTGGTGCCGGAAGCCAGGATCGTCCAGGGCGATGCCTTCGGCTCCGTCGGCCTCGGCCTCGCCCTCGACGCCCAGCGCAAGTTCGGCTGACGGGCAAATCTCCGATGCGCCAGTAGCATTGCTGCCGTCGACGTGGTGGCCATGCCGTGAAGGTCGAGCGCCGCCACGGTTCGGAACGCGGCGGCCTATCCCCTGAGCAAATCCTGCGCGTCCCGCACCGAGGCCGCGTAGCTGACGGCGGGATGCTTGACGCCGTGGTTGATCAGCATCCGCCGCATCTGCGGCGAGGCTCCGGTGATGAAGAAGCGGACGCCTGCCTGCCGTGCCTTGCGGGCGGCACCTTCGAGCACGTTCGCCGCCGTCGAATCGAGAAACGGCACGCCCGAGCAGTCGAGGATGAAGTTCTTGCGCTGGTCGGCGATGCGGTCGAGCACGGTTCCCACGGTCGAGGCCGCGCCAAAGAAGAACGCTCCCGAGATGCGGTAGATCACCGTGTCGGCATCGCCGGCGTCGCTCGCTTCATAGGCATGGCGGCTGCCATTGCTGGCGTCGGCCACGTCCTCCTGCACCAGCGGCCGGTCGCTCTCCACCGCGATGCTCTTGGCCATGCGGTCGATGAACAGGATGGAGCCCAGCGCAAAGCCAACCACGATGCCTTCGGTCAGGTCGCGGAACACCACCAGGAGGAACGTCACCATCAGCACCAGCGCGTCGCCCCATGACGAGCGGATCAGCGTCGCGAAGGCCTGCTTCTCGACCATGTTCCAGGCAACGACCGCAAGCACGCCGGCCAGGGCCGCCAGTGGGATGTAGGAGGCGAGCGGTGCTGCCACCAGCATGAAGGCGAGCAGGAACAACGCATGCAGCATGCCCGACACCGGCCCATGCGCGCCGGCCCGCACATTGGTCGCGGTGCGGGCAATGGTGCCGGTGACGCAGATTCCGCCGAACAGCGCCGAGCCGATATTGGCAAATCCCTGCGCCACCAGCTCGCAATTGGACCGGTGCCGCCGCCCGGTCATGCCGTCGGCGACGACCGCCGATAGCAGGGATTCGATGGCGCCGAGCAGCGCAAAGGCCACCGCGTCGGGCAGCACGGCCATCGCCTTGTCCACGCTGAAGGCGGGCAGGGACGGCCAGGGCAGGCTGCGCGGAATGCCGCCGAAGCGCGTGCCGATGGTCTCCACCGGCAACGCCAGCAATGCCGTGGCGAGCGCTGCCACGCCGACGGCGATCAGCATGCCGGGCCAGTGCGGCCTGGCACGCTTGAGCACGAGGATGGTGCCGATCGTCAGCGCCGTCACCGCCAGCGCCGACGGATTGGCCGTGCGTGCCGCCAGCGCCAGCGCCTCGAGCTTAGGCAGCAGCGCTCCCGGTTCCTTGCCGGCCAGCGTCAGGCCGAACATCTCGCTCAGCTGGCTGGCGAAGATGATGACGGCGATGCCGGCGGTGAAGCCCACCGTGACGGGGTAGGGGATGAACTTGATGTAGGTGCCGAGCCTGAGATAGCCGATCGCGACCAGCATGACGCCGGCCATCATCGTTGCCAGCAAAAGGCCCTCGACGCCCTCGCGCGCCACCGTCGCCGCCACCAGCACGATGAAGGCGCCCGCCGGCCCGCCGATCTGGAAACGGCTGCCGCCGAGCGCCGAGACGATGAAACCGCCGACGATCGCGGTGAACAGGCCTTTGTCGGGCGAGACGCCCGATGCGATGGCGATCGCCATCGACAGCGGCAATGCCACGATCGCCACCGTCAGCCCGGCAATCGCATCGGCCCTGAACTGGCTTGCGCCATAACCCTCGCGCAAGACCGTCACCAGCTTCGGCGTGAACAGCTCCGCGAAGCTCGGCTGCCTGTGCTGGTCCTGTTGCCCTGATTTGCTGCCTGCGTCCATCATCCCACCACGTCGCAACGCGGCGGGATCGTCGGCAGGACTGTCGGCGGTCGCCGTCGCGGCTACATCACGCGGATCGTTAAGAGCTCAGGCCTTCTTCTTCAGGCGCACGCCCCGGCCGCCGCTGTCGCTCTCGCCGATCAGCTCCACGCCGGCGGCATCAAGCGCCTCGATGACCTTGGTCAGCGTGTCGACCACGCCGCGCACCACGCCCTCGCTCGCTTCCATGCGCTGGATCGTCGGCACCGAAACCCCCGCCAGTTCGGCGAGCGTCTTCTGGTCGATGCCTGCCAGCGCTCGTGCGGCGCGCATCTGTGCGGCTGTGATCACTTGAGATGTTCCCGTCTCGATCCGCAACATCAATGTATCATACATTCATGTTGATGTTTCAAGCATCATTATTGATGCCTGTAGCGTGTGTCATGCCTCGCCGATTTTCGGCCGCATCAAATAGCGGCTGACCAGCCAGCACAGCGTCGCCCAGGCAAAGCCGGCGCACCAGCCGGCCAGCACGTCCGAAGGCCAGTGGACGCCGAGATAGATGCGGCTGATGCCGACCATCAGGGTCGTCAGGATGGCGACGGCGAAGACGAAGATCGTCGTCGCCCGTCCCGGCAGGAACCGCGCCAGAAGCGCGCCCAGCGTCAGATAGGTCACCGCCGACAGCATCGCGTGACCGCTGGGAAAGCTCATCGTGTAGACCTGCGCCAGATGCGGCACCAGGTCGGGCCTGGGACGGTCGATGCCGAGCTTGAGCAGGCTCGACAGCACCTGGCCGCCGGCCACCGAGGCGAACACGAACAGTGCCGGACCCCAGCGCCGGGTCATGCCGAGATAGATGACGACGATGGCGGTGATGTAGATCAGCACCGAGGCGCTGCCGAGCGCGGTGATGTCTCGCATCGCCTCTTCCAGCCATGACGGGCCGATCGGGTCGGCCGGGTTGCCGGCTTCGCGGAAGAACAGCAGGATGTCGGTGTCGAAGGCGTGCGGCGCCGCGTCGCGCGCCACCTCGGACAGCTCGACGAAGCCCCACAGCCCGCCGGCGATGATGATACCCGCCGCCAACAGCGAGAATTCGATCCTGTTCCACAAGCTCTGATGCATCGTCGTGCCGTTCCCTTCCACCTTGGGATGGCCGCTTCCGGGCCCGTTCGCAACAAGTTCGGAACAAGTGGGGAGCTCTTTCCCAAAGAAAAGGCATGCATGCAAAAGGTCGCAGCGCGCTCGCGCCGGTCACGTTTGGCGGCAGGGCGGATTTTCGGCCACACTGTCATGCTGCTGTTATGCGCGGCAACTAGCGGTCTCGGCGAACCCCAAGCCGAACACCCGCCAGAGGTTACCAGATGAGCCAGCCCCACGATCAGAAGTTCCGCACGTCGATGCTCGAGGACAATGACGGCCCCGGCCACAACCCGACCGACAACCGCACCATGGGCGACATCATCGCCCGGCGCTTCTCGCGCCGCGGCTTCCTCCAGGGCTCGCTCGCCGTCTCGGCCATCGCCGCCACCGTCAGCCCCATCGCCATCATCCTCGCCGACGATGCCCGCGCCGCCGGCGGCTCGGCCTTCACCTTCGACGAGGTCGCGGCCGGCATCGACGACAAGCACCATGTCGCCGCCGGCTACGACGCCGACGTGCTGCTGCGCTGGGGTGATCCGATCTTCGCCGATGCGCCCGAATTCGACCCGCTCAACCAGTCGGCGGAAGCCCAGGCCAGGCAGTTCGGCTACAACAACGACTATGTCGGCTACATCGAGCTCGAAGGCTCGTCCGAGCACGGCCTGCTCGTCGTCAACCACGAATACACCAACGAGCACCTGATGTTCCCGGGCATCGTCAAGCTCGTCGACGGCAAGATCGAGGTGTCTTCCGCCGACCAGAAGCGCGTCGACATCGAGCTGGCCGCCCATGGCGGCTCGATCGTCGAGATCCGCAAGGACGCCGGCAAGTGGCAGGTCGTCCGCGACGGCAAGCTCAACCGCCGCATCACCGCCACCACCGAGATGCAGCTGACCGGCCCGGCCGCCGGCCACGACCGCCTCAAGACCAATGCCGACGCCACCGGCACCAAGGTCTTCGGCACGCTCAACAACTGCGCCGGCGGCGTCACGCCCTGGGGCACCTACATCATGGCCGAGGAAAATTTCCACGGCTATTTCGGCGGCGAGCTGCCCGCCGACCACCCCGAAGCCGCCAACTACGAGCGCCTCGGCGTGCCCGAAGGCACCTATGAGTGGTTCAAGTTCTACGACCGCTTCGACGTCTCCAAGGAGCCCAACGAGCCCAACCGCTTCGGCTGGATCGTAGAGGTCGACGTCAACGACCCGACCTCGCTGCCCAAGAAGCGCACTGCGCTCGGCCGCTTCAAGCACGAGGGCGCGGAATCGATCGTCGCCTCCGACGGCCGCGTCGTCTTCTACCTCGGCGACGACGAGCGCTTCGACTACGTCTACAAGTTCGTCACCGCGGGCAAGTTCAATGCGCAGGACCGCGCCGCCAATCTCGACCTGCTCGACGACGGCACGCTCTACGTCGCCAGGTTCGCCGAGGACGGCGCCTTCGAATGGCTGCCGCTGGTCCAGGGCGAAGGCCCGCTGACCGCCGACAACGGCTTCGTCAGCCAGGCCGACGTCGTCATCGAGACCCGCCGCGCCGCCGACCTGCTCGGCGCCACCAAGATGGACCGCCCCGAGGACATCCAGCCCAACGCCGTCAACGGCAAGGTCTATGTCATGCTGACCAACAACACCAAGCGCAAGGCCGATCAGGTCGACGCCGCCAACCCGCGCGCCGAAAACGCCTTCGGCCACATCATCGAGCTGATCGAGGACGCCGGCGACTTCACCGCCACCAGGGGCAAGTGGGAAGTGCTGCTCAAGTGCGGCGACCCGGCGATCGCCGAGGTCGGCGCCTCGTTCTCGACCTCGACCACCGAGAATGGCTGGTTCGGCATGCCCGACAACTGCGCCGTCGATTCCGCCGGCCGCCTCTGGGTCTCGACCGACGGCAACTCGCCCAAGGCCACCGGCCGCACCGACGGTCTCTGGGCCGTCGACACCGAAGGCGAGGCCCGCGCCACCTCCAAGCTGTTCTTCCGCGTGCCCGTCGGCGCCGAGATGTGCGGCCCGCTGTTCACGCCCGACGACCAGACCGCCTTCGTCGCCGTCCAGCATCCGGGCGACGGCGGCGAGGACTGGGAAGGTTTCGGCCGCCCGTCCTATTACGAGGACCTGTCGACCCGCTGGCCCGACTTCAAGCCCGACATGCCGGTCCGCCCGGCCGTCGTCGCCATCACCAGGCAGGGCGGCGGCAAGATCGCGGTCTGAGCCCGACCGAACCTTGCCACGACAATGGGGGCCGCCTGGCCCCCATTTGCCCTGCCTCTGATGTGCTTGCGTGCATCTGTTTCGGTTGACGAATCGGGGACGCGTCGGCATCTTTTGCCTGTGCGTGGCTCACGCCCAACCTCCCCGGACCTTCCCCAGCATGGTCCTCCCAGGAGGCAAAGGGACAGTTGTCTCGGGTCGTTGTCTTGGTCCTGATGTTTCGGGTGTGGTTGCTGGGGAACGCCGTCCGAGACGTGAAAGGCCCCGACGATGACCGAAAACCGAAACTTCAAGCGTCGCGTGCGCGCTCGTGCTGCCAGGACAGGCGAGTCCTACACCTCCGCACTCAGGCACCTCCGCCCATCCAGCAACTCGCAGCCTCAGGCCAGGTCCGTGCGTCTGGCCGTCGCCCAGACCACTGCCTGCGACGATCCCCGCGACATCGCCGGCCTGCGCCGTGCCGCGTTAGAGATACGCCGCCTCATGCTCGAGGCGCGTCAGCTGGGCGCGCGGCTGGTGCATTTCCCCGAGGGCGCGACCTGCACCCCCAACAAACGCACCATGTCCAGCACCGGGCGCGAACACATCGGCCCATCCGATTGGACCCGGTTCGAATGGGCTGTCTTGCGCGAGGAACTGGACGCCATTGGGACATGTGCGCGCGAACTCGGCTTATGGACGGTCTTGGGCTCGGTGCACCCTCTCACCGAGCCCAACCGGCCGCACAACTCCCTGTACGTTGTCTCCGACCGCGGGCAACTGGTGACGCGCTATGACGAGCGCATGCTGTCCAACACCAAGGTCTCGTTCATGTATGCGCCCGGCTCGATCCCGGTCACCTTCGATGTTGACGGTGTCCGCTTCGGCTGCACGCTCGGCATGGAGTCGCACTTCCCGGAACTCTTCGCCGAATACGAGCGGCTCGATGTCGATTGCGTGCTGTTCTCGACCACTGGCGGGGCTTTGCCCGATGGTTTTTCTGCCGAGATGCAGGGTCATGCGGCCAGCAACAGCTACTGGACCAGTTTCGCTGTCCACGCCCAGCACAGCGCGACGGCACCGTCCGGCATCATCGCATCGGGTGGTCGATGGGCCGCGCGGTGCCCAGCGGATGGCTCTGCCGCCATCGCCGTCGCGGACATTTCTTGCGATGCACAGAACCTGTCTCGCCCTTGGCGGCGCACCGCTCGCTCGGGCATCTACGAACCGCATCTGGTGAATGGCGACCCGCGTAGCGACGATCGCGACAGCTTCTAGACTTTAGGAAAGGGCACCGACCACTGCGGGCGGACCGGTCCCGATCGCCCGCGGCCTTACTTCCCGGCCAGCGCCGGCCCGAGCGTGATCAGCGCCACGGCCACGACCGCGAGCCCGACGCCGATGCCCTGGATGCCGCTCAGCTTCTCGCCGAAATAGACGATGGCGACGAGGTTGACGGCGATCAGTTGGATGACGGCCGACAGCGAGAACGACACCGACATGCCGAAGTCGCGCACCAGGCGCAGCATGATGAGGTTGCCGAGGGAATAGAGGAGCAGCGTCACCACCAGCTTGCCGATGGTCGGCTCGATGCCCCAGGTCTTGGCCACCATAGCGGCGATCAGGAAGATGACGGTCGAAAAACCAATCAGTGAAAGGCCGATAACTGACATGTGAGGCAAGCTCCCGAGAATGCCCGCGATTTGCTCCGAATGCCGCCCCAACGTCAAGCAGCGCGGCGACACGGTCCAACGCTATCGCGGCATCCCGCGCAAAAACCCTCCCGTCCGGAGACGGGAGGGCGGGCAGCTTCACGTCTTGGGAGCCCCTGATGCCATCAGGGATAGGTACACTTGCCTTTCTGCGGTTCGCCCTGCGGGCCGGGGGTGCCGGTTTCTTCCCAGTCGCCGCCATGGCCGGCGCAATAGGCGATCATCAGGTTGCACGATGCCTTGTTGTTGCACGTCTCGACATGGCCCTGTGCCTGTCCGCCGCCGCCCGGCGCCTTGAGGCCGAGCGGGTGCGGCGGTGGTGCCGGCACGCGGGCCTTGAGCTGGGCTGCGGAGGCAGCGCCGGCAAAGGCCGACATCGACAGGGCAAGCGTCGCGATCAGCGACGAACGGATGATGCTGTTGGTCATGGTCGTCATTTCGGGTTCTCCTCTGGGACACCTTGATCTTGCGGCTTTCCGGCCGCCACGATCGTGTGTGTCCTGGCAGGGGAAGAAGGTTCACGCCGGATAGGGAAAAAGTTCTGGCGAACTCCAGTTTTGCTTTCATGCCACGACAACCGGACATGGATATGCGGCAATCCATCCCCTGCGCCGACTTCGACGTCGCCATGCCGTGACATCAATGAAGGGCACGGCGGCCCAGAACGGCAGCCGTATCTTCCGACTGCACCTTCGCGCGGTAGCAATCCCAGCCGTCAGACCCAGTGTAATGCAATCGCAAGGGTCAATTGACAGCCTAGCCACCTCCCGCCGGGATTGCCGCAACCACCCGCCCGGAAAGCGCCAGGTCGTCGTTCGTCGCCATCACTGCCAGCGACGTCACCGGCAGTTCGGCCAGGATGCGCCGGCGCCACCGCTCCGCCAGCCCCGACAGATCGGCCGTCTCGGCAACGCTCAGCGCCGCCGCGAAGTGATAGCAGCCGACCACGTAGAAGCGGGTCTGCCGCGCGCCGCATGCCCGCTGGACGAGCGCGAACACGTCCTCGCCGTCGCGGCAACAGGGATAGACCGGCAGGTAGATGCGGCCGGTGTTGATCCGGCCGAGGAACGGCCCGCCGATGCGCAGGGAGAGTGCGCCCAGCCGGGCGAGAGCCGCCGCGGCGGCATCGGCGCAACGCGCCAGATCAGTTTCGGCAAGGCCGCCGACGATCGTCGCATGCAGCTTGGAAGCGCGTTCGCGGCCGATTTGCCAGGCGATCTTGTCGCTGAACGAAAACGAGCGAAGCTCCGCCTCGAACCGTCGAAACGCCTTCGACCTGCCCAGCTCCCCGGCATCGACAGGCACGACCAGCGAATGCCGCGGCGTCGCGTATCGACCGTTGCGATAGTCGGTCCCATCCTTGCCGGCCAGTGCGTCCGGGTGGCCCGGCGCCACCAGCGGCAGGTGGGCGAGGCGATAGGCCTCGTCGAAATCCAGTGTCGCGCCTGGGCCGAAGCTCCGGCGCGCGGCGTCGTAGCCCATCATGGCGTCGTCGCAGAATGTCATGTCCGGGGGTCCATGCGGGCAGGGCTGTCGGAGCGCCTCACGGCTTGACCATCAGCACCCAGTTCTCGCCCGCGCCGGTCCAGCCCTCCTTGACCATGGGCTCGGTAGCGATCTCGCGGTATCCGGCGCTCTCATAGAGATGCCGGGCCGTGGCGTTGGCGTCCGAGACGATCAGGCTGGTGCCCGTGCAGCCGGTGGCCTCGGCTATTGCGTCGGCCATGGCCAGCAGCCGCGAGCCGAAGCCGCGTTCCCGCGCCTCGGGCAGCGTCGCCACCACGTTCACGTACCAGCTGCCGACGGCCAGCGCCTCGAGCATGTTGAACGGCACGAACATCGCGGGCGTGTCGGGGTCGGGTATCGTCGGCTCGATCGGATAGCCGATCAGGCAGGCCAGCACCTTGCCGTGCTCCAGCACGACGGCGTTGCGGTACGAGAAGCTGCCCTCTTCGCGCCGTGCCCGCTGGCGCCCCATCTCCCAGGGATCGCCGCCTTCGGCCATCTTGGTCCAGAGATACAGCGGCAGGCCGTCGCCGGCCATGTTCACCAGCCTTGCCAGGATGTCGGCGTCTTCCTTGGTGGCGGGGCGGGCCTCGGCGGTCAGGCCTTCGTCACTGTGCGCAGCCTTCTCGGCCATGACCGCTCCTCCATTCTGCAGCCGTCCCCCGGCTGCGGTCCATATAGGAGCGCGCGCCGCCAGCCCAGTCAACCGCGCTTTGGGCTGCTGCCCGGGGGCAGTGCGGAAACGTCGGCTTTGCCGTTTGTCACCCATCCCGGAATGTCATGTTTTTAAACTTGATATTTTTAGTCCAGTTTTGTATTGGCTCATCCTGGGCGGCGGGTTAGGTTGCCATGGCCGCGCATCGTTCGGCGCGCGGTCATGGTGTCGGACGAACACAGGAGGCGAACCGGATGATGCATGTCGCTCCCAGCGCGGGCTTTTCCGAAGCAGGCAGCCGCGAAACGGACATTGGCCGCTATCTCTCGCTTTTCGGTCGTGTCGAAGCCCTGAAATCGCAGGTCGACAGCGCGCGGCGCATCGCCAACGAAAGCCTCGGCCGGCTCAATGCCTTGCCGCAGCCCGAGATCGGCGAAAACACCCTGTTTGTCGATGCCCTCGACATGCACCGCCGCGACAAGGAAGCGCTGTTCGAGGCGATGCGCCAGCTCGACGCGGCACGCGAAGCCCTGCGGCTGGTGGCAGCCGCCGTCGTTCCCGGCCGATGAATCACAGGCCCCGCCGAGGGCGCACACGTTTCTGATCTGGAGATTTTCTTGTTGGCACACCTGAGCGAGAACGAACGTCGGCACGAGGAAGCCCAGGCGCATATCCGCGCCACCATCATGAACGAATTCTGCGAGGTCATGCGCAAGACGGGCCTGCCGCCGATGGTCGTCATGCGGCTCGCCGCCCAGGCCGTGGGTTCGATCTACCGCGAGACCGCGGATGCCCACTCCGGGCCGGCTGCCTGCCCGTGCGGCTGGTGCCCGCGCGAAGGCACCGATGTCGACATTCTCTGCTCGGCGCTGCTGGCCGCCTGCACCCGCCGCAAGGGCCGCGACCTCCGCTCCATGGCGATTGCCGGAACGGCCTGACCGCGGCCCGCTCGCCCTGTGCGAGGGCCGCGGCGGCGCCGTGCCTCAGTTCGGCAGGCAGGCTTCGCAGATCGCCGCGATGTGGCGGTGGTCGGTGCCGCAGCAGCCGCCGAGGATGCGCATCGTCGGAAACGACCGCGTCAGCGCGCTGTAGCGGCGGCCGAGATCGGCGGGATCGCCGGGGTCCAGCGTTTCCGAATTGTCGAGCTCGGCATGGCTCTTGGCCGAGGCGTTGGCCTTCACGCCGGCCACCCGCTGGAGCCATTGTTCGCCCGCCGCCAGCGCCGGGGCGAAATGGCTCGGATGGGCGCAGTTGATCATGTAATAGAGCGGGTAGGCGCCGGTCTCGCGGTCGGTCGTCTCGATCGCCTCCTTCAGCGTCTTCCCCGTCACCAGCCTGCCGTCGGTCTCCACCGTAAACGAGATCATGCACGGCATGCCGAGCTTTTTCGCCGCGCGGGCGATGCCGATCGCCTCGTCGATGTTGGTCAGCGTATAGGCCGCCACCATGTCGGCGCCGGCCTCGGCAAAGCTGGCGATCTGGGCCGCGTGGTAGGCTTCGGCCTCCCGCGCATCCATGTTGCCGGCCTTGTAGCCGTCGCCGCGCGGGCCGATGGCACCGCTCACCACCAGCGGCGTCTCCGGTGCTTCCCACGCGTCGCGTAGCTCTTCGAGCAGGCGGATCGAGCCGACGTTGATTGCCTTCAGCGCCTCCGCCCCGTAGCCCAGCTTCGTGCCCCAGTCGGGGTTGGCGCGCCACGTCGCGCTGTCGAGCACGAAGCCGGTGCCGCGCCGGCGGGCGATGTCGAGATATTTCTCGTAATAGCCCTTCAGCCGTGCCCGGCCCTCGGCGCTGTCGAGCAGCACGAAGGAGGCGAAATGCGGCAGCTCGACGCCGTCATGGAAAATCAGCGTCGTTTCCATGCCGCCGTCGCTGAGGAACAGTCCGCCCTTCATCTGCGGCAGGTCGTTGCGGTACTTGGCCATCTTAGTCTCCGATACCAACGGTTCCCGTCCTGCCGCACGGCCCGGCATCGGGAATGGCGAAAGTGTCGCCCAGCCGTTGCTTCGGAACTAGAAATCTTGCGGTGCGGTGGTCGTCGCATCGTGAAACAGGTAAAAATTCCAATGGTTTGGCCAAGCCTGTGGCGGCGTATGCGTCATCGGTGATATTCTGCCGGGGCCAAAAACCGTACCTCGGGTACAGCGTTTCGGATCGGATATGGGCAAGGGCCTCGAAACCCGTGAGCGGATTCTCGCGATCGCCGAGATGTCGGTGCTCGCCAAGGGTTTCGGCGCCACGTCCATCGATGAAGTCATCGCCGAGGCCGGCATCACCAAGAGCGGCTTCTTCTACCACTTCAAGGACAAGAACGAGCTCGCCCGCGCCATGCTGCTGCGCTACGTCGCGGCCAACGACCGCGTCTTCGACGACGTCTTCGGCCGCGGCCGCCAGCTCTCCGACGACCCGCTCCAGGCCTTCCTCATCGGCCTCAAGCTGCTCGCCGAGGTCATGGCCGACCTGCCCAATGGCCACCCCGGCTGCCTCATCGCCTCGGTCTGCTACCAGGAGCGCATGTTCGACCGCGAGGTCCGCGCCATCGCCGCCAGTTCGGTGCAGGGCTGGAATGCGCGTTTCCGCGCCACGCTCGACGAGATCGCCCGGCTGCACCCGCCGCGCGAGGCGGTCGACCTCGACACCGTCGCCGACATGATGTCCTGCATCGTCGACGGCGGCATCATCATGTCCAAGCTGATGGCCGACCCGCGCCGCCTCGAGCACCAGGTCCTGGCCTTCCGCAGCTTCGTCAAGATGCTGTTTGGTCCCGCCGAGGCCGTCCGCCCGGTCCAGCCCGCCACCGCCTGAGGTCGCAAAGCCGCGCTTGTTAACGCTTGCCGCCCCTGCTAAAGCGCGGCGCATGACCACACCGCTCGACCACATCCGCAATTTCTCCATCGTTGCCCACATCGACCACGGCAAGTCGACGCTTGCCGACCGGCTGATCCAGTCCACCGGCGGGCTGGAACTGCGCGAGATGACCGAGCAGGTCCTCGACAACATGGACATCGAGCGCGAGCGCGGCATCACCATCAAGGCCCAGACCGTCCGCCTCAACTACAAGGCCAACAATGGCGAGGACTACGTCCTCAACCTGATCGACACGCCCGGCCACGTCGACTTCGCCTATGAGGTGTCGCGCTCGCTGTCGGCCTGCGAGGGCTCGCTGCTCGTCGTCGACGCCTCCCAGGGCGTCGAGGCCCAGACGCTCGCCAACGTCTACCAGGCCATCGACAACAACCACGAGATCGTCGTGGTGCTCAACAAGATCGACCTGCCCGCCGCCGAGCCCGAGCGCATCAAGGAGCAGGTCGAGGAAGTCATCGGCATCGACGCCTCCCAGGCCGTGCACATCTCGGCCAAGACCGGCCTTGGCATCGAGGACGTGCTGGAGGCGATCGTCACCCAGCTGCCGCCGCCGCGCGAGGGCGACATCGACGCGCCGCTCAAGGCGATGCTGGTCGACAGCTGGTACGACACCTATCTCGGCGTCATCGTGCTGGTGCGCATCATCGATGGCAAGCTCAAGAAGGGCCAGACCATCCGCATGATGGAGACCAACGCCAAGTACCTGGTCGAGCGCACTGGCGTCTTCACCCCCAAGATGGTCCAGGTCGACGAGCTCGGCCCCGGCGAGTTCGGCTTCTTCACCGGCTCGATCAAGGAAGTGGCCGACACCCGCGTCGGCGACACCATCACTGAGGACAAGCGCCCCACCGCAAAAGCCCTGCCGGGCTTCAAGCCGGCCCAGCCGGTGGTGTTCTGCGGCCTGTTCCCGGTCGACGCCGCCGACTTCGAGGACCTGCGCGCCGCCATGGGCAAGCTGCGCCTCAACGACGCCAGCTTCTCCTTCGAAATGGAAACCTCGGCCGCACTCGGCTTCGGCTTCCGCTGCGGCTTCCTCGGCCTGCTGCACCTCGAGATCATCCAGGAGCGGCTCGAGCGCGAGTTCAACCTCGACCTCATCGCCACCGCCCCTTCCGTCGTCTACCGCATGAACCTCAACGATGGTTCGACCAAGGAGCTGCACAACCCCGCCGACATGCCCGACGTGGTCAAGATCGCCTCCATCGAGGAGCCGTGGATCCGCGCCACCATCCTGACCCCCGATGACTATCTCGGCTCGATCCTCAAGCTCTGCCAGGAGCGTCGCGGCATCCAGGCCGACCTCAGCTATGTCGGCAAGCGCGCCATGCTGGTCTACGACCTGCCGCTCAACGAGGTGGTGTTCGACTTCTACGATCGCCTCAAGTCGATCTCCAAGGGCTACGCCTCCTTCGACTACCACCTCACCGACTACAAGGAAGGCGACCTCGTCAAGATGTCGATCCTGGTCAACGAGGAACCGGTCGACGCGCTGTCGATGCTCGTCCACCGCACCGCGGCTGAAAAGCGCGGCCGCGTCATGGTCGAGAAGCTCAAGGAGCTGATCCCCCAGCACATGTTCAAGATCCCGGTCCAGGCCGCCATCGGCGGCAAGGTCATTGCGCGTGAGACCATCTCGGCGCTGCGCAAGGACGTCACCGCCAAGTGCTACGGCGGCGACGTCACCCGCAAGCGCAAGCTGCTCGAGAAGCAGAAAGAGGGCAAGAAGCGCATGCGCCAGTTCGGCAAGGTCGACATCCCGCAAGAGGCCTTCATCCAGGCGCTCAAGATGGGCGATAACTAGCACTGCCCTTACCCTCCCCCTTGTGGGGAGGGTGGCGGCGCAGCCGCCGGGTGGGGGTTAGGCCCGCAGGGCCGGATGAGGGGCAGCGCTACCTCACCAACCAAGCTTCGTCGCAGATCAGCGGTGCACGTCGATGACGGGCTCCCCCAAAACCCTCATGGTGAGCCGTGAGCTTGTCGAACGGTCGAACCATGACGTTTTGGGGCGTCCAGAATATGGCGCCTTGCGCCCTCGTGGTTCGACAGGCTCACCATGAGGGCTACTGGAGCGCCTTCGCCTGCCACGGCCGTCTTCCCTCTGAGTCGCGACGACCCAGAACTTTACGCAACCCACCCAAAACACTCGTGGTTGCCGTGAGCTTGGGACGGTCGAACCACGAGGGTCTTGGGGCCGCCGCACCCACCGCCCTCATGGTGAGCCTGTCGAACCATCCGAATCCGGTTCATCATCGCCTTCGCCCGACCGCTTCCACCACGGCGTGAACTCGACCCCTTGTCTGTTCTTCGCCAGTTCCGGCAGCCTGTCATAGGCCAGCGCAATCAGCGCTTCCTTCTTGGCACGCGTCCAGCCCTTGATCTGCCGTTCGCGCTCGATCGCCTCCACGATCCGGTCATATGTTTCGGTGAACACCAGCTCCACTGGCCGACGCTTGGCGGTGTAGCCGTCATAAACGCCCTCATTGTGCTCCCACACCCGCGCCTCGATCTGCTGTTTGGTCAGGCCTGTGTAGTAAGAGCCATCCGCGCAGCGCAGGATGTAGACGGTGACTTCCATGCGCGCACGCTCCCTCAAGCAAAACGCGGAAGATGTACTTTATCAGGACTGAAGCAGAATTGGCCGCGGCAAGCGTTCGTCCTGAGCTTTTCGCAGAATGAGCCGAGAACGCAGCGCTCCCCCAAAACCCTCATGGTGAGAATGAGGGCTACTGGAGCGCCTCCGCCTCTCGCAACCGTCCCTCCCACTCAGTGGCGACGATCCAGAACTTGGCGCCGCCCGTCCAAAACCCTCATGGTGAGCCGTGAGCTTGCTGAACGGTCGAACCACGAGGGCTTTGGGGCGCCGCCCACCCAACTCCCTCATGGTGAGCCTGTCGAACCATGGAGTTTGGGGATGTGGCGCCAAGCGCCCGCGTGGTTCGACAGGCTCACCATGAGGGCTGCCGAGGCGCTTTTGCTCGGCCGCTGCACTTTTTGAGCCGAGCCCGCCTGCGTATCGCATCTGGGCGACCGGCTGGGGCGCTGTGTCCGGTTTCCTAGGCACCTCTGTACCCTGATCGCTAAGATAAATTCCTCTGACCAGCCCGTGAGGCTGCGCATCTCAAAGTTAGTTAAAGAATAGCAGCTAACTAAATCAAATGAAACGACGTTGACGTCGCTCCGTCTAGATGCAACAAAATCGACGAGTGGGAGCAGGGTAGGGGGACGTATGCCAGACGCGCAGAACCGAACAACTGAAGCCGAACTGTCGGCTGTGGTGTTGCAAATCCTATATGAGCGGCCTAATGGTCGTGCATCTGTACAGCAGCTAATATTGGAAATTCCGGGCCGATTGGTGCTTACACCTGAGGATCAGGCGCAATCGGATACTCGTCCGAATGAAGAAGTGTGGGAGCAGCGTGTTCGTAATATACGATCGCACCACAACACTGCCGGAAATTATATAGCCGAGGGGCTTCTGGCTGCCGTCAATGGTGGTTACGAAATTACAGCGATGGGGCGATTGCGCATCGAAAATAGATAAGTTTAGGCGAAACGCGCTTTGTATCCGGGCTGCAGCCATTTTAGCTCGGTACCATCGGAAACGGACTTGTCCCAAACGAACCAAGCATATGCTGTTGTGCCGGAGCCGGCTTGAACTGCTCCGGCTGGGTAGAATGTTATTCTTTCACTGAAGACCCAAACCCGTGCCGGCGGGCAGTCGCTGAAAATTGTACGAGCGCGGTTTGCGCCTTCCAAGAAGGCTAGTCGCAACAGCAATGCAAATTTGTTGCGCGCAATACTAACGCCAGTGCGGACGAACTCCTCCGCACTGTTATAAGGCGGGTTTGTCACGATATTGTCAACCAAACCGGTTGCTCGCGTGAAGTCTATGCCCGATTGACCATACCCGCGATCGTACAGATCTGAACTTCGCACGGGGTTGCCGCGCTTTTCGAGGACGCGGGACATAGCGCCGTCGCCGCAGGCGCACTCCCATATCTCGCCTTCAAAATTCTCATTTTCCATCAACGCATGGGTCGCCCATGCGGGCGTCGGAAAATAGTCGGGACCAGCCAGATCGGCAAACCGTTTCATCGTTGGCTTGAAGCCGCCGTTTAGGTGATACGTAGCGTCCATGGGCTAGCTCCCGATAATAATGAGTATTAAAAGAATATAATGGTTAATATTCGATGAATTCGGTTGGACGTTGGTCGGCTTGTTTCAAAGCGGATTTGACATGTTCTCTCACCTCCCAAACCGCATCACCCAATTCACCTCCCACGTCCCACCATCATCCCTAGACATCGCCTGTTCCCAGCGCGGTTCCTCCCCGCCCGTCCACAAAAACCGCACGCGCACCGGCACCCCGCCCTCGACATCGTCGCCATAAAACACGCCGCGACCGTCCACGAACCGTCCCACCATTGGCGGAAACAGCCGAAAACTTTTCGTGTCGCTCCAGTAAATCGACCACAGCCCGGTCCCGGGGTTGTAGAGGCGCAGCGTCATGCCGGTGAAGCCGCGCTCGGGCACCGCCATCTGGTCGAGATTGCCGCCAAAGGTGCCGTCGGGCGCCTGCATCACCTTTTCCACGCGGGAGAAGGCGATAAAAGTCTCCCAGTCGTCCGAGCCCACCAGTCGTTCGCGCAGGCGTTCGTTGGTCACCGTCCAGTCGCCGATCAGGAAATCGAAATCGCCGAAGCCGCTCATGCCGTCGTCCCTAGTTGCCGGCGAGACTAGCCGACCCCTCCTGACAGGCTTCTGTCAGCAGTTGTCAGGGGCGGCTTGACCAAATCCAGGCGGCAGGCTCATCTGCCGCCGCGATCCCGCCACACCTTCCGCCTAACGCCGCGCCATGAAATCGTTCGCCGTCCTCCTTGCCCTGGCCATCCTGCCCGCCTGCGCTGCCCGCGCGCCCGTGCCCCCCGCGCCGGTGGCCGCGCCCCGGCCGGTGGTCGTACAACCCGCCGTCGAACCGCTGCCGGCAGGGGTGAAACCGCTCACCGTCGAGCAGGACGAGCAGATTTCGCAGGGCTGAGCGAGGGAGAAGTTCTCCACGGGTTTGAAGAATTTTCGATTTTCTGGGATGCCGTGATCCTTCGCACCCCCCTCTGCCCTGCCGGGGGCATCTCCCCCGCAAGGGGGGAGATCAGGCTGTCATCGCGTCTCCGCCAAGCCGCTGACCGCGCAAGGAAATTCTTGTCGCCTGGCAGGTTGGCGCCGCGGGCGACGAGATTAATCTCCCTCCTTGTGGGGGAGATGGCCGGCAGGCCAGAGGGGGGTGCGAAGGATCTCGGCGTGGGCCATTTGCGGGCTCCACCCCCCGTGAACACCCACGCCCCCTTTCTCCACCACCCGAAAACCTCGCGTAGACTCCATCCCGTCCCTGCCATGGGAACACCGGTCATGACGGTGATTGCGTGGGCAGGGGCCGGCGCCTCCGGCGATGGGCCAGCGTAGCCCGCCGCCCGGGGAGGTTCCGTCCAAGGGTTCCCCTCCGGGCACTACGGCCCGGGTGCGCTGGACGATGCGCTAGTGGGGGCACAGGCGAAAATGCCCGCGCCCCGGAAGCGGAACGGACGGGATCAGAAATCGCCGGACGGGCGGTCGCGAGACCGCGCCTCTATCAACCCGAGCGGCCCCGCGACCGCCCGTCTTCCCACCTCTCAATGGCCAGACCGGAAACGGGGCGTGGCAAGGCCGGCACTTGCCTTCTCCCTCTGTAGGAGAAGGAAACCCCCACCCCAAGGAGCCCCCATGAGCGACCAACCAAAATCCTGGCACCCCACCTTCGAGCCGAGAAATTTCCCGCGCCGCGCGGAAACCGACGCGCAATGGGCCTGCGTGCTGCGCGACCAGCGGGAGCATGCCGAGGCCAAGGGCATCTATCTCGGCCTGTTCCAACTGCTCGCCGCCCATCGCGGTTTTGTCCGCACCTGCCCGTTGCGCGGCTGCCGGCGCTTGGGCCGCTGCACCGGCCGCCGCGCCGAGGACGACTGGTCGTTCCCCTTCAGGCCGTTCATCCCGCCCTGCGTGCCGCTCGATGCCGACCTTGTCGAGGAGCTGCGCGCCGAGATCCGCGCCGAAACCGACCGCATGGTCGCCGGCCTCGAGGCGCGGGGCGATGGCTGACCCCGTCGTTTCGGGCGGCTGGCCAATTTTCCTTTGGCCGGCATATCGGCTAAGCGGGACGGAGATTAGGAACTCCGGAACACCAGCGCATGCACGCCAGCCACCACGCCCCGCTTTTCCTCGGCATCGACACCGGCGGCACCTACACCGACGCCGTGCTGTGGTCGGAGGCGCATTCGCCGCAGGGCACGGTGCTGGCCAAGGCCAAGTCGCTGACCACCCGCCACGACCTTGCCGAGGGCATTTCGGGCGCGGTCGACGCGGTGCTCGACCGGGCGGGCGTCAACCCCGCCGCCATCAAGCTGGTGTCGATGTCGACCACGCTCGCCACCAACGCGCTTGTCGAGGGCCAGGGCGGGCGTGTCGCGCTCGTCATGATCGGCTTTTCCGAGGCCGACCTTGGCCGCGACGGGCTCAGGACCGCGCTCGGCTCCGACCCGCTGGTGCTGTGCGAGGGCGGCCACGACGTCCACGGCAATGCCCGGCCCCTCGACCTCGCGCCGCTCGAGGCGGCCTTGCCCGAGCTCGAAAAATCCGTCTCGGGCTTTGCCGTCTGCGCCTATTTCGCCACCCGCAATCCGGCCCACGAGATCGCCGCGCGCGACCTGATCCGGCAAAAAACCGGTCTGCCCGTCACCGCCAGCCACGAGCTGTCGGCCAAGCTCGGCGGCCCGCGCCGGGCGCTGACCACCTTGCTCAACGCCCGCCTGATCTCGATGATCGACCGCCTCGTCGCCGCGACAGAAGGCTTCCTCGAAAAGCGCAACATCGATGCCCCGCTGATGGTCGTGCGCGGCGACGGCGCGCTGGTCTCGGCCGAA
Source organism: Aminobacter sp. DSM 101952 (assembly GCF_001424795.1). Lineage (NCBI taxonomy): Bacteria > Pseudomonadati > Pseudomonadota > Alphaproteobacteria > Hyphomicrobiales > Phyllobacteriaceae > Aminobacter > Aminobacter sp. DSM 101952. The sequence continues at coordinate 203,803 of NZ_LMCL01000033.1, read as the reverse complement.
TTCGCCCGCCAGCGCCCGATCGAGACCATCCTGTCCGGCCCCGCCGCCAGCCTCGTCGGCGCCCGCCACATGACCGGGCTCGACAATGCGGTGGTCTCCGACATCGGCGGCACCACCACCGACGTCGCCGTGCTCGACCATGGCCGCCCGCGGCTCGATCCCGAGGGCGCAACCGTCGGCGGCTTCCGCACCATGGTCGAGGCGGTCGCCATGCGCACCTTCGGCCTCGGCGGCGATTCCGAGGTGGCGCTGGAAGAGGGCGGGCTGAAGCCCAGAATGTCGCTCGGCCCGCGCCGCGTCGTGCCGCTGGCGCTCGCCGGCATGGTCCATGGCGAGGCGGTGACGGCGGAGCTGGAGCGCCAGCTGCGCGCCCCCAATCCCGGACGCCTCGACGGCCGCTTCGCCGTCCGCACCGGTGTGCCGGAACGCCTGGCCGCCGGCCTGACCGCGCCCGAGGCCAGGCTCTACGACCAGATAGGCACCGTGCCGCTGCCGGTCGACCGCCTGCTCACCTCCAATGCCCAGAACGCCACGCTCAACCGGCTGGTGTCGCGCGGGCTGGTCCATGTCGTCGGCTTCACGCCCTCGGATGCCGCCCATGTGCTCGGCCGCCAGGCGAACTGGGACGAGGCCGCCGCACGCCTCGGCGCCGAGCTGTTCGCCCGCAAGCGCGACGGCCGTGGCCAGCCGATCGCGGCGAGCCCGGAAGCGCTGTCCGAGCGCGTGCTGGCGACGCTCACCCGCCTGTCGGCGGAGGTCATCCTCGAGACCGCCTTCGCCGAGGACGGGCTCGATGGTGCCGCGACCGTTGCACATGCGCTGGTGCAGCGCGCGGTCGATTCCCATCCCGGCATCGCGCGTTTCGCGGTCGCGCTCGACCGGCCGGTGATCGGCCTCGGCGCTTCCGCCCCGCTGCATTATGCCGGCCTGCCGCCGCTGGTCGGCAACGAATGCGTGGTGCCCGAGGACACCGACGTCGCCAATGCGCTGGGTGCGGTTGTCGGCCAGGTCCGCGTCACCGCCGAGGCCCGCGTCAGCCAGCCCAAGGAGGGGCTGTTTAGGGTGGCGGTCGGCGAGCTCGTGCGCGACTTCGTCGACGAGGACGCGGCAATGGCGCTGGCCGAGGGGGAGGTGCGCGCCATCGTCGCCGCCAAGGCGCGCGATGCCGGCACCGATGCCGCCGAGATCGAGGTGACGGCCGACTTCAAGGTCTCGACGGTCGAGGGCCAGCGCATGTTCATCGAGGCGCATGTGCTGGCGATTGCCGCGGGAAGGCCCAGGATCGCGGTTTGACGGCTAAATCGATTTGCGGCGGCGCGCCGGGCGGCAAATCTATGCTGCCTTGCAACATTGGACGAATTGACCCTGCGGGCTTTGCATGCCAAACGCCCGAAAACCTTGTTTTGAACGCCCCTGCGGCGCCGGAATTCTGGAGCGCAAGATATGACCGACACCGTCGAACTCTTTGGCCTATCGATATCGCGTGAGTTGCACGACTTCGTGGTGTCGGAGGCGCTGGTGGGCACGGGTGTTTCGGCGGATGCGTTCTGGGAGGGTTTTGCCGAAATCGTGCACGATCTCGGGCCGAAGAACCGGGCGCTCCTGGAAAAGCGCGACGACTTCCAGTTGAAGCTCGACGCCTGGTACCGCAAGCACGGCGCGCCGCACGACATGGCCGCCTATAAGGCGTTTCTGAGCGAGATCGGTTATTTGGTCCCGGAAGGCCCGGCGTTTTCAGTGACCACCGACAATGTCGATCCCGAGATCGCCACCGTCGCCGGGCCGCAGCTGGTGGTGCCGGTGATGAACGCGCGGTATGCGCTCAACGCGGCGAACGCGCGCTGGGGCTCGCTCTACGACGCGCTCTACGGCACCGACGCGATTTCCGATGCCGACGGCGCCGAGAAGGGCAGGGGCTACAACCCCAAGCGCGGCCAAAAGGTCATCGCCTGGGCCAAGGCGTTCCTGGACGAGTCCGCACCGCTGGCACAGGGCAGCTGGAGCGATGTGACCGGGCTTTCGGTCGAAGGCGGCGCGCTGAAGCTTGCGACCGCGTCGGGCACGGTTGCGCTGCGCGATGCCAGGCAGTTTGCGGGCTATCGTGGCGTTGAGAAGAATCCCGATGCCGTGGTGCTGGTGAGGAACGGCCTGCATGTCGAGGTTGTGGTCGACCGCGACAGTGCGATCGGCAAGACCGATCCGGCCGGCATCTCCGACATGATCCTCGAGTCCGCGCTCACCACCATCCAGGATTGCGAGGATTCGGTCGCCGCGGTCGATGCCGAAGACAAGGTCGTGGTCTACCGCAACTGGCTCGGCCTGATGAAGGGCGACCTGTCGGAAACCTTCGACAAGGGCGGCAAGCCTGTGACGCGCAGGCTGAATGGCGACCGCAGCTACACCGGCCCGGATGGCGGCGCTGTCTCGCTGCCCGGCCGCTCGCTGATGCTGGTGCGCAATGTCGGCCACCTGATGACCAACCCCGCGATCCATGACCGCGACGGCCACGAGGTGCCGGAGGGCATCATGGATGCGGCGATTACCGCGCTGATCGCCCTGCACGACGTCGGCGCCAACGGCCGCAAAGCCAACTCGCGAAAAGGCTCGATGTATGTCGTCAAGCCGAAGATGCACGGCCCCGAGGAGGTCGCCTTCGCCGTCGAGATCTTCGACCGCGTCGAGCGCCTCGTCGGCATGCCGCGCAAGACCATCAAGATGGGCATCATGGACGAGGAGCGGCGTACCACCGTCAACCTCAAGGAGTGCATCCGCGCTGCCAAGGAACGCGTGGTGTTCATCAACACCGGCTTCCTCGACCGCACCGGCGACGAGATCCATTCGTCGATGGAAGCAGGCCCGATGGTGCGCAAGGGCGACATGAAGCAGGCGCCGTGGATCAATGCCTACGAGGCCTGGAACGTCGACACCGGCCTCGAATGCGGCCTGTCGGGCCATGCCCAGATCGGCAAGGGCATGTGGGCGATGCCGGATCTGATGGCGGCGATGCTGGAGCAGAAGATCGCCCACCCACGCGCCGGAGCCAACACCGCCTGGGTGCCGTCGCCGACGGCAGCGACGCTGCATGCCACCCACTACCACAAGGTCGACGTGCACGCCGTTCAGGCCGAGCTGAAGTCCCGCCCCAAGGCGCGTCTCGACGACATCCTGTCGGTGCCGGTGGTCGTCCGTCCCAACTGGACACCGGACGAGATCCAGCGCGAGCTCGACAACAACGCGCAGGGCATTTTGGGCTACGTCGTGCGCTGGATCGACCAGGGCGTCGGCTGCTCCAAGGTTCCCGACATCAACGACGTCGGGCTGATGGAAGACCGCGCCACCTTGCGCATCTCCTCGCAGCACATCGCCAACTGGCTGCGCCACGACGTCTGCTCGCACATCCAGGTGATGGATTCGCTGCAGCGCATGGCGGCCATCGTCGACCGCCAGAATGTCGGCGACCCGCTCTACAGGCCGATGGCCCCCGAGTTCGACCAGTCGACCGCCTTCCGCGCCGCCTGCGACCTCGTCTTCGAAGGCCGCGCCCAGCCCAACGGCTACACCGAACCGGTCCTCCACAAGAGAAGGCTGGAGCTCAAGGCGAGGGAAAGAGGCTGAGCATTGCCAACGGAATGCTAAGCAGTCCGTGGTAATTTACGTCGCATGAACGCGTCCCTTCGCACCCCCCTCTGCCCTGCCGGGCATCTCCCCCGCAAGGGGGGAGATCACGCCGTCATCGCCGCTGCGGCCAATCGTCAAAATCGCAGGGACTATCCTTGCGACGTTGCAGAATGGGCGCCGCGGGTTGCGAGACTGATCTCCCCCCTTGAGGGGGAGATGCCCGGCAGGGCAGAGGGGGGTGCGAAGGAGCGCCCAATTAGCAACTCAAGGCGGCGGCCAATACCATGATCCTGCTCGCCATCGACTGTGCCGCAAGCCTCTGCGCCGCCAGCGTCTACGACACAGATGCAGGCCGCGAGCTTGGCCGGTCCGTGCGCTATCTCGGCAAGGGCCATGCCGAGCACCTGATGGCCGTCATCGACGAGGCGCTGGCGCAGGCCGACAAGGCTTATGCCGATCTTGGACGTATCGCCGTTTCCACCGGGCCGGGCTCGTTCACCGGCGTGCGCGTGGCGGTGTCGGCCGCGCGGGGGTTCTCGCTGGCGTTGAAGATCCCGGCCGTCGGTGTCACCACGCTGGAGGCGCTGGCCCGCGAGACGCGCGATGCGATCGGCCCGAGGAACGTTCTCGCCGCGCTCGATGCCGGCCGCGAGGAAATCCACGCCGCCTTGTATGACGAGCAAGGTGCCGTGCTGCGCGAACCGGCGGTCCTGACCCTGGCCGAGGCAATCGAAATCGCCATGTCCGGCGACGTGGCCTTGGCGGGCACCGCCGCGCGGAAGATCGCCGATGCGGCGAAGGTCGACCGCATCTTCGCCTTAGGTCCGGAACTGGCGACGTCGGACATCGGCACCTATGCCCGCCTTGCCGCCGCCAAGGAATCGGGCGAGCGGCCGAAACCCGTCTACCTGAGAGCGCCGGACGCCAAGCCGCAGGCCGGCTTCGTGCTGCCGAGGGAACAGAAATGAAACTGCCGTTCTGGCCGCTGAAGCGCGACTACGCGCTCGAACTCCTGACCATCGGTGACAGCGCTGCCATCGCTCCGCTGCACCACGAGGACTTCGTGCGTCCCTGGTCGGCCGAAGAGTTCGCCGCACTGCTCGAACAGGATACGGTGTTCGGCTTTGCCGTGCGCCAGATCGGCCACGGCGCCGAGGCGCCGGCGGGGTTCGTGCTGGCAAGGCTGGCGGCGGGCGAGGCGGAGATCCTGACCATCGCGGTTTCGCGCAGCCATCGCCGCCATGGTCTCGGCTGGCGGCTGATGGATGCGGTGCTGCGCGAACTGCACGCCCAGCGCGCCGAAGCGCTGTTCCTCGAGGTCGACGAGACCAACGCGCCGGCGATCGGCCTCTACCGCAAGTTCGGCTTCCACGAGGTCGGCAAGCGCCCGAACTACTACCAGTCGGCGCAGGGCGCCACCGGCGCGCTTGTCATGCGGCTCGATCTTCGCTAGCCAGAGGCCCGTTCGGGGGCGTTGAGGGCTACATGATCGGAAAGATCCGCACGGGGCTTGCGCTCTTCTGGATGCTGGCGGCCTCGCTGGTGCTGGTGCCGCTCCAGGTCATCTCGATGAAGACCGGCCTGTGGCCGGAAACGTTCATCCTCAAGATCTGGCATCGCGCCATGCTGCGGGCGCTCGGCATGCGCGTCCGCATCGTCGGCAAGATGGTCGAAACCCGACCGCTGATGATCGCGTCCAACCATGTTTCGTGGACCGACATCATGGCGCTCGGCTCGCTGGTCGACGTCACCTTCATCGCCAAGTCGGAATTGAACGGTTGGCCGGTCTTCGGTTTCCTGTCGCGGCTGCAGCGCACCGTGTTCATCGAGCGCGAGCGCAAGCGCAAGTCGGGCGACCAGGCGAGCGAGATCGCCCGGCGCCTTGCCGCCGGCAACGCCATGGTGCTGTTCGCCGAAGGCAGCACCGGCGACGGCAACCTGCTTCTGCCGTTCAAGAGCACGCTGTTCGGCGCGGCCTCGATGGCAATCGCCGAGGGGGCTGCCGAGCATGTCGTCATCCAGCCGGTGTCGATTGCCTATACCCGCATCCATGGCCTGCCGATGGGCCGCCAGCACCGGCCGATCGCCAGCTGGATCGGCGAGATGGACCTGGTGCCGCATGTCGGCCAGCTGCTCGCCGAAGGCGGGCTCGACGTCGAGATCCGTTTCGGCGAGCCGATCGACTTCTCGGCCAAATCGAGCCGCAAGGAAGCGACGCGGCTGATGGAGGAGCGGGTGCGCACGATGATGCTGCAGTCGCTGGCCGAGCCGCATCCGGCGCGGTAGGCGCAAGGCGTCTGTTTTTTGCCGTGGAAAGGCGCTAATAGGCGCCGCATGGAACTCGACGATATCTCCGAAATCATGCCGGCGGCCTCTGCCGCCGCAACGGCCGGCGCCGACCGCAAGGTCTTCATCAAGACCTATGGCTGCCAGATGAATGTCTACGACTCGCAGCGCATGAACGATGCGCTCGCAGCGGATGGCTATTCGGCGACCGAAACCATCGAGGACGCCGACCTAGTGCTGCTCAACACCTGCCATATCAGGGAGAAGGCTGCCGAGAAGGTTTATTCCGAGCTTGGCCGGCTGCGCCAGCTCAAGGCGGAGCGGGCCGAGGCCGGGCGCGAGATGATCGTCGGCGTCACCGGCTGCGTTGCCCAGGCCGAGGGCCGCGAGATCCTGCGCCGCGCTTCGGCGGTCGACCTTGTCGTCGGACCGCAGACCTATCACCGCCTGCCCGAGGTGGTGAGGAAGGCGCGCGGCGGCCAGAAGGTGGTCGAGACCGAATATTCGCTCGAAGACAAGTTCGAGCACCTGCCGCAGCCGAGGAAGGCCGAAGTCGCCAGGCGCGGCGTCACCGCCTTCCTGACGGTGCAGGAAGGCTGCGACAAGTTCTGCACCTTCTGCGTGGTGCCCTATACCAGAGGCTCGGAAGTATCGCGTTCGGTCGCCCAGATCGTCACCGAGGCCGAAAGGCTGGCCGAGGCCGGCGTGCGCGAGGTCACCTTGCTCGGCCAGAACGTCAACGCCTGGCATGGCGAGGGCGCCGACGGCACGGAATGGGGCCTGGGCCGCCTGCTGTACCGCCTTGCCGAGGTTCCCGGCATTGCCCGGCTGCGCTACACCACCAGCCATCCGCGCGACATGGATGACGAACTGATCGCCGCCCATCGCGACCTTGCGGCCCTCATGCCCTACCTGCACCTGCCGGTGCAGTCGGGCTCGGACCGCATCCTCAAGGCGATGAACCGCAGGCACACGGCAGCGGACTATCTCAGGCTGGTCGAGCGCATCCGCACTGCCCGTCCCGACATCGCCATGTCGGGCGATTTCATCGTCGGATTTCCGGGCGAGACGGATGCCGATTTCGAGGCTACGATGGAGATCGTGCGAGCCACCAATTACGCCTCGGCCTATACGTTCAAATATTCGCCGCGTCCCGGCACGCCGGGCGCCGATATGGGCGGCCATGTCGAGGAAAAGGTCAAGGACGAGCGCCTGCAGCGGCTGCAGCGGCTGATCACCCAGCAGCAGCATGCCTTCGCCGACGGGCTGGTCGGGCAGACCATCTCGACGCTGATCGAGAAGCCAGGTCGCCAGGCCGGTCAGATCGTCGGACGATCACCCTGGTTACAACCGGTTATTGTTGATGAAAAGGCCGGCGAAATCGGTGACATTGTTGATGTGCGAATCACGAAGACAGGTACCAACAGCCTGTTCGCCGAAGCGGTCTGATCGGCCGTACGGCAGATGAGGAGAGACGGTTGAGCGCTGCTGAACTCAAGAACCTGCCCTCCGGGGCGTCTGACATGGCGCACATCGTACTGACCTTCGACAACAACAAGCTAGCCAGTGCGCTTTACGGCCAGTTCGACGAGAACCTGGCCCGTCTCGAACAGAAACTCGGCGTCGACATCCGTTCGCGCGGCAACCAGCTGACCATCAAGGGCAGCGCCACCGCCGCCGAGCAGGCACGCCGGGCGCTCGATCATCTCTATGCCATCCTGCAGAAAGGCGGCGAATTGGCCCAGTCCGACGTAGACGGCGCCGTCCGCATGGCGGTCGCCCCCGACGACCAGCTGACGCTGCCGACGCTGGAGCGCAAGGGCAAGATGGCCGCCGCCCAGATCTCAACGCGCAAGCGCACCATCTATGCCCGCTCGCTCAACCAGGACGCCTACATGCGGGCGCTGGAGCGCGCCGAACTGGTGTTCGGCATCGGCCCGGCCGGCACCGGCAAGACCTATCTCGCGGTGGCGCACGCCGCCATGCTGCTCGAGCGCGGCATGGTCGAGCGCATCATCCTGTCGCGGCCGGCGGTCGAGGCGGGCGAACGCCTTGGCTTCCTGCCCGGCGACATGAAGGAGAAGGTCGATCCCTATCTCCGCCCGCTCTACGACGCCCTCTACGACATGATGCCGGCCGACAAGGTCGAGCGCGCCATTGCCGCCGAGGTCATCGAGATCGCGCCGCTTGCCTTCATGCGCGGCCGCACGCTGGCTCATTCGGCCGTCATCCTCGACGAGGCGCAGAACACCACCTCGATGCAGATGAAGATGTTCCTGACGCGTCTCGGCGAGGGCTCGCGCATGATCATCACCGGCGATCCGACCCAGATCGACCTGCCGCCCAACACCAAGTCGGGCCTGGTCGAGGCGCTGCGCATCCTCGACGGCGTGCCGGGTGCGGTGACGGTGCGCTTCAACGACACCGACGTGGTCCGCCATCCGCTCGTCGCCGAGATCGTCAGGGCCTACGACCGTGACGGCAAGGTCGCGCGCGGCCTTGGCACCGAGGGTTGACCGGGAACGAATTTGGCAATGCCTGACAAGGATTTACCGCCGCCCACAGGCGCTGTGGGCGGTCTCGACATCGACCTGATGGTCGAGGAGGGCGCCTGGCCGAGCGAGGCCGCACTTCGGGCCTTGGTCGACCGCGCCGTGCCTGCGGCTTTCCAGGAAGCCGGGGTTGAAGCCGCCGAAGGCGTCGAACTGAGCCTCGTCTTCACCGACGACGCGGCGATCCGCAAGCTCAACGCTGAATGGCGCGACAAGGACAAGCCGACCAACGTGCTGTCGTTTCCGGCCTTTCCGGTGGCGCCCGGCGATCCGCTGCCGCCGATGCTCGGCGACATCGTGTTGGCCTGGGAGACGGTGGCGCGCGAGGCCGAGCTTGAAGGCAAGCCGCTCGAAAACCATATCACCCACCTCATAATCCACGGACTCCTGCATCTTTTGGGGTATGATCACGAGACCGACGAGGAGGCCGAGGAGATGGAAGCGCTGGAACGCCGGGCGCTGGCGAGGCTTGCCATTCCCGATCCCTACGCGTAACAGGGACGAGCAATCGACCGGAAGAAGATGAACGACAAAATAGAGACTGCCGCCACGCCCGAACCGGGAACCGCGGCAAGGGCCTCCGACCAGACCGAGGACGGACCTAGTACCAGTGCGCCGTTAGCAACGACGCACGACACGCAGGCCGAGCGGCCATCCTTCATCGAGCGGCTGACCAGGCTTTTCCGGCACCGCAGCAACGGCACCAATATCCGTGAGGAAATCGTCGACGCGCTGGCCGAAACGGGCAGCGACGCCGATTCGTTTTCGCCCGGCGAGCGTGCCATGCTCAACAACATCCTCCGCCTGCGCGAAGTGCGGGTCGAGGACGTCATGGTGCCCCGTGCCGACATCGAGGCGATCGAGCTGTCCACCACGCTCGGCGAATTGCTCTCGGTTTTCGAGCAGTCCGGCCACTCGCGCATGCCCGTCTATGTCGAGACCCTCGACGATCCGCGCGGCATGGTCCACATCCGCGACGTGCTGGCCCACATCACCCGCGGCGCCCGCGTCAAGAAGGGCCGGTCGCGCAAGGCGCAGGCCGCGGACGCTCAGCTCGACCTTGCCCAGGTGGACCTCAAGCGCAGCATCGGCGATCTCAATCTCGTCCGCACCGTGCTGTTCGTGCCGCCGTCGATGCTTGCCTCGGACCTGATGACCCGCATGCAGGCGACGCGCACCCAGATGGCGCTGGTCATCGACGAATATGGCGGCACCGACGGGCTGGTCTCGCTCGAAGACATCGTCGAGATGGTCGTCGGCGACATCGAGGACGAGCATGACGACGACGAGCCGATGATCACCCAGGCCGGCGATGGCGTCTACGTCGTCGACGGCAAGGCCGAGATCGAGGAGGTCGCCAAGGTTCTCGGCGAGGAGTTCTCGGCCGGCGAGCACAGCGAGTATGTCGACACCATCGGCGGCATGATCTTCAACGCGCTCGGCCGCGTGCCGGCCCGCGGCGAGGTGGTGCAGGCGATCCCGGGCTTCGAGTTCCACGTGCTCGACGCCGACCCGCGCCGCGTCAAGCGGGTCCGCATCGTCCACAGCGTCAAGAGCGAGCGCCGCCGCCGCGCCAAGGCGGAACAGGCGTGAGCCTGACGTTCGGCGGCCCGCCATTTGGTGCCGCCACGCGGTGCTGCTACACCTTCGATCCGTGATTCTTGGACGAGGGGACAGGATGGCGCGCCTTGCTGGGCGGATAATTCTGCTGTGGGGATGGAAAAGGGCGCTGATGGCCTTCCTGGCCGGCGCCCTGGCAGTTCTGGGCCAGGCGCCCTACGATTTCTTCGCCGCCTGCTTCGTTTCCTTCCCGATCCTGGTCTGGCTCATCGACGGCGCCGTCGCCGACAGGCCGGCGGGCATCCTGCGGCGGCTCAAACCGGCTTTCGCGACCGGCTGGTGGTTCGGCTTCGGCTATTTCCTGGCGGGGCTGTGGTGGGTCGGTGGCGCGCTGCTGGTCGAGGCCGACAGTTTTGCCTGGGCGCTGCCCCTGGCGGTCGTCGGCATTCCGCTGATCCTCGCCTTCTTCCACGGTTTCGCAGCCGCCTTGGCGCGGCTGCTGTGGAGCGACGGCATCGGCCGCATTGCCGCACTGGCCTTCGCCTTCGGCCTGAGCGAATGGCTGCGCACCTTCCTGTTCACCGGCTTTCCCTGGAACCCGCTCGGTTTTGCCGCAATGCCGGTGCCGCTGCTGATGCAGAGCGTCGCCATCGTCGGTGTCGTCGGCATGAACGTGCTGGCGGTCTTCGTCTTCGCCATGCCGGCGCTGCTGGCCGACCGGCGTAATCTCAAGATCGGTGCCGCGCTGGCCGTGATGCTCGTCGCCGCCCACGCCGCCTATGGCTATCTCAGGCTGGCAGCGCCCGCAGCGAAGCCGGAACGAACGATCAACGTCCGCATCGTCCAGCCGAACATCGATCTCAGCGAGAAATGGGACGGGCGTGTCCGCGACCGCATCTTTGCCGGCATGCTGCAGCAGTCGGCCGAAGCGCCGAAGCCGGGTGCGCCGAAGCCGGACTTGATCATCTGGCCCGAAACGTCGGTGCCGTTCCTGTTCACCGAGCGGCCGGATGCGCTGGTCGCGATCGGCGAGATGCTGTCCGAGGGCCAGATGCTGATGGCCGGCATCGTCCGCGACGAGGGCCAGTCGGGCGGCGGCGAGGCCCCGCGCTACTACAACTCCGTCGTCAGCATCAACGACAAGGGCGAGATCGTCGACGCGGTCGACAAGGTCCATCTGGTCCCGTTCGGCGAATACATCCCCTTCGCCGGGCTGATGGAGCGTGTCGGCCTGACGCAGCTGGTCGCCGGCCCGATGAATTTTGTCGCCGGCACGGACCGGAGGCCGTTCACATTGCCGGGCGGGATCAAGGCCTCAGCCTTCATCTGTTATGAAATAATCTTTCCCGCACTCGTTGCAGTTGACGCGGCGTCAACTCAGATTATGGTGAATGTCACCAACGACGCGTGGTTTGGCGACACTCCGGGTCCTTATCAGCATTTCCGGCAGTCGCAGGTCCGCGCGGTCGAAAACGGGTTGCCGGTCCTGCGCGCGGCCAACACAGGAATTTCCGGCATTGTCGACCCGAGCGGGCGAGTTGTGGATGCACTTGCGATGAATGTTCGCGGCACCATCGATGTCTCGCTTCCGGTGGCCGCCTCCGGCGCTGCCTCGCCGCCGTTTTCGCGCGTTAACGGTTTCCTGATCATGTTCCTTATTGCCGTTGCGGCAAGTGGCTTGAAGCTCAGACAGAGGCTCAGGGCGAATTGACACTGCTATTGTTAGAAACTCATATGCCACCGCGCGGCTTCAGGCTGTGCCAATCGGCGTTCATATCAGGACGCTATAAATTGCCCTGAAGGGGCTATCTGCCCAAATAATAAGCTGGAAAAATCCGGCGAGGAAAGACAGTGGAAAAAGAGAACAAGAAAAAACCGAACCCGACCGACGTATACGTCGGCGGACGAATTCGCCTGCGACGCAACATGCTGGGAATGAGCCAAGAGAAGCTCGGAGAAAGTCTCGGAATTACATTCCAGCAGATTCAAAAGTACGAAAAGGGAACCAATCGCGTTGGAGCGAGTCGCCTTCAGGCCATCGCTTCGATCCTCAGTGTGCCGGTCGCGTTCTTCTTCGAAGACGCTCCAGGTGCCGATGGCGGCGAGCACAAGGGGCTTGCCGAGGACTCTTCCACCAGCTTCGTGGTCGATTTTCTTTCGAGCGCCGAAGGCCTGCAGCTCAATCGCGCTTTTGCCCGGATCTCGAACCCCAAGGTGCGGCGCAAGGTCATCGAACTGGCGAAGGTGCTGGCCGACGACGAAGAGCAGTGATGCCGGGGAGCGTCGCGCGTCCGCTAGGGCGCACAAAGGGCGCTCCAGATGCCTGAACTGCGCATCGTGCGTCCGGAAATCGGTTCCGATTCTCGAACGATGCGCGAGAGCGGCGGCGGTGCGCCGTCGCCACGCCCTTGCAATAACCAGCCTTCCGCGACGAAAGCCTGCTTGACGAGTTCCGGCAGGCTTCGCTAACACGTGACGCGCCAAACTGATCGGCATAGCGCCGATCGCTTTCCAAGAGGGGACATCCCGTGTCGCGGCAGAATTATCTTTTCACATCCGAATCCGTATCCGAAGGTCACCCCGACAAGGTGTGCGACCGTATTTCCGATGAGATCGTCGATCTCGTCTACCGTGAGGCCAAGAAGACCGGCATGGATCCGTGGAAGGTCCGCGTTGCCTGTGAAACGCTGGCAACCACCAACCGCGTCGTGATCGCCGGCGAAGTTCGCGTGCCCGACACGCTGCTGAAGAAGGACAAGAACGGCCAGATCGTGAAGGACGCCGCCGGTCATCCGGTCGTCAATCCGTCGAAGTTCAAGTCGGTGGCCCGCAAGGCCATCCGCGCGATCGGCTACGAGCAGGCCGGCTTCCACTGGAAGACCGCCAAGATCGACGTGCTGCTGCACGGCCAGTCGCCCGACATCGGCCAGGGCGTCGACAACGCCGCCGACCGCCAGGGCGAAGAAGGCGCGGGCGACCAGGGCATCATGTTCGGTTATGCCTGCCGCGAGACGCCGGACCTGATGCCGGCTCCGATCTACTACAGCCACAAGATACTCGAACTGCTGGCTTCGGCCCGCCACGAGAACAAGGGCGACGCCGGCAAGCTCGGCCCCGACGCCAAGAGCCAGGTCACCGTCCGCTACCAGGACGGCAAGGCCCACGAAGTCACGCAGATCGTGCTTTCGACCCAGCACCTCGACGGCAGCTGGGATTCGGGCAAGGTCCGCAAGGTCGTCGAGCCCTACATCCGCGAAGCCCTTGGCGATCTCGAGATTGCCAATGACTGCAACTGGTACATCAACCCGACCGGCAAGTTCGTCATCGGCGGTCCCGACGGCGACGCCGGCCTGACCGGCCGCAAGATCATCGTCGACACCTATGGCGGCGCAGCCCCGCATGGCGGCGGTGCCTTCTCCGGCAAGGACACCACCAAGGTCGACCGTTCGGCAGCCTATGCCGCGCGCTACCTCGCCAAGAACGTCGTTGCCGCCCGGCTTGCCGACCGCTGCACGATCCAGCTGTCCTACGCCATCGGCGTTGCCCAGCCGCTGTCGGTCTATGTCGACCTGCACGGCACCGGCAAGGTTGACGAGGCGGTGCTCGAAGACGCGCTGCGCCAGGTCATGGACCTGTCGCCGTCGGGCATCCGTCGCCATCTCGACCTCAACAAGCCGATCTATGCCAAGACCTCGTCCTATGGCCATTTCGGCCGCAAGGCTGGTCGCGACGGTTCCTTCTCCTGGGAGAAGACCGACCTGGTCAAGGCGATCAAGGACGCCGTCGCCAGCAAGGAAGCAGTCGCCGCCTGAGGCGACTGTAAGTTAGATGGAACAGGAACCGCGCCGCAGCCGCACGACGGAAGCCTTCTTCGGGCGGCGGCGCGGCAAGCCTGTCCGCCCGCATCAGGCGCTCGCGCTTGAAAGCGGGCTTGCCCGCCTGGGCATCGACATCAAGACCCCGGCCCCAGAGGACCTGCGCACGCTGTTTGCGGCGCCGGTCTCGAAGGTCAGGCTGGAGATCGGCTTCGGCGGCGGCGAGCATCTTCGCCATATCGCGGCGAACAATGCCGACGACGGCTTCATCGGCATCGAACCCTTCGTCAACGGCATGGCCAAGATGACCACCGCCCTCGTCGACAAGCCGCTTGCCAACATCCGCCTGTACGACGAGGACGCGACGCAGCTGCTCGATTGGCTGCCGGAGGCGTCGCTCGCCGGCATCGACCTGCTGTATCCCGACCCGTGGCGCAAGAAGCGGCACTGGAAGCGCCGGTTCGTCAGCCCGGTCAACCTTGACCGCTTCGCCCGCGTGCTGAAGAGCGGCGCGAAGTTCCGCTTTGCCTCCGACATCGACACCTACGTCAACTGGACGCTGCAGCACTGCCGCGCCCATCCTGCCTTCGAGTGGCAGGCGGCCGATGCCGCCGACTGGCACACGCCCTACGAAGGCTGGACCCGCACCCGCTACGAAGCCAAGGCGATCCGCGAAAACCGGACGCCGGCGTATCTGACTTTCGCCAGGGTTTAGGGTTGCCTCACTCTATTGCCCCTCACCCTTACCCTCTCCCCGTGAAGGACGGGGCGAGGGGGGCGTCAGCGTTACGACCACCTTCCTTCTTCCCCGTCGTGACAAGGAGAAGGTCCGGCAGGGGATGAGGGGCAATTCTAGGAAGCTGCCACCCCGGCAAACACCACCCGCACCCTGAGCCCGCGCCCGTCCGCGCCGGCGGAGAGCGCGAGCCGGCCGCCGAACAGTGAGGCGATTTCCTCGACGATGGGCAGGCCGAGGCCGGCACCGGGCTTGTCGCCCTCGCGCCCGCGCACGAAGCGCTGGCGCACGCTCTCCAGTTCCGACGCCGGAATGCCCGGACCGGTGTCCTCGACCTCAAGCAGCACGTCGGCGCCTTGCTCGAGCACCTTGACCGTCGCTTCCGAGCCTTGGCCGGCATAAGCGAGCACGTTCTCGATCAGGTTGCGGATCATTTCGCTGAGCAGCATCGGTTCGCCGCGCACCAACAGCGCATGCTCGCCTTCGAAACCCAGGTCGATGCCGGCCGCATGGGCCTGGGTGACACGGTCGGAGGTCAGCTGTCGGGCAAGCGCGGTGAGGTCGACCGCTCCGAGGTTCTTCAGTCGGTCCGATGCGGCTTCGTCGACCTTGGCGAGCAGCAGCAACTGGGCGATGACGCGTTCGGCATGCGCGACAGCCTCATCGCCGACGCGCGCCGCCTGCCGGGCTTCCTCCAGCGAATGGGCGCGTGAGGCGAGCGCAAGCTGCGTGCGGATGATGGTCAGCGGCGTGCGCAGCTGGTGGCTGGCATTGCCGGTGAAGTGGCGCATCGCGCCGAGCGCCGAGCCGAGCCGGCCCATGAAGGAATTGACCGTGTCGACCAGGCCGCGCACCTCCTTGGGCACCGATTGTTCGATCGGGTGGAGATCGTCGGGGTTGCGCTCGGCGATGGCGTCGCGCAGCCGGTAGAGCGGCCCGAGCGAGAAGGTGACGGCGAGCCAGACGATGGCCGCCGCGCTGCCGATCAGGATGGCGAGCCGGAGTGCCGAGCGCAGCAGGATGGTCTGGGCCAGATGGGTGCGGGCGATCGTCGTCTCGGCCACGGTGACGACGAAGGGGATCGAACTCGCCCCCGTCGAGGCGGCGCGGGACAGCGAGGTCAGCCGGATCGGCTCGCCGCGGAAGCTGGCGTCGGTATAGCCGCTTTCCTCCTGCTCCAGCCCTTCGATGAGGGGCAGCGTCTGGTAGCCGGTGATGAAGCCGTCGGGGCCGTCGACGCGGTAGAAGACGCGGTCCTGCGCCGCCGAGGTCAGCATCTCCAGCGCGACATAGGGGATGTCGACCTCCAGCGCGCCGTCTTCGGCCACCACCACCCGCTCGGCGATCGCCAGCGCCGAGCCGGCCAGCACGCGGTCGGAGACGGCATTGGCGGTGTCGACCGCCTCGTTGTAGGTGTCGGCCAGGGCGACGAGGCCGAGCGCGACGAGCGGCACCAGGAGCCACAGCAGAAGCCGGCGGCGCAGCGAATAGGTCTTGGTCCGGGCCATCAGGGGCTGGGCAGCCTTTCGAGGTAGTAGCCGATGCCGCGGGCGGTGCGCACGGTCAGCCCGTAGGGCGCCAGCCGCTTGCGCAGGCGGCTGACATATTGCTCGATGGCGTTGGCGCTGAGGTCTTCGTCGAAGCCGGCGAGCGATTCGATGATGGCCTGCTTGGCGACCACCTTGCCGGCGCGCATGAACAGCGTTTCAAGCAGCGCCAGTTCCCGTGCCGGGATGTCGATGGCAGCGCCGTGCGAGGAGAAGCTGCGGGTGGTGAGGTCCAGCGTCACCTCGCCGAACGACACCGTCGATGCCTTGAGCCCGGCGCGGCGGCGCAACAGCGTGCGTACCCGCGCCTCCAGCTCGCCGACGTCGAACGGCTTGACCATGTAGTCGTCGGCGCCGAGGTCGAGGCCCTTGACCCGCTCGTCGAGCGAATGACGCGCCGACAGGATCAGCACCGCCGCATCGTGCTGGCGCCCGCGCATCGTGCGCAGCACGTCGAGCCCGTCCATCTCCGGCAGGTTGAGGTCGAGGATGACGAGGTCGAAGCGCTCGGTGGCGAGCACCGCCACGGCGGAAGCGCCATCGCCGACGACATCGACGGCATAGCCGCTGCCCTTGAGCACCGCCGCCAGCCCCCCGGCCAGCGTCGTATTGTCCTCGACCACCAGAATGCGCACCCGAATTCTCCTTGCCCGCCCCGATCGGACGATGCCCATTCGCCAGGCAAACGTCCAGAGCCCGTCATGCGCCCCGATGGCGCTTCGCCGTTGTGCGGCAGGCTTGGCTGTTGCATGGTCTGGCGATCATGCGCCTGGCCATACTCACCGTTCTTGCCTGCCTCTCATCGCCCGCCTGGGCCGAAGTCACCGTCTTTCCGGCGCTCGACGGCGCCGCGGATGCCCGCACGCTGGTCGTCTACTCGTCGCTCGACGCGCCATTGGCCAGGCCGATGATCGAGGGCTTCCAGAAGGCGAACCCGGGCGTCGCCGTCCGCTACGAGGATTTGCAGACAGTCGACATCTACGACCGCGTCGTCGCCGAGACCGACGAGGGCAAGGGCACCGCCGACATCGCCTTTTCCTCGGCTATGGACCTTCAGGTCAAGCTCGCCAATGACGGCTATGCCCAGGAAAGCCGGCTGCCGCTGTCGGACCGCTGGCCGCGCTGGGCCAATTGGCGCGACACCGCCTATGCGCTGACCTTCGAGCCGGCGGTCTTCGTCTATCACAAGCCGAGCTTCAAGGATGCGTCGCCGCCGGCGACGCGCGGCCAGTTCGTCGATTTCCTCAAGACCCAGGGCGACAAGTTCTACGGCCGCATCGCCACCTACGACATCGAGCGCTCCGGCGTCGGCTTCATGTTCATGGCGCGCGACCAGGAGCAGTATCCCGACATCTGGACGGTGATCCGCACCATGGGTTCGGCCGGCGTGAAGCTCTATTCGACCAGCGGCGCCATCCTCGAGCGCATCGCCGACGGCCGTTTCGTGCTCGGCTACAACATCCTCGGCTCCTATGCCGCCGACTGGGCGGCGCGGAACCCCGATGTCGGCATCGTCCTGCCCAAGGACTACACGGTGGTGATGTCGCGCATCGGCCTGGTGCCGGCGGCGGCGAAGTCTCCCGATCTCGGCCGCCGCTATCTCGAATATTTCATGTCGGCCGAGGGCCAGACGGTGATGGCGCGGCAGTTGCATATCGCGGCCGTCAATCCGGAGGTCTCGGGCGAGAACACCGCCAACCGCATGCAGGAGGTTCTCGGCGGGCAGTTGCGCCCGGTTCCGGTCAGCCCGGGCCTGATGGTCTATCTCGACCAGGTCAAGCGCTTGCGGGTCATCGAGCGCTGGAACGAGGCGCTGCGCAGCCCCTGATTTAGGCGATGTTCCCAAGCTGTTGCATCGGTGTCAGTCTGATGTCAGGTTGCTGCGATAGGGAAGTTTTGGCCCAACCGTTGGAGGCGGCGAGGCTCGGAAAGTTCGGGAGGATTTCGAACACGTTTCCGCTAACGGCTACCCGGCGGCGATGCTTTCGCCGAGCAGAGGGGCCGGGAAACGCTGCTATGATGGCAGGCCCCTGGGCCGGCTGGTTCCTTCCCCCGAAAATCCGAGACGCTGCCCAGGCGCGGGCCTCGAAACTGAAAAGCATCTGCACCGCGCATGCGGGCAAGGGAGGAACAGCAATGAAGCAGTTCGTATTGGCAACCATCGTCGCAGGCGCGATCGCCCTGCCGGCCGCGGCCGCCGACTACAAGATCATGGCACCTGCGGCCCCGGGCGGCGGCTGGGACCAGACAGCGCGCTCGATGCAGACCGCGCTCCAGGACGAGAAGATCTCCGCCTCGGTCCAGGTCAACAACGTTCCGGGCGCCGGCGGCACCATCGGCCTCGCCCAGTTCGTCAACCAGGCCAATGGCGATCCGGCACAGCTCATCGTCGGCGGCTACGTCATGGTCGGCGCGATCCTGACCAATGCTTCGCCGGTCACGCTCGACCAGGTCACCCCGATTGCCCGCCTGACCGGCGAGTATGAGGCGCTCGTCGTTCCCGCCGCTTCCGACATCAAGGACATGGCTGGCCTCGTCGCCAAGCTGAAGGCTGATCCGGGTGCTGTGTCCTGGGGCGGCGGCTCGGCCGGCGGCACCGACCACATCACCGCCGGGCTGATTGCCAAGGCCGTCGGCGTCGATCCGACCAAGGTCAACTACATCGCCTATTCCGGCGGTGGCGAGGCGCTTGCCGCCATTCTCGGCGGCCAGGTGACGGTCGGCATTTCCGGCTACGGCGAATTCGCCGAGCAGATCAAGGCCGGCCAGCTCCGCATCATCGGCATCTCGTCCGACGCCAAGGTCGAAGGCATCGACGCACCGACCTTCAAGGAAGGCGGCGTGGACGTCTCGATCCAGAACTGGCGCATGGTCGCCGCCGCTCCTGGCATCTCGGCCGAGCAGAAGGCAGCAGTGCTAGCCGACGTCGACAAGATGGTCACCTCGGCCTCGTGGACGAAGATCCTCGCCGACAAGGGCTGGGCCAACACCTATCTCGCCGGCGACGAATTCGCAGCGCAGCTGAAGAAGGACACCGAGTCCACCGCCGCGATCCTGAAAGACATCGGCCTGGTGAAATGAGCCTGGACAACCAGCAACAAGAAAAGCGCCGCCCCGATTGGGCGGCGCTTGCCATCGCCGCCGCCCTTTTCGCGGTGGCCGCCGTCATCGCCTGGAGCACCGCCAGCCATGGCGCCGGCGCCAACTATGCCCGCGTCGGCCCGACCACGTTCCCCTATGTGATCGCCATCGCCTTCTTCGGCCTGTCGATCTGGACAGCCATCGAGGCCTTGCGCGGCGACTTCCCCGAGCGCGAGAAACAAGAAATCAGCCCGATCCTGTGGATCATCGGCGGTCTCGCCGCGCAGATGCTGCTGCTCAAGGTGGCAGGCTTCTCGATCGCCACGGGACTGCTCTTCGCAGCGACGGCGCGCGCCTTCGGACGCGGCCCGCTGTGGAAGACGATACCGCTCGGCATCGTGCTGGCCTTTGTCGTCTACGTCATCTTCGCCAAGGGATTGCAGCTCTCGCTGCCCGCCGGCCCGCTCGAACACCTGGTGTTCTGAGCAAAACTTACAAGGGAGCGCGGCTCTAAATGGATACCTTCGGTCTGCTGGCGCAGGGATTGCTGACGGCTCTCGAGCCGATCAACATGCTCTATGCGCTCATCGGCGTCACGCTCGGCACCGCTGTCGGCGTTCTTCCTGGCATCGGCCCGGCGCTCACCGTCGCCCTGCTGTTGCCTGTCACCTACAAGCTCGATCCGGCCGGGTCGCTGATCATGTTCGCCGGCATCTATTACGGCGGCATGTATGGCGGCTCGACGACGTCGATCCTGCTCAACACGCCGGGCGAAAGCGCCTCCATCGTCACCGCGCTGGAGGGCAACAAGATGGCGCGCAACGGGCGTGGCGGCCCGGCACTGGCGACGGCGGCGATCGGCTCCTTCGTGGCCGGCCTGCTCGCCACCATCGGCCTCGCCTTCATTGCCCCGACCGTCGTCAAGATGGCGCTGTCCTTCGGACCGGCCGAATATTTCGCGCTGATGATCCTGGCCTTCATGACCGTTTCGGCAGCCTTCGGCGATTCGACGCTGCGCGGGCTGACGGCGCTGTTCATCGGCCTTGCGCTCGGCCTCATCGGCATCGACCTGCAGACCGGCCAGGCGCGCCTTGCCTTCGGCATCCCCGACCTGCTCGACGGCGTCGAGGTGACGACGCTTGCCGTGGCGCTGTTTGCCGTCGGCGAAGCGCTCAGCGTCGCTGCCAGCAAGGGTGGCGATTCGACTATCCAGGCGATCAAGGGCTCGGTCTGGATGACCCGCGAGGACTGGCGCCGGTCATGGAAGCCATGGCTCCGCGGCACCGCGATCGGCTTCCCGATCGGCGCGATGCCGGCCGGCGGCGCCGAAATCGGCACCTTCCTGTCCTATTCGGTGGAAAAGAACCTGACCACCAAGCCCGAGGAGTTCGGCAAGGGTGCCATCGAAGGTGTCGCGGGTCCGGAAGCGGCCAACAACGCTTCTGCCGCCGGCACGCTGGTTCCGCTACTGACGCTCGGCCTGCCGACCACCGCGACGGCCGCGATCATGCTCGCCGGCTTCCAGCAGTTCGGCCTGCAGCCCGGACCGCTGCTGTTTGCCACCAACCCGCAGCTCGTCTGGGGCCTTATCGCCTCGCTGCTGGTCGCCAACCTGATGCTGCTGGTGCTCAACCTGCCGCTGATCGGCGTGTGGATCAAGCTTCTGACCATCCCGACGCCATGGCTCTATGCCGGCATCCTGCTGTTTGCGACCCTTGGCACCATCGGCGCCAACTCGGCCGTGTTCCAGCTCAACGTCTTCGGCTTGTTCAGCTGGCCGATGTCGTTCGAGTTGGGCATGCTCCTGGCGTTCGGCCTGCTCGGCTACGGCCTGCGCCGCTTCGGCTATCCGATCGCGCCTGTCGTGGTGGGCCTGATCCTGGGGCCGATGGCCGAGCAGCAACTGCGCCGGGCCCTGGCCATCAGCCAGGGCGACCCGATGATCCTGGTGCATTCGCCGATCGCGATCGTGCTGCTGCTGTTGGCGGCAACGGCGGTTCTGCTGCCGCTGTACCTGCGCGCCCGCGGACGCGGCAAGGTGCTGGCCCAGCTCGGCGCAAGCGAAGACTGATGTCGCAGCGCCTCTGAAACGAAAAAAGCCGAGGCCCGGATTTCCGGCCTCGGCTTTTTTTTGCCTCGCAGGGGAGACGGGTTCTCCAGGGACAGAGCGACGGTCAAGACAACCTGCCGCTCCGGAGCACGGTCCGACTGCCCAGCGTCTCGGCATACGCCAATGACGCGACCAGCGGTGTGCGCTCTCTACCCTGAGTGCCTGATCAGTATTTGCGGATGCGGTCGAAGTGGCGCGGATCGATGCCGAGCATCACCAGATCCTGGTTGGTGGGGCGATGACCGCGCTCGACGGCTGCTGCGGCAGCGACGGCGCTACCAAAGGTGCGGACCAGTACGCCAATGCGGCCAAGGGGCTTGCGGGTGTTCATCTCTCTATCCTCTTTTGCGCTGCATCATCATTTCTTGTGCAGCGCAACAAATATAGGTGACGCAAAGGGAAGCGGTAGGGGCATCTGCGCATGCTTGCCATGCATCCGCTGCATTGGTCGGCTAATTCACCGGTCGTGGACGCAACCGGCCTCAGGACTTGAAAGCCGCGCCACCTTCGGCTATATCAGCCTCAAATTCTTGGTCGGTATGACGAAGAGTGGGTCCACCCGGTCCCGCTCTTTTTTGTTACCTGCCGACCGTCTGGAGAACCAATGACCGAAAACGCAGTCGAACAGACAGGCGATGACCGCATCATCCGCGAGACCGGCATCGACGCCCGCATCGCCCTGATCGTTCAGCCCGTCCTTCGTGCGATCGGCTTCCGCCTCGTCCGGGTCAGGCTGTCCGGCCAGAACGGGCTGACGCTGCAGATCATGGCCGAGCGCGACGACGGAACGATGACCGTCGAGGATTGCGAAGAGGTGAGCCGCGCGGTTTCGCCTGCCCTCGATGTCGATGATCCGATCGAAAAGGCGTATCATCTCGAAGTGTCGTCGCCGGGCATCGACCGGCCGCTGGTGCGCAAGTCGGATTTCTCGACCTGGATTGGCCATCTCGTGAAGATGGAAACCTCGGTCGTGGTTGCCGACCGCAAGCGCTTCCGCGGCAAGATCGCCGAGGCGGACGACGAAGGCATCCTGATCCAGCGTGACCAGGCGGCCTACGGCGAGGAGCCGACCGTGCGCGTGCCTTTCGAGACGATCTCGGACGCCCGGCTGATCCTTACCGACGATCTCATTCGCGATGCCCTGAGCAAGGACAATCAGGCGCGCAAGGAAGCACGGAAGCGTCGTGGCGAGCCCGAAGACGGGCCTGAAGACGAAGAAACCGAAACGGAAGATTGATAGAGCCGTGCGGCTGGGCCAGGTCCGGCTGGAAGCTCGGGGAGAAAGACAATGGTTGTAAGCGCCAACAGGCTCGAACTGCTGCAGATCGCCGATGCGGTCGCCCGCGAAAAGTCGATCGACAAGTCGATCGTCATCGCTGCGATGGCCGATGCGATCCAGAAGGCCGCGCGCTCGCGTTACGGTCAGGAGACCAATATACGCGCCGACATCAACCCGAACACGGGCGAGATGAAGCTGCAGCGCCTGATGGAAGTGGTCGAAAAGGTCGACGACTACGCCACCCAGATCGCATTGTCGTCGGCACGCGAGCGCAACCCCGACGCCCAGCTCGGCGACTTCATCGCCGAACAGCTGCCGCCGATGGATTTCGGCCGCATCGCCGCCCAGTCGGCCAAGCAGGTCATCGTCCAGAAGGTCCGTGAAGCCGAGCGCGACCGCCAGTACGACGAATACAAGGACCGCATCGGCGAGATCGTCAACGGCACCGTCAAGCGCGTCGAGTATGGCAACGTCATCGTCGATCTCGGCCGTGGCGAGGCGATCATCCGCCGCGACGAGCTGATCCCCCGCGAAAACTACAAGTATGGCGACCGCGTCCGCGCCTACGTCTACGACGTGCGCCGCGAGCAGCGCGGCCCGCAGATCTTCCTGTCGCGTACCCATCCGCAGTTCATGGCGAAGCTGTTCACCATGGAAGTGCCGGAAATCTACGACGGCATCATCGAGATCAAGTCGGTTGCCCGCGACCCCGGTTCGCGCGCCAAGATCGCCGTCATTTCGCGTGACAGCTCGATCGATCCGGTCGGCGCCTGCGTCGGTATGCGCGGTTCGCGCGTCCAGGCAGTCGTCGGCGAGCTCCAGGGCGAAAAGATCGACATCATTCCGTGGTCGCCCTCGGCAGCTTCGTTCATCGTCAACGCCCTGCAGCCGGCCGAAGTCGCCAAGGTCGTTCTCGACGAGGACGCAGAGCGCATCGAAGTGGTGGTTCCCGACGACCAGCTGTCGCTGGCCATCGGCCGTCGCGGCCAGAACGTCCGCCTTGCCTCGCAACTGACCGGCTGGGACATCGACATCCTGACCGAGCAGGAAGAATCGGAACGCCGCCAGAAGGAATTCGTCGAACGTTCGACCCTGTTCATGGAATCGCTCGACGTCGACGAGATGGTCGGCCAGGTGCTCGCCTCCGAAGGCTTCACCAGCGTCGAGGAAGTCGCCTATGTCGATGCCGACGAAATCGCCTCGATCGACGGTTTCGACGAGGACACGGCTTCCGAGATCCAGACCCGCGCCCGCGAATATCTCGAAAAGATCGAGGCCGAGCACGACGAGAAGCGCAAGACGCTCGGCGTGCAGGACGAACTGCGCGAAATCCCCGGCATCACCACCGCGATGCTGGTGGCATTGGGCGACGACGGCGTGAAGACGATCGAGGACTTCGCCGGCTACGCCGCCGACGATCTCGTTGGCTGGAAGGAACGCAAGGACGGCGAGACGAAGTTCTTCCCCGGCGTGCTTGCCGACTTCGGTGTCTCGCGCACCGACGCCGAACAGATGGTCGTTGCTGCCCGTCGCATGGCCGGCTGGATCACCGAGGACGAAGTTGCGTCCGAGGAAGAGCCTGCCGACGTCGCCGGTGAGTGATGTGAGGCGGGCCGGAGAATCCCTTGGACGAGATGAACGATCGCACCTGCATCGTCACGCGCAAGACCGCCGAACCGGATGATCTGATCCGGTTCGTCGTCGGTCCGGATTCGGCCGTCGTTCCCGACCTCAAGAGAAATCTGCCCGGCCGTGGTTGCTGGGTGACTGCCGACCGCCTACATATCGACAAGGCCGCCGCCAAAGGCGCGTTTGCCCGCGCCTTCAAGAAGCCGGTCGTCGTGCCGCCCGAATTGGGCGCCATGGTCGACGGCCTGCTCGCGAAATCGGCGCTCGGCGTGCTCGGGCTTGCCCGCAAGGCCGGGCTCGTGGCTCTCGGTTCCGCCAAGGTCGACTCCTCGGTGCGCGCCGGCAAGGCCCTTCTGGTACTCCATGCCTATGAGGGCGCCGAGGACGGCGTCCGCAAGATCACCCAGGCCCGCAAGGCCACAGTGCATATAGGCGGGCCTGCAACGCCTGCCTACAAACTTTTTTCGGAAGCCGAATTGGGTTTGGCATTGGGGGCAACAAATGTGATACATGCTGCCGTCCTCGCGGGAGACGCGGGCAAGGCGGTCGCAAAGCGCATGGTTGCGCTTGACCGATATCGGGGCGGATCCCCGGATGATCTGGCAATGATTGCGGCGATTGCCTACGACGATGATGCCGCAGAGGATATGGAATGAGCGATAGCAAATCGGGCGATGACAACACGTTGAGCGTCACTCCGAAGAAGACCTTGACGCTGAAGCGCCCGGGCTCGGAGCAGGGAACCGTACGCCAGAACTTCTCGCACGGCCGCACCAAGCAGGTCGTCGTGGAGACGAAGAAGCGTAAGTTCTCCATGCCCGGCGACAAGCACGAGCCTGCGCCGGCCGCAGCTGTATTTGCGCCCAAGCCCCAGTCGGCAGCTCCGGTTGCCCCGGCTCCGGTGGCTCCAGCTCCGGTGGCCGCAGCGCCCGCGCCTGCGCCGGTCGTGCGCGAGACGCCGCGGCCGCAGCCCGAGCGTTCGGGCATGGTGCTGAATGAATTGTCGCGCAGCGAGATGGATGCACGCCGCCGCGCGCTCGAGGGCTCCGTCGCGCGTGAGCAGGAAGATCGCCTGCGCGCTGCCGAAGACGCACGTCGCCGTGCCGAGGAAGACGAGCGCCGCCGCAAGGAGCGCGAAGAATCCGCGCGCCGCCAGGCCGAGGAAGAAGCCCGTCTCAAGACCGAGGCTGAATCGCGCCGTCGCGCCGAGGACGAGGCGCGCCGTCGTGCGCCGGCCGCCGCTCTCGAAGCCAACGTGCCCGACGAGGACAAGCCGAAGGGCCGCGTCGTTCCCGGCGTCGCCGCGGCAACGCCGATCCGCCGCATTGCGACCCCCGAGATCGCGCGCCCGGCCAAGACCAAGACCGAGGACGACCGTCGTCGCGGCAAGCTGACGCTCAACACGGCGTTGTCTTCCGCGGATGGCGATGCGCGTTCGCGTTCGCTGTCGGCGATGCGTCGCCGCCAGGAGAAGTTCAAGCGTGCGATGCACCAGGAGACGCGCGAGAAGATCGTGCGCGAGGTCATTCTTCCTGAGACGATCACCATCCAGGAACTGGCCCAGCGCATGTCCGAGCGCGCCGTCGAGGTCGTCAAGTTCTTCATGAAGCAGGGCCAGATGCTGAAGCCGGGCGACGTCATCGACGCCGATACGGCTGAACTGGTGGCCGGCGAATTCGGCCACACGGTTCGCCGCGTTGCCGAGTCCGACATCGAGGAAGGCCTGTTCGACATCGCCGACCACAGCGCAACGCTGATTTCGCGTCCGCCGGTCGTCACCATCATGGGCCACGTCGATCACGGCAAGACCTCGCTGCTCGACGCCATCCGCAATGCCAACGTGCAGTCGGGCGAAGCCGGCGGCATCACCCAGCACATCGGCGCCTACCAGGTCGAGAAGAACGGTCAGAAGATCACCTTCATCGACACCCCCGGCCACGCCGCCTTCACGGCGATGCGTGCCCGCGGTGCGCAGGCGACCGACATTGCGATCCTGGTGGTTGCGGCCGACGACAGCGTCATGCCGCAGACGGTCGAGTCGATCAGCCATGCCAAGGCTGCCGGCGTGCCGATCATCGTGGCGATCAACAAGATCGACAAGCCTTCGGCGGACGCCAACAAGGTCCGCACCGAGCTGCTGCGCCACGAGGTGTTCGTGGAATCAATGGGCGGTGAAGTGCTCGACGTCGAGGTTTCGGCCAAGAACGGCACCAACCTGGACAAGCTGCTCGAGGCGATCCTGCTGCAGGCCGAAGTTCTCGACCTCAAGGCCAACCCCGACCGTACGGCCGAGGGCGTCGTCATCGAAGCCAAGCTCGACAAGGGCCGTGGTCCGGTCGCGACCGTGCTGGTCCAGACCGGTACGCTGATGCCGGGCGACATCCTCGTCGCCGGCAACCAGTGGGGCCGCGTCCGTGCGCTGGTCGACGACCGCGGCACGCATCTCGAGGAAGCACCGCCGTCCATGCCGGTCGAGATCCTCGGCCTCCAGGGCACGCCTCTGGCTGGCGACCGCTTCGCGGTGGTCAACAACGAGGCTCGCGCCCGCGAGATCACCGAGTACCGCCAGCGCCTGGCGCGCGACAAGGCTGTCGCCAAGCACGCCACGCAGCGCGGCTCGCTCGAGCAGATGATGTCGCAGCTGCAGTCGTCCGGCCTCAAGGAGTTCCCGCTCATCATCAAGGGTGACGTGCAGGGTTCGGTCGAAGCGATCATCGCGGCTCTCGACAAGCTCGGCACCGACGAGGTGCGCGCCCGCATCGTCCATTCGGGCGCCGGCGCCATCACCGAGAGCGACGTCACGCTTGCCGAAACCTCGGGTGCGGCGATCATCGGCTTCAACGTCCGCGCCAACGCGCAGGCGCGTCACGCCGCTGAACAGTCGGGCATCGAGATCCGCTATTACAACATCATCTACAGCCTCGTGGATGACGTTAAGGATGCGATGTCGGGCCTGCTGTCGCCGGAGCGTCGCGAAACCTTCATCGGCAATGCCGAGATCCTCGAAGTCTTCAACATCACGAAGACCGGCAAGGTTGCGGGTTGCCGCGTCACCGAAGGCAAGGTCGAACGCGGTGCGGGCGTCCGCCTGATCCGCGAGAACGTGGTCATCCACGAAGGCACGCTCAAGACGCTCAAGCGCTTCAAGGACGAAGTCTCCGAAGTGCCGGTCGGCCAGGAGTGCGGCATGGCCTTCCAGAACTACGAAGACATGCGCGCAGGCGACGTTATCGAGTGCTTCCGCGTGGAGATGGTGACCCGGAGGCTCTAGGCCTCCGGCATTTGCCCAGTCGTTTGGACGGTGGCCGTTCGGCCGCCGTCCGTTTTCGTGCAGCAGGACGCGCGGTCCCATTCCGTCTCCTGCGACATATGGATTTTCAGGACCATGTCGCGTTTTCAGAGTTCCGGCCCATCCCAGCGCCAGCTTCGCGTCGGCGAGCAGGTGCGCCATGCGCTGTCCGAAATGCTCCCGCGCGGAGAGATCATCGATCCGGTGATCGAGACGACCGTCATTTCGATCACCGAGGTGCGCATGTCGCCCGACCTCAAGATCGCCACCGCCTTCGTGTCGCCGATCGGCGCCAAGGATCCCGATGCGGTCATCGAGGCGCTTAATAAATACGCCAAGTTCATCCGTGGCCGCGTTTCATACGCCCTCAAGCAGATGAAATACATGCCGGAATTCCGCTTCCGGCTGGACACCAGTTACGACAATTTCGCCAAGATCAACAATCTGCTGCGCTCGCCCGAAGTGGCGCGCGACCTCGACGGCGAAGAAGACAAGGAAGACTGACATGTCGCGTCGCGGCAAGAAGAAAGGCCGGCCCGTCTCCGGCTGGCTGGTGCTGGACAAACCCGTGGGCATGGGCTCGACCGAGGCCGTCTCCAAGATCAAGTGGCTGTTCAATGCCGAGAAGGCCGGCCACGCCGGCACGCTTGACCCGCTCGCCTCCGGCATGCTGCCGATCGCGCTGGGCGAGGCCACCAAGACCGTGCCCTATGTCATGGACGGTGCCAAGGTCTACCGCTTTGCCGTCTCCTGGGGCGAGGAGCGCTCCACCGACGACCTCGAGGGCCCGGTGACCAAGAGCTCCGACAAGCGTCCTTCCGAGGACGAGATCCGCGCCATCATGCCGAACTACACCGGTGTCATCATGCAGACGCCGCCTCAGTTTTCGGCGATCAAGATCGCCGGCGAGCGCGCCTACGATCTCGCCCGCGAGGGTGAGACGGTCGACATCCCGGCGCGCGAGGTCGAGATCGGCCGGCTCGACATCGTCGAAAACTCCACCGACCGCACCGTCTTCGAAATCGAATGCGGCAAGGGCACCTATGTCCGCTCGCTCGCCCGCGACATGGGCCGCGATCTCGGCTGCTTCGGCCATATCTCCGAACTCCGCCGCACCGAAGTCGATCCCTTCACCGCCGAGGACTTCGTCACCATCGCCGAGCTGGAAGCCGCTCGCGCCGCCGGCCAGCCGGATGGCGAGGAGGGCAGCTGGGATTTCACCGCCATCGATGAGTTCGTGGTCGACACTGCCGCCGCCCTCGACTGTCTGCCGCAGGTCGCGGTGACCGACGAGGCCGCCAACAAGATCAGGCTCGGCAACCCGGTCATCGTGCGCGGCCGCGACGCCCCCGTCGAGGCGGAGGAGGCCTGTGCCATCGCGCGCGGCAGGCTGGTGGCGATAGGTGCCATCGAGCAGGGCATGTTCAAGCCCAAGCGCGTCTTCACCGCCTGACACTTGTCTGCAATCGCCGTTTCCGATTGGATCGTCCCAGATGATTCCGCAGGCGAAGCGCGATGGCAGAGGCTGAGACAATAGCAACACGTCCATCGCGACACGCGCGGCGGGCCCCCGTGGGGGCCTCGCCCGGAACGTTGATCGCGGATCCGTCCGCCAAGCAATCGGCCCTCAACCTGACGCTGATTTCGCCCGACGCGTGCGAATTCATCAACAACGCCAGCCTCGACGACGTGGCAGCCGCTTGCGAGCAATGGCCGCTGATCTGGCTAGACTGCGTCGGCCTCGCCGACATCGCGCTGATCGAGGAAATCGGCAACATCTTCAGCCTGCACACGCTGGCGCTCGAGGATGTGGTCAACGCCGGCCAGCGCCCGAAGGCCGAATTCTTCGACGATCATGCCTTCTTCGTGCTCTCGATGATCGACGATGCCAAGAGCGCACGCTACGAGCAGATTTCATTCTTCTTCGGCGAGAACTTCGTCGTCACCTTCCAGGAGCGCGAGGGCGATCCGTTCGAGCCTGTCAGGCAGCGCATCCGCATCTCGAATCCAAGCCGGCTGCGCCATCGCAAGGCCGACTATCTCGCCTATGCCCTGATCGATGCCGTGGTCGACAGCTACTTCCCGATCGTCGATGCCACCGGCGACAAGGTCGATGCGATCGAGAACGAGCTGCTCAACGCGCAGCCGCAGCCGCGGCCGAAGGAACATATCGGCGAGCTGCACGGCCTGCGTCGGGCGACCAACCTGCTCAAGCGCACGCTTTGGCCGCTGCGCGATGCCCTGACGACCCTCATCCGGTCCGATGCGGCCTTCATCTCGGCCGAGACCAAGGTCTACCTCAACGACACGCTCGACCACGCGATCCGGCTCACCGAAACCGTCGAGTCGCAACGCGAGACCATGATCGGGCTGATCGAAATGCAATTGTCGTTGTCGCAGGCGCGCACCAACGAGATCATCGGCGTGCTGACCATCGTGTCGGCGATCTTCATCCCGCTGACCTTCCTTGCCGGCATCTGGGGCATGAACTTCGACCATATGCCGGAACTCAAGTCGGCCTATGGCTATCCGGCGGCACTCGGCTTCATGGCCCTCGTGGCCGTCGCGCTGGTGGTGATTTTCAAACGCCGCAAGTGGCTCTGAACCCCGGCCGGGAGCCGGCTTGCGAAATAGCTGGCATTTGCCGCCAAATTCCACTATATGCGCCGCAACATTGCGTCTTTTGCCGCTTTGTTCATCGGCCCCAGCTGGACGACATCCCGGCCGTGGGCGTCCCGTTTCCTCAAGATCGAAAGGAAAAACACGATGTCGATCACTGCCGAGCGCAAGTCGGAACTCATGAGCGAATTCGCAACCGTCAAGGGCGACACCGGTTCTCCGGAAGTCCAGGTTGCCATCCTCTCCGAGCGCATCAAGAACCTGACCGAGCACTTCAAGGACCACAAGAAGGACAACCACTCCCGTCGTGGTCTTCTGGCGCTCGTCTCCCAGCGTCGTTCGCTGCTTGACTACCTCAAGCGCAAGGACGACTCGCGCTATCAGTCGCTGATCGAGAAGCTCGGTCTGCGCCGCTGACGAATTGACCGGCGGGCTCTCCTTGTGGGGGCCCGCCGGTCGCGCATTCAGGGCCATCAACCGGGTGGTCCCTCGGCCCGATCCTGCCACAGGGGTGCGGTCGCGTCGAAAAGGTTTTGGAGCGCCAAAGGGAAGCGCCCGAACCGCCCATGGACGGTCATGGGGCAGGATTGCAGGACGTTCGGTCGGCCGCCTTCGCGGCCCACATCCACCACCGAGCTTCTTGTTGTCTTGCCCGTGGCTGGCCAAACCGAAGCCAGGCACATGATCCATCAGGAAAGCCCAGTGGTTTTCCGGGATCCGTGCCTAACACCAGGGAATGGGCGCGCCGCAAAGCGGTGTTTGCCACTCCCGCTACGAAGGACAAAATATGTTCAATCACCACAAAGTCGAAATCGAATGGGCCGGCCGTCCGCTCATCCTCGAGACCGGCAAGATCGCGCGTCAGGCTGACGCCGCCGTGCTCGCCACCTATGGCGAGACCGTCGTTCTCGCCACCGTCGTTTCGGCCAAGGAGCCGAAGCCGGGCTTCGATTTCTTCCCGCTGACCGTCAACTACCAGGAAAAGACCTACGCAGCCGGCAAGATCCCCGGTGGCTACTTCAAGCGTGAAGGCCGTCCGAGCGAGAAGGAGACGCTGGTCTCCCGCCTGATCGACCGTCCGATCCGTCCGCTCTTCGCCGACGGCTACAAGAACGACACCCAGGTCGTCGTCACCGTCGTCCAGCACGACCTCGAAAACGATCCGGACATCCTGTCGATCGTCGCCACCTCGGCTGCCCTGACGCTCTCGGGCGTGCCCTTCATGGGCCCGATCGGCGGCGCGCGCGTCGGCTACATCAACGGCGAATACGTGCTCAACCCGCACATCGACGAGATGCAGGAATCGAAGCTCGACCTCGTCGTCGCCGGCACCGATGCCGCCGTGCTGATGGTCGAGTCGGAAGCCAAGGAACTGGCCGAAGACGTCATGCTCGGCGCCGTCATGTTCGGTCATCGCGGCTTCCAGCCGGTCATCGACGCCATCATCAAGCTGGCCGAAGTTGCTGCCAAGGACCCGCGCGACTTTACCTCGCCCGACAATTCCGATCTCGAAGCCGAGATGCTGAAGATCGTCGAAGGCGAACTGCGCGACGCCTACAAGAACATCGACAAGCAGGCCCGCTACGCCGCCGTCGACGCGGTCAAGTCCAAGGTCAAGGCAGCGTTTGCCGCCGAAGGCGACGAAGCTCCGAAGTGGTCGTCCGACAAGGTCGCCACCGTGTTCAAGGAACTCCAGGCCAAGATCGTGCGCTGGAACATCCTCGACACCGGTTCGCGCATCGACGGCCGCGACCTCTCGACGGTCCGCCAGATCGTTTCCGAAGTCGGCGTCCTGCCGCGCACCCACGGTTCGTCGCTGTTCACCCGCGGCGAGACCCAGGCGCTGGTCGTTGCCACGCTCGGCACCGGCGAAGACGAGCAGTATGTCGACGCGCTGACCGGCATGTACAAGGAGAAGTTCCTCCTTCACTACAACTTCCCGCCCTACTCGGTCGGCGAGACCGGCCGCATGGGTTCGCCCGGCCGTCGTGAAATCGGCCACGGCAAGCTCGCCTGGCGCGCCGTGCGTCCGATGCTGCCGGCTGCCGAGCAGTTTCCCTACACGCTGCGCGTCGTCTCCGAGATCACCGAGTCCAACGGCTCGTCGTCGATGGCCACCGTCTGCGGCACCTCGCTGGCGCTGATGGATGCGGGCGTTCCGCTGCAGAAGCCGGTTGCCGGCATCGCCATGGGCCTGATCAAGGAAGGCGAGCGCTTCGCCGTTCTCTCCGACATCCTCGGCGACGAGGATCACCTCGGCGACATGGACTTCAAGGTTGCCGGCACGACCAACGGCATCACCGCCCTGCAGATGGACATCAAGATCGACGGCATCACCGAAGAGATCATGAACATCGCGCTCGGCCAGGCCAAGGACGGCCGCCTCCACATCCTCGGCGAAATGGCCAAGGCTCTGTCGGAAGGCCGTTCGGAGCTCGGCGAGTTCGCTCCGCGCATCGAGGTCATGCACATCCCGACCGACAAGATCCGTGAAGTCATCGGCTCGGGCGGCAAGGTCATCCGCGAGATCGTCGAAAAGACCGGCGCCAAGATCAACATCGAGGACGACGGCACGGTCAAGATCGCTTCGTCGAACGCCAAGGAGATCGAGGCGGCCAAGAAGTGGATCCACACCATCGTGGCCGAGCCGGAAGTCGGCGAGATCTACGAAGGCACCGTGGTGAAGACCGCTGACTTCGGCGCCTTCGTCAACTTCTTCGGCCCGCGCGACGGTCTCGTCCACATCTCGCAGCTTGCCAACGACCGCGTTGCCAAGACCTCGGATGTGGTCAAGGAAGGCGACAAGGTCTGGGTCAAGCTGATGGGCTTCGACGAGCGCGGCAAGGTCCGCCTGTCGATGAAGGTCGTCGACCAGGCCACCGGCAAGGAAATCGCCAAGGAAAAGAAGGCCGAAGGCGAAGAAACCGCAGCCTGATAGGCTCGACAGCTGTTATGACGCGGGCGCGGCCGAAAGGTCGCGCCCGTTTCGTTTGAGTAGACCAGACAACACCGGAAATCGGCCATGGCCCGCGATGCACTGAAGACGCTGTTCTACCCCTTCGAGGCCGAGGTTCTGGCGATGCCGGGGCAGGGCGCCCGTGCGCTCTTCATCGGCGCCGAGCCGGGCTTCAGGAAGCCGCAGGGCTTCGACGCAAAGCTTTCCCTGGTTCAGGGCTTCAGGCCGCATGTGCTGGCGCTGGCAGCCGCTGGACACGATGTTGCGGCGCGCGCCGAGGAAGACGGCTACGACGTTGCCCTCGTGCTTGCCGGCAGGCACCGCGGCCTCAACGAACTGCGTGTCGCCGAGGCGATCGAGCGCGTGGCGGCGGGGGGCCTGATCGTGGTTGCCGGCGGCAAGGACGACGGCATTGCCAGCCTGCGCAAGCGGCTGGGCTCGCTGGTCGAGATCGAGGACCACCTGCCCAAGTATCATGGGACAGCGCTCTGGTTCCGCCGCACGGCACAGGCTGAGGCCACGTCCGCAATATTGCGCGCGGACAATCCCGGGCAACTGGTCGAGGGCCGCTTCCGCACCGCACCGGGCATGTTCTCGTTCGAACGCGTCGACGCCGGTTCGCGCCTGCTGGTCGACAACCTGCCTTCCGACATCAAGGGCAAGGTTGCCGATTTCTGCGCCGGCTGGGGCTATGTCGCCGCCGAGGTTGCGGCACGGGCCCCGGGCCTCACGGCGCTCGACCTGTTCGAGGCCGATTTCGATGCGCTCGAGGCAGCCAGGGCCAACGTGCCCGACGGACCTGTCGCGGCTGCCTTCCACTGGCAGGACCTGGTCAAGGAGCCGGTCGAGCGGCGCTACGACATGGTGGTGATGAACCCGCCCTTCCACCTCGACCGCGATGCCGATCCCGAGATCGGCCAGCGCATGATCCGGGCGGCGTCTGCCGCGCTCAAGCCGGGCGGGCGGCTGTTCATGGTGGCCAACCGCCATCTGCCCTACCAGCCAGTGCTGGCGGCGACATTCTCGTCGGTTCAGGAAATCGCCGTCGACAGCGCCTTCAGGGTCTACGCCGCCAAGCGCTGACCTCAGTGTACACTGGCCGTGCGGTCGGCGGGAACGACAAGCCCGGCATCGCCGAGCACCAGCGGCGCCGGACGGCCGAAGAAATAGCCCTGCACCACCTGGCAGCCCGCCGCCCTGAGCAGGGTGGCCTGGTTTTCCGTCTCTACGCCCTCGGCGATGGTGCGCACGCCGAGCGCCCTGGACAGGCCGACGATGGTCGAGACCACGGCGCCGGAATTGCTGTCGGTCTCCATGCGGCTGACGAAGGAGCGGTCGATCTTGAGCTTGTGGAACGAGAAGTCGATCAGGTAGGCGAGGTTCGAATAGCCGGTTCCGAAATCGTCGACCGCCACCGAGATGCCCATCGCTGTCAGTTGCTTCAGGATCTGGGCGGCGCGGTCGCGGTCCTGCATCATCGCCGATTCGGTCAGCTCCAGCTCGAGCCGCTTGGGCGCGATGCCGGTTTCCTTGATGATCCTCTCGACGATGCCGACGAAGTCGCGGGTCATGAACTGGACCGGCGAGATGTTGACCGCCACGAAGCAGTCCTCCGGCAGCAGGCGGGCATCGGTGCAGGCCTTGCGCAGCACCCATTCGCCGATCGGCGCGATCATGCCGGTTTCTTCGGCGACCGAGATGAACTCGCCCGGCGGGATCGTGCCGCGCTCGGGGTGATGCCAGCGGATCAGCGCCTCGTAGCCGACGACGCGGCCGGTCGGCAGGTCGAGTTGCGGCTGGTAGTGCAGGTCGAAGTCGCCGCGCTCGAAGGCGACATGCAGTTCCGACTCGACCCACTGGCGGTGATCGGCGACGCGGCCCATCTCGGGCTGGAACACGGCCCAGTCGCCGATGCCGCTGGCCCGCGCGTTCTGCAGCGCCAGGTTGGAGCGGCGCAGCAGCGTCACCGGGTCGTAGCCGTCCTTGGGCATGGCGACGACGCCGACAGACACGTTGACCGACTGGAGGTGCGACGGCAGCGGGTAGGGCCGCATCAGGTCGTGGATCAGGCGGTCGATGAGGGCTTCGAGAGAGCCCTGCAAGGCTGGGTCGGGACTGAGGATGGCGAACTCGCCGGCGCCGATGCGGCCGATCACCACGTCGCGCGGCAGCGCGGCCTTCAGGCGCGCGGTGAAGGCCCGGATCAGCGCGTCGCCATTGCTGTAGCCGATGGCGTCGTTGATCTGCTTGAAGCGGTCGATGTCGACGTCGATGAGGAACACCGGCTTGCCGGTTCGCGCCGTGGCTGACGCCGCCTCGGCGATCTTGCCGACCATCGCGGTCCGCGCCAGAAGCCCGGTCAGCTTGTCGAAATGGGTCTCGTTGAAGACATAGTCGGCCGATTCGTCGATGCCGGCAAAGAACGACATCGCCGCGATCGATGCGGCGAGCGCGCAAAGCGCGGCGATGATCGTGGCAGCGACATCCGAGGGCATGCCGCCGACATTGGCGCCGAGGGCGAACCTCAGCCCCCACATGCCGAATACGAAACTGCCCAACCCCGCACTGGCGATGGTGACGAGCCGAAACAACGGGCTTCGACGGGGATTCCTGACGGCAGGCATGCGTGAATTTCCTAACTTGCGTGGCATCACTACCGATTCGCTCGTTAAGATCGCTTACGGCGATTGTCTACAATTTTAACGTCGGGAGAGATTTTACAGCGCCGCATGTCCGCCCGGACGCGCAAAAGACGCTGTAGGGGCGTGAACTGGCGCATGGGGCTTCGCGGAAATCGAATCCGATTCCCGGGCGCGTCAATCGCGCCCGCCATCCATCTGCTTGAGTTCGTCCAGCGTCGGCATCGAGACGATGTGATAGCCCGAATCGACGTAGTGGATCTCGCCGGTGACGCCCGACGACAGGTCGGAGAGCAGGTACAGCGCCGAACCGCCGACCTCGTCGAGGGTCACTGTGCGCCTGAGCGGCGAGTTGCGCTGCTGGTAGGAGAACATGTGGCGGGCATCGGCGATGCCGGCACCTGCCAGCGTGCGCACCGGACCGGCCGAGATGCCGTTGATGCGGATGCCGCGCGGGCCGTAGTCATTGGCGAGATAACGCACGCTGGCCTCGAGGCCGGCCTTGGCGACGCCCATGACGTTGTAGTTGGGCATGACGCGCACCGACCCTGCGTAGGTCAGCGTGATCATCGAGCCGCCGTCGTTCATCAGGGCTGCTGCATGCTTGGCGACCTCGGTGAACGAGAAGCACGAGATGACCATGGTGCGCACGAAGTTGTCGCGCGTGGTGTCGGCGTAGAGGCCCTTGAGCTCGTTCTTGTCGGAAAAGCCGATGGCGTGGACCAGGAAGTCGATGCCGCCCCACTTTTCCCTGAGCGTCTCGAAAGCGGCCGCCACCGAAGCGCTGTCCTCGACATCGCAGGGCACCAGTATGTCGGCACCGACCTTCTCGGCCAGCGGCTTGACGCGGCGGCCGAAGGCCTCGCCCTGGTAGGTGAAGGCAAGCTCGGCACCGTGTTCGGCGAGCTTCTGCGCGATGCCCCAGGCAATCGAGTGGTCGTTCGCGACGCCCATGATGAGCCCGCGCTTGCCCTTCATCAATCCGTCCATGTCGGTGTCCCTATGCGGAGAGGCGCTGGAAAACGAGCGTGGCGTTGGTGCCGCCGAAGCCGAAGGAGTTGGACAGCACCGTGTCGATCTTGGCGTTGTCGATGCGCTTGCGCACGATCGGCATGCCTTCGAACTCCGGGTCGAGCTCTTCGATATGGGCGCTCTCGCCGATGAAGCCGCCCTGCATCATCAGGATCGAATAGATCGATTCCTGCACGCCCGCCGCACCCAACGAGTGGCCGGTCAGCGACTTGGTCGAGGTGATGTTGGGCAAATTCCCGGCGAAGACTTCGCGGATCGCGCCCATTTCCTTGCTGTCGCCCACCGGCGTCGAGGTGCCGTGGGTGTTGATGTAGTCGACCGAACCCTTCACCGTCGACAGCGCCTGGCGCATGCAGCGCATGGCGCCTTCGCCCGACGGGGCGACCATGTCGTAGCCATCGGAGGTGGCGCCGTAGCCGACCAGTTCGCAATAGATCTTGGCGCCGCGCGCCTTGGCATGCTCGAGCTCTTCGAGCACCAGCACGCCCGCGCCGCCGGCGATGACGAAGCCGTCGCGGTTGACGTCATAGGCGCGCGAGGCGACCGGGGCGCGATCGTTGTACTTGGACGACATGGCACCCATGGCGTCGAACAGGTTCGACATCGTCCAGTCGAGGTCTTCGTGGCCGCCGGCGAACATGACGTCCTGCTTGCCCCACTGGATCATCTCGGCGGCGTTGCCGATGCAATGCGCCGAGGTCGAGCAGGCCGAGGAGATCGAATAGTTGACGCCGTGGATCTTGAACCAGGTGGCGAGCGTGGCGGACGCCGTCGACGACATCGCCTTCGGCACCGCGAACGGCCCGATGCGCTTGGGGCTGTTGTTCTTCTGGGTGATTTCGGCGGCTTCGACGATGGTGCGGGTCGAAGGACCGCCCGAACCCATGATGATGCCGGTGCGCGGATTGCCGGAAATGACGCTCTCTTCGAGGCCGCTGTCGGCGATCGCCTGCTTCATGGCGACATGGTTCCACATGCCGCCCTGCGACAGGAAACGGGCGGCGCGACGGTCGACGAGCTCGGTCGTGTCGAGGTTCGGCGCGCCCCAGACCTGGCACTTGAAGCCGTGCTCGGCAAAGGACTCCGAAAAGCTGATGCCGGACTTGGCGTCACGCAGCGAAGCTTGAACCTCGGAGGCGTTGTTACCGATGGACGATACGATGCCAAGGCCAGTTACGACGACACGTCTCATGAGAATCTCCGGTCCAGTGTATGGGGCCGATCAGACGGCCGAGGCTTCCTGCTTCGAGAGCCCGACCTTCAGGTCGGTAGCCTTGTAGATAGGTTCGCCGTCGGCCTTCAACCAGCCGTCGGCGATGCCGAGCACCAGGCGGCCGCGCATGACGCGCTTGAAGTCGATGCCGTATTCGACCTTTTTGACCGAAGGCGTGACCATGCCCTTGAACTTCACCTCGCCGGTGGAGAGCGCCATGCCCTTGCCCTGTTCGCCGAGCCAGCCGAGATAGAAGCCGGTCAGCTGCCACATGGCGTCGAGGCCGAGGCAGCCCGGCATGATGGGGTTGCCGATGAAGTGGCAGGGGAAGAACCACAGGTCCGGCTTGATGTCGAACTCGGCGCGGACGAAGCCCTTGTCGAACTCGCCGCCGGTTTCGCTGATCTCGGTGATGCGATCGAACATCAGCATCGGCGGGGCCGGAAGCTGGGCATTGCCGGGGCCGAACAAGTCGCCGCGGGCACATGCCAGCAATTCTTCGTAGCCGTAGCTGGATTTCTGATCGGCCATGAACACCTTCCCCGTATAAGTTCTCGGGCGGTGCCGCCCTTCCTGTGTGCTCTCACTAGCACAGACTGTTTGCAGCCGGAAACCGGCGTTTGCGATTAACGCGCCCATCCGCCTGGGTCAATGCGCGCTATTGATCGCATTTGAACGACAGAATATATGTCAGGCATAGCTTGCCGGCGTTCTATTCGGATCTAGAAGCGCCCGGCGGATTTTTTTGAGGCGAAGGCAACCTTCGACGAGGCAAACCGAGTGGATTCCCGCAAGGCCAGTATTGCTGTGGAAACGCGTGTGCGCGATGCGGGCCTGAGGCCCACGCGGCAGCGTATTGCGTTGGCCGAACTGCTGTTTGCCAAGGGCGATCGCCATCTTTCTGCGGAAGAGCTGCACGAGGAGGCGCTCGGCGCCGGCGTGCCGGTGTCGCTGGCGACTGTCTACAACGCGCTGCACCAGTTTACCGAATCCGGTCTGCTGCGCATCCTCGCGGTCGAAGGCTCGAAGACCTATTTCGACACTAACACCTCGGACCACCACCATTTCTATGTCGAGGGTGAGAACCGCATCTTCGACATCGAATCGAATTCGGTCTGCGTCACCAACCTGCCGGAACCGCCGGAAGGCATGGAGATCGCCAATGTCGATATCGTGGTGAGGCTGCGGCCCAAGCGCCCGGCCTGATCTCCGGGCAGCCCCGGTTTTCGGGGCCTTTCTTCATAATCGGCAGGTTTCTTCGCGGGCATCGCATTGCCGCGCGTTCCGAGAACGCGCGGCATGACCGGAGCCTGGCGGTCAGTTCTCGATGCTTTCGCCGGGGTATGCCCCCCAGACCTGCGACTGGTTGAGCCATCCGCTGGTCCCGGCAAAGCTCATTTCGCACCATTGGCCGTTGCACTGCTTGATCGAGCCGATCACGCCCGGGTCGATGACGGCCACGGTGCGCGCACCCTGCTCGGGCTTGGCGAGAAGGTTGAGCTGCGCCGGCTTGCCGCGCTGCCATGGTGCCGTCATCGCCGTGCGGTGGCCCGACAGCAGCGACTGGTTGATCCAGCCCTCGGCACCCTCCGAGTCGCGCACGCGGCGCCAGTTGTCATATTCCTGGATGATCTCCATCGGCAGGCCCGGCTTGAGATAGAGCCAGTCGACCGGGTAGTTGACGCCGGGGCCGATGCGCGAATTGACCTTGCCGGATTTCAGGCTGACGAATCGCGGCAGCGGCAGTCCGCTCGGCCCGAGCCTGACGTCCTGGGCCGCCACGGCGGGCCCCACCAGGGCGGCATTCGGTGAAACGAAAGCAATGCCGATCAGGGCTGCGCTGACGGCCAGGCGGAGCGACGCGAAACCAGACACTACCGTAACCTCTGTTTGAATTCGGGCCCTTTGCGCGGGCACCCTTTTTCTTTGTCTTCGGCGGCACTGCTTGTTACACAGATTACCGCTCAGTGATCGGTTCCCAGTTTCGCCGGTCTTGGTTAAAGAGGTCTCAACGAGATCTTCGTCGAGGATAGAATGGCCGGTCGAAAAAAGCCTCTCGTCGTCATTACGCGCAAGCTGCCCGACCAGGTCGAGACGCGGATGCGCGAATTGTTCGACGCGCGCCTGAATGTCGACGACCGGCCGATGACCCAGCCGGAGCTGGTGGCGGCGGTCAAGGAGGCCGACGTGCTGGTGCCGACGGTCACCGACACCATCGATGCGGCCCTGATCGAGCAGGCCGGGCCGAACCTCAAGCTGATCGCCAATTTCGGCAACGGCGTCGACAAGATCGACGTCACCGCGGCCGCAAAGCGCGGCATCACCGTCACCAACACGCCAAACGTGCTGACCGAAGACACGGCCGACATGGCCATGGCGCTGATGCTCGCCGTGCCGCGCCGTCTGACCGAGGGCGCCAGCGTTCTCACCAGTGAGAAGAAATGGGCCGGCTGGTCGCCGACATGGATGCTTGGCCGCCGCATCGGCGGCAAGCGGCTCGGCATCGTCGGCATGGGCCGCATCGGCACCGCCGTTGCTCGCCGCGCCAAGGCCTTTGGCCTGTCGATCCACTACCACAACCGCCACCGCGTGCTGCAGTCGGTGGAAGACGAATTGGAGGCGACCTACTGGGAAAGCCTCGACCAGATGCTCGCCCGCATGGACATCATCTCGATCAACTGTCCCTCGACGCCGGCGACCTTCCATCTGCTGTCGGGCCGGCGGCTGGCGCTGATGCAGCCGCACGCCTACCTCGTCAACATCGCCCGTGGCGACATCATCGACGAGGATGCGCTGGTCAAGATGCTGCAGGACGGCAAGCTGGCCGGCGCGGCCCTCGACGTCTTCGAGCATGAGCCGGCGGTCAACCACAAGCTGCTCAAGCTCGCCGCCAAGGGCAAGGTGGTGCTGTTGCCGCACATGGGCTCGGCCACCATCGAAGGCCGCATAGACATGGGCGAGAAGGTCATCATCAACATCCGCGCGCATGTCGACGGCCACCGCCCGCCCGACCGCGTGCTGCCGCTGAGGACCTGAGCCTCCGTCCCAGGCTTGCGCTGCCGGCCCGCCGGGCCGGGGCTTGCTGTCCAGGACTGAGCTTCGCCTCATAGGTTCGCGCTGCCCCTCATCCCCGCCGGACCTTCTCCCCGTAAGAGCGGGGAGAAGGATGCTTGCCGCAACGCCAACGCCCCCTCTCCCCGTCTTTCACGGGGAGAGGGTCAGGGTTAGGGGCAGCGTCGAGCTAGCCGGAAAAGCTGACCTCGCCGTCCGCGCCAACCCTCACCGACTTGCCTCTAAAGCTGCCGAAAGCATCGCGCGGCAGTCTCACCGCCACCGGGGTCTGCCAGCCCATCTCGCGCGCCACGATCAGCCCGAGCAGCAGGATGGCGTCGGGCTCGTGCAGCACCAGCGCCGCCGGCGCATGGCCGGCGTGGACCAGTTCCATCAGCACCGCCGACGCCGAAGACGAGCCGATGGTGCCG
Organism: Aminobacter sp. DSM 101952; assembly: GCF_001424795.1. Lineage (NCBI taxonomy): Bacteria > Pseudomonadati > Pseudomonadota > Alphaproteobacteria > Hyphomicrobiales > Phyllobacteriaceae > Aminobacter > Aminobacter sp. DSM 101952. The sequence continues at coordinate 162,360 of NZ_LMCL01000033.1, read as the reverse complement.
GGCAGGAACAGCATCGTGCCGGCAATGCCTTGGCCACATTCGGGGTGGCGCACGTCGGCGATGCGGCCGGATTTCGGATCGACCCCGCCCCAGAAGCTGATCGGCGCCGACAGGATCAATGCCGGGCCTTCGCCAGCCTGGCCGGGAACCAGGATTTCGGCCCGCACCGAACTCATCGCCCGGTCCCCGCAAACAGCGGCTTGCCGGCGACGGCGCTTTCGACGCAATCGGCGAGCGAGCCATAGAGCACGGCATAGCCGGTGTTGCCGGGCGCATAATGGGCGAATTTTCCCGAATTGGTCATCAGCACGCCACCCGACCGGTCGGGCAGGATCGGCGTCACCACCACGCAGGTGTCCGCGACGATCACCACGCCCAGGGCTTCCAGCACCTTGCGCCTGCCGTCGCGGTCGAGCGCGGCCAGCACATGCCGGCCGGTGCAGGCGTGGATCGGTACGGCCAGCTTGCGGTCGGCCATCAGCCGCTCGAGCGCGTCGAACTCGGCAAGCGACAGGTGCGGGCTGCCGATGGCAACGGCGTCGATGCGGTCCGCACCTTGCGCGGTCGACAATCGCGCCTGCGCCGCGGACACCATGTCCGGCGTGACGCGAATCGTGGCGTCGGGCGCGATGCCGCCCAGCGCCGTCTCGGCATCGGGCGCCTCGGGTGTCACGCCAGCGATATGAAACAGGCCGACGGCGCCGGACGATGCGGCTGCCGCGCCGAACGCCTTGAGCGCGTCTTCGCCGGGATCGCGCGCGACGCCCGAGACCACGCCGATGGCGCCGCCGACCTCGCGGCCATACAGGCTGCCGAGCACCGGCCAGGCGATCTCGGACGCCATGAAGGCCGGGGGCAGGGCGGAAACGTCGAACACCAGGGTGGCCCGTCTGTTCTCGGGCCGGTGTAGGCCATAGTTGGGCGCCCGGCCGGATATGGCGCAGGCGATGTCGAGGAAGTCGCCGTAGCGGTTGGTGCGCGCGCCGAGCACCGAATTGCAGAACACCACGGCATTCGATTCGCCCCAGGCGACGTCGCTGCCGAATGCCGGGCGATGCCCGGCCTGATAGGGCGCGCAGGTCCAGCTCTGCTCGCAGCCGAGCTTGCGGTAGGCGTCCATCATCCGCCGCGCCATCGAACGTTGCGGTTCTTCGAGCCTGACGCGCGAGCAGCCCATGAGGTCGAGCGCGCCGACATTTAGCGTCGCGCGCACCGCCACCCGTGCCCCGCCATCGACCAGCCTCTCGGCGAACAGCGTGCCCGAATCGCCGTGATAGAGCGCACCGTCGATATGGGCGGATGCAACCGGGATCAGCCTGGGCGCGCCGAGCAGGGCGGCACTTTCGGCGACGATGCGCATCGCCATCGCGGCCCCGTCCGCGCCGCCGGCGATCCGTCGCTCGTCGGCGGTGAGTTCGAGGCTCAAGCGAGCGCCTTCCGGTAGGTGATCGAGGTCGCCCGGTCGTAGCCGTCATGCGCGGTACGCTTGACTTCGACGAACCCCATCCGCTCGAAGGTGGCGTGATTGGCCTCGAGCTCGATCCGGGTCTGCAGTTCGAGCGTGGGCTTGGCTTGCGCGATGGCGTGGCGTTCGGCCGCCTGCATCAGCGCCCGGCCGATGCCCGTGCCGCGCGCACCGTCGTCGACGGCCAGCTTGCCGACATAGAAGGCGTCGGTGCGCTCGGCGGCGAAGATGCAGCCGGCGAGCCGTCCGTCCAGCGTGGCGACGAAGCAGGTTTCAACCCTGGCCTTGTCGCGCAGACTGGCCGGCGTCAGCCGATGCGCCGAGGACGGCGGGTCGATGACGCCGTCCATGTAGGCGAAGGAGCGCATGATCAGCTCGAAAAGCTCGTCCCAGGCCGAAAAGCCCTCGGGCAGGCGGGTGACGGTCAGCTCGGCCATCGTCAGGGCGCCTTGTAGCGCACCGTGTCGAACCGGGCGCCGAGCGCATCGTAGAGCAGCAGACGGCCGACCAGCGGCTCGCCGATGCCGGTGATCAGCTTGAGCGCCTCCATAGCCTGCAGCGTGCCGATGACCCCCGTCAGAGCGCCGAGCACGCCGGCCACAGCGCAGGAGGGCACCAGCCCGGCCGGCGGCGGCTCGGGGAACAGGTCGCGGTAGGACGGGTTCTTGCGCCCTTCGGCATTACTTTCGAACGGCTTCAGCACGGTGATCGAGCCGTCGAATCGCCCGACCGCAGCGTGTACGAGCGGCCGTTTCACTTCGGCAGCGGCATCGGCGACGGCATAACGTGTCTCGAAATTGTCGGAGCCGTCGATCACCATGTCGTAGCCGGCGATCAGCCCGGCGGCATTGTCGGGCGTCAGCCGCATCTCGTGCAGTTCGACCGTCACATGCGGGTTGATGCGCAGGATCGCCGCCTTGGCGCTTTCGGCCTTGGAGGCGCCGACCGATTGTGTGTCGTGGATCACCTGGCGCTGCAGGTTGGACAGCGAGACATGGTCGTCGTCGACGATGCCGAGCGTGCCGACGCCGGCGGCGGCGAGATATTCGAGCACCGGCGCGCCGAGTCCGCCGGCGCCGATCACCAGCACGCGGGCACGCTTCAGCTTCTGCTGGCCCGGGCCGCCGATCTCCGGCAGCACGATGTGGCGGGCGTAGCGTTCGAGTTCTTCGGGCGAAAGCGGGGCGGACTGGTTCATGCCGCAACCATATCGCCGAGCGTACTGCTTGTCAGTCGCCTTCCGTCACGCGAACGCTGCCGTGGTCGACTGTCAGGAACTGCGCCCGGCCGGCGAGGCTGGAAAACAGCGCCGGCTCGGTGCCGGTCATGAAGGCCTGGCAGTTGAGGTCCTCGAGGATTTCAAACAGTGCGGCGCGCCGTCCGGCATCGAGATGGGCGGCGATCTCGTCGAGCAGCAGGATGGGGGCAGCACCTGCCATTTCGCCGGTCAGTCGCGCATGCGAAATGACGATGCCGACCAGCAAAGCCTTTTGCTCGCCGGTCGAGCACAGTTCGGCCGGCATCGACTTGGGCCGATGGCGCACGACGAGGTCGGAGCGGTGCGGACCTTCCAGAGTGCGCCCCGCCGCCCGGTCGCGCTCGCGGCCGCTGGCGAGAGCCTGGCGGAAGCGCTCCTCCAGTTCCACTGCCGGCATGTTGCCGATGCTTTGCTCCAGCGTTCCGGAAAGTGCCAGCTCCGCCTGCGGGAAGGGGCCGGTCTCGGGCATGCGGCCGATCATGGCGGTGAGCAGGCGCACCATCTCGACGCGGGCGGCGGCGATCGCGGCCCCGGTCTCGGCCATCTGGATCTCGATCGCATCGAACCAGGCGTTGTCGCGGCGGTCTTCGGCCAGCAGCCGGTTGCGGCCGCGCATCGCCTTTTCGTAGTCGAGCGCGCGCTGGCCGTGGGCGGGGTCGATCGCCAGCACCAGCCGGTCGAGGAAGCGTCTGCGGTCGCCGGTCGGCCCGGTGAACAGCGCGTCCATCGATGGCGTCAGCCAGACCACGCGCAGCCATTCGAGCATGTCGTCGGCCGATCTGGCATTGGCGCCGTTGATGCGCACGCGCCGGCCAGCCTCGCCTGCGGCTTCCGGCGCGGTGCCCGTGCCGATCTCGACGTCGCCGAACGGCCCTTCGATGCCTGCATGCACGGCAAAGCCGCCGGCACTGCCTTCGCGCGCCACGTCGGGGTAGGGCGCGCGGCGCAAGCCGCGTCCCGGCGTCAGAAACGAGATCGCTTCGAGCAGGTTGGTCTTGCCGGCGCCGTTGTCGCCAGTGAACACAACGGGGCCGGGCCTGAGGTCGAGCGCTAGCGAGGTGTAATTGCGGAAATCCGTAAGCATGAGCTTACGGATATGCGTCGAGGGGGTGCGTTTTCGTTCGCCCCCCGGTTCCTGGCCTTGCACGGACGTGGGCGCGCTACACGCGCATCGGCATCAGCACGTAGAGAGCGTTCTCGTCGGCTGTGTCGTGGATGAGCGTGGGGGAGCCGGCATCGGCCAGCATGAAACGCGCCTCGCTGCCCGAGAGCTGGGCGGCGACGTCGAGCAGGTACTTGGCGTTGAAGCCGATCTCGATCGGGTCGGCCGAATAGTCGGCGGCGAGCTCTTCGGTGGCGCTGCCCGAATCGGGGTTGTTGACGGCAAGCGTCACCAGCCCGTCGGCGATCGACAGCTTCACGGCGCGGCCGCGCTCGGACGAGATCGTCGAGACGCGGTCGACGGCCGCGGCAAAGCTCTGGCGGTCGATGACCAGCTTCTTGTCGTTGCCGCTCGGAATGACGCGCTGGTAGTCGGGGAAGGTGCCGTCGATCAGCTTCGAGGTCAGAATCACGCCGCCGATGGTCAGGCGGATCTTGGTGTCGGAAAGCTCGGTCGTCACCGCCACGTCGGGCGTGTCGATCAGCTTCTGCAGCTCGCTGACCGTCTTGCGCGGAATGATGATGCCCGGCATGCCTTCCGAGCCGGCCGGGGCCTCGACCTCGGCGCGGGCCAGGCGGTGGCCGTCGGTGGCGACCGCGCGCAGCATCAGCTTGCCGCCGCTTTCATGCGTGTGCAGGTAGATGCCGTTGAGGTAGTAGCGCGTCTCCTCGGTGGAGATGGCAAACTGCGTCTTGTCGATCAGGCCCTTGAGCGCCTGGGCGTCGAGCCGGAAGATATGCGAGAAGGTGCCGGCCGAAAGCTCGGGGAAGTCGGACTGCGGCAGGCACTGCAGCCGGAAGCTCGAACGGCCCGACACCACCGACATGGCGTTGCCGTCGTCGTCGGTCCTCAACATCACTTCGGCGCCGTCGGGCAGCTTGCGCACGATGTCGTAGAGCAGGTGGGCGGGAACGGTGGTCGCGCCGCCCTGCTCGACATTTGCCGGCGTAGCTTCCGAAACCTCGAGGTCGAGGTCGGTTGCCTTGAGCTCGATGCTCGCGCCATCGGCCTGCAGCAGCACGTTGGAGAGAATCGGGATCGTGTTTCGCCGTTCCACCACGCGATGCACGTGGTTCAGCGACTTCAACAGGTTGGAGCGTTCCAGGATAACACGCATGACGAAACAGGCTCGCTTATTTGAAGGTGCGGGCTCACGGGCTCGAATGCGCCCGGGAAAGCCCGCAACACGATCGGAATGGTGCCGAGTCTGACAGTAAAAAGTGCGGAAAGGCAAGCCCGCGCAGCCATTCCAGGGCGGTTGCGCGGGCGTTCTGGGGATAAGTGGCGGGCGTCGATCGGTCGCCGCCGCCATCCGGCCGTCAGGCCTGGTCGTTGATCAGCCTGCGCAGCAGTTCGAGTTCCTGCGCCAGCGTGTTGTCGCCGCCGGAAAGGTCCTCGATCTTGCGCACGGCGTGCAGCACCGTGGTGTGGTCGCGGCCGCCGAAACGCCGGCCGATCTCGGGCAGCGAGCGCGGCGTCATGACCTTCGACAGATACATGGCGATCTGACGCGGCTTGACGATGGTGCGGGTGCGGCGGTTCGACAGGAGCTCCGTCTTCGACACGTTGTAGTGGCGCGCGACGATGCGCTGGATGTCTTCGATGCGCACGCGCTTGGGCTCGCCCGAGCGGTAGATATGGCCGAGGATCTCGTCGATCCGCTCGATCGACAGCTGCGGTTCGAACGACTGGCGGAAGATCAGCTGGTTGAACGCGCCTTCCAGCTCGCGGCCGCTGCCGGTGACGGTGCGGGCGACATGGGCGAGAATTTCCTCGTCGATGGCGAGGTTCGGGTCCTCGTTCTTGGCGCCGGCAAAGCGCAGCTTGAGCATGCCAAGGCGCATGCCGAAGTCAGGCGCCGACATTTCGAGCGCCACGCCGCCATTGAGGCGCGAACGCACGCGCGGCTCGAGCGATTCCAGCTCCGCCGGCGGACGGTCGGCGGCGACCACGACCTGCTTGGCCGAGTCGAGCAGCATGTTGATGAGGTGGCAGAACTCGTGCTGGATCGACTTGCCCTGCAGGAACTGCATGTCGTCGATGATCAGAAGGTCGATGTCGCGCAGCTGCTCCTTGAGCGTCAGCGCGTTGTTGTCGCGGATCGCGGTCGCAAAACGCCACATGAAGTATTCGGCCGTCAGGTAGACGACGCGCGACTTCGGGTTCTGGCGCAGCGACTCGGCGGCGATTGCCTGGAGCAGGTGCGTCTTGCCGAGGCCGACCGTGGCATGAAGGAACAGCGGGTTGAAGCGCGAGTTCGATTCCGCCACCGCGCGCGCCGCTGCCAGCGCCACGCGATTGGAGGGGCCTTCGACGAAGGACTGGAACGTGTAGCGCGGATCGAGCGGCGAGCCGAGAACGCTCTGCTTGAACTCCGCGTCCGCCGTGCCGTTGCGGGCAGGGGCGGGGCGCTCGGTGCGTCCGGCTGCCACCGTGCTGGTGGCCAGGGCCGTCTGAGCCTGGCGCACCGGCTTGCGCAGTGCCGTGGCTTCGGTCTCCACCCCGGGACGTACCTGGCGTGTGGCCGTGCGGATGATGATTTCGAGCTTCAGCAGTTCGGGTTCTTCCTGCCGCCACAGCTCGGAAATCAGGTCCAGATAGTGGCTGTTGATCCAGGAACGCAGGAATGCCGTCGGCACCGAAAGGCGCACGACGCCCTTCGAGGTTTCCGCAAGCTTCATGCGGCCGAACCAGCTCGAGAATACTTCGCTGCCCAGGCGAACCTGGAGCTGCGTCTTGACCCGGTCAAAATTCTTCTCTGCGGCGCTGGTTGCTGCCACTTCGTTCCCCTCGATCAGTTCGCCGGTAAAAAGAAAGCCCGCATTTGCTTCCCTTTCGATGCCGCTTTGCATGTCGCAATCCCTAACCTTCGGTCCTCGTTGCCGTATGGGGATGCGCCGCTCGCATCTCCACCGGTATGTTCATTCGGGATGCTGCCGTTTCCGGCGAGGCCCCGTGTTGCCTTCATCGGCGCTGTCAGGCGCTTTCGGAAGGCCGGTGCTGCGGGGGCAGCAGCACCAGGCAAATGCGTAGCCACCCGGCGAAATCGCCGGTGCATTGCAAAGTCACCATGCCGTGTATCCCCACACGCCCCAAGTATATCTCGAAGTGAGCACGCCTCCCCCGATCGCGGATTCCATCCACGCCGAGAACGCCGCCGATTTTGTGGCTTGGCAGAGGGCTTGGTGCCCGTCCCTTCGATGAAAAGACCTTACAAAAATCGCTGTGGACAGGGCAAGGCCGAGTCTAACGCGTTTTTAATGAATCTGCTTAGCGCCCGTCCGGATTCAAAGCCCGTTTGTCCCCCTCGGACGGCCAAAGCCTTTGTGATTCAAACCCTTTTCCGGGGATCGAAAAAAACCGGGCCCTGCTGGAAAAAATTATAAAAGAATCCGCTTGACACCAACTTGTCCCCCAAGCCCCGTGGGCGACGTGAACAACCTGTGGATGACCGCGCACAAGCTTATGAATTTACAGGGGAATTTCTGCCAGGGTGAGTCTGCGGCAGAGGCCGCTTGCTGCAGTTGTACTTATAAGAATAGCCGCATATGCCGGCAAAGATCTTGGTGCCCCAGGGTATGCTCACGAGGTCGTTGCGGGCTGCTTTTTCGGCCATTTTCGGACAAAAGAAAAACCCGGCTGATGAGGCCGGGTTGATCAGAAATCCAATTGCTTGCAGGGCTTAGGCGGAAAGCGCCTTGAGCCGCTGGGCCAGACGCGAAACCTTGCGCGAGGCGGTGTTCTTGTGGACCACGCCCTTGCTGGCGGCGCGCATCAATTCCGGCTGGGCGGCGTTGAAGGCGGCTTCTGCCTTTGCCTTGTCGCCCGAGGCCAGCGCCTCTTCGACCTGGCGGATGTAGGTCCGGACGCGCGAGCGGCGATTCTTGTTGACCGCGGTACGGGCGGCAATCTTGCGGGTAGCCTTCTTGGCCGAGGAGGTATTGGCCATGGTGCCTCTCTTTGATCTATGGTGGGCGCGAGCAGCTTCCCGCAAAGCGCAAAAATCATTCGGGCGTCCCTAGGGGCGCCTCGGTTGGTGCGGCTTATAGTTCAGCTTACTCCCAACGTCAACGCGATTCCGGTCAGCGGTTGCGGAAATTCGCGGTTCTCTTCTCTGCAAAGGCCGCCATGCCTTCCTTCTGATCTTCGAGCGAGAACATCGAATGGAACAGGCGGCGCTCGAAGCGCAATCCTTCCGAAAGCGTCACCTCATAGGAGCGATTGACGGCTTCCTTGCACATCATGACCGCCGGCAACGAGAAATCGGCGATCTTGGCCGCTGCCTTCATCGCCTCTTCCATGAGGTCGGCTGCCGGCACCACGCGCGACGCCAGACCCGAGCGCTCGGCTTCGGCCGCATCCATCATCCGGCCGGTCAGGCACATGTCCATGGCCTTGGCCTTTCCGACGAAACGGGTGAGTCGCTGCGAGCCGCCCATGCCGGGGATGACGCCGAGCGTGATCTCGGGCTGGCCGAATTTGGCGCTGTCGGCGGCGATGATGAAGTCGCACATCATGGCGAGTTCGCAGCCGCCGCCCAGGGCGTAGCCCGCGACGGCCGCGATCATCGGCTTGCGGTTGCGGGTGAAGGCTTCCCAGCCGGAAAAGAAATCCTCGAGATAGGCCTCGACATAGGTCTTGGCCTGCATCTCCTTGATGTCGGCACCGGCGGCGAACGCCTTTTCCGAACCGGTGATGACGATGGCGCCGATGCCATGGTCGGCCTCGAAGGCAGCGGTGGCGGCGAGCAATTCGCCAAGCACCTGCGTGTTCAGCGCATTGAGCGCCTTCGGACGGTTGAGCGTGATCAGCCCGACCTTGCCTCGCGTTTCCACGATGATCGTCTCATAGGCCATCTTGCGCTCTCCCTGTCTCGCAGCAGCATTGAGACTTGGTCTAGCTTAGCGCTGGCACTGGCGGCAATAGAAGGTTGACCGCCCGCTCTGCACTATCCGCTCGACATGGCCGGCACAGCCGGTGTGCGGGCAGGGTTCCCCCTCGCGGTCATAGACCGAGAACGAGTGCTGGAAGTATCCCAGCGAGCCGTCGGTGTGGACATAGTCCCGCAGCGAGGAGCCGCCCGCCGCGATCGCATCGGCAATCACCTCGCGCACGGAGGTGGCGAGCAGCGCGGCACGTTCGCGCGCCACCTTGCCCTTGCCGGCGATGGTGCCGGCCGCGCGCAGCGGCGACAGGCCGGCGCGCCAGAGCGCCTCGGAGACATAGATGTTGCCAAGACCGGCAATCAGGCGCTGGTCGAGCAGCGCAGCCTTGAGCGGCGTCTTCTTGCCTTCGAACAGGCCGCCCAGCAACGTGCCGTCGAGCGTGTTGCCGGTCGGCTCGACGCCGAGGCCGGACAGCATCGGATGCTCGGTGCCGTTGCGCTCGGCAAACAGCATGAAGCCGAAACGCCGGGGATCGTTGAAGACGACGCGGGCCGGGGCGCCTTTTTGGTCTGCGACGTGGAAGACGACGTGATCGTGCGCTTCCGACTTCGATCGTTCGTGATGGAACTGGCCCGGCGCCGTCGCGTCCTCGTCGGTTTCGATACGGAACGAGCCGGACATGCCGAGATGGCAGATCAGCAGCGGCGCATCCTCGACATCGGCGAGCAGATACTTGGCGCGGCGGCCGAGCGCGGTGATCCTCTTGCCGGCAAGGCGCTCGCCGAAGCGGTCGGGGAAGGGGTAGCGCAGGTTCGGCCGGCGCGTTTCGACGCGTTCGATGCGCGCGCCTTCGAGCACCGGCTGCAATCCGCGCCGGACGGTTTCGACTTCGGGCAATTCAGGCATGGGTGGCGATCGTTTCGAGGAAGGAGGTGCCGTGGCGCCCGCGTGGCAGGCCGAGATGTTGGGCCACCGTTTCGCCGATGTCGGCGAATGTCGGCCGCAGCCCGGTGTCGCCGCCCGGAAGGCCGGGCGCGATGCCGATCACCGGAATGCGCTCGCGCGTGTGGTCGGTGCCGCGCCAGGTCGGGTCGTTGCCATGGTCGGCGGTCAGGATCAGCAGGTCGCCCGGCTTCAGCCGCGAAAGGGCCTCGGGAATGCGCCTGTCGAAGGCCTCGAGCGCCGCGGCATAGCCAGCCACGTCGCGGCGATGGCCGAATTCGGTGTCGAAGTCGACGAAGTTGGCGAAGACCAGGTCGCCGTCGCCGGCGTCGTCCATGGCGCCCAGCGCCTTGTCGAGCATCGCCATGTTGCCGACGCCCTTGCGCACCTCGGAGATGCCGCGATGGGCGAAGATGTCGCCGATCTTGCCGATGGCGATGACCTTGCTGCCGCGCTCGGTGAGCCTGTCGAGCAGCGTCGCCTCGGGCGGCGGCGTGGCATAGTCCTTGCGGTTCGGCGTGCGCTCGAACGTTTCCTTGCTTTCGCCGACGAAGGGGCGGGCGATGACGCGGCCGATGTTCAGCGGGTCGACGAGCCGACGGACGGTCTTGCACAGGTCATAGAGCCGCTCGAGCCCGAAGTGCTCTTCATGCGCGGCGATCTGCAGGACCGAGTCGACCGAGGTGTAGCAGATCGGCTTGCCGGTCAGGACGTGCTCTTCGCCGAACCGCTCGATGATCTCGATGCCCGAGGCGTGGCAGTCGCCGAGAATGCCTGAAACCTTGCCGTCGCGGATGATCGCCTCGGTCAGCGACGCCGGGAAGGCGGGAACTGTCTGCGGAAAATAGCCCCAGTCGAAGGTGACGGGAACGCCGGCGATTTCCCAATGGCCGGACGGCGTGTCCTTGCCGCTGGAGATTTCCTGTGCCGTACCGTGGAAGGCGCCGTCACGCAGTCTGGCCCCGGTTTCGAACTCCAGGCCGGTTGCCAGCCTTGCGGCGCGGCCAAGCCCGAGGGCCGTCATGTTCGGCAGGTGGAGCGGGCCGGAGCGCAGTCCGTCGCGGTCGCCTCGGCCCTCGGCGCAGGCCGCCGCTATGTGGCCGAAGGTATCGGACCCGACATCGCCGAATTGCGCGGCATCTGCAGCGCCGCCGATGCCGAAGGAATCCAGGACGAACAGGAATGCACGCGCCATCTATGAGGGGCTCTCGGTTGCCAGCTTGCCGCACAGACATAGGGTCAGTCGCAGACGTTGGCAATTATCCCGCAGATGGCAACTGACGCATGCAAATCCTGCAGCAGTTCCAGGGTTCAGGTCTGGCAGTCGTCACAGGGGATCGCCTGGCTCATGCGCGGCCGCAGATAGTAGACTTCGTCCATGGTGACGGGATCGATGGCGGCTGCGAGGCCGAGCACGGGCTTGTCTTCGGCGGCCCAGGTGATCATCGGCTTGTAGTCGAGTTCGCTGACGACCCGGATCAGGAAAGCCCCCTTGGTCCTGAGGGCGTCAGGCACTGTCGTCACCGTGTCCTTGGCGAGGTCCGGCGTCGCCGAGCCCTTGATGTATTTGCGCGACCACACGACCAGCACCCTGGGCGACGCCTCGTCGGTGACCTGGATTGCCGTGATGAAGATCTTTCCGGTGCTGCGATTGTAGGGTTGCAGGATCGACTCGGCGATCTTCATCACCGCGTCCACTTCGGCAGCCTTGATCGTTTGCTGCTGGGTGATGAGATCGGCGACCATCGAGCCGGCTCGGCTGACCTTCTTGTTCGTCTCGATCGCCTGGGAGACCTCCATTGTCACGAAATACAGCGACAGCAGGAGAGGGACGACGAAGGCGAATTCGACCGCAGCGATGCCGCGCCGGTCCGACATCAAGGCATATGCGCATGATCGCAACTTCTTAAGCATCGATAGTGCCCCCGGCCACGCCGACATCCCAAGTCTTTTCACACTCGTGCCGGCCCAATCCTGGCCGTCGGTTTCTATCAATCGTTGAACGGCTCGTTCTGCCAGACCACGGATGCAAACTGCAGCGTGTAGCCGCCCTCCAGGTTCGACATCGAAGCCTTCATGAAGTCGGTGACGACGGGCCATTTGTAGAAGACGCGCAGCATGTTCTTGGTCATGGCAGGTCCCGGCGTGACGGCAAATCCCGACGTGTCGATTTCCTTGTTGACGAACTTCAGCTTCACCTCGGCTGCCTTCTCGAAGGTCGGAAAGCTCCTCAGGTCGACGATCAGATTGGGGCAACCCTTGGCGACGAAGACCTCGAGCCGGTCGCAGATCATCTTCTCCAGCGAGGTTTTCGAGACTTCTGCGGCCCTGACCTGTCCCGTGCGCAACTGGCGGGCGACGTCGTCGGCTGCATTCGCCAGCACTTGCTGGCCGGCGAATGAGAGGCAGCTCTCGAGGATGGCAAAAACCAGCAGCGAGAACGGGATTACCAGCATGACGAACTCGATCGCCGTGCTGCCGCTGCGGTCACGCAGGAAACCGGCGAACAATCCTCGCCGGCGCGCCTTCGTCTCGTCATGCACTGCAGTAGCCGTGTCGCTCATGTCCCGACCGCCTTCTCATTTCGGACGGACAATAGTGCAAAGCCGTTGAGGTCCCGTTTTGATGACGGGGAAAATAGCAGGGAATATCTTTACCGAGCGCTAACCCTTGGCCGGGTCGCCAATCCCGGCGTCTTACTGGGAAGCGTTCATTTCGCTTTCGGACATCCGCTCGGCGTCGCTCTTGTAGGAGCTCTCGCAATAAGGTGTGCAAGAGAGCGTCTGTATCTCGGAGCGGCGGTAGATCCGGACGGAAGAGGCGTCGTGACGGATGACTGTCACCTGTTCGTCGACGATGGGCGTGCCATTGGCATCGAGCACCACGAGGTTGGTCACGCCAAAACCCTTGCCGGTCAGCACCAGGGTTGAGGCGTCCTGGACCGAGGCGTCGGCGATCGACGAGTTGCCGACCACGATTGTATCGGCCGGGCGGGCGAGCCGCACGATCTTGGCCTGGTTCATCGTCACTTCGATACCGGAACCCGCTTGGGCGGGCAGGGCGGCAGCCATCGCCAATGCAATTGCGCATGCTCCCGGAAAGAAAGCTTTCGGCCTCGTCATCGCTCGCCCCTCGATCGCTGGCAGTATCGACTGATCAATGGAAGATGAACGCTTTTGGTGAACCAACAGTTAAGCAGCCTGCCAGCCGGCAACCGATACGCGAAATGCTCCTCTCCATGATGAAGCGAGGAGACTGGAAACGTCTGTAGGTCACGGCTTCAAGGCGCCGACAAACCTCCTGCGTCGTTTAGCCTGCGGTTAACCACGCGGCGCCAATGGCCGGCTAAAGGTTTCGGTAAGGCTGTTTCTTAAGCCGTTTGAAAGAGCTCCCCGCTAGGTTGCAGTCATCCGATCGACGACAAAGAAATGTTGACGGAAGTGCTGTAACAAACGGAGTAAGGAGCTCTCCAATGTCCAATCTCATCGCACGTTTTGTGAAGGACGAATCCGGCGCGACCGCCATCGAATACGGTCTGATCGCCGCCCTCATCGCAGTTGCCATCATTGCCGGCGCCGGCATGGTCGGCAGCGCACTCAACTCGAAGTTCACGACCATCTCGACCGAGATCTCGAACGCTGGCAACTAACGACTACTGCATTACTTGCCGGCAATGCGATCGAAAAGGCTGTCTTCGGGCAGCCTTTTCTCGTCGGGCGGTAGGAACAAATATTTGAATCGTCTTCATCCAGGCTTAATGCCCGCGAGCTAGGCTGGTTCAACACAGTGAATGCGGATGTTTGACGATGCTCGAAGCGCTGATCTTTGTCGTTTTTCCGTTCTGCATGGTCTACTCGGCTGTCTCCGACACCATGTCGATGACCATCGCCAACCGCGTGCCGTTGCTGCTGCTGGGTGTCTTCCTAGTCGTTGCGCCGCTGACTGGGATGGCCTGGGTCGACATCGGCATGCATCTGGCTGCCGGCGCATTGCTGCTCACCGTCACCTTCGCGATGTTCGCGCTTGGCGGCATGGGCGGCGGCGACGCCAAGCTCATCGCGGCGTCCGCCGTCTGGATGGGTCTCGGCATGCCGCTGATGCAATATCTTCTCGTTTCTGCTGTGTTCGGCGGAATGCTGACGCTCGCGATCCTGGCCTTCCGCAGTTCCGCACTCGCACACATCACCAGCCAGAACATGTTCCTCAGGAATTTTTCCAAGGATGCTGGCGGCGTGCCCTATGGCATTGCACTGGGTGCAGGCGGCCTGCTCACTTATCCGAGTTCGCCCCTAATGGTTTGGGCGCTGGAGCGGCTGGCGGCCCAATGATCGCCTCGCCTGCGGGCGTAAGGGATCGTTAATCATGTATATAAGGATCGCGTTAACCATAATTTGACGATTGTCTATGCAAAGTCCGACTTGGCTTGATGGGTTTGCCGGGGCGAGGTTCGGACAATGGCTGCATCGCGACTGATGATACTGGGCGTAGCGGTCGCCGCCGCGGGTGGCGCTGGTTTTGTCGCCAAGAACATGTCTGCTCCGCCTCCGCCGGAGGTCATCGTCGAATCCGGCCCGCAACAGCCGCAGCTCGCGCTTACCGACGTGCTGGTGCTCACCGGCGACGTGCCGATGGGCGGCGTCGTGGAAGGCAACATCAGCTGGCAGCCTTGGCCGAGCGATGCGGTCAATCCCAATTTCATCACCCGCAGCGCCGAACCCGAGGCGCTGGAAAAATTCAAGAATTCGGTCGCCCGCCTCGCCATGTATGGCGGCGAGCCGCTACGCAAGTCGAAGCTGATCGGCGAAGGCCAGAGCTTCATGTCGGCGGTCCTGCCGGCAGGCAGTCGTGCCGTCGCGACCGCGATCTCCGCCGACACATCCGCCGGCGGCTTCATTCTGCCGAATGACTACGTCGACGTGATCATGACCCGCCGCAGCGATGCCGCGAAGTCGGGAAGCGGTTTCATCACCGAGACCATCCTCAAGAACATCCGGGTGCTGGCCATCGACCAGACCATCCAGGAGGATGAGGAAGGCAAGAAGGTCAAGGTCGGCGAAACCGCGACGCTGGAACTCACCGCCCAGCAGGCCGAGATCATCACCGTCGCCCAGCAGATGGCGGACCGCCTCACCCTTGCACTGCGCTCGGTCGCCGACGCCCAGGAAAGGAACCTCGCCGAGGCCGACTACCTGGTCTCGGGCAGTGGCAAGCGCGGCACGGTGCGCCTCATCAAGTCAGGTGAGATTTCCGAATCGGGAGCAAGGAAATGAGGTCCTCCGCCAGACTTCTTGTCACTGCTGCAACGTTGGCGCTGAGCTCCGTTGTGGTCTGGCAATCGCCCGTCCTTGCCGCCAAGGCGAGGGTCGGCGCGGAAAATTCCAGCCAGCGCGTCAAGCTCGGTCTTAACAAGTCGGTGGTCATCGACCTGCCGTCCGACGCCTACGACATCCTGGTCGCCAATCCGGCGGTCGCCGATGCCGTGACACGCACGGCGCGCCGCATCTATCTGTTCGGCAAGTCGGTCGGCCAGACCAATATCTTCGTCTTCGGGCCCAATGGCGAACAGATCGCCAGCCTCGATCTCGCCATCGAGCGCGACGTTGCGGGACTTGAGGACTACATCAAGCGCTTCATCCCGAATTCGCAGATCAAGGTCGAACTGATCAACGACAACGTCGTGCTGACGGGCACCGTCGACACGCCGCTCGATGCCAAGCGGGCCGTCGATCTGGCGACCATCTTCGTCACCGGCGGTGAGGCGACGACCGGGCAATATTCGCAGACCGCCAGCGGCGGCTCGGAAAATGGCGGCGTCGACATCGACAATCCAGACTCGACGCGACAGAAGAGCAAGATCGTCAACCTGCTCCAGATCGTCGGCGACGACCAGGTGATGCTCAAGGTCACCGTCGCCGAGGTCAGCCGCACGGTTATGAAGCAGCTCGGCGTCAACATGATTGGCTCGGGCGATGCCAACGGCATCAGCTGGGGTGCCATCAGCGACAGCATCCCAGGTCTTGGCAAGCCGCTCGGCGCCTCGCAGGTGTCCATCGGCACCTCGCTTCTCGATGCGTATGTCAATGCCATGGAGCAGGCCGGCGTGATGAAGACGCTTGCCGAGCCGACCCTCACCGCTGTCTCGGGCGAGAAGGCGACGTTCAAGGTCGGCGGCGAGTTCAACCTGGTCACCAACCAGGAAGGAAACAGCTCCGGCGGCCGGACGTACGAAATCGAAAAGATCGAATACGGCATCGGCCTCGAATTCCAGCCGGTGGTGCTGTCCCCCGGGCGCATAAGTCTTAAGATCAGGACCCAGGTCTCCGAGCCGACCACCGAAGCGTCGGTCTCGCTCTCGGGAGGCGGATCCCGCGGGGCAACGTTCAATTCGCCCGGCATGACGGCGCTATCGATCCGCAAGCGCCTGGCCGACACCACGGTGGAGCTGCCTTCCGGCGGATCCATGATGATTGCCGGCCTCGTCCGCGACGACGTGCGTCAGGCGGTCAACGGATTGCCCGGGCTGTCCAAGATCCCGGTGCTTGGCACCCTGTTCCGCAGCCGCGATTTCGTCCGCAACGAGTCCGAACTCGTGATCATCGTCACGCCGTATCTTGCCCGTCCGGTGGCGCGTAACGAACTCGCCAAGCCAGACGACAATTTCAACGCCGCCAGCGACGGCGCCGGCATGTTCCTCGGCCGCGTCAATCGCGTCTACGGCACAATGAAAACCGACAAGCCCATGGGCCGCTATCACGGCGTCGTCGGCTTCATCTACAAATGAGCGGGGATAGGGGCATGTCTCAGGCAATACACCACGCCACGTGCACGACCAGCCGGACCCGGCTGGAAACGTCGCGCCTCTTCCGTCCGCTTCTGGCGGCCGCCGCCGTCGCCCTTGTCGCCGGTTGCGCGACCAACCGCGACAGCGTCACCGTCGGCTCGATCCCGGATGATTACCGCACCAATCACCCGATCGTCATTGCCGAGAAGAACCAGACCCTCGACATCGCCGTCGGCAACAGTGACCGCGGCATCTCCAAGGGCCAGGAGGCGACATTCGTCGGCTTCCTCAGCGATTACGACAGCCGCTCCAAGCCGGCGCTGACGATCATGGTCCCCGCGGGGGCTTCGAACGACGTCGCGGCGAACGAGGCCGCACGGGCTCTGGCGCGCGTGGCTACCAGGAATGGCGTTCCGTCGAACCGCATCGACATCGCCCGCTACCAGGCGGCCTATGCCGATGCCGCGTCGCCGGTGCGCGTGACCTACACCGCCATGCGGGCGCAGACCGACCGTTGCGGCCGCTGGCCCGAAGACGTGCTCAACACGACCGAGAACAAGCATTACGCAAATTTCGGCTGTTCCTATCAGAACAACCTCGCCGCACAGGTTGCCAACCCCGCCGACTTGCTTGGACCGCGCAAGCAGACGGAGATCGACGCCGAAAATCGCGGCGAAGTGATCGATCTCTACCGCAAGCGCGGCATTACCACGGAGTTCAATAAGAACTCCGAAGTGAACTATTGATCGCGAGCTATGGGAAGAACGAGACAATGAGCAATCTCGCCTACGATTCCCAGCCTGAGAACGCGGAGCAGCCGCATCAGGACATGGCATTGATGCAGGCGCTGCGGCCCGTGCCGCGCATCTCCATCCAGGCCTTCTGCGAGAGCGACAGCGTCGCCGGCCCGATCGAACGGGCGGGCGCCGACCGGCGCATGGCCAAGGCCCATCTCCAGGTCCATATGGGCGGGGTCGAGACTGCCGTCGAAGTCTATCGCGGCGCGCCGACGCCCAACCTGATCATCCTCGAATCGCGCGGCGAACCGAAGACTCTCCTCGAATCGTTGCACGCGCTGTCGGAATATTGCGACCCGAGCTCCAAGGTCGTGGTCATCGGGCACTACAATGATATTGCGCTCTACCGCGAATTGATCCGCTCGGGCATCTCCGAATACGTCGTGGCGCCTGTGTCGACCGCCGACATCGTCAGCGTGATCTCCTCGATCTTCGTCGATCCCGAGGCGGAGCCGATGGGGCGCTCGATTGCCTTCGTCGGCGCCAAGGGTGGCGTCGGCTCCTCGACCATCGCCCACAACGTCGCCTGGAGCATGTCGAACCTGTTCAAGTCGGAAGTGGTCGTTGCCGACCTCGACCTGGCTTTCGGTACCGCCAACATCAACTTCGACCAGGACCCTGCCCAAGGTATTGCCGAAGCCGTGTTTGCGCCCGAGCGCGTCGACGAGGTCTATCTGGACCGTCTGTTGGCGCAATGTGCCGAACACCTGTCCCTGTTGGCCGCGCCCTCGACGCTCGAGCGCGTCTATGATTTCGACGCCGAGGCATTTTCTCAGATCATCGACACGGCCCAGCGCAGCACGCCGCTGCTGGTGCTCGACGTCCCCCACATCTGGAGCGGATGGAGCAAGAACACGCTTGCCCGTGCCGACGAAGTGGTCATCACTGCGACGCCCGAGCTCGCCAATCTGCGCAACACCAAGAACCTGGTCGACATGCTCAAGCGGCTGCGGCCCAACGATCCGCCGCCGAGGCTGATCCTCAACCAGGCAGGCCTGCCCAAGCGTCCGGAAATCGCCGCAAGCGATTTCGCCGAACCGCTCGGCATCACCCCGATGTCCGTCATTCCCTTCGACGCGCTGCTGTTCGGCAATGCCGCAAACAATGGCCGCATGCTGGGCGAGATGGATGCCAAGAACCCGATCGTCCAGACGATGAACGAGATTGCGCACGTGCTGACCGGAAGGTCGGAAGCCAAGGCCAAGAAGCAGTCGGGTCTTGGTGGAATCCTGGCCAAGCTCAAGGCACGCAAGAAGTGATACCCGCGCGGCGGAGGCGATAGTCGACCATGTTTGGCAGAAGAGGCAGCGACGACGGCAACCGCTCAACGCCGGGATTCCGCCCGAACGCACCGATACAGGCGCCGGTCGCAAACACCGGTGACACGCTGGTTGCGCCGCGCCCACCTGCGCCGGCTGCCGCGCCCGCGGAACCGGCCGCGACGCAGCGGCGCACGGTCCAGCCGACGGCGCCATTCGCCGCCGAACCGCGCAAGCCGCAGCGCGAACGCAGCGAAAGCTACTACGATACCAAGAGCCAGGTCTTTTCGGCGCTGATCGATACAATCGACCTGTCGCAGCTGGCCAAGCTCGATCCCGACAGCGCGCGTGAGGAAATTCGCGATATCGTCAACGACATCATCGCGATCAAGAACTTTGCGATGTCGATCGCCGAGCAGGAAGAGCTGCTCGAGGATATCTGCAACGACGTTCTCGGCTACGGTCCGCTGGAGCCCTTGCTCGCACGCGACGACATCGCCGACATCATGGTGAATGGCGCCAGGAACGTCTACATCGAAGTCAACGGCAAGGTCGAGCAGACCGGCATCCGCTTCCGCGACAACCAGCAACTGCTCAACATCTGCCAGCGTATCGTCAGCCAGGTCGGTCGCCGCGTCGATGAATCCTCGCCGATCTGCGATGCGCGCCTGCCCGACGGCTCCCGCGTCAACGTCATCGCGCCGCCGCTGTCGATCGACGGCACTGCGCTCACCATTCGAAAGTTCAAGAAGGACAAGCTGACCCTCGACCAGCTCGTCAAGTTCGGCGCCATTTCCCAGCATGGCGCCGACGTGCTGAAGATCATCGGCCGCGTCCGCTGCAACATCGTCATTTCAGGCGGTACCGGTTCGGGCAAGACGACCCTGCTCAACTGCCTGACCAACTATATCGACCGCGACGAGCGCATCATCACCTGCGAGGACTCGGCGGAACTGCAGCTGCAGCAGCCGCATGTGGTCCGCCTCGAAACCCGCCCCGCCAACCTGGAAGGCGAGGGCGAGGTCACCATGCGCGACCTCGTCAAGAACTGCCTGCGCATGCGCCCTGAGCGGATCATCGTCGGCGAAGTGCGCGGACCGGAGGTGTTCGACCTGTTGCAGGCGATGAACACCGGCCACGACGGCTCGATGGGCACCATCCACTCCAACAGCCCGCGCGAGTGCCTCAACCGTATCGAGTCCATGATCGCCATGGGCGGCTATTCGCTGCCGCAGAAGACGGTGCGCGAGATCATCGTCGGTTCAGTCGACGTCATCATCCAGGCCGCCCGCCTGCGCGATGGCTCGCGCCGCATCACCCACATCACCGAGGTGATCGGCATGGAAGGCGACGTCATCATCACCCAGGACCTGGTACTCTACAACATCAAGGGCGAGGACCAGAACGGCAGGCTTCTTGGCCAGCACGTTTCTACAGGCATTGGCCGGCCGCATTTCTGGGACCGGGCACGCTACTTCGGGGAGGATGTCCGGTTGGCCAATGCTCTCGAGAGCATGGAAAAGAGTGCTGACTGAGATGACGCCGACAACGATGCGAGCAGGGAGGAATTAGGGCGCCATGTTCGGGCTTGATGCCTCAATGCTGGTCTTTGTCGTCCTTGCCGGTCTGAGCGCCGGCCTGGTGGCCTACGCTTTCCTGTTCAAGCGCATGGAAAGCGAGAGCAACACCGAGCGCCGCCTTTCGACCGTGCGGCAGACCGAAATGGACCGCTCGCTGGTCAAGGCTTCGCGCGATCGGACTGCCGAAGTCGCCAAGCGCCGGAAGTCTGTCCAGGACACGCTCAAGGAACTGGACGACAAGCAGAAGGCCAAGGACCGCAACATCAAGAAGCCGCCGCTGAAGGTTCAGATCAAGCAGGCCGGCATGCTGGTGACGATCGAGCGCTTCTACGTCTATTCCGTGGTTTGCGGCATCGTGACGACCCTTCTCGTCTACATGGCCGGCGCCCCGCTGATCCTGCTGCCCGGTGCGCTTCTCGCCGGCACGGTCGGGCTGCCACGCTGGTTTGTCGCCTTCCGGCGCAGCCGCCGGGTCAAGCAGTTCCTCGAAGAGTTTCCCAATGCGCTCGA
This sequence comes from Aminobacter sp. DSM 101952, assembly GCF_001424795.1. Classification (NCBI taxonomy): domain Bacteria; kingdom Pseudomonadati; phylum Pseudomonadota; class Alphaproteobacteria; order Hyphomicrobiales; family Phyllobacteriaceae; genus Aminobacter; species Aminobacter sp. DSM 101952. The sequence continues at coordinate 141,720 of NZ_LMCL01000033.1, read as the reverse complement.
CATCATCGTGCGCGCGGTGAAATCTGGCCTGCCGCTCAACGACGGCATTCGCTTGATCGCGTCGGAATCGCCGGAGCCGGTACGGGGCGAGTTTCGCCGCATCGTCGAGGCCCAGCAACTTGGCATCGCCATCCCCGACGCGGCCCTGCGCATGACCGAGACCATGCCGTGTCCCGAAGCCGGGTTCTTCGGCATCGTCATCCAGATCCAGAGCCAGGCCGGCGGCAACCTGTCCGAGGCGCTGGGCAACCTGTCGCGCGTGCTGCGTGACCGCAAGAAGATGAAAGCCAAGGTTCAGGCGCTGTCGATGGAAGCCAAGGCCTCGGCGGCCATCATCGGCGCCCTGCCGATCATCGTCGCCTTCCTCGTCTACCTCTCGAGCCCGAACTACATCATGCCGCTGTTCACCACGAACACCGGCAATCTGATCCTGGGCATCTCCGGCATCTGGATGTCGATCGGCATCTTCGTCATGCGCAAGATGATGAATTTCGAGGTCTAGTGCACAAATGACCGATCAAGTCGTCAAGTCGCTCACCGACCCGTCCTTCCTCATCGCCCTGCTGGTCGGCATCGCCGTCTTCGCCACGGTCTTCACGGCCATGCCGTCGCTGATCGGCAATCCGCTGAAGGCGCGCATGAAGGCTGTTGCGCTGGAACGTGACGAGTTGCGTGCCAAGCAGCGTGTCCGTCTGGCCGCCGAAAGCGATCGCCGCCGCGGCGCGCTACGCGAGCAGCAGCATGCCGGTATGCGCAACATTGTCGAGCGCCTCGACCTGCGCCGCGCGCTCGTCGACGAAGGCACGCTCAACAAGCTGAAGGTTGCCGGCTTCCGCGGCCAGAATCCGTTGACCCGCTTCCTGTTCTTTCGCCTGGTGCTGCCCTTCGTCGGCTTGGTGCTGGCCGCCGTCTATGTCTTCGTAATGGGCGGAGCCGCGGAAAAGCCGGTCTTCGTCAAGATTTTCATCTGCATCGTGGCGGCCTATGTCGGCTTCTACCTGCCGGTGCTCTATGTTTCCAACCGCGCCACCAAGCGCAAGCAGTCGATCCAGCAGGCATGGCCGGACGCGCTCGACCTGATGCTGATCTGCGTCGAATCGGGCATGTCGGTGGAAGCGGCGCTACGCAAGGTCGCCGATGAGATCGGGTCGCAATCCGTCGACCTCGCCGAAGAGTTCGTGCTCACCAACGCCGAGCTGTCCTACCTGACCGAGCGTCGCCAGGCTTATGAGAACCTTGCCGCCCGCACGGGCCTCGATTCCGTCAAGTCGGTGACCCAGGCCCTGATCCAGGCAGAGCGCTACGGCACCCCTGTCGCGCACGCCCTGCGCGTGCTGGCGGCCGAAAGCCGCGACATGCGCATGAATGCCGCCGAGAAGAAGGCCGCCGCACTTCCGCCCAAGCTGACGGTGCCGATGATCCTGTTCTTCCTGCCGGTGCTGTTTGCCATCATCCTCGGCCCTGCCGGCATCCAGATCAGCGAACGTGGCCTCTTTGGCGACAAGCAGCAGTCGAGCAGCGAATAGGCTCCGGTTAGCCCGGACAAAACGAAAAAGGCCGCGTCGGACGACGCGGCCTTTTTCGTGTCCGCGCCATGCGGTCAGTTGGTGGTCGGCTTGTCCTCGGCCTTGATCTGGTTCCAGGCGTTCTGCTGGGCAAGCATGTTGCGGAGATAGGTGACATTGGCCTGCGCCTGCTCGGGCGAAAGCTCCTGTTTCGCGATCTGCTCGGCTTCGCCGAACCGCCCCTGGAGGCCGACGGCGAGCGCAAGGTTCTGGCGCACGCGGCTGTCGGCGCCCTGCTGCGAAGCAGCCGAGCGCAGATAGGTCTCAGCCGACTTCAGGTCGCCTTCGAGCACGTAGGACATGCCGAGATTGGAAAGCACGGTCGGTTCGTTCGGCTTGAGGTCGAGCGCCTTGCGATAGAGGCTGCGCGCGTCCTGTGTCTGGCCGAGCTGGTCGAGGATCGCGGCTTCGGCCGAGACCAGCTTCCAGTCGGGATATTCCGGGGTCTGGGCGCGGCGCACGGCGTCGAGCGCCGGCTGCAACTCGCCCGAGGCGGCCAGCGCCTTGCCGTAAGCGGCGAGCACGTCCCGGTCCTTGGGGTAGCCGATCGCGAGCTTGCGCATCACCGCCAGCGACTGGTCCGTCTGACCCTTCATCTGCAGCGCCGAGGCATACTGCATCGCCACCGGCTTGTTGTTCGGATCGCTGGCATAGGTGCGTCCGATCTGGTCGGTGGAGCCGGCGATCGCGCCGGTCGACATGGTGTCGACCGATTTGCCGCGACCGATCGAACCGGTGGTCATCTTGCTGGTGCCGCAACCGGCGACGCCGGCCATCAGCAGCGCCACGAAAGCCGCTCTGGCAAGGCTTTTTCCCGTTGCGTTCATCGAGCGATTGGTCAACATCGGAGGCAGGTCTCCATTCGTCCGCGTGGCCGTTTCGCGGCCATTTCCCCGCTTTGGAGAAATAATCTGTTAACCCTAACGGATGGTTAAGAGTGCCCTGATGCACCGAGCCTTCCGACACTGAAGGAGCCGAAATGCCGGTCGAACTGCTCGACGCCAAGTCCAGCGATGCGCTGCCGATCCACCTGGTTGCCAAGGATGGCCTGGGGAATGCCGGTTTTGCCCCCGAAATCGTCGCCTGGGCCAGTGCCAACGGCTTCGCCGGCGAGGCCGGCAAGGTTCTTGCCATTCCCGGCGCCGATGGCCGGCTGGCCGGTGCGCTGTTCGGCACGGGCCAGCAGGAGAACGGGCTTGGCTACGGCGTTCTTGCCCGCAACCTGCCCGAAGGCGAATGGCATTTCGCCACTGCGCCGGCGCATCCCGAACTGGCGGCCCTTGCTGTCGCGCTCGGTGGCTACAGCTTCACCCGCTACGGCAAGAAGCCGGGCAGGGAGCTTGGGCTCGCTGTGCCTGCGGGCGCGGATGCAGCCCGCCTGAACCGCTTGGTCGACGCGGTGTTCCTTGTCCGCGATCTCGTCAACACGCCGACCAACGACATGGGCCCCGCAGCGCTTGAGGCAGTGGCTCGTAACCTCGCTGGCGCACATGGCGCCGAGGTCCGCGTGACGATGGGCGACGACCTGCTCGAACACAGTTTCCCGATGATCCACGCCGTCGGCCGCGCCTCGCATGAAGCCCCGCGGCTGATCGACCTGACCTGGGGCGCGCACGATGCCCCCAAGGTCACGCTTGTCGGCAAGGGCGTCTGCTTCGACACCGGCGGCCTCGACATCAAGCCTGCCTCGAGCATGCTGCTGATGAAGAAGGACATGGGCGGTGCCGCCAACGTGCTCGGCCTCGCCTCGATGATCATGGCGGCACGGCTGAACGTCAGGCTGCGCGTGCTCATCCCCGCGGTGGAGAATTCGATTTCAGCCAACGCCTTCCGCCCCGGCGACGTGCTGCAGAGCCGCAAGGGCATCACGGTCGAGATCGGCAACACCGACGCCGAGGGCCGGCTGGTGCTCGCCGACGCGCTTGCCCTCGCCGACGAGGAGCAGCCGGAAATGCTGGTCGACATGGCGACGCTGACGGGGGCCGCACGCGTCGCCCTCGGTCCGGACCTGCCACCCTTCTACACCGACGACGATGCCCTGGCGGCCGAGCTCGCAGCCGCATCCGGCGCGGTCGAGGACCCGATCTGGCGCATGCCGCTCTGGAGGCCGTACGACGCAAAACTGTCTTCGAAGATCGCCGACATGAACAACGTCACGTCGGACGGTTTTGCCGGCTCGATCACGGCAGCCCTGTTCCTCAAGCGCTTTGTCGAAAAGACCACCGCCTGGGCGCATTTCGACATCTTCGCCTGGAACCCGACGGACCGCCCGCACGGCCCGGCCGGCGGCGAAGCCCAGGCGATCCGCGCCCTCGAAAAGGTAATCTCGGCACGCTTCGGCTGACCGGCACTTCGCCGCTCGCAAACGTGAGGGCGGGCCACGACAGGCCCGCCTTGCCTTCGCCCTAAATTCTGCATTGAATGAAACGGAACCGAAACAAATCCAGTGGATGCTGGCGGCATGCCGATCGCATTGCGCCCGAGCCAGTCGTTGAAACTGCTGCAGCTGTTTGCCTTGTCCGAGGTGCGTGACAACGCGCCCGACCTGACGCTGCGCCAGATGGCGATCCTGCTCACCATCTATCTCGACCCGCCGCCGCACACGGTGCGCGGGCTGGCGGCCCGCCTCGGCGTCAGCAAGCCGGTCATCACCCGCGCGCTCGATACCATGGGTGCGCTCAAGCTGGTGTCGCGGCACCGCGACCCGAGCGACAAGCGCAACGTGCTGATCAGGCGCACCGTCGAAGGCGCGCTCTATGTCGAGAGATTGGGCGATGCTATCATCGCCAAAGCCATGGAGCTTCCGATTTGACCGCCCGCGACAGCCGCCTTCACGCTTTCCGTCCCGACCTTGCCGACGCCCGCCTTGAGGGCGAAGTGGCGGCCGAGCGCTACGTCGCCGGCCGTCCGGCGCGTGTCTCCGCACCCGTCGCCGACATGCGCAAGGCGCCCCGGCCGGATGCCGGGCTCAACACGCAATTGCTTCACGGCGACGACGTGATTGTCTTCGAGGAGGCCGACGGCTTCGCCTGGGTCCAGGCCGAGCGCGACGGCTATGTCGGCTATGTCGCCTCGGGCGACCTTGCGCCGCGCGGCCCGGCGCCGACTCATGTCGTCAGGGCGATACGCACCTTCCTCTATCCAGGCCCTGACATGAAGCTTCCGCGCGGCGCCGCATTGTCGCTCGGTTCGCGGGTTGCGGTGACCGGAAATGCCGAAACGCGTGGCACGACATATGCCCTGCTTGCCTCGGGCGAGGCGCTGGTCGCCCAGCACCTCGCGCCGCTGGCAACTAGGGCCGACGATTTCGTTTCGGTGGCGGAACGGCTGGTCGACACGCCCTATCTCTGGGGCGGCTTCAGCGCCTTCGGCATCGACTGCTCGGGGCTGGTCCAGCTTTCGATGCGCATGGCCGGCCGCGACGTCCTGCGCGATTCGGACATGCAGGAAGCCTCGCTCGGCAGTCCGGTCGATGCGGGTGCGGATTTTTCGCAGTTGCGGCGCGGCGATCTCGTGTTCTGGAAAGGCCACGTCGCGATCATGACCGATGCGGTGAACATGATCCACGCCAATGGCCACACCATGACGGTGGCGCGCGAAGGCCTGCGCGATGCCATCGACCGTATCGGCTACCTCTATGGCGGGCCGACCGGGTTCCGCCGGCCTTGAGGGCTTCTGGCTCCTAGTAGCCAGTCGTGCGGTCGACGATGTTCTCCAGCGGCTCGCCGCGCTCGAAAGCGTCCATCTGTCTGAGCATCGGCGGCACCAGGTGCGTCGGGTCGGACGTCGCGGCCGCATGCGGCGTGACGAACACCTTCGGGTGGTTCCACATCGGGCTCGTCTTGGGCAGCGGTTCGACCTCGAACACGTCCAGGCTCGCTTCTTTCAGCGTGCCGTCGTCGAGCGCGCGCAGGATGTCGGCGTCGCACTGCAGCTTGCCGCGACCGGCATTGATCAGCACCGCGCCGCCGAGGCCGTTGCGCCGGCGCAACTCCTTGAGCAGGCCGTAGCTGATGATGCCCTTTGTCGCTTCGGTCAACGGCAGCAGGACCACCAGGATGTCGGTGGCGTTGAGGAACGGCACCAGCCCGGCATCGCCGCTGAATGTGGTCACGCCCGCGACTTCCTGCGGCCGGCGGCTCCAGCCATTGACGCGGAAGCCGGCGGCCTTGAGCGCTTCGGCCGCCGCGCGGCCGAGATTGCCCAGGCCCATGATGCCGACCGAGATGTCGGCGGCGGGCCGCTGCGGCGGCTCGTGCCAGGCCTTCTTCGTCTGCTGGGCCCGGTAGAGCTGGCCCTGGCGGTGATGGTCGAACACCCGCCACAACACATACTCGACCATGTGCTGGGTCAGGTTTTCGTCCACGACGCGGACGATTGGGGCCGCAGGCAGGTTGGGATCGGCAAACAGGTGATCGACGCCGGCGCCGATCGAAAAGATGGCCTTCAGGTTCGGCAGTTTGGCCAGCAGGCCCGGCTTCTGTTTCCACACCACGGCATAGTCGATCGACGGGTCGGCGGCACCTTCCGGTTCGAGCACCACCTCGCGCTCCGCCGACAGCAATTCATACCAGCGCTGCGGGTTGAATCCGGTGATCGAAAGAAGAACCTTGCCCTTGCCCGCCATGCTATGCCCTTGATGCTATTCGCTGACCACGCCGGTGGGCGCGGTCTCGATCTTGAACGCCGCCGATATCAGCGCCCGAGTGTAGTCCGTTTGTGGACGCTCGAAAATCTGCTCGGACGGCCCGGCTTCGACAACCTTGCCGTTGCGCATCACGATGACGTCGTTGGCCAGCGCACGCACGACCTTGAGGTCGTGGCTGATGAACAGATAGGCGAGGTCGTGCTTGGCCTGCAGGCTTCGCAACAGGTCGACCACCTGCGCCTGCACGCTCATGTCGAGCGCCGAGGTCGGCTCGTCGAGCATGACGAAGCGCGGCTTGAGCACCATGGCGCGCGCGATGGCGATGCGCTGGCGCTGGCCGCCGGAGAATTCATGCGGATAGCGGAAGCGGGTTTCGGGGTCGAGGCCGACCTCGCGCAGCACGTCGACGACCTTGCGGTCGCGCTCGGCCACCTTGAGGCCGGGCTCGTGGATCTTCAGCCCCTCCTCGATGATGTCGGCAATCGACATGCGCGGGCTGAGCGAGCCGAACGGATCCTGGAACACGATCTGCATCTCGCGCCGGAGCGGCCGCATCGCGTTGAAGCTGAACTTGTCGATCTCGCGGCCGTCGAAGTCGATCTTGCCTTGGGACGAGATCATGCGCGTCAGCGCCAGTCCCAGCGTCGTCTTGCCTGAGCCCGATTCGCCGACCACGCCGACGGTCTGGCCGGCGCGGACGGCAACGTCGATGCCGTCGACCGCCTTCACATGGTCGACCGTCTTGCGGAAGAAGCCCTGCTTGATCGGGAACCAGACCTTGACGTCGGAGCCGGACATCACCGTTTTCGCCGCCGCGTCGGCCACCGGCGGCCTGCCCTTGGGCTCGGCGGCCAGCAGGTGGCGCGTGTAGCTGTGCTGCGGGTTGGCGAAGATTTCCTTGGTCGGCCCGGTCTCGACGATCTGGCCCTTGGTCATGACGCAGACCCGGTCGGCGATGCGACGCACGATGCCGAGGTCATGGGTGATGAACAGCATCGACATGCCCTTGCGGGCCTTCAGCTTGGCGAGCAGTTCGAGGATCTGCGCCTGCACGGTGACGTCGAGCGCCGTCGTCGGCTCGTCGGCGATCAGCAATTCCGGCTCGTTGGCGAGCGCCATGGCGATCATCACGCGCTGGCGCTGGCCGCCCGAGAGCTGGTGCGGATAGGCGTCGAGCCGCTTGCCGGGTTCGCGGATGCCGACTTCCTCGAGCAGTTCGAGCGTCCGGGCGCGCGCCTGCTTGTCGCCCATGCCCTGGTGCAGCGACAGCACCTCGACGATCTGCCGCTCGATGGTGTGCAGCGGGTTGAGCGAGGTCATCGGCTCCTGGAAGATCATGGTGATCTTGTTGCCGCGGACCTTGCGCAGGGCGTTTTCGTCGAGGGCGAGCAGGTCCTGGCCACCGAACATCATGCGTCCCGAGGGGTGGCTCGCCGGCGGGTAGGGCAGGAGCTTGAGCACCGAAAGCGCCGATACCGACTTGCCCGAGCCCGATTCGCCGACCAGCGCCACCGTCTCGCCCTTGGCGATGTCGAAGGAGATGTGGTCGACGGCGGTCGTCGTCATGCCGCCCTGGCTGAAGGCGACGGACAGGTCCTGGACGGAAAGGAGAGGGGCGGCGCTCACTTGAACGTCTTCCTTGGGTCGAAGGCGTCGCGGGTCGCCTCGCCGATGAAGATCAGCAGCGACAGCATCAGCGAGATCACGACAAAGCCGGAGAGGCCGAGCCATGGCGCGTTGAGGTTGCGCTGGCCCTGCTTGAGCAACTCGCCGAGCGAGGCCGAGCCCGGCGGCAGGCCGAAGCCGAGGAAGTCGAGCGAGGTCAGGGTCGAGATCGAGCCGTTGAGGATGAACGGCAGGAAGGTCAGCGTCGCGACCATGGCGTTGGGCAGCAGGTGCCGGAAGATGATGGTGCGGTTGGACACGCCGAGTGCGCGCGCCGCGTTGACATATTCGAAGTTGCGGGCGCGCAGGAACTCGGCCCGTACCACGCCCACCAGCGCCACCCAGGAGAACACCAGCATCAGCCCGAGCAGGATGAAGAAGCCGGGTGGCAGGATGGCGGCAACGATCAGGAGCAGGTAGAGCACGGGGATGGCCGACCAGATTTCGATGAAGCGCTGGAACAGGAGATCCGTCCAGCCGCCGAAATAGCCCTGCATGGCGCCGGCCGAGACGCCGATCAGCGCCGAGCCGGCGGTCAGGATCAGGCCGAACAGCACCGAGATGCGGAAGCCGTAGATGACGCGGGCGAGCACGTCGCGGGCCTGGTCGTCGGTGCCGAGCCAGTTCCAGTTGCCGACGGTGCAGTTGGGATCGTCGACGCCTTGCGGATAGCGCTGGCAGCGGACGTCCTTGGGATACATCCACGACGGCTTGGCGGGTGCGGCCTCGGGAATCTCGTTGTTGGTCGTGCGGTAGGAATAGCGCACCGGCGGCCAGATCATCCAGCCATTGGCCGCCACCGCCTCCTGCACCACCGACATGCGGTAGTCGGTGACGGGCAGGAAGCCTTCGTCGCCGAGGAACGTCTCTTCGCCATAGTCGCTGACGATCGGCGAATAGAATTCACCCTTGAAGCGGATCAGCAGCGGCCTGTCGTTGGCGATCAGTTCGGAAAACAGCGTGAGCACGAACAGGACGAGGAACAGCCACAGCGACCAGTAGCCGCGGCGGTTGGCCTTGAAGCTCTGCCAGCGTCGCTTGTTGATCGGGGAGAGCCATGGCCGCTTGACCGGTGCGGCAACCGTATCGACCGCCGACATCAGACGTCCCTCCGCTCGAAGTCGATGCGCGGATCGATCCATGTGTAGGTCAGGTCGGAGATCAGGCTGACGAACAGTCCCATCAGCGAGAAGATGTAGAGGTTGGCGAAGACCACGGGATAGTCGCGGTCGAGCACCGAGCGGAAGCCGAGCAGGCCGAGCCCGTCGAGCGAGAAGATGTTCTCGATCAGCAGCGACCCGGTGAAGAAGGCAGAGATGAAGGCACCGGGGAAGCCGGCGATGACGATCAGCATGGCGTTGCGGAAGACGTGGCCGTAGAGCACCTGGCGCTGCGACAGGCCCTTGGCCCGGGCGGTGACGACATACTGCTTGCGGATCTCGTCGAGGAACGAGTTCTTGGTCAAAAGCGTCGTGGTGGCGAAGGCCGACAGCACCAGCGCGGTCAGCGGCAATGCCAGGTGCCAGAGATAGTCGAGCACCTTGCCCCCCAGCGACAACTGGTCGAAATTCTCCGACGTCAGGCCGCGCAACGGGAACCAGTCGAAGAACGAGCCGCCGGCAAACAGCACCATCAGCAGGATGGCGAACAGGAAGGCCGGGATGGCGTAGCCGATGATGATGATGCCGCTGGTCCAGATGTCGAAGGACGAACCGTCCTTGACCGCCTTGCGGATGCCGAGCGGGATCGAGATCAGGTAGGACAAGAGCGTGATCCAGATGCCGAGCGAGATCGACACCGGCATCTTCTCGAGGATGAGATCGAGCACCGAGACGTCGCGGAAATAGCTGTCGCCGAAATCGAAGCGGATGTAGTTCCACAGCATCATGAAGAAGCGTTCGAGTGGCGGCTTGTCGAAGCCGAACTGCTTCTCCAGCTTGGCGATGAATTCGGGATCGAGACCTTGCGCGCCGCGGTATTTGGACGAGCCTTCACCGCCGGCCGGGTCGAAATTGTTGCCGCCGACGTCGCCTCCGCCGCCCGAAAGGCGGTCGCCGGCGTCGCCGCCCTGGCCGGTAAGCTTGGCGATGACCTGCTCGACCGGGCCGCCCGGTGCGAACTGGATGACCGCGAACGAGATCGCCATGATGCCGAACAGCGTCGGGATCATCAAAAGGATACGGCGGAGGACGTAGGCGCCCATCAGGCGTGGCTCCCCGGGCGGAGCATAGCTTCAAGCGAAAAGATGTCAGGTCTTGCCAATACGTGCAGCCTTGTCCTTGTCGAACCACCACATCGCCTCGACGGGGAAGCCGAAATCCGGCTTCGGCTCCTTGTAGCCGAACATGTCCCAGAAGGCGGCGCGGTGATTCGCCGAAAACCAATTTGGAATCCAGTCTTGCCGGGCGCGCAAGACCCGGTCGAGTGCGCGCATGGCAACTGTCAGCGCTTCGCGATCCTTGGCCGCACCCACGGCGTCGATCAGCGCGTCGATGGCCGGATCGGCGGTGCCGGGCAGGTTGGTCGAACCCTGCAGGCTGGCCGAGCGCGAATGGAACAACCCGTCGATCTCGTCGCGGCTGGGCGTCGCCGAAAACGACGCCGCGGCCGAGATGGCGTCATAGTCGAATGTCGTCTGCCGCGCCTGGTGCTGGGTCGAATCGACCATGCGCAGCGATGCCGCGATGCCGATCGCCTTCATGTTCTCGACCCAGGGTGAAAAGACGCGGACCAGGGAATCGTCGTCGACGAGGATTTCGAGCGTCAGCGGCTCGCCTTTGGCGTTGCGCAGGCTGCCGTCCTTGCGGGCCCAGCCGGCCTCGGAGAGCAGCTTCGAAGCCCGGCCGAGCAGCTTGCGGTCGCGACCCGAACCGTCGGAGGGCGGCTGCAGCACCGCCTCGCCGAATGCCTCCTCGGGGATACGGCCGCGGAATGGTTCGAGCAGCGCCAGTTCGGCCGGTGAGGGCAGGCCTTCCGCCTTGTAGGTCGATTTCTCGAAGGTCGACTGCGAGCGCTCATAGGCGCCGTAAAACAGGTTGCGGTTGGTCCATTCGAAGTCGAAGCACAGCGCGATCGCGCGCCGCACGCGCGGGTCCCGAAACCGCTCGCGCCGCTGGTTGAGCGCCAGCGCCTGCATCGATGGGCGCTTTTCGCTGGGAAACTCGCGCTTGACCACCTTGCCGGCCTTCAGTGCCGGGAAGTCGTAGCCGGTCGCCCAGACGCGGGAGACGTATTCCTGCCGGTAGAGGATCGCGCCCTTCTTGAAGGCTTCGAAGGCGGCCTGCCGATCCTGGTAGAACTCGATGCGGATGCGGTCGAAATTGTAGAGGCCGCGATTGACCGGCAGGTCGCGGCCCCAATAGTCGGCGACGCGCTCGAACTCGATGATCTGTCCGGGCGAGACGCGGCCGACCTTGTAGGGGCCGGAGCCCAGCGGTGCCTTGAGCTCAGAGCCGTCGAACGGATTGGCCTCGAAGAAGGCCTTGGCCGGGATCGGGTATGTCGCGATGTCGAGGATGGTCAGTTCCGACTGCTTGCCGTCGAAGCTCAGGCGCAGCGTATGCGCGTCGACCGCCTTCGCTTCCTTGAGATGGCTGAGCGGCAGCAGCAGGTTCGGATGGCCGTCCTTCTTGAACAGGTTGAAGGCATAGACCGCGTCCTCGGCGGTGAACGGCGTGCCGTCGTTGAAGCGCGCCTCGGGCCGGAGCGCGAAATCGAAGCTGTTGCGATCGTCGGAAATCGTCACCGACTTTGCCAGCAGGCCGTAGATGGCGTCGGGCTCGTCGATCGCCCGCGTCATCAGCGAATCGTAGCAGAGTTCCATGCGCGGCGGAGAATCGCCTCGGCTGACGAAGGTGTTCAGCGTGTTGAAGGTCTGCGGGTTCTGGTTGAAGACCCAGTAGGACGGCGAAAAGTTGAACGTGCCGCCCTTGGGCGCATCGGCATTGACGAAGTCGAGATGCGTGAAGTCGGGCCCGTACTTCAGATCGCCGAAGGCCGACAGTCCGTGCAGCCCGGCATTGGTGGGGCTGGCCGCGAAGACGCGTCCCGGCATCAGAGGTGCGACGGCTGCAGCCGCACCTAGCGCCAGGACGTCGCGACGGGTCGGGCGCGGTCTCAATTTGCTCCCTTGTACTTGGCGGCGAGTGCCGCCTCCTTGTCCTTGTCGATCCACCAGGAATCGATGTCGGCGCCGATTAAGCCGGGCTGCTTCTCGGGGATGCCGAACTTGTTCCAGTAGGCCAGCCACAGCACGGCGCGGTGGTATTGCGGCACGACGTAGTAGTTCCACAATAGGACGCGGTCGAGCGCATGGGTCGCGGCCAGAAGGTCGTCGCGGTCGGTGGCGAAGATGACACGTTCGACCAGCGCGTCGACGATCGGGTCGCTGATGCCCATGATGTTGCGCGAGCCGGGCTTGGCCGCTGCCTTGGAGCTCCAGAAGTCGCGCTGCTCGTTGCCGGGCGAGGACGACTGGTTGAGCATCGTCGTCGTGGCGTCGAAGTCGAAATTGTTGATCCGGTTGATGTACTGGCTGGTGTCGACCATGCGCAGCGTCGCGTCGATGCCGAGCCTGCGCAGGCTGTCGATGAAGGGCGTCGCGATGACCTCGTCGGTGGCGTCCTTGCCGAGGAACTCGATCTTGAACTGCTCGCCGGTCTTTTCGTTCATCAGCTTGCCGCCGCTGGCGCGCCAGCCGGCCTCGGCGAACAGCGCGACCGCCTGGCGCAGATGCTGCCGCTCGGCCTGGGGCGTGTCGTAGACCGGCAGCTTGAATTCTTCGGTGAAGAGTTCGGGCGGCAGCTTGTCCTTGTAAGGCGTCAGCAGCTCCAACTCCTTGCCGGCCGGCAAGCCACTCGAGGCGAGGTCCTGGCCCTGGAAGTAGCTGTTGGTGCGGGTGTTGAGCCCGAAGAACAGGGTGCGGTTCATGTACTCGAAGTTGTAGGCCAGCGTCAGCGCCTCTCTGACACGGCGATCCTGGAACTGCGGACGGCGCAGGTTGAGCGCATAGCCTTGGAACGGTTCGCCCGACGAGGTCTTGAATTCCTGCTTGATGACGTCGCCGGCCTTGAACGCCGGGAAATTGTACTGCGTCGACCAGCGGCGCGAGCTGTTCTCGGGCTTGACGTCCTCGAACCCGCCCTTGGTGAAGGCCTGCCAGTCGGCATTGTCGTCGAGGAAATAGGTGTAGCGGCGCTTGTCGAAATTGTTGCGCCCGACATTGACGCCGACGGTGGCCGCCCAATGGTCCGGCACGCGCGCCCAGACGATTTCGGTGCCCGGCTTGAAGCTTTCCACCTTGTAGGGGCCTGAGCCGAGCGGGATTTCGAGCGTCGGCCGCGTCACGTCGCGCTTCTTGCCGGAAGCGTCGGTGCCTTCCCACCAGTGCTTGGGCAGGACCACCAGGTCGCCGATGATCTTGGGCAGTTCGCGATTGCCCTTCTGGTCGAAGCGGAATTCGACCTCGCGATCCGAGACTGCGACGGCTTCCTTCACATTGGCATAATACTGGCTGTATTGCGGGCTGTTGGCCTTCAGCACGTTGAACGACCAGACGACGTCGTCGGTCGTGATCGGCTTGCCGTCATGCCACTTGGCGCGCGGGTCGATGCGATAGGTCGCCGACGAATAATCGGCCGGGTACTTGTAGGCATCGGCAACCAGGGGATGGCTGGTGCTGGGCTCGTCGCGCGATTGCTCCATCAGCGTTTCGTAGAGCAGGCCGCCGCCGAAATAGGTGAAGCCGGCAGCGGCGGCGCCCTGTACGATATAGGGATTGAAGCTGTCGAACGTGCCGCCCACGGTCGAATTCAGCGTGCCGCCCTTGGGCGCATCCGGATTGACGTAGTCGTAGCGCTTGAACTCCTGGCCGTATTTCGAAGGGCCGGTCAGCGACGAGCTGGTTTGCCATTCCTGGGCGCTCGCCGGCAGCAGGATGCCCGACGCCACGACAATGGCGAGGCCGGCGGTTGCAAATATCCTGGTCAGGCAAGCCGTCATCAAAATCCCCTTCGCCCGGTGCGTCGCGACACTCTAGTTGTTTCGCCGTGCATGGAAACCACACGTTAGACGATTGTCGCCGGATGTTTGCGCCGGGCAACAAAAAAGCCGGGTGAAACCCGGCTTTTTCAAGATGCGAAAATTACAAATCGTTTACTGGGCGGCCGGTGCCGGCGCAGCGCCTTCTGCCGGTGCGGCAGGAGCAGCGCCCTCGGCGGGAGCAGCCGGTGCGGCGCCTTCAGCAGGGGCTGCCGGGGCGGCGCCCTCGGCGGGAGCCGCAGGAGCAGCTTCGCCAGCCGGTGCTGCTGCCGGCTCGGCGGCCGGAGCGGCGTCTGCCGCGGGAAGCGGTGCCGGGCTGTCCGACTGCGAGTTCAGGTAGGCCAGCAGGTTGGCGCGCTCGTCATCCTTCTTGATGCCGGCGAAGCCCATCGCGGTGCCCTTGATGTAGCCCTTCGGCGACGCCAGGAAGTGGTTCAGGTGCTCGAAGTCCCAGACGACCGAGCTGCCCTGCGAGAACTCCTTCATCGCGCCCGAATAGGCGAAGCCTTCATGCGAGGCGATCGGACGGTTGACCACGCCCCAGAGGTCGGGGCCGACCTTGTTGGGGCCGCCCTTCTCGATCGAGTGGCAGGCCGTGCACTTCTTGAACACGGCGGCGCCGGCTTCGGCATTGGCGCTGGCAAGCAGCTGGGCGACAGGCACTGCGGCCGGGGCTTCAGCGCCACCGCCTGCAGCCGCGCCGCCTTCTTCGGCAGCCTCGATGGCAAAGCCCGGCTTCTCGGGAACCGGCGCAGCGAAGATCGCGTCCGAGACGAGCGAGATGGAGAACACCACAAAGGCAGTGCCCAGCAGGCCGCCGAGCACCTTGTTGATTTCGAATGAGTCCATACGCCCCTGGCTCCCTTATCCGGCCGATCGCCATCCTCTGCGACCGTCGCCGTTCGTCGGTATCGTCTATCGCCCGGCCGGCCGGGTGAAATCGCGCGGAAACTAGGTCTTTTGCTTGCCGGTTGCAACACCTATAAGGGCGCTTCCAGTGAGACCTTTTGACACTTTTCCACGCCATTTCGAGACAGCCCCAGCCAAGCCATGTCCACTCTCGTCCTGATCCCCGCCCGCATGGCCTCGACGCGCCTGCCGGGCAAGCCGCTCGCCGATATCGCCGGCCGCCCGATGATCGTGCATGTCGCCGCCCGTGCTTCGGAAAGCGGGCTGGGCCGCGTCGTGGTGGCCACCGACACGGATATTGTCGCCGAAACGGTGAGGGCGCACGGCTTCGAGGCGGTGATGACCCGATCGGATCATGAGTCGGGTTCGGACCGCATCTTCGAAGCGCTGACCAGGCTCGATCCCAAGGGCGAGGTCGAGACGGTGGTCAACGTCCAGGGCGATTTGCCGACCATCGACCCGGCGATCATCCAGGCGGCCCTGCGGCCGCTCGGGAACGCGGCGGTCGACATTTCGACCCTGGGCGTGGAAATCACCCGCCATGAGGAAAAGGTCGATCCCAACGTCCCCAAGATCATCGGCTCGCCGCTGTCGGCGCAGCGCCTGAGGGCGCTCTATTTTACCCGCGCCACCGCGCCGTGGGGCGACGGCCCGCTCTATCATCACGTCGGGCTCTACGTTTACCGCCGCTCCGCGCTCGAGCGTTTCGTCAGTCTCAGCCCGTCGCCGCTGGAAAAGCGCGAGCGGCTTGAACAGCTGCGGGCGCTGGAGGCCGGCATGCGCATCGACGCCGAGATCGTCGACACGGTGCCGCTCGGCGTCGACACCGCCGAACACCTCGAACGCGCTCGCGAACTTCTCTCGAAATAGACAAAGACAGGCCGACCATGCCGACACCGACCAACAAGATTGCCTTCCAGGGCGAGCCGGGCGCCAACTCCGACACTGCCTGCCGCAATGTCTATCCTGCCATGGACCCGTTGCCCTGCCCGACCTTCGAGGACGCGTTCAACGCGGTCGAGACCGGCAAGGCGGACCTCGCCATGATCCCGATCGAAAACACGATCGCCGGCCGGGTCGCCGACATCCACCACCTGCTGCCGGAATCGAAGCTGCACATCGTCGGCGAGTACTTCCTGCCGATCCATTTCCAGCTGATGGTGCTGCCGGGCGTCAAGCGCTCCGAGATCAAGACCGTGCACAGCCACATCCACGCGCTCGGCCAATGCCGCAAATACATCCGCAAGAACAGCTGGAAGCCGGTTGTCGCCGGCGACACCGCCGGTGCGGCCAAGCTCGTTTCCGAGGTCAAGGACCGCACCATGGCAGCCCTTGCGCCGCGGCTGGCCTCGTCGCTCTACGGTCTCGACATCCTCGAGGAGAATGTCGAGGACACCGAAAACAACATCACCCGTTTCGTCGTCCTGTCCAAGGGCAAGAGCTGGGCCGAGCGCACCAATCCCGAGACGAAGATGATGACGACCTTCGTCTTCCGCGTCCGCAACGTGCCGGCGGCCCTCTACAAGGCGATGGGCGGCTTCGCCACCAACGGCGTCAACATGACCAAGCTGGAAAGCTACCAGCTCGGCGGCGAGTTCACCGCGACCCAGTTCTATTCCGACATCGAGGGCCATCCCGACGACCGTCTCGTCGCGCTGGCGCTGGAGGAACTGCGCTTCTTCACCCGCGAGGTGCGCATCCTCGGCGTCTACGAGGCCAACGAGTTCCGCGGCACGCAGGCCAACGGCGGCGACTGAAGACTGGGCCTTGAGCCCATAAAGTTCGGTTGACGAGATTTCGGAGATCGGCCAATCAGCTGAAATATTCCAGATGGATGAGTGGGTACGGCCTGCCCTGTCCGTCGATTGGCGAGCGGCCTGTCTGCCTGAATCCCATTCGTTCATAGAAGCGAACAGCTTGATCATTCTGTTCGTTGACATCCGTTGTCATTCTTGGATGAAGCGTGAGGCCGTGGCGCACAAGCGCAGCACCGATGCCGGTTCCGCGATGAGCGGGATCGACGAACAGCGCCTCCATATGTCCATCGTCGATCAGCATGAAGGCCAGCGGGTGGTCATTTTCGTCAACCCCCAGCCAGAGTGGGGCTTGGGGAAGGAAGCCACGCACCATATCGTCAATGGCGAGGCGATCCTCAGGCGTCAGAAAATCATGCGTCGCGTCAACTGCGCCTCGCCAGATTTCGATGATGCGGTCGCCCTCACCGGGGCGGGAACGTCGGATCATGATCATGGGCTCCGAATACGATGGTTTGGGATCCGCGCGCTCCGTCGGAGTCGCTTCCGCTGCGGTTGATTCTGCCGCCTACAGGCGCTTGGAGTACCAGTGGTCGGCGAAAGGGTTGTCGTTGTACGGCGCGACTTCCTCGTAGCCATCGCGCCTGTAGAGCGATTGCGCTTCCTTGAGCGCACGGTTGGTGTCGAGACACACCATTGTCGCCCCGAGCTGGCGTGCAATCGCCTCGAGTTCGTGGAGCATGCGGCTGGCAACGCCGAGCCCGCGCGCCTCAGGCGAGACCCACATCCGCTTGATCTCCGCCGTCGCGGCATCCAGCATGCGCACCGCGCCGCAGCCGACGGGGCTTCCATCGAGCCGGGCGATCAGGAATGCCCCGTGCGGACGGACGAACTCGCTCCCGCGCACGCTGTTTCCCTTGCTGGTGTCGAAACCTTCCTCGAAGCGCGCGGCCAGCTCGTCGACATACAGCCGCATGCATTGCTGCGCGTCGGCGCTGCTGGCGTCTCCCTCGCCGACCGTCACGGACGCGGCGGCAAGCAGGTGCTCGACCTCTGCCATGGCCGCGACGAGGCGGTCTTGCGCGCTGGAAGAAAGCGGCTTGAGAACCGAAGCCGCCAATTCGTCCGACAAGGCATCGTAGGCCGCGTGCTCGGCGCGGCCCTTGTCGGTCAGGGTCGCGTGGCGGTTGCGGGCGTCGCCGTCGAGCTTGTCGACGGAGACGAGGCCCTGAGCTTCGAGCGACCGCAGCATTCGGCTGAGATAGCCCGAATCCAGCCCGAGCCGGGAACGGAGGGCGCCAAGTCCGGCGCCATCGGGCCCGATCTCGAAGATGAGCCGTGCTTCGCCGAGCGGGCGGCCGCGGCTGAGATAGCTGTCTTCCAGGGCCCCGATGCGGCGGGTCACCGCCCGGTTGAAGCTGCGCATCCGGGTGATTTGCAGGGATTTTTCCATTACCTGACTATAGTCAGGCATAGCTGAAAGACAAGATTTGCAGATTTTAGTCAGCTGTCGTCAAGCGCTGTCCGCCCAGTTGCGGATCAGCTGGTGGGCGATGGCGTGTGCCGGCGGCACCTTGAGTTCGCCGGGATGCATGCTGGCGAGCATCTGCAGCACCTCGGCGCGGGGAAACCAGCGGCAATCCTCGAGTTCGGCGGTGTCCGGGACGATGTCCTCGTTCAGCGCCTCGCCGTAGCAGCCGATCATCAGCGAATAGGGGAACGGCCAGGGCTGGCTCGAATGGTAGACGACGCGGCCGAGCCGGATGCCTGATTCTTCCAGCGTTTCGCGCCGCACCGCGGCCTCGATGGTTTCGCCTGGCTCGATGAAACCGGCGAGCGCTGAGTAGACGCCCGGCGCGAAATGCCGGCCGCGCCCCATCAGGCACCTGTCGCCCGACACCGTCAGCATGATGGCGACGGGGTCGGTGCGCGGAAAATGCTCCGCGCCGCAGGACGGGCACGACCTCTTGTAGCCGCCGGCGCGCATCTCGGTGGGGCTGCCGCAGCGGCCGCAGAAGCGGTGGCTGGCATGCCAGGCGAGCAGGGCCGCACCTTGCGCCATGGCGCCGAGACCGGCGGCGTCGATCAGGCCCTGCGTCAGGATTGAACGGAAGTCGATCGCCTTGAGGTGCCCGGGCATGGTTTCCGGCTCGACGGCGACAGGCACAGCGAGCATGGCGACGCCGTCGGCCCGGCCGAGCAGGATCGCGGCGTCAGGTCGGATGCCGATGGCCTGGGCCGCGGCGTGCGTGAAATAGGGGGTGGCTGCGCCGTTGCCGAAATCGAGCACCAGCCGTCCCGCGCCGATCAGCAGCAGGCGGGCGCCGGGCTCGGCCAGCGCCAACCGGGCGCAATCGTCGCTGCGCTTTTCCGACTGGCGGTCGATGACGTTGCCGGCAAAACCGAGGAACTGGCTCGCTTCGCGCTCGGGCGCGTTGGACAGGCTGAATTGCATTGCATGGACTCAGGCGCAGGGTCGGGGGAAGCCCTTATAGGGCGGCCTTGATGCTCTCGGCAAACCGGTGGAGGTCGTCGCGTCGGTAGGGCTCGCGCACGCCATGGCCCCAGACCGGGCCGGGCCAGCCGGGGTCGCCTTCGGAGCGGGCGACGACGTGGAAATGCAATTGCCGAACGACATTGCCGAGCGCGCCGCTGTTGATCTTGGCGCAGCCGGTCGCGCGCTTGAGCGCGTGGGCCACCATGTTGCTTTCGAAGGTCAGCATGGCCTGGTCGAGCGGGGTCAGGTCATGGATTTCCTCGATGCCGGAGCGCTGCGGCACCAGGATGAGCCAGGGCCAGCGCTGGTCGTTCATGACCCGCAATTCGCACAATCCAAGCCACATCAAGGGCTCGCTGTCGGTGTCGAGACGCGAATCCAGCGCAAACCCGGCCTTGAGCCCCGACATCATTGGCGTTTTCCTTGTTCATGCAAAAGCTAGAGCCTGCCTGCTGCCGCTGCAAGCGAATCATTGCGCTCGGGCCGCCCTGCTTCGATCAATCTGCCGGGCTGCCGCGGGCATCATTGATGGGCATGTTTGCAGGCGGCGCCTGCTTGGCTCTTGCAATTGGTTCGGCAATTGCCGATATGGGGAGTGGGAGGTTGGTGGTGGACGATCCACTCGCCAACCGGGTCAGGTCCGGAAGGAAGCAGCCCTAACGAGCCCGGAACGGGTCATTGTTCCAGCCTCCCGCCTCTTCGCCCTTCTCCGCGTCATTGACGGCGTTGCGCCGTGCGGGCGAAACTCGTTTCGCGGAATCGGCCTTTTGGCGGCCGAGGCAGGGGCGCCACTACCAACGGGCGAGCGAACGGGGCGGATGAGCGAAGCCGGACAGACCGAAAAGACCAGGGACGGCGCCTACCGCGTTCTCGCGCGCAAATACCGCCCTGCCGATTTCACCGCCCTCGTCGGCCAGGAGCCGATGGTCCAGACGCTGACCAACGCCTTCTCCAGCGGGCGCATCGCCCAGGCCTGGATGCTGACCGGCGTCCGCGGCGTCGGCAAGACCACCACCGCCCGCATCCTTGCCCGTGCACTCAACTACAAGACGCCGGACATCGACCGCCCCTCGGTCGACCTCTCCGTGCTCGGCGAGCATTGCCAGTCGATCATGGAAGGCCGCCATGTCGACGTCATCGAGATGGATGCTGCGTCCCATACCGGCATCGACGACATCCGCGACATCATCGACCGCGTGCGCTACGCGCCCGTTTCGGCGCGCTACAAGGTCTACATCATCGACGAGGTGCACATGCTCTCGACGCAGGCCTTCAACGGCCTGCTGAAGACGCTGGAAGAGCCGCCTCCGCATGTGAAGTTCATCTTCGCCACCACCGAAATCCGCAAAGTCCCGATCACGGTGCTGTCGCGCTGCCAGCGCTTCGACCTGCGCCGCATCGATGCCGGCAAGCTGGTCGGTCATCTCCGCAACATCGCCCAGCAGGAAGGCATATCGGTCGAGGACGACGCGCTTGCCATGGTCGCGCGCGCGGCCGAAGGCTCGGCGCGCGATTCGTTGTCGATCCTCGACCAGGCCATCGCCCATGGCGGCGGCAAGGTGACAACGGATGCGGTGCGCGCCATGCTCGGCCTTGCCGACCGGGCGCGTGTCGTCGACCTGTTCGAAAACGTCATGAAGGGCGACATCGCCGCTGCCCTTGGCGAATTGCGCGCCCAGTACGACACCGGCGCCGACCCGGTGGCGGTGCTCAACGATCTCGCCGAATTCACCCATCTTGTCACCCGCCTGCGCTTCGTGCCGTCGGCGGCCGACGACGCCTCGCTGTCCGAGGACGAGCGCAAGAGGGGCGGGGAGTTCGCCCAGGCCCTGTCGGTGCGGGTATTGTCGCGGGCATGGCAGATGCTGCTCAAGGGCATTCCCGAGGTGCAGTCGTCCAACCGGCCGGTCAGTGCCGCCGAGATGATGTTGATCCGGCTGGCGCACGCCGCCGACCTGCCGACCCTCGACGAGGCCCTGAAATCGCTCGGCGATGCGCCGTCGCAACCGGCACCCGGCCCGCGCAACGGCGGAATGCCGGCGGGCGGCGGCAATGGCGGCCCTGCGGCCTCGGCCGTTTCGCAGGCGCGCATGCCGGTCAGCAATGGTGGCGGCCAGGCCATGCGTCTGGTCGAGACCGCGCCTGCGCCAGCGGCTTTTGTCGCGCCGACGCCGGCACCCGAGCCGGTGGCCGATGCGGTGCCTGTCAACTCGATCACGGACCTCGCCAACCTCGCCGAATCCAACCGCGAGATGGCCTTCAAGGTGCTGATCCGCCGCGTGGTGCGGCCGGTCCGCATCGAGCCGGGCCACATGGAAGTCAGCCTGACGTCGGACGCGCCGAGGACCTTCCTCAACGACCTCACTGTCAAGCTGAAGACCTGGACAGGCCGCCACTGGCTGGTGTCGCTGTCGAAGGAAGAAGGCGGGCCGACGCTGGCCGAGATCGAGGCCAACAAGCGCGAGGTCGCCCTGACCGACGCGAAGGCCGATCCGACGGTTGCCGCGATCCTGTCGCGCTTTCCCGGCGCCAAGATCATCGACGTGCGCCTGCCGACGCAGCCGGACGCGCCCGACCTGGATACCGACACCGAGTTGCCGCCCGATCCCGGCGTGGACAATGACGATGACGACCCGTTCTGAGACGAAAGGAATACGACCATGAAGGATCTGCTCGGCCTGATGGGCAAGGCGAAGGAAATGCAGGCCAAGATGCAGGCCATGCAGGAAGAGATCGCCCTGCTCGAGATGACCGGCCAGTCCGGCGGCGGCCTGGTGCATGTCACGCTGACCGGCAAGTCGGAGATGAAGGCGCTGAAGATCGACCCGTCGCTGCTGAAGGAAGGCGAGGGCGAGATCCTCGAGGACCTGATCGTCGCCGCCCACAACGACGCCAAGGCCAAGGTCGAGGCGGCGATGCAGGAAAAGACCAAGGCGCTGACGGCCGGCCTGCCGATCCCGCCCGGCATGAAGCTGCCGTTCTGAGGAAGAGCGAAGAGCGAATAGCGAATAGTGAGTAGTGAGTAGGGAATAGTGAGTAGGGAATAGTGGGCGGCGCTTGAGGATCAGGCGACGTTTCTTTTATTACTACTCGCTACTCGCTACTCGCTACTCGCTACTCGCTACTCGCTACTCGCTACTCGCTACTCGCTACTCGCTACTCGCTACTCACCTAGAACCTCGTCACCACGCTGATTCCCAGCCCCTCGAACCGGTCCATCGCCATCAGCGCTGCCGGGGCTTCGTCGAGGCTGAGGTGCTTGCCGACGAGCATCTGCGGGGCGAGTTTGCCGGCCTCGATCATCTGCATCATCGCCTCGTAGCGGAAGGCCTGCATGCCATGGCTGCCGAGGATTTCGAGCTCGTGGGCGATCACCTTGCCCATCGGGATCTTCGGATCGGCGTGGTCGCCGAGCATCAGGCCGACCTGGACGTGGCGGCCGCGCCGGCGGAGGTTGGCGATGGAGTTGTAGCAGGTGGCGGGATGGCCCAGCGCGTCGAGCGACAAATGCGCGCCGCCCCTGGTGATCTCCTGGACGGCACCCACGACGTCCTTGCTGCCCAAGGCATTGATCGTCGCCACGGCCCCGACTTTCCTGGCGAAGTCCAGCTTGTCGTCGGCGAGGTCGATGGCGATCACATTGGCCCCGGCGGCCGCCGCGATCATGATCGCCGACAGGCCGACGCCGCCGCAGCCATGCACGGCGACCCATTCGCCCGGCTTGACCCGGCCCTGGTCGACGACGGCCCGGAACGAGGTGACGAAGCGGCAGCCGAGGCTGGCTGCGGTGGCGAAGTCCAGCGTCTCCGGCAGCCGCACCAGGTTGGTGTCGGCGAAATCGACGGCGACGTATTCGGCGAACGAGCCCCAGGCGGTGAAGCCGGGCTGGAACTGGTGTTCGCAGACCTGGTGATTGCCCGAGGTGCACTCGAAGCAGCGGCCGCAGCCGCCGACGAACGGCACCGTGACTCGGTCGCCGACCTTCCACCGCGTCACCAGCTTGCCCAGCGCCGATACGGTGCCGGCAAGCTCATGGCCCGGCACATGCGGCAGCACGATGTCGGCATCGTGCCCCATCCAGCCATGCCAGTCACTGCGGCACAGGCCGGTCGCCTCGATCTTGATCACCACGCCAGCCGGCGAAGGCGTCGGATCGGCAACGTTCTGGACCTTTGGCGGCTGGCCGAATTGCTCGAACAGGACAGCTTTCACGATCGTCTTCCTCTTGCTTTTCGGCCGTTGCGCGGCGTCATGGCACCGACCTATAGCGACCGGGCGTTGCAGAGGCGACCCCTGCCGATCGCCACATTTCAGCCTTTGGCCATCATTTCGCCCGAAACGGGCTCATTGTTGCTGCAATCTGGGGACGTGGCGGTAGCAGGAGAGAGGCGCTTTGATCGCCAAAACATGGAAGATGCCGATCCTTGTCGGCGTCGTCGTCTCGCTGTTCGTCGTTTCCGGATGCACCACCAGCAAGCTTGCTGACGGCATCACAACGAGTTCGGTCCGCTCGGGTTCCTACGCCTATTCGGCGAAGGACAAGGAATGCCTGGCACGGGCGATGTTCTTCGAATCCAACCGCTCCAGCCGCGACGGCCTCGTTGCCGTCGGCAGCGTCGTCATGAACCGCCTCAAGTCGGGCGAATACGCCGACACCGTGTGCGGCGTGGTCGGCCAGAAGGGCCAGTTCGCGCCCGGCGTGCTGTCACGGCCGATGAATTCCAAGGCCTTGCCCGACGTGCAGGCGGCTGCCGACGCGGTGCTCAAGGGCGAACGCCACCCCAAGGTGAAGCCCGAAGTGATGTTCTTCCACACGGCCGGGCTGAAATTCCCCTACAAGAACATGCATTACACAACGGTCGCCGGTGGCAACGCCTTCTACGAGAAGCGCAGCCGCAGGAAGCCGGTGCCTGCCGCGATCGAGGCCGAAACCATGGTCGCGTCGGCCGAGCCGCAGGCGCTGCCGGGCCTCGAAGACGAAAAGCCGACAACCGTCGCTTCCGCCGGTTCGGATGCGGCGCTGGCCAGTGCGATGTCGTTCCAGGCGACGCCGGACGATGCCGACGCGATCGGCGCGCTGATCGCCAGCCAGGACAGGCCGATGGAATGAGCGAATAGGGAATAGCGAATAGTGAGTAGTGGGGTCTGGGCGGCGGCTCTGCCCTGCTTCTTCACTATTCGCTACTCACTATTCGCTACTCGTTTTATACCCCTCGCATGTCGAAGCGAATCGCCGGTCCCGAGATCGAACGCCTGATTCAGCTGCTGGCCAAGGTGCCGGGGCTTGGGCCGCGTTCGGCCCGCCGCGCAGCCCTTCACCTGATCAAGAAGAAGGAGCAGTTGCTGGCGCCGCTGGCCG
Source organism: Aminobacter sp. DSM 101952 (assembly GCF_001424795.1). Lineage (NCBI taxonomy): Bacteria > Pseudomonadati > Pseudomonadota > Alphaproteobacteria > Hyphomicrobiales > Phyllobacteriaceae > Aminobacter > Aminobacter sp. DSM 101952. Next base: position 117,284 of record NZ_LMCL01000033.1, on the reverse strand, counting down.
CTGCCATGGGCGAAGCGGTCGACAAGGTCCGCGTCTGCTCGACCTGCGGCAATGTCGACACCTCGGATCCCTGCATGATCTGCACCGATCCGCGCCGCGACCCCACCACCATCATCGTCGTCGAGGACGTCTCCGACCTCTGGGCGCTGGAGCGGGCCGGGGCCATGAACGCGCGCTTCCATGTGCTCGGCGGCACGCTGTCGCCGCTCGATGGCGTCGGCCCGGACCAGTTGACCATCAGGCAGCTTGTGACCCGCATTGCCGAGGGCGGGGTGAGCGAGGTGATCCTCGCCGTCAACGCCACCGTCGAGGGCCAGACCACGGCACATTACCTGACCGACCAGCTCTCGGGCTTCGACGTCAAGATCACGCGGCTGGCGCATGGCGTGCCTGTCGGCGGCGAGCTCGACTATCTCGACGAAGGCACGCTGTCGGCGGCGTTGAAGTCGCGGACCGTGTTTTGACGTAATTGCGGTCGAGGAAGCTGCATGAGCAAATTTTCTGAATCGTCGCAGTTCCGTCCCACCCCCCTCTGGCCTGCCGGCCATCTCCCCCGCAAGGGGGGAGATCAGCAGCTTTTGGCGCGGCTCTCATCCTGCGACATCGGTGATTGGCGGAAGCGGTGGCGACATCTGATCTCCCCCCCTGCGGGGGAGATGGCCGGCAGGCCAGAGGGGGGTGCGAAGAAGCGCAAGCCTTCGGTTCTGGCAGCCATGATCGCAGTGCTGATCGCCGTGGGCGTCTCCGCTCCCGCCTCCGCCGCAAAAATCGACGACCAGTTCCAGTCTTGGCTCACCAAGGACCTGTGGCCCGAAGCCAGGGCCAAGGGCATTTCCAAAGCGACCTTCGACGCGGCTTTCGCCGGCGTCTCCCCCAATCTCAAGCTGCCCGACCTCGTGCTGCCCGGTGAGAAGCAAAAGACGCCGAAGAAGCAGCACCAGGCCGAGTTCGGTTCGCCCGGCAACTATTTCGCCGAGAAGACCCTCGGTGCGGTCACGGCAGGCGGGCGCAGCCGCGCCGGGTCCAACGCGCAGACGCTCGCCGCCGTCGAAAAGCGTTTCGGCGTGCCGCGCGGCGTGGTGCTGGCGATCTGGGGGCGCGAGTCGGGGTTCGGCGCCGCCAAGATGCCTTACGATGCCTTCGAGGTGCTGGGCACCAAGGCATTCCTGGCGACCCGCAAGGAGATGTTCCGCAAGGAGCTTCTGGCCGGTCTCGAAATGGTCGAGCACGGGCTGGTCAGCCGCAAGGCGATGCGCTCGTCCTGGGCCGGCGCGCTCGGCCAGCCGCAGTTCCTGCCCACGTCGTTCCTGCAGCACGCCATCGACTTCGACGGCGACGGCCGCGCCGACATCTGGAACTCGACGCCCGACACACTGGCCTCGATCGCCAACTATCTCGTCCACTATGGCTGGGTGAAGGGGCGCGACTGGGGCTTCGAAGTGTCGGTGCCCGACAGCGTCTCCTGCGCGCTGGAAGGCCCCGACCAGGGCAGGAAGATCGCCGACTGGGCGGCGATGGGCGTCGCCCGCGTCGGTGGCAAGCCATTTCCCCAGAACGAGGCGCGGGCCGAAGGTTTCCTGATGATGCCGGCGGGGCGTAACGGACCCGCCTTCATCGTCACGCCCAATTTCTACGTGCTCAAGGAATATAACGAGAGCGACGTCTACGCCCTGTTCATCGGTCACGGCGCCGACCGGATCGCCGCGGGCGACAAGCGCTTCATTGGTGCCTGGGGCAAGGTCGACGGGCTCTACCGCTCCGACGTTGCCGTCATGCAGCGGGGCTTGGAAAAGCTCGGCTACGACGTCGGCGGCGCCGACGGCCTGCCCGGCTTCAAGACCCGCCGCTCGATCGGCGACTGGCAGGCCAAGAACGGCCGTGCGGCGACGTGTTTTCCCGACAAGGGCCTCGTCGAGGCGATGCGGTAGCGCATTCTTCCTTCTCCCCTTGTGGGAGAAGGTGTCGTCACAGGCGACGGATGAGGGGTGCTGGCCGGAGCGCGGTCGTCCCGAATTCGCTCTTGGAGCCTCGTGATCCGTCCAACACCTCTCATCCGTCTCGGCGCTTCGCGCCGATCCACCTTCTCCCACACAGGGGGAAGGAAGGGGCGGCTACGCCGCCTTCGCCAGCCCGGCGCCGACTTCCGCCAAAATCTCATATGAGCGCTTGCGTGCCTGATGGTCGAACACCTGGGCCGTCACCATCAGCTCGTCGGCACCGGTGCGGGCGATGAACGCCTCGACGCCGCGACGAACGGTGTCAGGCGAACCGACGACGGCGCAGGAAAGCGTCTGCGACAGCATCTGGCGGGCGACCGGGTCGAGGTCGCGCTCGTAGCCGTCGAGCGGCGCGGGCAGGCGCCCGGGGCGGCCGCTGCGCAGGTTGACGAAGGCCTGCTGGACCGAGCTGAACAGCAGCTTTGCCTCGGCGTCGCTGTCGGCGGCAACGATGTTGATGCCGGCCATGACATAGGGCTTGGCCAGGCGCTCCGACGGCTGGAAGCGCGAGCGGTAGATCTCGATTGCATGGTCGAGCTCGGCCGGGGCGAAATGCGAGGCGAACGCGTAGGGCAGGCCGAGCATGGCGGCGAGTTGCGCGCCGTAGAGGCTGGAGCCGAGCACCCAGACCTCGACCTGCTCGCCTTCGCCGGGCACGGCGCGGATGCGCTGCTCCGGCGTCGCTGGCTCGAAATAGCCCATCAGCTCGACCACATCCTGCGGAAAATTGTCGACGCCGGCCTCGAGATTGCGGCGCAGGGCGCGGGCGGTCAGCATGTCGGTGCCGGGCGCGCGGCCGATGCCGAGGTCGATCCGGCCGGGATGCAGGGCGGCAAGCGTGCCGAACTGCTCGGCGATCACCAGCGGCGCGTGATTGGGCAGCATGATGCCGCCGGCGCCGACGCGGATGGTGCTGGTGCCGGCCGCGACATGGGCGATGACGACCGAGGTCGCGGCACTGGCGATGCCGGCCATGTTGTGGTGCTCGGCCAGCCAGTAGCGGTGGAAGCCGAGCGCCTCGGCATGGCGGGCGAGATCGAGCGTATTCTGGAGCGATTGCGCGGCAGTGCTGCCTTCGGTGACCGGCGAAAGGTCGAGGACGGAAAGGGTGGTCATGGTGCAGCTCCGGCGGGGTGGGACCCGCCGGATATAGGAACCGCTATCTTCGCAAACAAACCTTCCCGCTCAGGGTAAATTTTGGTCCAGCCGTTTCAGGCTGGCGTCCCGGCGGCCGAGACGCCCAGTTCCTTGCGCACCAGCGGCGCTACCTTGGTGCCGTAGAGCTCGATCGCCTTCATCACCTTGTCGTGCGGCATGATGCCGATCGCCATCTGCAGCATGAAGCGGTCGTTCTTGAACAGCTTGTGCTGTGCCACGATCTTTTCGGCCACCACTTCGGGGTTGCCGACGAACAGCGCGCCTTGCGGCGAACGCGATTGATCGAAATGCGCCCTTGATGTCGGACCCCAGCCGCGTTCGCGGCCGATGCGGTTCATCACCTCTGCTTGCGGCTGGTAGAAGTCGTCGGCCGCCTGTTCGGTGGTTTCGGCGACGAAGCCGTGGACGTTGATGCTGGTGGCGAGCTTGGCCGGATCCTGGCCGCCGCGCCGTGCCGCCTCGCGATAGAGGTCGAACAGCGGTGCGAACCGTGCCGGCTCGCCGCCGATGATGGCAAGCGCCAGCGGCAGGCCGAGCACGCCGGCGCGCGCCGCAGACTGCGGCGTCCCGCCGATGGCGATCCAGATCGGCAGCCTGTCCTGGTAGGGCCGGGGATAGACGCCGCGGTCGTTGATCGGCGCGCGCTGCGTGCCGGTCCAGGTGACGCGCTCGCTGTCGCGCAGCGCCAGCAGCAGGTCGAGCTTCTCGGCGAACAGCTCGTCATAGTCTTCGAGGTTGTAGCCGAAAAGCGGGAACGATTCGATGAACGAGCCGCGGCCGGCCATGATCTCGGCGCGGCCGCCGGAAAGCTGGTCGAGCGTGGCGAACTGCTGGAACACGCGCACCGGATCGTCGGACGACAGCACCGTGACCGCGCTGGTCAGCCGGATGCGCTTGGTGCGCTCGGCGGCAGCCGCAAGTGCCACGACCGGCGCAGAGGCTGCATAGTCGGGGCGGTGATGCTCGCCGAGGCCGAAGACGTCGAGCCCGACCTGGTCGGCCAGTTCGATTTCTTCGATGAGATTGCGCAGCCGCTGGTGCGGTCCGATGGCTCCCGGACCTGCTTCCGGGCTGACGTCGGCAAAAGTGTAGAGGCCAAGTTCCATATCGCTGGTCCTGTCGCTGTCATTCGTGCTACAGGTAGCCATCGCTCCACGAAGCCGCCAGATGCGGACTAGTGAACAATCCATATCGAGATTGGCGCCAAAGAGCGTTTCCTATCCGCAACATCACGCGAATTCATGGGAGACATGCCTTTTTGGCGCTTGAACTCTGCCTTCGCGCGCGTATGTAAGCGGCGCGAAGTGACTCCAGGGAAATCAAATTGGCAATCTACAGGGAAAAAGACGTCTTCGAACGGCGTAGCGCCGCCAATGACGCAAAGAAAGCTCTCCTCGAAAAGTACAAGGCACGCCCGGCAGCTGACGATCCAGCGGTTCTGGCACGCCAGGCCGAACGCAAGGCTATCCTAGAGGCGCGCGCCATTCGCGAAGCCGAAAAGGAAAAGCTGCGGCAGGAACGCCTGGCTCGCGAAGCCATTGAAAAGGCCGAGCGCGAAGCCAAGGCCGAAGCCGAACGTCTGGCTGCCGAAGAAGCGGCACAGGCCGAGGCAAAGGCACGCGAGGCCGAAGAGGCCGACCGTATCAGCCGCGTGCTGTCCGACGAGGCCGAACGCAAGGCCAAGCGTGACGCGCGTTACGCAGCGCGCAAGGCGCGCGGCAAGCGCATGCCGCCTTCGGCCAACTTCGGCTGATTGCAGGACACGTTCGCCTGAAAGACGCAACGGCCCGTTAGCAAGGTTCGATTGCGCACATTCTCATTGCTGGCGGTTCGCGATCGGGGTTTTGCCAAGCCCCGGGCGCGGGCCGCTTTGGCATGCCTGCACGTCAGGCGCGCCATCGAGGCTTCAGTGGCCCGCCGGTGGGGCAGGCCAGTAGACGACCGCTCGATCAGGCGACCAGCTTGAGGCCGACGATGCCGGACACGATCAGGCCGATGCAGGCGAGGCGAAGTGCGGTCGCCGGCTCGCCCAGCAGCCAGATGCCGAGCATCGCCGTCCCGACCGTACCGATGCCGGTCCAGATGGCATAGGCCGTGCCGACGGGCAGCGTCTTCAGCGCCAGGCCGAGCAGGCCAAGGCTGATGATCATCGAAACAATGGTGAGGACGGTCGGCATCGGCTTCGAGAAGCCATCCGTGTATTTCAGGCCGATGGCCCAGCCGATCTCGAACAGTCCAGCAAAAAACAGATAAGTCCAAGCCATGGAACGCTCCATTGGATGGCGGGTCGTCCCGGCCGGTTTTTCGGAAAGGCGCAAGATCGTTCCTGCGCCAGAACAGATTGGGGTTTTCGGAGGAACAGTCAACCAAACGCCCGGCCGAGACCGGGCGCTGGAGATTGGCATCAAGCCGAGACCAAGGACTACTTGTCCTTAAGCTTGGTGGCTTGCACCGGCGGGGCCTTGAATGCTGGCGCTGGCGCCGGCTTCTTGGCATCCTTCTTGGGTTTCCGGGCTTCTTTTCCGGCTTTCATCGCACCCTTGGCCATGATTCGTATCTCCCGCTGCTGAGACACGAAGTGAAACGCGAAGTCGTCTCGCTTGCAAGAGGGCTGTTGAGCCACCCATCGCCTGTTTCGCAGCCCACGAAATGGCTTGAGCACAGCCCGCCGCCCGCTACAGTTGTCTCTCGCGAGGAATCGACGGTGGCACATTCCGGCTCGAGATTTGTGATCTTTGCGGCAATCGCCGGCAACCTCCTGATCGCCGTCACCAAGTTTGTCGCCGCTGCCTTCACCGGCAGTTCGGCGATGCTGTCCGAGGGCGTGCACTCGCTGGTCGATACCGGCAACGGGCTGCTGCTGCTCTATGGGCTCCGACGCGCCGCCCGGCCGCCCGACCGCCTGCATCCGTTCGGTCACGGCCGCGAACTCTATTTCTGGAGCTTCATCGTTGCGCTTCTGGTCTTTGCGCTCGGTGCCGGCGTCGCCTTCTATGAAGGCGTCATCCACATGCTCGATCCCGAGCCGATCGAAAACCCGCGCGTCAACTATGTGGTGCTTGGCCTGTGCATGATCTTCGAAGGCGGCTCCTGGCTGGTCGCGCTCAAGGAGTTCCGGCGCAGCAAGGGCAACATGGGCTATATTCGCGCCGTGCGGCGCAGCAAGGATCCGAGCGTCTACACCGTGCTGTTCGAGGATAGCGCGGCCCTGCTCGGCCTGGTCATCGCGCTGGTGGGCATTTCGGCGGCACACTATTTCGAGCAGCCCTGGATGGACGGCGCGGCCTCGATCGGCATCAGCCTGATCCTCGCTGCCACGGCTGTCTTCCTGGCCGTCGAGAGCAAGGGACTGCTGATGGGGGAGCCTGCCTTGCCCGACGTGCAGGCGAAGATACTCGAGATCGCCCAGGCCGATCCGGCGGTCGAAAATGCCAACGGCGTGCTGACCGTGCATATGGGCCCCGAGCAGGTCGTCGCCGGTCTCAGCCTCGATTTCGTCGATCACATATCGGCAGCCGACATCGAAACCTGCGTCGAGCGGCTGGAGGCCAGGCTCAAGACCGAGGTTCCCGAGGTCAGCGTGGTCTTCGTCAAGCCGCAGACGTCCGAACGCTGGCGCGAGCGGCGGGAACGGCTTGTGCCCGGGGATTTGGCGGCGCCGGATATGGAATAGGATGCCGGCGTCGAGCGTACTGGAAAGGGAGGAATTTCAATGAAGATCGAAGGCGGCTGCCATTGCGGCGCCATCACCTACACGGCCGAGGTCGATCCGGAGAAGACGGCGATCTGCCATTGCACCGATTGCCAGAAGCTGACCGGAACCGCCTTTCGCGTGACCGTGCCGGTCGCCGAGGACAAGATCGCGTTTTCGGGCACGCCCAGGATCTATGTGAAGACCGGCGAGAGCGGGAACAAGCGGGCCCAGGGCTTCTGCGGCGACTGCGGTTCGCATCTCTTCGCCACCTCGGTCGGCGACGGGCCCAAGGTCTACGGCCTGAGGACGGGCACTGCGAACCAGCGCGACGAACTGGTTCCACGCAGGCAGGTCTGGCACCGTTCGGCGCTGCACTGGCTGCCCGCATTCGACGGCATGGAAACGGTCGAGAAGCAGTCCTAGCGGCGCCTAATCGCTTTCCTCGACCACCCGCAACCTGAGCTGGCCGGTCTTGGAGTCGGCGGCGCGGGCGTTGGTTGCTTGAGGCTTCGCGGCCTCGTCCGTTTCGCCGGCATGCGAGGCGCCGAATTCCAGCGCCTCGATCTTTTCACCGCGCTTGGTGACCTTGGACGACGACACCAGAATGTCGTCGATATCCTTGCTGGCCTGGCCGAAATGGGTCTGCAGCTTGCGCACGCGCTCGTCGAGACGGCCGACATCCTCCATCAGGCGGATGACCTCGCCCTGGATCAGGTGCGCCTGTTCGCGCATCCGCGCGTCCTTGAGGATCGCCTGGATGACCTGGATCGACAGCATCAGCAGCGACGGCGAGACGATCACCACGCGGGCGCGGTGGGCACGCTGCACCAGCGATTCGAAATTTTCGTGGATCTCGGCGAAGATCGATTCCGAGGGCACGAACATGAACGCCGTGTCCTGCGTCTCGCCGGAGATCAGGTATTTGTCGGCAATCGCCTTGATGTGCACCTCGAGGTCGCGCCGGAAGGCCTGGGCGGCATATTTCTGCGCCTCCGCCGCAGCCTCGACATCGGCAGCCGCACGGATGGCGTTCCAGGCTTCGAGCGGAAATTTGGCGTCGATCACCAGCGACGGTGCGCCGTTGGGCATTTTCACGAGGCAGTCGGGCCGGTTGTTGTTCGACAGCGTCGCCTGGAACTCGTAGGCGCCGAGCGGCAGCCCGTCGGCGACGATCGCCTCCATCCGCGACTGGCCGAAGGCGCCGCGGGTCTGCTTGTTCGACAGGATCGCCTGAAGCTGCACCACCTGGCCGGCAAGCGACTGGATGTTGCCCTGGGCGGTGTCGATGACGGCAAGCCGCTCCTGCAGCTTGGCAAGGCTGTCATGCGTCGACTTGGTCTGCTCGGCCATGGTCTGGCCGATGCGCCCGGTCATGGCATCGAGGCGCTGTCCCAGCGACTGGGTGAGTTCCGCCTGGCGTGCGCCAAAAATGTCGGCGACGGTGCCGAGCCGCCCCTGCATCTCGGCCTGGGCCTGCAGGATGCCGGCCATGCGCGCCTCGGCATCGCGGGCGTGGTCGGCGGCTTCGGCGGCGGCAACCGCACGCGCCTTGGCCGAGCGCCACAGGGCGATCATGAGGATGGCGAGCAGGATCACGAACAGCAGCGCGGCAAAGCCGAGCAACTGGCCGAGCGTGACGATGGTCGCGCCAAGCTGGGCGATGGGGGCGGACAAGATGCTGGAAAGCTCGTTCATGGCCGGCACCATAACCGATTCGCTCCATTGGGTCAGATCAAAACAGGAACATTGCCGCATGGCCCCGGTTGACGGTTTTATCCCGACATCTTAGTTGAGGCACATGACCATCAAGCCGCTCATCATCCTTCCCGACCCCCTGCTGCGCGAGGTTTCCAGGCCCGTGGAGCGCATCGACGACGGCGTGCGCAATTTCGCGCGCGACATGCTCGACACCATGTATGACGCGCCGGGCATCGGCCTCGCCGCCATCCAGGTCGGCGAGCCGCTGCGCATGCTGGTGATCGACCTTGCCAAGGAGGGCGAGGAGCCGGCGCCGATGACGATCATCAACCCGCAGGTGGTTTCGCGCGGCGACGAACGCTCGGTCTACGAGGAAGGCTGCCTGTCGATCCCCGATTATTATGCCGAGGTCGAGCGGCCTTCGACGGTGCGGGTCAAGTATCTCGACGAGAACGGCAAGGAGCAGGAAGTCGAGGCCGACGGCCTGCTTGCCACCTGCCTCCAGCACGAGATCGACCATCTCGATGGCGTCCTGTTCATCGACTATATCTCCAAGCTCAAGCGCGACATGGTCCTGCGCAAGTTCAAGAAGCTCGCCAAGGACCGTCCGCCGAGCCGCATGGTGGGGTAATTCCCGCCCGTTTGCTGGCGTCGCCACGGTCTGATATCATTGATATCAACCGATGGAGGCGCTTATGGGCGACCTGCTGATCAGGAACATTCCGGAAGCCGTCAAGCTCGAGATCGCCGAGGCCGCCAAGGCGCGTGGCCAAAGCCTGTCCGACAAGGCAGTCGATCTGTTGCAGAAGGGTTTGCTGGCCGAGCGTGGCAGCGATGCGTCGCCGCAGGGTTCGGCCTGGGAAAGCCTGCGCGCGCTCTTTGGGAGCGACGGCTCGCCTGATGGCGAGTTCGCCAAGGCGATGGACGAGATCGAAGCGAAGCGAAAACGCGACTTCGGCAGGCCCGTCAGTTTTGGCCTCGATGCCGACGACGAACGATGATCGTCCTCGACACCAACGTCATCTCGGAGGCCGATAAACCGAACCCCAACGCCGCGTTGACGCAGTGGTTCGGTCGTCAACAGCAGCAGGAGCTGTTTTTGTGCGGGCCGGTGGTCATGGAGCTGGCCTATGGCGCGGAACGTTACCTGGTTCGCAGCGGATCAGACCGATATCTGACGACACTCGCAGGGCTGCAAGAGCTGTTTCGAGGTCGCATCCTCGACTTCGACGGGAGATCGCCAGCGCTGACCGGCAGGATAAGAGCCCTGCGCGAGGCGTCGGGCCACGTCATCTCCGTCCAGGACGCGATGATCGCCGCCATCTGCATCGTTCATGGCGCAACGCTCGCCACACGCAACGTCCGCGACTTCGACGGGCTTGACCTCGGGCTCGTAAACCCGTTTGAAGCGATGGCCTGAACGGTCGGCCGTTGCCGGCCGGGCATCTTGTGCTGGACTGCATATCCATATGAGCCTTCGCGTCATCTTCATGGGAACTCCGGATTTTTCCGTGCCGACGCTGCGCGCCATCGCCGAGGCCGGCCATCAGGTCGTGGCCGTCTATTCGCAGCCGCCGCGCGCCGCCGGCCGCCGCGGGTTGGAACTGACGCCGTCGCCGGTGCAGCGCGAGGCCGAGCGCCTGGGCATCGACGTGCGCACGCCGTTGTCGCTGAAAGGTGAGGCCGAGCAGGCGGCATTTGCCGGGCTCGATGCCGATGTCGCCGTCGTCGTGGCCTATGGCCTGTTGTTGCCGAAGGCCATCCTCGAGGGCACCCGGCTCGGCTGCTACAATGGCCATGCCTCGCTTCTGCCGCGCTGGCGGGGGGCGGCACCGATCCAGCGCGCGATCATGGCCGGCGACGCGGAAACCGGCATGATGGTCATGCGGATGGAAGAGGGATTGGACACTGGACCGGTCGCTCGACTTGAAAAAGTCGCGATCGGACCCGACATGACCGCAGGCGAATTGCACGATCGTCTGATGGCGGTGGGTGCGTCGCTGATGGTGGACGCGCTGGCGGAACTCGAAGCGGGCAGGCTGGAAACGGTGCCCCAGGCTAGCGAAGGCGTGACCTACGCCAAAAAAATCGATAAAGCGGAGACGCGGATCGATTGGACCTTGCCGGCGATGGCGGTCGACAACAATATCCGCGGCCTGTCGCCATTTCCCGGCGCCTGGTGCGAATTCGAGATCGGCGGACGGACCGAGCGCTTGAAAGTGTTGCGCTCCCAACGTGCCGCCGGACAGGGAGAGCCGGGAACGGTTCTCGACGACCGGTTGGAGATTGCCTGCGGCGAAGCCGCCGTCAGGCTGGTCGAGGTACAAAGGGCGGGAGGAAAACCCGTCACCGCGGATGAATTCCTGCGCGGTGCCAAGATCGAAAAAGGAATGAAGTTGTCATGAGCATGATGTCGATCCGGGCGGCTACGCCCCGCGACCGCGAGGCGATCCGCCTCGTCGAGGAACACGCCTTCGGGCAGCAGGCCGAAGCCGGCCTCGTCGATGCGCTGGTCGCCGGTGGCGACGCCGTCGTCGAACTGGTGGCCGAGGAAGACGACCAGGTGGTCGGCCACATCCTGTTTTCGCGCCTCTACGTGCAGAACGGTGCCAGGACGGTTCCGGCCGTGGCGCTCGCGCCGCTGGCTGTCGAACCTGATTTCCACGGCACCGGCATCGGTGGCGCGCTGATTCGCGAAGCCCACATCCGGCTCAGGGATGGCGGAGAGACGCTCGCCGTGGTGCTTGGCGACCCGGCCTATTACGGCCGTTTCGGCTACAGCAACGAGCGCGCGGCCAAGTTCGAAAGCGACTACCAGTGCGAGGCGCTGCAGGCGCTGGCCTGGGGCGATGCGCCCGAGACCGGCAAGCTGGTCTACGCCTCGGCCTTCGGTACGGCTCTGGCTGCCTGAGGCGGCCGGAGTTCGCCAGCACATGCCGCGCTATCGCCTCGATATCGAATATGACGGTCGCGCCTATGCCGGTTGGCAGCGCCAGGCTGGCCTGCACACAGTGCAGGCGGCGATCGAGCAGGCGATCCTGAAGTTTTCGGGCGATGAAATCTCGCTGCGCGGCGCCGGCCGCACCGATGCCGGCGTGCACGCGACCGCCCAGGTCGCCCATGCCGACCTCACCAGGGCATGGGCCGACGACAAGGTGCGCGATGCCGTCAACGCGCATATGCAGGCCGCCGGTGAGACCGTGGCGGTGCTCGCCGCCCGTCAGGTGCCGGACGATTTCGACGCCCGTTTCTCGGCCACCGGGCGCCATTACATCTACCGCATCCTCAACCGGCGGGCGCCGGCCGCGCTGGAGCGCGGCAAGGTCTGGTGGGTTCCCAAGCGCCTCGACCACGAGGCGATGGCCGAAGCTGCCAAGGTCCTGCTCGGCCGGCACGATTTTACCACCTTCCGCTCGACCCAGTGCCAGGCCAACAGTCCGGTCCGCACGCTCGACCGGCTCGACGTGAGGCGGTCTGGCGACACGATCGAGGTCACGACGTCGGCGCGCTCGTTCCTTCACAACCAGGTCCGCTCGATGGTCGGCAGCCTGAAGCGGGTCGGCGAGGGCGGCTGGACGGCCGACGATCTCAGCGCGGCACTCGAGGCGCGCAATCGCGCCGCCTGCGGACAGGTGGCGCCGCCGGACGGTCTCTATCTCACCGGCGTGGACTACTAGACGGGCTCTAGTAGAGCGGGTTCGCCAGATGCTTCGGCGCTGGCCAGTCCTGGGTGATGTCAGGCTGTACCGGCCGTTCGAGATAGGTCGACAGCACCACATAGCTGCGCGTCGAAGTCACGCCGGGGGTGTCGTAGAGGCGGGCCAGCAGCCCCTCCAAGGCGCGCGTATCCTCGGTCCGGACCTTGAGCAGGATGCAGGCATCGCCGGCGACGGTGTGGATCTCCTCGACCTCCGGAAAGGCGGAAACCGCCATCAGCTCCGGCGTCTTGCCCCAGCCCCTCGTGTCGACATGGACGAAGGCCAGCAGCGGCTTGCCGATGGCCTTCGGGTCGGCCATCGCCACTGTCTGGCGGATGGCGCCCGACCGGCGCAGGCGTTTCACCCGCTCATGCGCCGCCGGTGCCGAAAGGCCGGCCTTCTCGCCCAGTTCGGCGTAGGAGACCGTCGCATCCTCGACCAGGACGCCTAACAGCCTTCGGTCCGCGGCATCGATCGCGCGCTCCGGCTGGCGGTTCTGCCGAACGCCGTCTGTTTCTTGATCCATCCGGAAATTCTCCGTTGAAGCTGAACATCATTCGGCGAATATGCGACGATGTCGAACCTTGATCAATCATTTCCTGGCGTCGCCGAACCCGCTGCCCGCATTCCCGGTGCCGCCTACCTGCTGACCGCCTGTATCGCCGTCATCGGCTCCAACTCGCTGGTGCTGGGGCCGATCGCGCCGGAAGTCGCGCGCGGCTTCGGCACCTCGGTTCCGTTCGTCATGGCGGCCGCATCGGCCTTCGGCCTCGGCACGGCGGCGAGCGCGCTGTTCCTTGCCCGCTACATCGACCGCTTCGGCGCCCGGCGCATGCTGCAATGGGCGCTGGGCCTCTTGGCGCTCGCCCTTGCCGCCAGTGCGCTGGCGCCGACGATCCCGGTGTTGATCGCTGCACAGCTGGTTGCAGGCGTTGCGGCCGGCATCGCCTTGCCGGCGATCTATGCAAGTGCCGCCGCCATCGCCCCGCCCGGCCGCGAAAGCGGCACCATCGGCGTGGTGCTGACCGGCTGGACGCTGTCGATGGTCGCGGGCGTCTCGATGTCGGCCGTCATCGCCGACCTGCTGCACTGGCGCGCCGTCTTCGCGATCGTTGCCATGCTCGCCATTGCCGTGGCCATCGGCGTGTCGGCCGTGTCGCTGGCCGACAGGCCGAACGGCCATGTGGCTCCCGCGCCGCTGGAAGCCCTGCGCACGCCCGGCATCGTGCCGCTGTTGATCGCCTGCGGTGCCTTCATGACGGCGTTCTACGGCGTCTACGGCTATCTCGGCGACCATCTGCACGAGGCGCTGGGCCGCCCGGTCAGCGCCAACGGCCTGGCGGCGGTGTCCTACGGCATCGGCTTCGGCGCGGCTGCATTGCTGGACGGCGTCGTCGACCGGCTCGGCGCCCGACGGGTCATGCCCATCGCCTATGTCGCCGCTGGCGGGGTCTATCTGCTGCTGGCAGCGATTTCAGGCAGTTTCGGTGGGCTGATCGCCGCCATGGCGCTGTGGGGGCTGATCAACCATTTCGGGCTCAACGTTCTGGTGATGCGCCTGTCGGCGCTCGATCCGGGCCAGCGCGGCACCATCATGGGGCTGAACAGCGCCGTCACCTATCTTGCCGTGTTCGTCGGCACGACCGCCTTCGGCCCGCTCTACTCGGCTTATGGCTTTGCAGTTTCAGCACTGGTGGCGGCGGCCCTGATGCTGGTTGCCGCGACCGCCGCGCGGCGCTGAGATCTCAGTTCTGCACGGAAATGCCGAACATCGCCTGCAGCGAAAACAGAACGAGCAGTGACACCAGGAACATGCCGGCAAAGACCGCCGAGCCGACGGCAGGCCCCTTGCCTATGGCCGCATTGGTCATCCGCCAGCTGAGCACCATCGACAGCACGAACAGCGCCAGCGACAGCATCGAGGTCGCGCTTTGCGCCGCCGGCATCACCGTCCGCAGCAGTGCTGCGGGCAGCATCAGCCAGGCGATGATCGCCGAAGCCCAGTTGCTGGCCACGACATAGTGCACGAAACGGTCGCCGATCCCGACGCGGCGCGCCACCAGGGCAAAGACGATCAGCGGCAGCACCCAGGCGCCGATGTCGACCAGTGCCAGCCGGACGACGATGCCGAAGCGGCCTGCGAATGCGGCCGACTGCAGCGTCAGTTCGTCGGAAACGCCGACCCATCCGACGATCAGGGCAGGCACCGCGATCAGGATGGCGAAGAACGAATTCCAGAAGCCGTCGGCGCTGAGGTCGAGCTGGCGCAGGCCGTCTGCCTTGCCCAGCATCAGCCGCCATGCGCCTGACAAATATTGCTGGATTTCGCCGCTGCCCAACATAGCGCCCTAAGCCGTCATCCGAACCAGTCTTCCAGGAAACGCTGGTAGACCTGTGTCAGCATTTCGAGTTCGGCAAGCGGCACGCGCTCGTCGACCATGTGCATGGTCTTGCCGACCAGCCCGAATTCGACGACCGGGCAATAATCCTTGATGAACCGCGCATCCGACGTGCCGCCGGTGGTCGACAGTTTCGGCTTGTGGCCGGTGACCGCCTTGATCGAGCCGGCGAGCGCTTCGACCAGCTTGTCGTCGCGGGTCAGGAAGACATGGCTGGGCGTGTCGCGCCAGGTCAGTTCGAAGTCGACCGGCTCCTTGCGGCCCTTGCGGTATTTCTTTCGCCCGCTCGCCTTGTCCAGGCGATTGTGGATCTCCGACTGCAGCGTTTCGACCGTCCAGGTGTCGTTGAAGCGGATGTTGAACGCGGCCGTTGCCTTGGCCGGAATGACGTTGGTGGCGGGGTTGCCGACGTCGAAGGTGGTGACCTCGAGGTTCGACGGCTGGAAATCCTTGGTGCCCTTGTCGAAGGAAGGGTTGAGCAGCGCGTCGACCAGCGTCATCAGCCCGCGCACCGGGTTGTCGGCGAGGTGCGGATAGGCGGCGTGGCCCTGCCGGCCATTGACCGTGACGACGCCGGAGACCGAGCCGCGGCGGCCGATCTTGATCATGTCGCCCAGCGCATCCGGGTTGGTCGGTTCGCCGACCAGCGAAGCGTCCCATTTCTCGCCGCGTGCGGCGGCCCATGCCAGCAGCTTGACGGTGCCGTTGATCGCCGGGCCTTCCTCGTCGCCCGTGATCAGCAGCGACACCGAACCCTTGGGGCCGCCATTGGCCTCGACATGGCGTGCCACAGCCGCCACGAAACAGGCGATGCCGCCTTTCATGTCGACCGCGCCGCGGCCATACATCTCGCCATTGGCGATGGCCGCCGAGAAGGGCGGGTGGGTCCAGGCGGCCTCGTCGCCGACCGGCACGACGTCGGTGTGGCCGGCGAACATCAGATGCGGCCCGTTGCCGGAACGGCGGGCATAGAGGTTCTCGATGTCGGGCGTGCCGGCGTCGGAGAAGGTCGGGCGGTCGACGGCGAAGCCGAGCGGCTTCAGCATGGCTTCGAGCGCCGTAAGCGCACCGCCTTCGGCCGGCGTGACCGACGGGCAGCGAATGAGGGCGGCGAGGTTCTCGGCGGGATCTGTAGGCAGTTTCATGGCGACAGCGATAATTGAATCGCCCGGTCCTGTCACGACGTTCGGTTGCTCCGGTGAACGCGGAGTTAAGCTTCGCGACAGCGTCGTCCGGTCACGGGCGACAGGCGGCGCCGTTTTTGCCAAAGCGAGGTTATCGCGGCGCGTTGGTCTGGTAGCCGAACTGGTTCGGGCCCGGCGTGCCGGGAAAGAAGCAGAGCGCGATGAAGGCGAAGATCGAGACCACCGGGATGAACAGCGCCACGGCAAAGAGACCTGGCTTGTCGAAATCGTGCAGGCGTTTGACGCTGAAGGCGATGTGCGCCCACAGGAAGATGAGGAAGGTCATTCCGAACAGCATCGACCAGACCTGGGCCGCGCCGCTTTCGGGGTGCACGCGCATGAACTGGTAGAGCGGGAACGACATCGTCACCAGCATGAACAGAAAGCCGAGCACGTAGGCCGCGCGGTTCACGCGGCCCGAGAATCGGAAGAACAACCAGAAAAGCTGGGATTTGTCGGGCAAAGTGAATCTGGTCCGTTCTGTTGGTCGGGCATTCGAGCGATCTGCTCAAATGCCCGGGAAAAAATTCTGCTGAAGGATCAATCCCTGAGCAGTTCGTTGATCGACGTCTTCGAGCGGGTCCGGGCATCGACGCGCTTGACGATGACGGCGCAGTAGAGGCTCGGGCCGGCGTCGCCGTTGGGCAGCGGCTTGCCGGGCAGCGAACCTGCCACGACCACCGAATTGGCCGGCACTTCGCCATAGAACACTTCACCCGTGGCGCGGTCGACGATCTTGGTCGACTGGCCGATGAACACGCCCATGCCGAGCACCGAGCCTTCGCGCACGATGCAGCCCTCGACCACTTCCGAACGCGCGCCGATGAAGCAATTGTCCTCGATGATGGTCGGGCCGGCCTGCATCGGCTCGAGCACGCCGCCGATGCCGACGCCGCCGGACAGGTGCACGTTCTTGCCGATCTGGGCGCAGGAGCCGACCGAGGCCCAGGTGTCGACCATCGTGCCGCTGTCGACATAGGCGCCGACATTGACGAAGGACGGCATCAGCACGGCCCCCGGAGCGACATAGGCCGACTTGCGCACGACCGCAGACGGCACGGCGCGGAAGCCGGCCTTCTCGAAGTCGACCGAACCCCAGCCGTCGAACTTGGACGGCACCTTGTCCCACCAAGAAGCGCCGCCGGGCGCACCCGAGATGAGTTCCATCGGGTTCAGGCGGAACGACAGCAGCACCGCCTTCTTGAGCCACTGGTTGACCAGCCATTTGCCGTCGTCCCGGCGCTGCGCGACGCGGGCCGCGCCCTTGTCCAGAAGGTCAAGCGCCGTCTCGATTGCCTCGCGGACTTCACCGCGCGTCGACGTCGAAATGCCGTCACGTTCCTCGAATGCCTTGTCGATTGTCTTTTCGAGGCTGGCGAGATCGGGCTTCGACATGAACATCTCCGTTACGTACCGTTAAGGTTAAGGCTTCTAAGCTGGCATAAAATCGCGCGGACCCTATTTCAGGCTTGTGAAGGGGTCAATCGCGGTGACGCCGCGGAATGTCGCGGGCAACGTAATTTGGGGCTGAGTAGATTATGAATCCTATGGAAAAGGCTGGCTGGACGCCGCTGCCGCACTCCGATGAGGATCTGGAGCGGGCCAAGAGCGTGCCCGACACGCCGCAGACGCGCGCCTCGACCTACCGGCTGGCCTGGAACGACGAAGATTTCATGACCCAGCGCGACCTGCGCCCGGTGCGGCTGCAGCTCGAACTGCTCAAGACCGAGATGATCCTGGCCGAACGCGGCATCCGCTCGACGGTCATCCTATTCGGCGGCGCCCGCATTCCCGAGCCGGGCGGCGAGGCCTGGGCGGCCAAGAACGAAACGCAGCGCAAGAACCTCGAGGCCAACAGCAAATATTACGACGAGGCGCGCAAATTTGCCCGCCTGTGCTCGCAGCACTCCGCTGCGTCCTATTACCGCGAGTTCGTCGTCGTCACCGGCGGCGGCCCGGGCGTGATGGAAGCCGGAAACCGCGGCGCCGACGACGTCGGCGCACCGTCCATCGGCCTCAACATCGTGTTGCCGCACGAGCAAGCGCCCAATGCCTATGTGACGCCGGAGCTGTGCTTCAACTTCCACTACTTCGCCATCCGCAAGATGCATTTCGTCATGCGCGCCAAGGCAGTCGCCGTGTTCCCCGGCGGCTTCGGTACGATGGACGAGTTCTTCGAGACGCTGACGCTGATCCAGACCGGACGCATGGAGCGGGTGCCGGTCATCCTGTTCGGCAAGTCATTTTGGGAGCGGGCGATCGACCTCGATTTCCTCGCCGACCAGGGCACCATCACGCCGGGCGACCAGGACATCATCGACTTCGTCGACACCGCCGACGAAGCCTGGGACATCATCGCCAAGTTCTACAGCCTTTGAACCTGGCTTGGCGTCGTCCATCGGCCGCGGCCGGTGGACAAGCGTCACCAGCACAAAGGAAATGATCATCAGCAGGTACCAGGAGCCGAGCTTCTGGATCGAGACCGGCGTCCAGCCGTCATGCTGGCCGGGATAGATCCAGGCGCGCGACCAGGTGCCGATGTTTTCGGCGAACCAGATGAACAGCGAGACCAGCAGGAAGCCGAGCAGCAGCGGCATGCGGTGGCGGAAGCGGAAGACGCGGTAATGCACCACCGTCGTGAGGTAGAGCAGCGCGGTGGCCGCAAACAGCCCGTAGCGGATGTCGACGGTAAAATGGTGGGCGAAGAAGTTGACGTAGATCGCCGCGCACAACAGCACCGTCGCCCAGAGCGGCGGATAGCCGCTGTAGCGCATGTCGAAGATGCGGCTGACGCGGGCGAGATACGAGCCGACCGCCGCATACATGAAGCCGGAGAACAGCGGCACTGCACCGATGCGGAAGAAGCTGTCTTCCGGATAGCTCCATGAGCCGGCGTAGGTCTTGAACACCTCCATCGCCGTGCCGACGACGTGGAAGATCAGGATGACCCTGGCTTCGGACGGCTTCTCCAGGCGCAGTGCCAGCATGGCGGCCTGGATAGCGACGGCAGCGAGGAACAGGAAGTCGTAGCGCGACAGCCCGGCGTCGGTCGGCCACCACAGGCGGGTGGCCATGATCAGCGCCAGCATGGCGCCGCCGAACAGGCAGGCCCAGGCCTGCTTCAGCCCGAAGACCAGGAACTCGACCAGCGCACCATAGAACCCGCCTGCCGGCAGGCGGTCGAGCACGGCATGTGCCGCCGCATCGATCCGCGCCTCGACGGAGGTGAAACGGCTCAAGCGGCGTTGGCCTCGACGATCGTCGTCAGGAAGGTTGCGAGATCGTCGGTGACGTAGTCGACGTCGTCCTCGTGGGTGGGGTCGCTCTCCCAGATTTCCGAGAAGGTCGGCTCGAAATTGCGTGGCACGATCAGCACCGTGGTCATGCCGAGCGACTTCGGCACCGAAAGGTTGCGCGCCAGGTCCTCGAACATCACCGCGTTGGCGCCCGTCACCTTGTGCAGGGCTGCGAAGGTCTCATAGGGCTGGCGTGCCGGCTTGGGCGTAAGCCCCGCGGCGACGATGTCGAAGATGTCGTCGAAATGGTCGAGGATGCCGAGCTGGCGGGCGGTGCGCTCGGCATGGCTGCGATTGCCGTTGGTGAAGATGAACTTGCGCCCCGGCAGCTGGCGAATCGCCGCCCCCAGAACCGGATCCGGCACCAGCCAAGAATAGTCGATGTCGTGGACATGCTCGAGGAACGCGTCGGGATCGATGCCATGGCGCTGCATCAGGCCGTTCAGCGTCGTGCCGTATTCGAGATAGAGCTCCTTCTGCAGCTTGCGCGCGTCCTCGCGCGACAAGGTCAGCAGCTCCGCGACATAGCCTGTCATCTTCACGTCGATCTGGGAGAATAGATTCGAGTGATGCGGATAGAGCGTGTTGTCGAGGTCGAACACCCAGTCGGTGACGTGGTCGAAGCGGGCGGGATCGGGAATATCGGTCATGACGCCCTTATGGCATGGTTCAGGAAATTTGGAAGCGTCCGCGGCTGCTCACGTTCGCGTTGGACGATGGCGAAATTACGCGGGGTAAGTCGAATTTTAACTACCTGGGAAAGATGACCTTCAGTTGATGCTGGCATTCCAGCTGTCGGCAGGGAGCAGAAATTGAAGAGTGCGCTTTTAAAATCCGGTTTCGTCACACTATTGTGCATCGTGGTTACGATGGCACTCGTCCTGACGGTCATTCGGCTCACTGGCGGTATTGTCGATACTGCCGCTTATGTGTTGCCGGTGCTGTGTCCCGTCCTGATTGCTTTCCCGTTCTCTTTTCACACCTTCTGGCAGCGTGAAAAGCTGAAGGTCGCCCATGCCGAGCTGACGCGTGCCCACGCCCAGCTTGCCGCCGCGCACAAGCGCCTGTCGGAAAAGGCGAGCCGCGACGAGATGACCGGCATGCTCAACCGCGAGAACTTCTTCGCGGCGCTCGACGGGTCCAGGCGCAAGACCGATCGCGGCGCTCTGCTGATCATCGATGCCGACCATTTCAAGCAGATCAACGACAGCTTCGGTCACCTGACCGGCGACCAGGCGCTGCTGCAGATCGCCGCCGCGATCACCCGCGGCGTGCGCAGCGGCGACATCCTCGGGCGCATCGGCGGCGAGGAATTCGGCGCCTTCCTGGTGGGCGCCACCAACGACGAGGCCAAGCTGGTGGCCGAGCGTATCCGCAGCGAGGTCGAAGCGCTGCGCTTCCAGCCGAACGACGAGCGTTCCGTGCCGCTGACCGTCAGCATCGGCGGCACCACCTGTAAATCCGAGGCCAACGTCTCGGAGTTGATGAAGAGCGCCGACAAGCGCCTCTACGAGGCCAAGCGCCGTGGCCGCAACCGCGCGATCTTCGACACGGGCGTCCCCGAAGCGGCCTGATCCTGCCTGGCACAAGGTTTTTGAGGCCGCGTACGGTTGCACGCGGCCTTTCCCGCTTCTAGAGGGGACGGGCGGCGCCTCCTGCCGTCCCGCCGGACATTTCCATGGAACTCTGGATACCCATCACCATTGCCGCCGCCTTCCTGCAGAATCTGCGGTCGGTGGTGCAGAAGCACCTGAAGGGCGTGATGGGCACCACCGGTGCCACCTTCGTCCGCTTCGGTTTCGGTTTTCCCTTCGCGCTCGCCTTCGTCGGGGTGCTGCATTTCGTCGTCGGCTACGAGCTGCCGGCCTTGAACGGGACGTTCTTTGCCTGGGCCGTGCTCGGCGGCGTCGGCCAGATCGCCGCGACCTTCCTGTTGATCCACCTGTTTTCGTTCCGCAACTTCGCCGTCGGCACCGCCTATTCGCGTACCGAGCCGGCGCAGGCGGCGCTGTTCGGCCTGCTGTTCCTCGGCGAGAGGGCAACGGCCGGCGCCATCGCCGCCATCGCCATCAGCGTCTTCGGCGTCATGCTGATCTCGGTCGCGCATACCGCCTTCACCGCCCGCACGCTGGTGACCTCGGTGCTCAGCCGCAACGCGCTGATCGGCCTTGCCTCAGGCACCTGCTTCGGCATCTCGGCGGTCGCCTATCGCGCCGCGTCGCTGGCGCTCGGCGGGCCGAATTTCATGATGCAGGCAGCTGTCACGCTCGCCGTCGTCATCGTCTTCCAGACGCTGCTCATGCTGGCCTGGATCGTCTGGAGGGAGCGCGATGAGCTGCCGCGCATCGCCAAGGCGTGGCGGCCGGCATTGTTCACCGGCCTTGTCGGCGCCTCGGCCTCCTTCGGCTGGTTCATGGCAATGACGCTGCAGCAGGCGGCGATCGTCAAGTCGCTGGCCCAGATCGAGATGCTGTTTACCTTTGCCTCGAGCGTCTTCTTCTTCCGCGAGCGCATCAACCGGCTGGAGATCGCCGGTTGCGTGCTGATCGTCGGCGGCATCCTGGTGCTGCTGGCCGTCGGCTAGCCTCCCTAGATTGTCGCCGGGTCGAGCGGCGGCTCGTCCTTCCAGCGCTTGATGATGCCGGCCAGGTCGGAGTTCTGGAACGCGTCCCGGAGCACGTCGAACGACGGCAGCACGAAATAGGCGCGCTGGAACTTGTCGATTTCGTAGGTCGTACGCATCACCGTCTCGATGTCGAACGGCACCTGGTGGGCATCGGCGCTTTCGACGGCGAACTGCAGTTCGGTGAAGGAAGACATCAGGCCGGCGCCGAATGCCTTCAGCGGCTGGCCGGCCTCCTGCATCAGGCCGTATTCGGCCGTGTACCAGTAGAGCCGGGTGGTCATTTCGTCGCCGCCCAGCGCGATCAGGTCGCCGGCTTTCTCGCCATACATCTGCATGAAGTCGCCGAACACCGGCTGGCTCAGCACCGGCACGTGGCCGAAGAAATCGTGGAACATGTCGGGTTCGACGATGTAGTCGAGCTCTTCGCGCGTCCTCAGCCAGTTGGTGACGGGAAAGCGGCGATTGGCGAGATGGTCGAAGAACGGCTGTGCCGGGATCAGCCCGGGCACCGCGACGATTTCCCAGCCGGAGAGCTTGCGCAGCTTCTCGCTGACGTCGTGGAAGTCCGGGATGCGGTCGACGAGGTCGAGCGCCGACATGCCGTCGAGATAGGATTTGTGCGCCAGCCGCTGGGTCAGCCTGGTCTGGCGGTCGCACAATGTGCGCCAGACGTCCTGCTTGGCGGCACTGTAGTCGTATTTCTGCTCGACGGTGAAATCGGGGCGGCAGACCGTGTAGTCGCCGCGCAACCCCTGGGCCGCACATTCCTGCGCGTAGTCCTGAACGCTGATGCCCATGGTCTGAACCTCCCGAGAACATGGTTTCGATGCAGAATCATAACCGCGGCGTTTGAGCGGAATTCACTTCTTTGCACGCATGAGTATGAGAATTGAGGTATGTTGCCCTGCAAATATCGCATGGGGAGTGAAAATGCCTCAGTTCGACGAGTTTGAGATCAAGATGCTCGACATTCTCCAGCGCGACGGGCGCAAGCCGGTCTCGGAAATCGCGCAGGAGATCGGTCTCTCCAACACGCCTTGCGCCCGGCGCTTCGAGGCGCTGCAGGAAGCCGGCGTCATCAAGGGTTTTACAGCCCGTATCGGCCGTCGGGCGGTTGGCCTCATGGTCGAGGTCTTCGTCCAGGTCAGGCTGGTCAGTCACAGCGACGATTCGCCGGAGAAGTTCATCGCTGCCGTGCAGCGTATGGACGAGGTCTCGGCCTGCTGGACGATGACCGGCGACTACGACTTCCTGCTCCACGTCATGGTGCCCAGTGTCGACGACCTCAACGCCTTCGTCATGCACCGGCTGATGCGTCTGTCGGGCGTACGCGACGTCCACACCCAACTGGTGCTGCAGAACATTAAGGGTCCCGGCCACGTGCCGCTCGGGCATCTCAGGGGGTAGGGCAGTGGCTACTGTTCGGGATAGACGAGTCGGTAGCGCTCGCCGACGAGGCAGTTGACGGGTTCCGTCGCCTGGATGTTCAGCATCTCGGGTGCATCGGTGACGCCGCTGACTTCGAGAATCAGCTTGCGGCGGATCGCGGTGATGAACTCGGTCGCGAGGCGGATGGGCAGGACGAATGAACCCGGACCGCCGGTCACGCATTCGGCGTAGTAGCGGTCGATGTCTTCGAGGCTTCCCGTCGGCCGCACGAGGATCGGCAGGCCGTTGATGATGATGCCTTTCGCAACCGCGTTGTTGCGGGCGATCTCCACCGGCGCCCCGGTGTTGTTCGGTCCGTCGCCCGAGATGTCGATGACCTTCTTTTCGCCACTGAAGTCGTTGTGCTGCAGCAGCCTTGCGCCGAACGCCACGGCATTCGAGATCGAGGTGCCGCCGGAGCCTTCGATCGGCATGATGGCAAGCTTGGCTGCGAAGGCTTCGGCGCTGTCGCGGCTGTCGATGACCTGCCACGGTATGACTGATTCCTGCTGGACGGTTCCCGCCCATTCGAAATAGGTCACCGCTATGCGGCCTTTCGATCCCGACAGGACGGCATTGATGAAGTCGGGGTGGCGCAGCGCCTTGACGTAGCCGGCGCGCTGGAGGGCGAACTCGCCTGCGTCCATCGAGCTCGAAACATCGACGGCCAGCACCAGTTCGACGTCCACCGTTCTGGCATCTACGCCGATGACCGGTGTGGCAGGCAGTTCGCAACTCGTGCACAGCATCAGCGCCAGCGCAGCCAGCATGGTTCGATGTCCGAGGGACCCGGAAATCAGTGTGCGTCAACGCGGGGAAAATGAAAGCCGGGCCGGGTCAATGCTTCGTGAACACTGGGGCGTGGCTGACAAACGGCAAGGCCGGCAGAAGCCGGCCTGTCTTTGCCCACTGGAGCAGCAGTTTTCCTCCGCCTACGGAACGATCAGCGTGCCCGCACCGTGCTCGGTGAACAGTTCGAGCAGCACCGAATGCGGCGTCTTGCCGTTGAGGATGACGACGCCTTCGACGCCGCGCTCGATCGCCTCGATGCAGGTCTCGACCTTGGGGATCATGCCGCCAGAGATCGTGCCGTCCTTGATCAGCGCCTTGGCATCGGAGACCGTCAGCTCGTCGATCAGCCTCTTGTCCTTGTCGAGCACGCCCGGCACGTCGGTCAGGAACAGCAGCCGCGATGCCTTGACTGCACCCGCTATGGCACCGGCGAAGGTGTCGGCGTTGATGTTGTAGGTGTGGCCATCGCGTCCCGGGGCGACGGGCGCCAGCACCGGGATCATCTCGGAGCGGGCCAAAAGATCAAGCAGCGTGCGGTCGACTTCGACCGGCTCGCCGACAAAGCCGAGATCGAGCACCCTTTCGATGTTCGAATCGGGGTCGATCATGGTCTTCTTGGCCTTTTCGGCGAAGACCATGTTGCCGTCCTTGCCGCACAGGCCGATGGCCCACTCGCCCTCGGCGTTGATGAGCGCGACGATCTCCTTGTTGATCGAGCCGGCCAGCACCATCTCGACGATCTCGACGGTCTTCTGGTCGGTGACGCGCAGGCCGCCCTCGAACTTCGATTCGATGCCCATCTTGTTGAGCATGGCGCCGATCTGCGGGCCGCCGCCATGCACGACGATCGGGTTGACGCCCGACTGCTTCAGTAAAGCGATGTCGCGGGCAAAGGCGCGGCCGAGCGTCACGTCGCCCATCGCGTGGCCGCCATATTTCACGACGACGGTCTTGTTTTCGTAGCGCTGCATGTAGGGCAGGGCTGCTGAAAGCAGGGCTGCCTGCATTTCGGCGGTGGCGGCGACGTTCGTCGTCATCGGCATGGTCCCGGATCGGTGGAAAAGGTCGGCGCGGTCTTAGCCGGAAACCGGGCAGGGGGCAAATGGTTCGATGGCCCTGGCCAGACTGTCGCGCCGTGCCTCCCGCGCTTCGAAATCGGTTGCAGGGGGCGGTGCGATCTAAACAGCGGTTGCAATTCGCCTGCCGCAACGTAACGTGACGACAATGACGCCGCAGGACATCACCAAACTTATCGTGCGGACCTCGATGAAGGACCGCGGTGCCTTCGATCTGCTCTACCGGCAGACGAGCTCGAAACTTTTCGGCGTCTGCCTGCGTGTATTGAACGACAGGGCGGAAGCCGAGGAAGCGCTGCAGGAGGTCTTCGTCAAGATCTGGACGAAGGCCGACCGGTTTGCCGCCTCCGACCTCAGCCCCATCTCGTGGCTTGTGGCAATCGCGCGCAACCATGCGATCGATCGTATCCGGGCGCGGCGCCAGGCACCCCTCGCCATCGACGAGGCGCTTGAAATTGCCGATCCCGCGCCGGGACCGGAGGCGGCCGCGGTGGCGGGCGACGAAGCCGGGCGCATCCACGGCTGCCTCGAGGAACTGGAGAAGGACCGGGCGGCCGCAGTCCGCGGCGCCTATCTCAAGGGCGAGAGCTATGCCGAACTCGCGGAACGCCACGGCGTGCCGCTCAACACCATGCGGACATGGCTGCGACGCAGTCTGTTGAAGCTTAGGGAATGTCTGGAAAGATGACGCTTGCGGAAGACAATGGACCGGAACGTGGAGGCGACGACATCGTCGCCGCCGAATACGTTCTCGGTGTCTTGCCTGCCGACGAGCGCCGCCAGGCCAGTGTCCGCATCGACGGCGAGCCTGGCTTCGCCCGCCTCGTCGACGAATGGGAGGTGCGGTTCGCCCCGCTGGGTGCGGCCTATCCCGAGGTCGAGGCGCCGGCCTCGGTCAAGCAGGCGATCGACGCGAGATTGTTCTCCACAACCGCGCGCTCCACCTCCGGGCAGCCTGCCGGGCTGTGGTCGAGCCTTGCCTTCTGGCGCGGCCTCGCAACCGCTGCCGTGGCCGCGCTGGCGATCTATGTTGCCGTGCCCATGCTCAACCCGCCGGTCGACGTGCCGCAGGAGCGCATGGTGGCATCGCTTGCCGCCGACGGCAGCGACGTCAAGTACATGGTCATGTACGACGCCGCCACCGGCGAGGTCGGCCTGTCCCATGTCGCCGGCGAGCGCGGCAGCGGCAAGGACTTCGAGCTCTGGATGATCGAAGGCAGCAACCCGCCCGTGTCGATGGGCGTCATTCCGGTCGGCGCCACGATGAAGATGCCGGTCAAGGAAGACATGCGCGACAAGCTGGCAGCCGGCGCCGTGCTGGCAGTCAGTCTGGAACCGACCGGCGGTTCGCCGACCGGCCAGCCCACCGGCCCTGTCGTTGCGGCCGGCGATCTCCGGGAAATCTGAAAAACGTCGCGGAAAACCGGAGCGGCCGAAACTTATCCGCGCCCATCTCCGTATCTACAAGGTTTCGATAAATAACATACTGATTTTATTCAGATATTTCTGTCTTTTTGTGAAACTGTTGGAGACCCGGACCGTAATTCCTTGTGCCTTTCCATCTAGGGAAACAACCCCAAGGAGTTACGATATGCGTAAGATATCTCTCGCTTTGCTTGCCGGCGCTTTCTCTGCTCTCGCAACGATGGCCCATGCCGAGAACCCGATGGTTGGCGGTGCGGCGATGTTTGCCGACAAGAACATCGTCGAGAACGCGGTCAACTCGAAGGATCACACCACGCTCGTCGCTGCGGTCAAGGCTGCCGGCCTGGTCGAGACGCTGCAGGGCAAGGGGCCGTTCACGGTCTTAGCGCCGACCAACGAGGCCTTCGCCGCCTTGCCGGCCGGCACCGTCGAGAACCTGCTCAAGCCCGAGAACAAGGATCAACTGACCAAGATCCTGACCTGCCACGTCGTCGCCGCCAAGGCGATGGCGGCCGACATCAAGAAGATGGTCGACGACGACAAGGGCGCCCACCCGGTCAAGACCGTCGGCGGCTGCACCTGGACCGCCAAGTATGACGGCGACAAGGTCACGGTCGAGGACGAGAACGGCAACGTCGCCAACGTCACCATCGCCAATGTCGAACAGTCGAATGGCGTCATCCATGTCATCGACAAGGTGCTGCTGCCCAAGATGTGAGCCAGGCTTTGTCGCGCGGAACTTCGCTATCTCTCGCGCAATCGACGATGCGCCCCGCAACGGTCACCGTTGCGGGGCATGTTTTTTTGACCCGCGGGCTCTTCGGCTTCGGCCCCTCAAGCCCTGTTGATTTCGCCGTGATGCGGCACCGGCCTAAGGTCGGGCAGGAGGAGTGCCATGGACCGCCGTTCGTTCCTGCTGGGCAGTGCTGCGATGGCCGTAGTTGCCGGTTTCGCCGTTTCCAGGCGATTGACCGTGGCCGGCCCGGCATTGGCCGAGAGCTTCGAGATCACCAGGACGGATGCGCAATGGCGTGCCGTCCTTTCCGATGCCCAGTTTGCCGTGTTGCGCCGGGAAGACACCGAGCGGCCATGGACCAGCCCGCTGCTCGATGAGCACCGCAAGGGCACGTTCCATTGCGCCGGCTGCGATCTCGCTGCCTATGCCTCGGACACCAAGTTCGATTCCGGCACCGGATGGCCGAGCTTCTGGCAAGCGCTGCCCGATGCCGTCGGCACCAAGGCCGACAGCTCTCTGCTGATGACCCGCACCGAAGTGCATTGCCGCCGCTGCGGCGGCCATTTCGGCCACATCTTCGACGACGGCCCGCCGCCGACCGGCAAGCGCCACTGCATCAACGGCCTGGCGCTGGGCTTCAGGCCGGCGACGGCCTAGCCGCCGTTGACCACCAGGGCGATTGCCTCGCGCAGTTCGTCCATGCCTTCGTTCTTTTCCGAAGACGTGGCCAGCACCACAGGGAACGCCGCTGCCCGCTTCTTGATCTTGAGAAGCGTCTCCTCGATCAGCCTCGGCACGCCGGCAGCCTTGATCTTGTCGGTCTTGGTCAGGATGATCTGGTAGGAGATCGCCGCCTTGTCGAGCAAGGTCAGCACTTCCTCGTCGTTCTTCTTGATGCCGTGGCGGGAATCGATCAGCAGGTAGACGCGCTTGAGCGTCACCCGGCCGCGCAGATAGTCGAACACCAGCCTGGTCCAGGCGTCGACCTGTTCCTTGGGGGCCTGGGCATAGCCGTAGCCCGGCATGTCGACCAGCGCCATCGGCGGCAGGTCGCCCGCTGCGCCGGAATAGCCGTCGGGCACGAAATAGTTGAGCTCCTGCGTGCGCCCCGGCGTGTTCGACGTGCGCGCCAGCCCGCTCTGCCGCACCAGGCCGTTGATCAGCGACGACTTGCCGACATTCGAGCGGCCGGCAAAGGCGATCTCGGGTGGCCCCTCCGGCGGCAGGAACTTCATGGCGGGCACGCCGCGGATGAAGATCCACGGGCGCTTGAACAGCTCGGCGTCCACCGGTGCTGCGGGTCTTGTCTGGTCGTTCAAACCGCTGCCTCCAGCAGAGAAATATCGGAGCCGCGAATGGCGTTGAGGTTGCGGCCTATCTTGTCCACCGGCCAATCCCACCAGGCAATCGCAAGCAGCCGTTCGATGGTCTTGTCGTCGAACCGCTTCTTGACCGCGACCGAAGGATTGCCGGCTACGATCGCATAAGGCGGTACGTGCCTGCTGACAACCGATTTCGCAGCAATGATCGCGCCGTGGCCGATATGGACGCCCGGCAGGATCACCGCTTCCATGCCGATCCAAACGTCATTGCCGATCACCGTGTCGCCGCGCACCTCCTGCTGCCAGGTGGCGACGTCGAAACCCTCGTCCCAGCCATGGCCGAAGATGTTGAACGGGTAAGTCGAGAAGCCGGACATGGCATGGTTGGCGCCGTTCATGATGAAGCGCGCGCCCTCGGCGATGGCGCAGAACTTGCCGATGATCAGCTTGTCGCCGATGAAGGGGTAGTGGTGCAGCACGCATTTGGTCTGGAAGAGGTCCGGCCCTTCGGGATCGTCATAGTAGGTGAAGTCGCCGACCTCGATGTTCTCGGCGTCGACAAGGGCCTTCAGGAAGCCGACGCGCTTGTGCATCGGCATCGGGTGCTTGATCGAGGGGTTCGGTCCCAGCATGGCTCGGCGTCCATATTGATGCGGATAAGATGACAGTATAGCGCGGTGCAGCGCGATGACATCGCCGCGCCATACCTTCTTCACCCGATCATTGCGGGAATACTTGAATTCTTGGTTGCGATTTCTCGCGGCAACCGGGGTCCCGCAAGGGACAGCGGGACCCCGGCCTTGCCGAGACGGTTCGTTGCTGACCGGGGGGAGGTCAGACACCGCCACCCCGCAAGCTCGCGCCTGCAGGCATCTTCGAGATACGCGGCATCCGTCGAAAGAGTTTCAGCGGCATCGCCGACCCTGCAAAGAAAAAGGCCCCGGAAATTCCGGGGCCTTTTGTTGCATCGCCAGCATCCGGCCTATTCGGCCGGTGTCGGTTTCTTCTTGAACAGCGCCATGAGGTTGTCCCACAGCTCGATCTTGGCGCCTTGGCGCTTCATGATCACGCCCTGCTGCAGGATCGACAGCGAGTTGTTCCACGCCCAGTAGATGACGAGGCCCGCCGGGAACGACGCCAGCATGAAGGTGAACAGGATCGGCATCCAGGTGAAGATCATCGCCTGGGTCGGATCCGGAGGCGTCGGGTTCATGCGCATCTGCAGGAACATGGTCACGCCCATGATCAGCGGCCATACGCCGATCATCAGGAAGGCGGGCACGCCCCATGGCAGCAGGCCGAACAGGTTGAAGATCGACGTCGGATCGGGCGCCGCCAGATCGTGGATCCAGCCGAAGAACGGCGCGTGGCGCATTTCGATGGTGACGTAGAGCACCTTGTAGAGCGCGAAGAACACCGGGATCTGGATCAGCACCGGCCAGCAGCCGGCGAGCGGATTGATCTTCTCGGTCTTGTACAGCTCCATCATCGCCTGTTGCTGCTTCATCTTGTCGTCCGCGTACTTCTCGCGGATTTCCAGCATCTTCGGCTGCACCATCTTCATGTTCGCCATCGACTTGTACGACTTGTTGGCGAGCGGGAAGAAGATGGCCTTGACGATGACGGTGGTGGCGAGGATCGCCAGGCCGAAATTGCCGAGCAGCTTGTAGAGGTTGTCGATCAGCCAGAACATCGGCTTGGTGATGAAGTAGAACCAGCCCCAGTCGATCAGGAGCTCGAACTGGCGGATCTGGCGATCCGTCTCGTAGGCGTTGATCTTGGCCACTTCCTTGGCGCCGGCGAAGACCAGCGTTTCGACCGTAGCCGACTGGCCGGCCGCGACCGTGATCGGGTCGGTGAGGTAGTCGGCCTGGTAGCGCGGACGGCCGTCGTCGAAATAGGAGAAGCGCGGCTGGAACGGCTGCTTGCCCGAAGGAACCAGCGACGCGGCCCAGTACTTGTCGGTGATGCCGAGCCAGCCGTCGGTCGACTTGCCGGGCAGGACCTGCTTGTCGTCCTCGATCGTGCTGTAGCTGATTTCCTGCAGGCCTTCGGTGCCGGTCACGCCGATCAGGCCTTCGTGCAGCACGTAGGTCGAGGCATGCAGCGGCTTGTCGAAGCGGGTCAGGCGTCCGTAGTTGGACAGCGCGACGTCGGCGCCGCCGGCATTCGTCACCGTATCGGTCACCGTGAACATGTAGTTCTCGTCGACCGCGATGGTGCGCTTGAAGGTCAGGTTCTTGTCATTGGTGTAGGTCAGCGTCACCGGTGTTGCCGGCGTCAGCGTCTGGGCGCCTTCGGCGGTCCAGACGGTGTCGGGACCCGGCACCGCACCCGTTGCCTCGCTGCCGACGAAGCCGATCTCGCCGTAGAAGCCGGACGGCAGCGCCTGCGGGTTCAGCAACTCGATGACCGGCGAATTCGGCTCGACCGTCACGCGGTAGTGCTTGAGGCTGATGTCGTCGATGCGCGCGCCGGTCAGGTTGATCGAACCCTTCAGGCTCGGCGTGTCGATGGCGATGCGGCCCGTGGCGGCGATCGCCTGGGCGCGGTCGGCAATGGCGGCCTGCGTCGTCGGCGCGCCGGGAATGCCGGCCTGCGGCGCGGCAGGCGTGCCAGTGCCGGGCGTCGTGCCGGCGGGCTGCGCGGCCTTCTGCTCCTGCGCCACGCGCTCGGCCTCGATCCGCGCGGTCTCGCGCTGCGTTTCGATGCGGGGGTTCATGTAGAACACCTGCCAGAGCGTCAGGATCAGCACCGACAAGGCGATGGTGATGAAGAAATTACGGTTGTTTTCCATCGAAAGCCCTTATCGCGTTCCGCGAATGCGCCGAGAGAGTTCGGCCGTGATCTGGCCGAACGGGGCGGTGAGCACATCTTCGCGCCCGACGATCACATAGTCTTTGCCGGCGGCCATGTCACCTGCGGCATGTGTACGAACGGCTTCGCGAATGCGCCGTTTGACACGATTGCGGACAACCGCGTTGCCGACCTTCTTGGTGACGGTATAGCCGACCCGCGGCCCGGCCGTGTCGTCGCGATCCAGGACCTCGACGAGAAAAAACCGCCCGCGCCGCTTGTCACCGCGGCGGACGGCCAGGAACTGTTTTCTTTTCAGAAGCCGTTCGGGGCCGCGTCCATGCGGAGCAGACCCCTCTGGCTTGCCGTCAGCGGGCAAGGTTCCCGCCCACGGCTTAGGCGGAGAGCCGCTTGCGGCCGCGGTTGCGGCGGGCGGCGACGACGCCACGACCACCCTTGGTGGCCATGCGGGCACGGAAACCGTGACGGCGCTTACGGACGAGTTTGGACGGCTGATAGGTACGCTTCATTTGTTTTAATACCGCGGGGTGCGGCCCTTCTTGATTCTGTCACTTTGTAACAGGAGCTTGGCTCGGCTTGCCTCGACGCGATCAAAAACCGCGACGGAAGCGGGTCCCGAGCGTGTGCGGGCTTATAGAAAGAAGGTGTCCCGAAGTCAATCCGCCGGTGCCGTTGCCACCACCGGTTGCCGTCACCCCGTCGGGGGCCGCCAGATGGCCCGCCCACGCCGCGGTTACAGACTGTCTTTTGCACTGCGGAATTTGCAACTGCGCTGCAATAGCCTATCTTTGCCGGAAAGGGATGCAAGGCGTTTCGCGCCCTCAGTGGCCGAGCCCTACGCTCCCAGGGTGGACTTGCAGCAAAGATCAGCATGACTGAAGCAGCCGATACCGGCGCCTATGCCGGAAAACCAGCGGACCGTTCGGTTCCGCTTTCGCGCGGCCTCTCGTCCAAGCTGCTGCTCTTGACAATTGCCTTCGTGCTCTTTGCCGAAGTCCTGTTCTTCCTGCCTTCGATCGCCTCCTACCGCCTGCGCTGGCTCGAGGAGCGTCTGGCGACCGCCGCTGCGGTTGCGGCCATCCTGGTCCAGGGCGATCCCACGTCATTGTCACGTGCCGCCCAGAACGACGTGCTGATGGCGATCGGCGCCAAGGCGATCGCGGTGCGCGACGGCGGCGTCTCCAGGCTCTTGGTGGTCACCGACATGCCGCCCCAGGTCGACGAGCATATCGACATCACCAAGGAGGACGTGCTGAGCTCGATGCCGGCGGCGATCGACACCTTGCTGTTTGGCGGCAACCGTATGCTGCGCGTGTTCGGAACCGTCGGCGAGAGCCAGAAGGAATTCGAGCTCGTCATCCCTGACTATCGGCTGCATCGCGCCATGCTGGCCAATGCGCGCTACATCGTCTTCGTCTCGCTTTTGATTTCGCTGTGTACGGCAGCCCTGGTCTACGCCGCCATCGACCGCATCATGATCGGCCCGATCCGCGCCATGACGCGCTCGATGCTGACCTTTTCCGATGCGCCCGACAGCCCGGCCGGCGTCATTGTACCCACCGGGGCGCGCGGCGACGAAATCGGCGTCGCCGAACGCGAGCTGGCGGCGATGCAGCAGCACCTGCAGAAGATGCTGAACGAACAGAAACACCTTGCCGACCTCGGCCTGGCGGTGTCGAAGATCAACCATGACATGCGCAACATCCTGGCCTCGGCACAACTGATGTCCGATCGATTGCGGCAGGTGAAGGATCCGGCGGTCCAGGCCTTTGCGCCGAAGCTGCTGCGCACTCTCGACCGCGCCGTCGCCTATTCCGAGAATGTGCTGTCCTATGGCCGCGCCCAGGAGCTGCCCCCGGCGCGCCGCCGCCTGCGGCTCAGCCAGCTGGTCGACGACGTCCATGGCCTGCTCGGCCTCGAGCCCGACTCGGGCATCGAGTTCTTCAACGCGGTCGACACCGACTTCGAGATCGACGCCGACCCCGACCAGCTGTTCCGGGTGCTGACCAACCTCTGCCGCAATGCCGTCCAGGCCATGGCCGGCGTGGCCGACAGCGCCATCGTCAATCGCCTGACCGTCTATGCCGAGCGCGAGGGCAGTGTCAGCCGCATCCTCGTCGCCGACACCGGCCCCGGCCTGCCGCAGAAGGCACGCGAAAACCTCTTTGCCGCCTTCCGCGGCTCGGCGAGAAGCGGCGGCACCGGGCTCGGCCTCGCCATTGCCTACGAGCTGGTGCGCGCGCATGGCGGCTCGCTCGAGCTGGTCGAGAGCAATGGCGGCCGCACCGTCTTTGCCGTCACCATCCCCGACCAGCCGGTCCGCCTCGACGAGGCGCGCAACGGTTTGCGCCGGCCGGCCTGATGCCAAAAAACTTTGCCGGCAGCGGCTTGCATTTCGTCATGCCAGCCTTTAGGTAGCGCCAATCGCTGCGGTCGATAGACCGGAGCGTCCCGGCCATCCAATGGCCCGTTGCGCGCCCGTAGCTCAGCTGGATAGAGCACCAGACTACGAATCTGGGGGTCAGAGGTTCGAATCCTTTCGGGCGCGCCAAATACTGCCGATTTCCTTCCACAGTACGCCATGACCGCCGAGACCTGGCCCGCGCAAAGAACGGAAGCGCCATCGTGTCTCGAAACCTGGCGTTCTGAAAGCAGCTAGCCGATGGCGTCGAGCGCCAACAGTGCCGCATGCCGGACTGTCATGGTCAGCAAGCTCGGCGAGGGCGTCGGCAATAACTGGGAAGCGGCACCCAGGCGGCAGCTCATGGCAGCCGTCTTCCCTTTCGGAAAACAGCGCCTTTCATGCGCCGGGCGAGCGGCGTCGCAGCGACCGACGGATCAAGCCGCCGCAGGATGCGCCCGGCGGCACCCCACTCATGGCAGCTGCTGAACTCCGGTTGAGATCGAAGGGTGCTCCCCCTGGATGGCCCTGCGGGACGCCTTACAGCTCGATGCTGGGTATCAGCAAGCAGATGTGGCGCCAGCAGATCCTGCGCGCCCGTTCCAGGTCCTCTTCGATATATTCGCCTGCGTTCTGCCAGAAGAAGCCGTCGATCAGTGCTGCGATGCCATCGACGATGTCATCGACCTGGTCGGGTGGAACCAGTCGCTTGACCGCATACCGGATGTTGGAGACGAAGCGGGAGCCTGTCAGGCGGTAGAGATGCCTGATGCGCGGCTCGGTCTGCGCTGCGATCATGAACTGCATCCAGGTCACGGCGCGCTTGGGCACGCCGAGATGCTGTGGCGCGAAGGAGCCGTCGACGATGGCCTTCAACCGTTGCGCCGGCGACGGGTTGGTGGGCGCGAGCTTGAGTATATCCTGACGAAACAGGTTCGACAGATTGCGCATGGCCAAGGCCATGAGTTCTTCCTTGCTGCCGAAATAGTGGTTGACCAGTCCGGCCGACATGCCGGCGCGCCGGGCGATCATCGCCATGGTGGCGCCGGGCATGCCCTGCTCGCCGACGACGGCGATCGCGGCGTCGACCAGCTCGTCGCGGCGCATCGCCTTGATGGATCGTTTCGCCATTGCAAAGCCTTCTCTTTTGTATATTGATTGGTCATTCAATATATCATATTGTCGTTCAATCCAAGCCGGAGTTCCTATGCCCAGCGTCGTCATTTCCGGGGTCAGAACAGTCGAAACCCACTGGATTCCGCTTGCCGACGGCCGCAGGCTGGCGGCCCGCCTGTTCCTGCCGGAAGACGAACACACTCCCGTCCCGGTGATCCTCGAATACATACCGTATCGCCGCCGCGACGGCACGCGCACCGGTGACGACGAAATGCATCTTTTCTTCGCCGGCCATGGCTATGCCTGCGCCCGCGTCGACATTTCCGGCAGCGGTGATTCAGATGGCTTGCTCGACGACGAATATGTCGAGCGCGAGCAGGATGACGGACTGGAGATCCTGGCGCATCTCTGCGCGCAGCCCTGGTGCACCGGCGTTGCCGGCATGATCGGTATCAGTTGGGGCGGCTTCAGCGGCCTGCAGGTCGCCGCGCGCCGTCCGCCGCAGCTGAAGGCGGTCATCACGGCGTGTTCGACCGACGACCGCTATGCCTGCGACGCGCATTACAATGGCGGCCTGCTCATCAACGATAATTTCGGCTGGGGCGGAGCTTTGTTCAGCTATTCGGCGCTGCCGCCGGACCCGGCCGTCGTCGGCGAGGATCGCTGGCGCGACATGTGGAAAAACCGGCTCGCCGACCACAAGAACCATGCCGCGGAATGGCTGAAGCACCAGCGCCGCGATGCATTCTGGAAGCAGGGCTCGGTCTGCGAGGACTTCTCCGCGATCGAGTGCGCGGTGCTGGCGGTCGGTGGCTATCTCGACGGATATACGCAGACCATTTTCAATCTGGTCGAGAACCTCGATGCGCCGGCCAAGGGGCTTTGCGGTCCCTGGGGCCACAAGGAGCCCAACGCCGGCGTGCCGGGCCCGGCCATCGGTTATCTGCAGGAATGCATCCGCTGGTTCGACCACTGGCTGAAGGGCATCGACAATGGCGCCGACAGCGACCCGGACATGCGCCTCTATCTGATGGATTACGCCAGGCCGCATTCGCATATCGAGGTCCGGCCGGGCCGCTGGCTGGGTTTCCCGCAATGGCCGGCCAGGCAGATCGGCGCCAAAGTATACTGGCTGAACGGTGACGGCAGTCTCGGCGAAACGCAAGGCGCGGGCGGGACAACGCTCGCCATTTCCTCGCCGCTCGCCACCGGCGTCCAGGCGCAGGAATGGTGCCCCTACGGCCAAGGCCGCATTTCGGCCGAAGGCGCGCGCGACCAGCGTGCCGACGATGGCGGTTCGTTGTGCTTCGACAGCGCGGCGATGGATGCCGACCTGCCGCTTGCCGGCATCTCGAAAATCAGGCTGCGTGTTGCATCGGACAAGCCGCAGGCGCAGCTCTGCATCAGGCTGAACGACGTCGCCCCCGATGGCACGTCCACCTTCATCACCTTTGCGCTGCTCAATCTGGCGCATCGCCACAGCCACGAGTTCCCGACGCCTTTGACGCCGGGCCAGTTCGAGGACGTCGAGCTCGACTTCAAGCCGGTGGCGCAGATCATCCCCGCCGGACATCGGCTGCGGGTGGCGATTTCCTCGTCCTATTGGCCGATGGCCTGGCCGTCGCCAGAGCGCACCATGCTGACCTTCGATCCGAAGGGTTGCCGGCTCGAGCTCGCTGTCCTTGCCAGCGAGGACGGCCTGGCGCCGGTGGCCTTCGAGGAGGCGCTGTGGGCCGAGCCCGGTCCGGTGACAGTCAAGGAGCCGGCGCGCCAGCTGCGCTCGCTGACGACCGACCTGCCGACAGAACGCACAGAGCTGACGGCGATGTCCGACGACGGCCGCTTCGTCCTCGAGGACATCGGCACCGAGATCACCTCCTGGCGCCGCAAGATCTATGGGATCACCGACAACGACCCGGCGAGTTGTGTGACGCAGGTCACCTGCCATGAGGAGCTGACGCGTCCGGATTGGAACGCACGCCTCGATTGCGAAATCACCATCAGCTGCGACCGCGACAATTTCTACGCCCGTGGCTGGGTCAAGGCCTATGAGCGGGGCACGATCTTCGCTGAACGCATCTACGACGAGGTTATTCCACGCGACTGCATGTAAATAACAAGAGGGGGGAAAATGCGCATGAAACTCGACCGCAGAACGTTCCTGGCCGGCTCGTCGGCCCTGGCGATCCTGCCCTTCGCCCGCCACGCGCGGGCGGCCGGCAGGACCAACCCCATCATCGCGCTCGACGCCGATATCGGCAATCTCGATCCCGGCAACCGCGTCGGCACCACCGAAGGCAACATCATCCGCTCGGTCTGCCAGACGCTGGTGCGGTTCGAACCTGGCAAGACAAGCTGGACCAACGACGCGGCCAAGGAGATCAAGCAGGTATCCGACACCGAGTTCGAGTTCGAGCTCAACCCCGGCCAGATGTTCACCGGCGGTTTCGGCGAGATGACCGCGGACGACGTCAAATATTCGTTCGACCGCTACATCAACGGCGACAGCAATGGCAAGAAGCTTGCTTATGCCGACGACATGGAGGCGCTCAAATCCGTCGAGGTCACCGGAAAATACACCGGCAAGCTGATCCTCAAGCATCCTTCGGCAGCGCTCTGGCTGATCGGCATCTGCGACGCGTCGGGTGCAATCCTGTCCAGGAAGGCCGTCGAACAGCTGGGCGACAAGATCGCCACCACGCTGATCGGCTCCGGACCGATGGTTCTCAAGGAGTGGCGCCCGAAGGAGCAGTTCGTGCTCGCCGCCAACGCCGACTACAAGGGTCCGTACAAGGCGCATTTCCAGGAGATCACCGGCAAGATCATCCCCGAGCACAAGACATCTTTCCTGTCCTACCAGGCCAAGGAGCTCGATTTCACGGCTTTCGATGCCGACCAGCTCGACACCGCCAAGGGCTTGCCGGACACCAGCGTGATCGACCGTCCCGGCATCGACTACACCTGGATCGGTATCAATGTGCAAAAAGGCGATCTCGCTGACCCTAGGGTACGCCAGGCGATCCGCTGGGCGATCGATGTCGATGCCATCATCCAGGGCGCCTATTCCGGCGCCACCTCGCGCGCCAGGACGCTGCTCGCCCCCGGCCTGCTTGGCAACTGGGCCGATGCGCCGCTCTACACGAGGGATCTCGCCAAGGCGCAGGCGCTGCTCGCCGAGAGCGGCAAGACGGATCTGACCTTCACCTTTACCTGCCTCAACGACGCGACCTCGCTTGCGGTGGCGCAGATCGCGCAGGCGAACCTGGCCGAAGTTGGCATCGCGCTTACCATCAACGCGATGGATTCCGGCGCTTACTGGGCGCTCGGCGCCGACAATGCCAGCAAGGATCTCGAACTGACGCTCATCCCCTACACGTCCAAGTTCGACCCGAGCTTCCAGACGCAATGGTTTCTCGCCAGTCAGATCGGCCTGTGGAACTGGCAGGGCTGGAACAGCCCGGAATTCGACAAGCTCCACCAGGAGGGGCTGGAGACGCTGGATAAGGCCAAGCGCGAGGCGATCTATATCAGCATGCAGAAGCTGCTCGATGAATCGGCCTCCTGCATCTGGATCACGCATGGCCGCAACTTCTTCGTCAACACGGCCTGGCTGAAGCCGATGTTCCTGCCCAGTGGCAAGGATTGGCAGTTCGAATTTTTTGACAAAGCCTGAGATCGATCGGTGGACCTGGGAGGGGTGACCGGATGATGAGATGTGGCGGATCGGGGGGAAAGCGTTCATGAGCAGATCGCAACGGACCGCCGCTTTCATCGCGGGCCGTCTGGCGTCGGTGGTACTGACCATCGCCGGCGCCACGCTGCTCCTGTTCCTGATGGTGCGCCTGGTGCCGGGAGACTTCACCTCGGTGATGCTCGGCCCACGAGCGACGCCGGAGCTGCGTGCCCAGATAACCCATGATATGGGCCTCGACCGCAGCATGCTCGAACAGCTCTGGCTGTTCACCAGCCGCGCTGCGACCGGCGATTTTGGCGAGGATGTCGTCTCGCACCGGCCGATTCTGGATATCGTGCTTGATGTCATCCCCAACACGCTTGCACTGGCCTTCAGCGCCCTTGCGCTGGCACTGGTGGTCGGCATTCCGATCGGCGTCATCGCGGCGCTGAGGCCGGGTTCGTGGCTCGACAATGGCCTGGCGTTGCTGTCGATCTCCTTGATCACCACACCGACGCTGGTGGTGTCGGTGATCCTGTTCCTCATCTTCGCCATCGGCCTGCACTGGCTGCCGGTGGCGGGCGCGGGCGACCCGGGCGATCTTGTGGACCGCTTGCGGCATCTGATCCTGCCCAGCGTGGCGC
Organism: Aminobacter sp. DSM 101952; assembly: GCF_001424795.1. Taxonomy (NCBI): domain Bacteria; kingdom Pseudomonadati; phylum Pseudomonadota; class Alphaproteobacteria; order Hyphomicrobiales; family Phyllobacteriaceae; genus Aminobacter; species Aminobacter sp. DSM 101952. The sequence goes on along the minus strand of NZ_LMCL01000033.1, from coordinate 78,104 downwards.
TGGCGCTCGGCTGGGTCGGCTACATCTCGCGGCTGGTCCGCGCCGCCCTGCTCGACACGCTTGCCGAACTGCATGTGCGCACGCTGCGCGCCTATGGCGTTTCGGAGTACCGCATCGTCGGGCTGTACGCGCTGAAGCTTGCGCTGGTGCCTGTCGTGTCGATCCTCGGCATCGGCCTTGGTGATCTCATCGGCAGTTCGGTGGTCGTCGAGATCATCTTCGCCCGGCCGGGCATCGGCAGCCTGATCTTCAATTCGATCGCGCAACGCAACTTTCCCGTCGTGCAAGCCTGCGTGGTGTTCATCGTTGCCTTTTACATCGTCGCCAATCTCGTGGTCGACATGATCAACGCGCTGCTTGATCCTCGTATTGCGGCAGGGCGCGGATGAGTGGGTTGGTTGCGACGCTAAAAGGCATCTGCTCGGAGCGTGAGGGCCGGCTTGGGTTGGCCTTCACGTGTCTCATCCTGGTGTTCGCACTGGCCGGACCGCTGGTCAGCCCCGACCCGAACGTCATCGACGTCAAGGCCCGCTTCGCGGCGCCTGGGCTGGCGCATCTGCTCGGCACCGACAATCTTGGCCGCGATCTGTTGGCGCGCACCTCGGCCGGCACGCGCTATGCACTGACGCTGGCCGTGATGATCGTCGTCATCTCGTCAGTCATCGGCTCGCTGATTGGCATTGTCGCCGGCATCGCAGGCGGCTGGGTCGACCGGGCGGTGACGGCGGTGTTCGACATCGTCAACGCCTTCCCGCCGCTGATCCTGGCCTTCGCGCTGATCGCCCTTTATGGCAAGGGTTCGGCCACCTTCGTGCTTCTGGTCACCGTCGTCTTCATCCCGCAATTCGGGCGCATGGCGCGCGCCCGTGCGCAGACCTTGCGCAACCTGAGCTTCATCGAGGCCGAGCGCATGCTGGCCGTTCATCCCGTCACCATCGTTGTCAGGCATTATCTGCCCAATGTCGCCGGACCGATCATCGTGCTGGCCAGCATGAACCTCCCGGTGGTGATCGCCTTTGAGGCTTCGCTTTCCTTCCTCGGCTTTGGCGTGCAACCGCCGAAATCCTCGCTTGGCACGCTGATCAAGGACGGCTTCATCTCGATCAACCAGTCATGGTGGCCAACGGTCGCCTCGGCCCTTGTGCTGGCCATCGCCACGCTGGGCGCGACCTTGCTCGGAGAAGCGCTGCGGCGCGTCATCGATCCGAAGACGGCGGGGGTGCGCTGATGGCGATTTCGCTGCGCGATTTATCGGTCGACTACAGCCTGCCGCAGGGCACCGCTCACGCGTTGCGCGGCGTGTCGCTGGACATCCAGAAGGGCCAAATGCTCGGGCTGGTCGGGGAATCCGGCAGCGGCAAATCGACAGTCGCTTTCGCTCTGATGGGCCTGCTTGCCAACAACGCCAGGGTGACGTCAGGCACGGCGACGATCGAAGGCAAGAGTTTCGACCTGACGAAGCGCAACGCGACCGCTGATCTGCGTGGCCGCGGCATGGCGATGATTTTCCAGGATCCGATGCTGTCGCTCAACCCGGTGTTCACCATCGGCACGCAGCTTTGCGAAGTGCTGCGCCGGCGCACACCCGGCAGCGACCGCAAGACCCGCGTTGCAATGGCACAGGACGCGCTCGCCAAGGTCAAGCTCAGCAACCCGCAACGGCGGATGAACCAGTATCCGCATGAACTGTCCGGCGGCATGCGCCAGCGCGTTGTGATCGCCATGGCGCTGCTGTCCGAACCGGCGCTGCTGATCGCCGACGAGCCGACCACCGCGCTCGACGTCACCGTCGAGGCGCAGATCATGCGAGAGATCATCGGTCTGCGCGACCGCATCGGCTGCGCGGTGCTTTTGATCACGCACAGCCTCGGGCTGGTCACCGAGTATTGCGACGCAATTTCGGTGCTTTATGCCGGCGAGAGGCTGGAAAGCGGCACGGTGAAGGAGGTGCAGCGCCAGCCCGGCCATCCCTACACACGCATGCTGTTCGACTGCGAGGTGCCTATCGACTGCGAGCGCCATGCCGATGCCTCCGAGAACCGCTTCACGGTGATTGCCGGCGAATTGCCGGATCCGCGCCAGCGGCCGCCCGGCTGCATCTTCAATGGGCGCTGCGATGTCTCGTTCGAGGATTGCGCCGTCATCGATCCGGGCGATTATCCGATCGGCAATCATGCCGGGCACAGTGCCCGTTGCCTGCGGCTGCAGACGCCATGACCGACGCGATCTCGATCAGCCAGGCGCAGTTGCGATTTGGCGAGACCGCGGCACTCGACGGTGTGTCGCTTGCCATTCCCAACGGCTCATGTTTCGGCATTGTCGGCGAATCCGGCTCCGGCAAGACGACGCTGATGCGCGCCGTTCTTGGCCTGCAGAAGCTCGACCGGGGCGAGATACGCATTCTCGGCAAGCCGCTGCTGCATGGCCGCGCAGCGCTGAAAGAACGCGCCGGCTTCATCCAGCCGATCTTCCAGGACCCGGCCGCATCGCTGTCGCCGCGCAGCCGCATCCGCACGCTGATGAACGAGGTCGGCACGGTGCTGCGGGAGCCGCTGGCGGCAACGCATGAGCGGCTGCACGTCATCCTGAACCGGCTCGGCCTGCCGCCCGGCGTTGTCGACAAATATCCGCACGAGATCAGCGGCGGCCAGGCGCGGCGGGTGGCGATCGCACGGGCGCTGCTGATGAAGCCCTCGATCCTGATCGCAGACGAGCCGACCGCCGGCCTCGATGTTTCCGTCCAGGGCGATCTGCTCAACCTCCTGCAGGACATCAGGCGGTCGCAGAATATCACGCTCGTGATCATCAGCCACAATCTGGCGATCGTGCGGCTGATTGCCGAAAACGCCGCGGTCATGCAGGCGGGCAAGGTGGTCGAGGCCGGCGAGGTTGGATCATTGTTCGGCTCGCCGCAGGACGCCTATACCCGCGAGTTGCTCGCAGCCTGGCCGAGCGTATCGGCAGCGAGATGATGGATCAGGGCGGTGATGTCAGTTTGTCCGCAGGTTGACAGTTGGAGTGACCTGAACCCGTGATCTCTTCCGGTTTGAGGGGTCGGCGATCAGTTACTCCGAGCCCATTCTTTGGATCGCCGGACACGACGGCGGGCTGGCGACGCCGTTGGAATGATCAACGCAATCGGCCCCACGATGCTAATCCGGCAGGATGCCCGCGCCGACCGGGGACGTGATGACCGCCGCGCCTGCGACGGCGCGCCATTCATTTTTCAAGGACTTGCAAAGTTGACGCTGGGCGAGGCGCCTGATGTAACGGCGTGCATGGAACAGTCATCGACAGGAACGGACCCGGCTGGCAGCATTGCCGAATGGCGAGGGGCGTTCGAGAACGCTGAAGTCAATGCTCTCCATGCCGAATGCTTTGAACATCGGATGTTCGAGGACGATTGGTGGACGCAGGTCAACCGGTACAGTCTTGGCTGGGTCTGTGCCCGGCGGGCAGGCAAGCTGATCGGGTTCGTGAACGTCGCCTGGGACGGTGGCGTCCATGCCTTCATTCTGGACACGATGGTGACGCCGGCATTCCAGCGCCAGGGCATCGCCAGGGCGCTGATCGAGGAAGCAGTCGGGCGTGCGAAGCAGACTGGATGCGAATGGCTTCATGTGGATTTCGACCCGCATCTCAGGCCCTTCTACTTCGACGCCTGCGGCTTCAAGTCGACGGACGCCGGGCTGATCCCGCTCAAGTAGCCGGCGCACCCAGGCTCCCTTGTGAGGTGCGCTCCTCCTGCGGCATCTTTGGAGCGGGAAGGACTTTGTCCGCCAGACGGACGGGCGAACTGCCGTTCCGCTAGAGACGGGACAGGGCATGTCCGCCGGTTGCCCAGAAAAAATCTGGCGGCGGCTTGCAATTCGCAGAACCAGCCGTTAGGTAGCGCCGGTCGCTGCGGTCGATTGACCGAAGCGTCCCGGCCATTTTTCAATTTTGGCCCGTTGCGCGCCCGTAGCTCAGCTGGATAGAGCACCAGACTACGAATCTGGGGGTCAGAGGTTCGAATCCTTTCGGGCGCGCCATTTTCCAAGAAGATGTGAGAACGGAGGGTGGTCTTGGTCTGCCCGCTGCGGCGCTCGGGGCCAGAATGGCCTTGGAGCCGTTGATCCCGTTGCCTGTGGTTGAGGCGCCTCGCTTATCTCGGCCGCCTCGGCCTGCTTCAGCCTCTTGCGTCCAGCCCCTTAATTTCCTGATCCAGCCCGTCGGCTGCCTTGTGATTGGCGCGGACGAGCCAGATGCCGAATGCGACGGTCAGAAAGCCCGGAATCAGGGTGCCCCATTCGATCCCATCGGGTTCGAAGAAGCCGGCGCCATAGATGAGCAGCAAGCCAGGCAGGAAGGGGGCGACATACCAGGAGAAAATGGAGCGAAGCGCGTCACGCTGGCGCACCAGTTCGGCCCGGTAGGCGGCCGATGTGTTGGAGCTGCCATCGATGAAAGCCTGGCCGCCAGCGCGGCGGCGGAGCTGAAAGATCGCCGCTGCCGCGCCAAGGCCCAGGAGGATGAAGCCGATGCCGGTCATCAGGCTGGACGGGGCGGCGGCAACGCTCAGCAGCATCCATGTGCCGAAAGCGACCGTGACCACAGCGACGATGCTGCCGATGACGTATTCGCGCTTGTTGCGGGTGCGGATACGGTCTTCGAATTCGAGGGAGCGGCTTTCGAGCATTTGCGGTGTCATGGTCTGGGGCTGCATATCCTGTTCCTTCCAGAGGTTTTTCGGGTCGGGGGACTGGGATTGGGGCGTCGGCGTCATGCCAGGACCTCCGCTTTGAAACCTTGCGCTAGGAGCGCCTTGATGCGGTGGATGCGGGTGGCGACGGCGCCGGCCGACAGTCCGGTAATTTCGGCTATTCCGGCCGCGTCGATGTCTTCGAGATAGAGCAGCACAACCTGCCGATCGGCAGGACGAAGACGGTCGATCAGGGTGTAGAGCCGCTCCAGCGTCAGCGCCGTGCCGGTGGCCTCCTCGGGGGTCAAGCGGCCATCGACGGGTTCCACCTGGTCGATATCGACCCAGCCCTGGGCCGGTCGCCGGCGCATGGCCTGGCCCACATGCTGGGCGCAGACATTGTGGGCGACCCGGTAGGTCCAGGTGATCAGGCTGCACTGGCCGGCAAAGACATCGAGGCTGCGCCAGAGGTGCAAGTGAATATCCTGCTCCAGGTCCTGGCGGGCCGCGGCATTTTTCTCATAGGCAGCGGCGAGGCGCGCAATCATGCCGCCATGCTGGCTCGCCAGGCTTTGGTAAAGATCCTGCTTTTTTGTCTGGTCAAGCATAGTGCCTTTCCGGTCCGCTGCATTCACACAACCAATAGTCGTGGCTGCGCGGTGTTTCTTACAGAAGAAGTCCCCCTGTTGGCTGCTCGATGCCTCATAAGCTGGAACTTCGACAATTATTTCGAGCGGCTCGGGCACGATATCGACGACGTCGTGCTGCAATTGCTGGGCCAGCGGACATTGGCGGATGCCCTTGCCGATATCGACCTGATCGACCAGGCCCGGCGCGACCCGTCCAGGGCTTGTGCCGAGGTTGAGATCGGCCGCATACGCCAGGCTTGACCCGGATCCGTCGCGACCGGCCGCTCAGGCCCCAGAGGGCGAGGGAGCAGATATGGTTCTCAGCCGCCCGGTGCAGCGCGCCATTCTCTCCCCAAATCGACGGCCTTGCCGGTGCTGGCGGACTGGTCGCCAACCTATCCCGGTTCCACCTTTATTACGCGGCCGGCGCGCCGCTTTCGCCCGCTGTGCGTGCGGTCGTGAACACACTTGGAGGCGGCGACTGACCGCATGCGGCGGACGCCCGTTCACGCGCAGCCAAAAACCGATTGCGATCCAAGACCAGTCGATCTAGCCTCGAACCGATTGCACATTGCAATCAGACCCGCGCATATGCCGTTCACGGAAAGGAAGTGGTCATGGCCAAGCTCGTGTTCGGAATGAACCAGTCCCTGGACGGCTACGTCGATCACATGGCGTTTGGGCCAAGCCCCACGCTCTTCCGCCACTTCATCGAGGAGGCCCAGGGGCAGGCGGGCAGTGTGTACGGTCGCCGAATGTATGAAATCATGCGGTACTGGGACGACGATCACCCTGAATGGGATGCAGAGCGACATGCCTTCGCGGCGGCGTGGCGGAACCAGCAGAAATGGGTCGTCTCGCGCTCGTTGAAGTCGCTAGGCCCCAATGCCACGCTTGTCGAGGAAGATCTCGAGGGCACGATCCGCGCGTTGAAGGCCGAGCGCGATGGAGAGTTCGAAGTTGCCGGCCCGGACCTGGCGCGAAGCCTCACCGAACTTGGCCTGATCGATGAGTATCGAATTTACCTGCATCCCGTCGTGCTCGGTTACGGCAAGCCATATTTTGCCGGACCCCGGCCGCCGCTCCGCCTCATGACGCATGATCGGATCGGCGAGGATGTGCTCAGGTTGACCTACGTTCCTGCTTGATCCCTCTTGGCCTGATATCGATCTGGCGAGGGAGCCGGTCGCCTCGTGAGGCGCCGCGGCGTCAGGCGGCCTCGCGGAACTCCACGGCCAGGAAATCGATGAAGCTGCGCACCGCGGGAGAAAGCCCGCGGCGCGACGGGAACACCGCGTGGACGACACCGCTCGGCAGGGTCCAGTCCGGCAGGACCACTTCAAGCGTGCCGGCGGCGATCCCGGCTGCGACGATGTAGTCGGCCAACTGAACCATGCCGACCCCATCTTCCGCTGCCTGCCGCAGCGCGTACATGTCGTCGGCGACATAGCGCGGATCGAATGCGACGGCGCTGGACCTGCCGCTGTCGTCCACGAGATCCCAGGCGTGCCTTGGCGGCGATCGGATGAGGTCCATTCCGGGAATACGGGCAAGCTCGGAGGGCGCACCGGGCCGGCCGAGCCTGTCGAGCAAGGCAGGGCTGGCGACGAGTATCTGGCGGCTTTCCGCCAGGCGCCGCATCACCAGGCCTTCGCTGTCGAGCGGTGGGAAACGGACGCGGAGCGCGACGTCGATCCCTTCCTCGATGACGTCGACGCGGCGATTGGTTGCCGAGAGCTGCACGCAAACCATGGGGTTTGCCGTCAGGTATCGTGACACCATCGGGGCCACCCGGCTCATCATCAGCGAGACCGGGCAGGTGACCCTGATCGTGCCGCGAGGTTCGGCGCGGCTGTGGTCGACGGCTTCCTGCGCGGCTTCGGCTTCGGCGATCATCGCCACGCAATGTCGGTAGAAGGTCTCGCCGATCTCCGTCACGCCGAAATGCCGGGTCGAGCGCTGCAGCAGGCGGCTGCCCAGCCTTTCCTCGAGATGTGTGATGCGCCGGCTGAGCGTCGACTTGGGTACGCCGAGCGCACGGCCTGCAGCGGCAAACCCGCCATGCTCGACGATGCGCGCGAAGTAGTAGAGGTCGTTGAGATCTTGCATGGCAGTGTTCCACTGATGGAACGAACTGTGCCGTTTTCTACGGCTACCGGCAAGATCGTTCCGCCATCATCTTCTCAGTGCGCCGACATTCCGGCCGTCAACAAGCCAGAGGAGATACCATCATGGCCAAAAGTTCCCTGCTCACCCCCGACGATCATGCGTTGCTGCTGATCGACCACCAGTACCTGCAATTGCTGGCGCTTCGTTCGCACCCCAACGAAACCATCGTCAATAACACCACCTTCCTCGCCAAGGCGGCCAGGCTGTTTGAAGTGCCGACGCTTCTGACCACGGCGTTCGCCGAACGCCAGGCGCTTTTCGAGGAAGTGCAGGCGGTCTTCCCCGAGCAGACCCCTATCGACCGCACCGGCCTCAACTCCTGGGACGATCCGCGCGTGCTCGACTGGATCAGGAAGACTGGCAAGAAGAAGCTCGTGATGGCCGGGTTGTGGACTGAAGTCTGCTTGAGCATGCCCGTCATCGACGCGCTCGGCGACGGCTACGAGGTCTACATCGTTACCGACGCGTCCGGCGGCGGCACCAGCGAAAGCCACGAACGCGGCGTACAGCGCATGGTGCAGGCCGGCGCCCAGCCGCTGACCACCATCGCCTACGTGTCGGAACTGCAGCGCGACTGGGCACGCCCGACCGCCGACGGGGTCGCCAAGCTCTTTGCCGAGCATGGTGGCGGGTTCGGACAGGGACTGCGCTGGGAATGGCAGCTCCTCGACCTCAAGGAAGGCACCAGGTAGCGAGCGGGCTGGCCGCGGGGTCCCCCACCTCGCGGCCGGTCAGCCGCGCTGTCGTCTACGAAGTGCGTGCTCACGCCGCCTTGTCGCGGCCGTCGAACCACAGCTGCGCTTCCGCAACACGTCTCTCGTTGTCGATCGCCCAGCGCCCGAGTTCCTCGATGGGGCCGCGCAGGGAATGCCCCAGTTCGGTGAGTTCGTAGTCGACGCGGGGCGGGTTCGACGGCGTGACGGTGCGGTGCACCAGGCCATCGCGCTCCATGCCCTTGAGCGTCAATGTCAGCATGCGCTGCGAGATGGTGCCGATGGCGCGCTTGATCTCGTTGAAGCGGCGCGGACCGTCGCGCAGCGCCATGACGATGAGCACGCTCCATTTGTCGCCGACGCGCGCGAGGATGTGGCGGACGGGCCGGCAGATCTCCAGCAGGCCGTTGGGTTCAGGTAACATCGGTGTGCCTCCTTGCGCCTCTCTATCCAGTAACAATATTAGGCCAGGTTACGGAAATATACTAACTGGCAGGGCGAGCGACAAGGGCGCCGCCGACAAAGGAGCGAAGACATGGAACTGGGCGTTTACAGCTTTGGCGACGTGCAGGCGGACGCCTCGACCGGCAAGCTCGGCTCGACCGCTGATGCCACGCGCAATCTTCTCGAGGCCATCCAGCTCGCCGACCAGGTGGGGTTGGACTTTTTCGGCATCGGTGAGCATCACACCCGCGAAATGCCGGCATCCGCTGCGACTGTCATCCTGGGTGCGGCAGCTTCCACCACCAAGACCATCAAGCTCGGCAGCGCGGTCACGGTGCTCAGCACCGACGACCCCGTCCGTGTCTACCAGCAGTTTGCCACGCTCGATGCGCTGTCCAATGGCCGTGCCGAAATCACCGCCGGCCGCGGTTCGTCGACCGAATCCTTCCCGTTGTTCGGCCACAGCCTGAACGATTATGACGAACTCTATGCCGAGAAGCTCGACCTGCTGCTGCAGATCAACGAGAGCGAATCGATCACCTGGAGCGGTAAGTTCCGCCCGGCACTGAACGAGGCGCTGGTGGTGCCGCGCCCCGACGCCGGTTCGCTGCCGATCTGGCTCGCCACCGGCGGCAACCCGCATTCGTCGGTGCGTGCCGGCCTGCTCGGCCTGCCGGTCTCCTATGCGATCATCGGCGGCCAGGCCAACCGGTTCGCGCCCCTGGCCGATCTCTACAGGCGTGCCGCCGCACAGGCCGGCATAGCCGAGGACAAGATCAAGGTCGCCGTCGCCAGCCCCGGCTTCGTCGGCGAGGATGCGGCACAGGCCAAGGAGTTCTTCTGGACCCACTGGCATCGCGTCATGGAACAGCTCGGCAAGATCCGCGGTTTTGCGCCGCCGCCGCGCGCCCATTTCGACAAGGAAGCCAGCGGTGCCGGCGCGCTGTTTGCCGGCGGACCCGAGGAGATCGCCGAACGCATCGTGAGCCTGCACAAGAGCATCGGCCACATGAGGCAGTTCTTCCAGACCGATGTCGGCCAGATGCCGCACAGGGAATTCCTGCGCTCCATCGAACTGCTCGGCACCAAGGTGAAGCCGCTCGTCGATGCCGAACTCGGCACCAACGAGCCGAAGGAGTTGACCAAAAATGTCGCCTGAGACGCCTGCCATAGGCATTCTCGGCGCCGGCCGCGTCGGCACTGCGCTGGCGCGGCTGGCGATAGCTGCCGGCTACGAGGTCCGTGTCGCAACGGGTCGGCCGCCCGCCGAGATCGAGCTGCTGCTCGAGATCATGGCGCCCGGGGCCAAGGCCGTGACGGCGGAAGCCGCGATTGCCGACAGCGACATCGTGCTGCTGGCACTGCCGCTGTCGAAATACCGCAGCCTCAAGCCCGAGCTCCTGGCCGGCAAGGTGGTGGTCGACATCATGAACTACTGGGCCCCGACCGATGGCTCAATCGCCGAGTTCGAAGGCGTGCGGTCGAGCAGCGAGGTCGTCCAGGACTTCTTGTCAGCAGCATCGCTGGTGCGTAGCTTCAACCACATGGGCTACCATGAGATCGAGGAAGAGGCACGCCCTGCGGGCGATCCAGACCGGCGCGCGCTGGCCGTCGCCGGAAACGACGCAGCGGCGCGCGGCATCGTTTCTGCCTTCGTCGAGCGTCTCGGCTACGATGCCGTCGACGCCGGCCCGCTCATGGCCAGCCGCACCTTCGGAACCGGCACCCCGATCTTCGGCGCCACGTTTGGTCGCGCCGAGATGGAACGGATGCTGTCGGCCGAACCGGTGGCCTGATCCCAAAACGGATCGTGCCCGGGTTCCATGATGTGAAAGCAGAGGAAACACATGTCTGAGATCGAAATCTCCAGGGAAGAGCGCGGCCAGCGGCACGGCCGCTACGTCGCCCGCATCGCCGGCGTCGAAGGCGAGGCCGAAATCACCTTCACCAAGCGCGGGCCCGGGCTGATCAGCGCCGACCACACCGGTGCGCCCGAATCGATGCGCGGAACCGGTGCGGCCGCGGCCCTGGTGACGTTCCTGATCGAGGACGCGCGCAAGAACGGCTTCAAGATCCTGCCGCTTTGCCCCTATGTGCGGGCGCAGTATCGCAAGCATCCCGATTGGGCCGACGTCATGACGCTGGCGCCGGGCGAGGAGCCGCCGGCCGTCTAGTCACAGCACCAGCCTGACCAGCAGGGGCACGATCAGCGACGTCGCGATGGCGTTCAGCGCCATCGCGATGCCGGCAAACAGCCCCGCCGTCTCGTCGACGTCGAAGGCGCGGGCGGTGCCGATGCCGTGCGAGGTCAGCCCGACGGCAAAGCCGCGCGCGGCATAGTCCTTGATCCGCATGGCATTCATCAGCGGCGTCACCACGAGCGCGCCGACGATGCCGGTCAGCACGACCAGCACCGCGGTCAGCGACGGGTTGCCGCCCAGCGACGACGAGATCGCCATGGCCACGCCGGCGGTGGCCGACTTCGGCAGGAACGAGACCAGCACGTCCTGCGACAACCCCGCCCACTTGCCCATCAGCACGATCGACAGTACGGCCGAGAAGGAACCGACGACCAGCGCTGCCGCCATCGGGATCAGCGCCTGCCGCACCTTCTGCCATTGGCGGTACAGCGGGATGGCGATGGCCACGGTGGCGGGGCCGAGCAGGAAATGGATGAACTGCGCGCCTTCGAAAAACGTCTCGTACGGCACGTCGAACAGCCACAACGTCGTCGACAACAGCGCGATGGTGATCAGCACCGGATTGGCCAGCGGGTGGCGCTTCAGCCGCACCGAGATGGTGGTCGCCGCGATCCAGGCAAACAGGGTCAGGGTCAGCCACAGCAGCGGCGAGGCAGACAGGTAGACCCAGAGTTCGATGGGGTGCTTCATCGGGCTATTCCCGCCCGACAAGCCGGCGGACGATGACGAACGTCCACACGGTGATGGCGAGGGTGAGGACGGCGGACGCCACCAGCACCAATAGGATCGCCCCGACCTGGCTCTGCAACTGGCTCCACAGCGCGACAATGCCGACGCCGGCCGGCACGAACAGCAGGCCTAGATTGGCGAGGAAGCCGTCGGCTGCCGTCTCCGCCTCGGCGAACAGCCCGAGGCCGAGCATCTTGCATGTCTGCATCGCCACGAACAGCAGCACCAGCCCCACCACCGGCCCGGGCAGGGGCAGCCCCGTGGTGAAGACGATGCTTTCCCCCAGCAACTGGAACAGCAGCAGAAGCGCGATGCCCTTGATCATGAGTGGCCTGCCCCGGACGCGGTTCGAAGGTGAAGAATGCGATTCAGCGGCCCTGCCTCGGATCGCCGGCCGAAGCTGGCTGGCTCTCCGCCCGCAAGATGACGGAGTTCGAAAGATCAGCCATCCAGCAGCGCCATGTATTCAGGGTGGCGGCTGGCATAGGCGGCCATGAACGGGCATTTGGCGATGGCCCGGCGACCGCTGGCCTTGATGGTTTCGAACACGCCTTTGGCCAGCCTGGAGCCGATGCCCTGTCCCGTGAACTGGTGCGGCACCTCGGTGTGGACCAGCACCACCCGGCCGTCCTCGATCCGGTAGTAGGCCGCGGCCACCTCGTCGCCGATTGCCAGTTCGTATCGGCTCATGGCTGGGTTGTCGACGACGTGTTCGTCCATGCTCATTTCCAATGCGGCAGCTTCCGACCCGATCCGCTGGGAAGCGGGGGCCACGACGTCATCCTCGACAACGGCGCAGGCAAAATCAACCGGCATTGAGCAGCGAACACCGATCCTTCGGCGCACCAAACATCGGTCACGGGCATTTGCGGCGCGTGGCCTTCCGGGGCGAGCTGACGGGAAGGTCAATGAAGCAGGTCGAAAGTCCACCAAAACCGGACGAACCTCTCTATTTCCTGCGTTCAGTTGTTGCGAAGCTAATCTTTCAGCTTGCTGAAGGATCAAGGAAGAAATGAGCAGAACGAAACCTTACAGGACATCTCCGACGAACCCCAATATCGGAGAAATTCACACGGATCCGAGCAGGGTCAAGGACATGCCCTACGCGCCGGCAATTCGTGTCGAGGCACCGGGCGACCTGCTGTTCGTGTCGGGCGCAACCCCATCGCCGCTGTACCACAAGCATCCCCACGACTGGAGCGAGCACGACCACCCCAATGACATCCGCGAGCAGGCCCGGCGTGCCATGCACACCATCCAGGGCATCCTCGAGCATGAAGGGCTGACCTGGACCGATGTCGTGAAGATCACCAAGTTCCTGACCGACATGCGCGAGATCGAGGTTCTAAGCGCCACGCTCAAGGAATTTCTCGGCGATTGGTCCCCGGCAAGCACGACGATTTGCGTCAACTCGCTGTCGACGCCGGGCGCGCGCATCGAAATCGAGGTTCTCGCAGTATTCCCGAAGTGAACGCGCCTGGGTGCTGGCGGGGTCTTGGAGGAGACGATCGCCGGCTTGATGTCAATTGGCAACAAGCGCAGCCGCGCCGCCGATAATAGATACTGCGAAATCAGGTAGTTGGATCGATGTTCCGTCTGATCCTGGATCGCAGCCGATGAAATGTCTTTGATTGCTGGGAGGGCAATATGAAGAAGATGATAGCCTGCTCGCTGGGCCTTGCGCTCGGCATGTTTGCTGCATCCGCGCAAGCGGTCGAAACGGTTCGGCTGACGATGGCATCGAGCCATCCGACGTCGGTCGCCTGGGTCGGGGCCCTGAAGAGCCACGTCGTCGACAATTCGAACCGCCTGCTCGAGGAGCAGGGTTCCAACTACCGCATCGAATGGACGGAAGCCTTCGGCGGTGCGCTCTACGATTTCAACGATTCGCTCGAGGCGATCGAGAGTGGCATGGCCGACATGGGCTGGGTCGGCTCCCTGTGGGAACCGGCCAAGATGCCGCTGCAGAACATCACCTTTGCGACGCCCTTCGTGACCAGCGACCCGGCGATCGCGGTCGACGTCCTGAACGAACTCAACGACACCGTTCCCGAAATGAAGGCGGAGTGGACCAGGCACAACCTGGTGTTCCTCGGCGCCAGCGTCAACGACACCTATCACATCTTCACCAAGTTCCCGGTGAACAGCCTTGCCGACCTCAAGGGCAAGAAGATCGTCGGCAACTCCTCGCTCGGCCCCTGGCTGGAAGGCACGGGCGCCGTGCTCGTAGCCGGCGGCCTGCCGAGCTTCTACCAGCAGATCCAGTCCGGTGTCGCCGACGGGGCCATCATCATGCCCACCGGCTCCTTCTCGCTGAAGCTGCACGAGGTGGCGCCCCACATCACCCTCGTCGACATCGGCGTGACGACCGTTGGCGGCCTGGCGGTGAACCAGGACAGCTGGAACGCCCTTCCCAAGGATGTCCAGGCCGTGCTCACCAAGCTCGGCCGCGAATACAGCGACGTGCACGCCAAGCAGGTCATGGCAAGATACGACCAGTCCCTTGCCGACATGGCCAAGGAAGGCGCGCAGATCAAGCCGCTGCCGGCGCAGGACCGCCAGCTCTGGGTGGACAGCCTGGCGGCTCTTTCCAAGACCTGGGTGGAGACGGCCGAAAAGGCGGGGCTGCCGGCCCGCGACATCGTCGTCCGGTTCATGGACGAAATGCGCGAACGCGGTGCCAAGCCGCTGCGCAACTGGGATCAGGAACTCTGATCATTCGAGGAAAGCATCGTGGGCCATGCCCACGATGCTTCATGTCGTCGAGCTGGCCGCCAGCAACGACAGGCACGGGATGCCGGGTCGCTTGAAACGGCAACAACCAGAATTCATGCGGCCGCGCGCAGACCCAAATCGGATCACACCATGACCACCAATTCCAATGTTGCGGACGCCACATCGTCCGACCACCCGCCGCTCCTCAACGTCCCGGACCGGTTCCTGAGAATTGGCTCGGACCTGCTCGCGACCACCAGTTCGATCTGGATCTTCGTGATCATGGCCGTGATCTGCGCCGACATTGTCATGCGGTCGCTGTTCAACCAGCCGCTGCAGGGCGTGCCGGAGATCGTGGCCTATTCGGTACCGAGCTATGTCTTCCTTGCCGTCACCAGCGCCATCCGCGCCGGCCGGTTCCTGCGCGCTGATTTCCTCTACGCACCGGTGCTGGAGCGCTATCCGCGCGCCGGTGCGGTGCTGGAAGGCTTCTTCAACCTCGCCGGCACCTGGGTGTTCTACGAGATCGCCTCGGGCCTGTGGCCCAAGCTGGCCGAGGCCTGGCGCACGGCCGAGTTCTTTGGCGCGGTTGGCGTGTTCACGGCGCCGGTCTGGCCTTTCCTGGCAACGATCTTCATCGGCGCCTGCCTGGCAGGGCTGCAGTTCGGGCTGATGACCACCGCCTCGACCATCCGGCTCTGGCAGGTTCGCGGCGACAGGCAGCATCCCCTCAGCCTGTTCGCCGCATTGGCCTTCATCGCGGTGCTGGTGGCCGGTGGCTACCTCGTGGTCAGTTCGGGTCTGTCGCCGATCACCGTGGGCTTCGTCGCCATCGGCGGCATGCTGCTGCTGGTTCTCGCCGGCGTGCACATCGCCACGGGCTTGATCCTGCTTTCGTTCATCGGCATCTGGGCGGTGCGCGGCAACCCCGAGATCGCCTCGCGTTCGCTCGTGCTCGCGGCGGCCGGCTCGATCAACTCCTACAGCTTCGGCGTCATCCCGCTGTTCATCCTGATGGGGCTGTTCGTGGACATCGCCAATGTCGGCCGCGACGCCTTTGCAGTCGCAGCCCGTCTGGCGCGGCGGCTGAAAGGTGGCCTCGGCATCGCCACCGTCTTTGCCAATGCCGTCTTTGCAGCGATCACCGGCAGCTCGATCGCATCGGCAGCCGTGTTCACCCGTGTCGCCACCCCGCAGATGATGCTGCATGGCTATTCGACCCGGTTCTCCGTCGGCGTCGTCGCGGGAAGCTCGGTTCTCGGCATGCTCATCCCGCCGAGCCTTCTGCTGATCGTCTACGGCCTCATTGCCGAAGTCTCCGTCGGCAAGCTGTTCATTGCCGCCGTGTTGCCGGGGTTGCTCCTGGCAGTTGCCTTTGCCGGGCTCATCATGGGTATGGCCCGCTTCTCGCCGAGCTTCATTTTCGCGGCCGGACAGCAGGCCAGCGCATCGCCGGCCGAACTGGACGACAGCGTCAGCTTCCGGGATTTTTCGTCGAAGATGATGCCGATTATGGTCCTGATCGCCGTCGTCCTGGGCGGCATCTACACCGGCTTCTTCACGCCGACCGAGTCGGGCGCGATCGGCGCTGCCGGCGGGCTGGTCATAGCCGTCCTCAAGGGCGCGCTCGACTGGAAGAAATTCTCCCGGATCCTCGTCGAGGCAGCCCAGATTTCGGCATCCGTCCTCGTCCTCATCGTTGCGGCCAACCTGTACAGCCGCTTGCTGACGCTCACCAACATTCCCCAGGGCGTTGCCGAATGGATCATCGCCGCCGGCTTCGGGCTGGCCGCGTTCCTGGCGATCTACCTGTTGATCGTGATCGTGCTCGGCATGTTCCTCGACTCGGTCTCGATCATGCTGATCCTGCTGCCGCTGATGCTGCCGGTGGTGTCGTCGCTTGGCGGCGACCTTGTCTGGTTCGGCATCGTCACCACGATCGCCGTCGAGATCGGACTTTTGACGCCGCCATTCGGCTTGTCGGTCTATGTCGTCAAAGGCACATTGCCTCCGGGCATGGCGACATTGAACGACATCTTCATTGGCACGCTGCCCTTTGCCGCCATGATGCTGCTGGTCACCATCGTGCTGATGGTGTTCCCCTGGCTCAGCCTGGTCTTCGTGTGATGCCGAGCTTTATCGCTCCCGGGTGCGGGTAGCTGGCCTGCGCCGACGCCGGCCCTTGCAGGGGCCGGTGTTGCCGGTCTGGCGATGACATGCCTGCTGCCCGTGGCGTCAGCTGACCGTGTTTTCCTTCTTGCTTTCGCAGTCCCGTCCGCTGCCCTGACCGCTAGGCGGCGGGCAGTTTTCGCCCGAGCATTCCTGGGCCTGCGCGGGCGAGACGGGCATCGGTCCGGCGCCGGTTGCCGCCAGCAGGCTGGCGGTCGAAAGGATGAAAAGGAGCAGGCGCATTTCACTCTCCTTTGCCGTGTTGATTAGGCGTCGCCGCTGGTGTCGGCTGCCGGACGGGGCATGCGTGCCTTGCCTGGGAAGGCGCTTCCGGGCGGGTTGACCGCAGCATAGCTCAACCTCGTCCGGCGTAAAGCACCTCGCTCTGCGTCCTGTGGTTGAGCGGCGGGAGCGGCAACGTTACAGGAGGTCGGTGACGTAGTAGCACCTGCTCATTTGCATTTGCCGCAACGGCAATTTCCGTTTATGGGCAAGTCCATGTCGAATTTGCCTGATGCGCTGCTCACCGGTTATCGCAACTTCATGAACGGTCGTTACGCGGCCGAAACCGAGCATTACAAGTCGCTGGCGCGCGAAGGCCAGTCGCCCGAAACGCTGGTCATCGCCTGTTGCGATTCCCGCGCGGCCCCTGAAACCATCTTCGACGCCGGCCCGGGCGAACTGTTCGTGCTCCGCAACGTCGCCAATCTCGTGCCGCCCTATTCGCCCGATGGCGAGTTCCATTCCACCTCGGCGGCGCTCGAATTCGCCGTGCAGGCGCTCAAGGTCAAGAACATCGTCGTCATGGGCCATGGCCGCTGCGGTGGCATCCGCGCTGCCCTCGACCCCAATGCCACGCCGCTTTCGCCCGGCGATTTCATCGGCAAGTGGATGAGCCTCGTCGGCCCCGCCGCCGAGACGGTCTCCGGCAACGACATGATGACCAAGTCCGAGCGGCAGACGGCCCTGGAACGCATCTCCATCCGCTATTCGATCGCCAATCTGCGCACCTTTCCGTGCGTCCAGATACTCGAGCAGAAGGGCCGGCTGGAAATCTTCGGCGCCTGGTTCGACATCTCGGCGGGCGAGTTGTGGGTCATGGACCGCACTACCGGCGATTTCGAACGCACTGGAACGGTCTGACGATCGGCCGCTGGCCTCATCGCAATGGCTTGAATGGCGTGGCCTGTCCGGCCTAGCCTTGCCGCGCTGACCAGGCAGCGGCGCCACGCCGTGACCGCGCGGCGAGGAGCATAGCCATGACCGTCGTCCCCATCCGCCAGCCCATCGATGGCCGCCGTCGGCCGATGTTCATCGGCGGCCTGTGGGTGGATGCCGCTTCCGGCCAGACCTTCGAAACGCGCAACCCTGCCACCGGCGAGGTTATCGCCACCGTCCCGCGCGGCGGCCGGCAGGACATCGAGCGTGCAGTCGCTGCCGCCCGCAATGCCTTCGTCGGGCCGTGGAGCCGCTTCAAGCCGCATGAACGCCAGAAGCTTTTGCTGCGCATCGCCGACCTGTTCGAGCGCCATTGGGAGGAGATCTGCATCTCCGACACCACCGACATGGGGCTGCCCATCGCCAGGGCGCGGGGCAATGCCAACCGCGTCCTAGGCATGCTGCGCTACTACGCCGGCATGGCCACCGCCCTGCATGGCGAGACCATCGAGAACTCGTTGCCCGGCGACATCGTGTCGTTCACGCGCAAGGAGCCGGTCGGCGTCGTCGGCGCCATCATCCCGTGGAATGCACCGACCGCCGCTTCGGTCTGGAAGATCGGCCCTGCGCTGGCGACCGGCTGCACGGTTGTGCTGAAGCCGTCGGAAGAGGCGCCGCTTACGCCGCTGCTGATCGCCGAGCTGATGGCTGAGGCCGGGGTGCCCGACGGCGTCGTCAATGTGGTCACCGGCACCGGAGCGGAGGCCGGGGCGCCGCTGGCAGAGCACATGGGCGTCGACAAGATCGTCTTCACCGGCTCGACCTTGACCGGCCAGAGCATCGTCCGGGCATCGGCCGGCAATCTCAAGCGCGTGTCGCTCGAACTCGGCGGCAAGTCGCCGGTCATCGTCTGCGCCGATGCCGATCTGGAGCGCGCCGTACCGGTCGCCGCCATGTCGGTCTTCGCCAATTCCGGCCAGATCTGCATCGCCGGCTCGCGCCTGTTCGTGGCGCGCTCGATCCATGACGAATTCGTCGAGCGCCTGTCCGCCTACGCCGCGAGCTTGCGCATCGGCAACGGCATCGATCCTGAAACGGAAATCGGCCCGTTGATTTCGCAACGCCAGCTCGACCGCGTCGAGGGCTATCTGCGCGCCGGGTCGGAGGAGGGGGCTCGGCTCGTTGCCGGCGGCACCAGGCTGTCGGATGGCGCTTTTGCAGCCGGCAACTTCATTGCCCCGACGGTTTTTGCCGGGGTCTCCGACACCATGCGCATCGCGCGTGAGGAGATATTCGGCCCGGTCATCTCGGCCCTGCCGTTCGACACGCTGGACGAGGCGGTGAGACGCGCCAACGACACGCCCTATGGCCTGGCCGCCGGTGTCTTCACGCGCGATCTGGCCACCGCGCACCAGCTGTCGCGCCGGCTCCAGGCCGGGTCGGTGTGGGTCAACACCTATCACGCCATCGACCCGGCGGTGCCCTTCGGCGGCTACAAGATGAGCGGCTACGGCCGCGAGGGCGGCGGCGAGCACCTTGGCGAATATCTCAACACCAAGGGCGTCTTCATCCGCATCGATTGAGCCCGGGCAGGCGGGCAAGCGCGAAGCCGCGTCCGCAAGCGGGCGCGGCCTTGAGCCGCTCAGCGCATCAGCTGGAATTCGTAGAGCCTGCGATAGAGCCCGCCGGCGTCCAGAAGGTCGGCATGGCGGCCCTGTTCGGCGACCTTGCCGTCCTGCATCACCACGATGTTGTCGGCCTGGTGGACCGTCGACAGGCGATGCGCGATCGCAATCGTCGTGCGGCCCGCCGACAGCTTTTCCAGCGCGTCGCGGAACAGCGCCTCGGATTCGGCGTCGAGCGCGCTGGTGGCTTCATCCAGCAACAGCACGTTGGCATCGCGCAGGATGGCGCGGGCAATCGACAGGCGCTGCTTCTGGCCGCCTGAAAGCAGCGCGCCGTTCTCGCCGACCTGGGTGGCGTAGCCGTTCTTCAGCGCCATGATGAAGTCGTGCGCGTTGGCGGCCTTGGCGGCTGCTATCACTTCTTCGTCGCTGGCGCCTTCGCGGCCGAGCCGGATGTTGTGCATGATCGTGCCGGTGAACAGGAAGGTGTCCTGGCTGACATAGGCGATGCGGTCGCGCACCGAATGCAGCGTCGCGTGCGATATGTCCTGTCCGTCGAACAGCACCTCGCCGCTGTCGGGATCGTACATGCGCATGATCAGGTTCATGATCGTCGACTTGCCGCTGCCTGACGGGCCGACGAGCGCAGTCATCTTGCCCGGCGGGAAGATCATGTCGAGATTGCGCAGCACCGGCTCGCCGTCGGCATAGGAAAAGCTGAGATTCCTGAGTTCGATCTTGCCCGGTCCGGGCAACAGTGCCTCCGCGCCGGGCTTTTCGGTAATCGTCAGCGGCCGGTCGGACAGTTCGAACATCATGCGCACGCCGACCAGGCCGGCCTCCAGCGATACGCGGAACCGTGCCAGCCGCTTGGCCGGCTCGTAGGCCAGGAGCAGCGCCGTGATGAACGACATGATGCTGCCAGGCGTCTGCCCTCCCTGCACGACGAGATAGCCGCTGACCAGCACCACCCCGGCGATGGCCAGGCCGGCCAGCGTTTCCATGATCGGGCTGGTGCCGGCTTCGAGCGCGGCGATGGTGTTGGCGCGCCGCTCGACGTCGGAGACGGCACGATGCATGCGGCTGCGCATCAGGGATTCGAGATTGAAGGATTTGACGATGCGCACGCCGACCGTCGTTTCCTGCATCACCTGCACGATCTGGGCCAGCGACATGAATTCCGCCTCCATGATCTTGCGCACGCGGCGCAGTATCTGGTTGACGCCGAAGATGGCGATCGGGCCGACGATGAAGGCGACCAGAGACAGCACAGGCTGCTGGTAGACCATCACCGCAACCAGGCCGATCAGCGAAAACAGGTCGCGCACGAAGGAGGTGACGATGACGTCGAGCACCGTCCGCGCTGCCTGTGCATTGTGGGTGACGCGGGTGATCAGGTCCGACGACGGGATCGAATGGTAGAAGGCGATGCCTTGGGCCAGGATGCGGTCGTAGATCTTGCGCTGGCGGTCGGCGATGATTGAGTTGCCGACACGGCTCAGGAAGAAGGCCTGGACGAAGGTCGCCACGCCCTTGAGGATGAATATCCCCGCCACCATCGCCGCGATCATGTAGACGCGGTTGATGTCCTTGCCGATGACGAACTCGTTGGTGATGTCCTGCATGATCCAGGCGCTGGCCGCCGTCATGCCGGCGACCACGAGCATGGCGATGATGGCGATACCGTAGCCGAGGGCATGCTGGCGGAACGACTCGCGCAGCAATCGCCAGATCAGGCGATGATTCTGCGTCGGACGAAAAAATCCAAACAAATCAATGGGTCCCTTGAGGCGCGGCCCCCCGTGCGGGCCTATATAAAGCACCTGCGGGCGAAGGGAAACGGTGCATGTGCCGCAAATGTACGGACCGGTCGTCGCGGCGCGCAAGGAGACGGTGGACAGCAGACCGCCTACGGATTGCCGGGATTTCGTATTTCGCATACCGTTGACCAAACGATAAAAAACGCGCCTTCGCCAAAGAAGACCAAAACCAGCCAGAGGTGGATCGAATGCACAGCAATTCCAACAGTTCAGGCATTTCCAGACGCACCCTGATCAGGGCCGCCGGCGCCTCCGCTGCGGTCGCGGCCGTGGGCATCCCCGGCCGTCTGTTCGCCGCCGATCCGATCAAGGTCGCGGCCGTCTACACCGTTCCGGTCGAGCAGCAATGGGTCAGCCGCATCCACAAGGCGGCCAACGCCGCCAAGGACCGTGGCGACATCGAATATGTCTATTCGGAAAACACCGCCAACAACGACTATGAGCGGGTCATGCGCGAATATTGCGAGGCCGGCCACAAGCTGATCCTCGGCGAGGTCTTCGGCGTCGAGGACGCCGCCCGCGCGGTCGCCAAGGACTATCCCGACGTCGCCTTCCTGATGGGTTCGAGCTTCAAGCCCGACGCGGCGGTGCCGAATTTCTCGGTCTTCGACAACTACATCCAGGACGCCTCCTACCTCTCCGGCCTCGTTGCCGGCGCCATGACCAAGTCGAAGAACATCGGCATGGTAGGCGGCTATCCGATCCCCGAGGTCAACCGCCTGATGAACGCCTTCATGGCAGGCGTGAAGGAAGTGGCCCCCGATGCCAAGTTCCAGGTCGCCTTCATCGGCTCGTGGTTCGATCCGCCCAAGGCCAAGGAGACCGCCTTCGCCCAGATCGACGGTGGTGCTGACCTGCTCTACGCCGAGCGTTTCGGGGTGTCCGACGCGGCCAAGGAAAAGAAGGTGCTCGCCATCGGCAACGTCATCGACACCCAGGCCGACTATCCTGAAACGGTCGTCGCGTCGGCGCTGTGGCACTTCGAGCCGACGCTTGACAAGGCGATCGCCGAGGTCAAGGCCGGCACCTTCAAGGCCGACGACTACGGCGTCTATTCCTTCATGAAGGCCGGCGGCTCGTCGCTGGCGCCTCTCGGTACCTTCGAGAGCAAGGTGCCCGACGACGTCAAGGCCAAGGTCGCCGAGAAGGAAAAGGCGATCAAGGACGGGTCCTTCACCGTCGAGATCAACGACGCCGAGCCGAAGTCGAGCTAGCTCGACTATCCCTCCCCCTTGAGGGGAGGGGTGGCCCGCATGGCGGGCCGGGTGGGGTCGGCCCGGCCGGCCTCGACTCGTTTACATGTTCAAGAGGGCGTTCCGCGCTGCCGATATGACCCCACCCGCCTCGCTGCGCTCGGCACTCTCCCATAAAGGGGGAGGGATGGCCGCGCCTCCCGTCCTTCGCCTCTCCGGCATCACCAAGCGTTTCGGCCCGCTCGTGGCCAATGACGCCATTTCCTTCGAGCTGAAGCGCGGCGAGGTCATCGCCCTGCTCGGCGAGAACGGTGCCGGCAAGACCACGCTGATGAACATCCTGTTCGGCCACTACGTCGCCGACGAGGGCACCGTCGAGGCGTTTGGCAAGCCGTTGCCGCCGGGCGATCCGCGCGCAGCGCTTGATGCCGGCATCGGCATGGTGCACCAGCATTTCACCCTCGCCGACAACATGACGGTGCTGGAAAATATCGCGCTCGGCACCCAGAGCCTGTGGCGTCCGCGCCTCGACCGGGCTGCTGCGCGCAGCCGCATCGGGCAGCTGTCCGCCGACTTCGGCCTGGCGGTCGATCCCGCCGCGACCGTCTCGACCCTTTCCGTCGGCGAACGCCAGCGCGTCGAGATCCTGAAGGCGCTTTACCGCGAGGCCCGCATCCTGATCCTCGACGAGCCGACGGCGGTGCTGACGCCGGTCGAGACCGACGCGCTGTTCCGCACGCTGAAGCTGCTCGTCGCCAAGGGTCTGTCGATCATCTTCATTTCCCACAAGCTGCATGAGGTGATGGCCGTCAGCGACCGCGTCCTGGTGCTGCGCGCCGGCCGCCTCGCGGGTGAGCGGGGGACGAAATCGACCGACCGTAAGGAACTGGCGGCCCTCATGGTTGGCCAGGAGGTCAAGCCGGCGGAAGTCACGCCCGTCCAGCTCGGCGCGCCGCTGCTTTTGCTCGACCGCGTCTCGACTGCCCGCCATAACGGCGCCGGGCTCGACGAGGTGTCGCTGACCCTCAGCGCAGGCGAGATCACCGGCCTGGCCGGCGTTTCCGGCAACGGCCAGGCAGCCCTTGCCGCGCTCATCGCCGGCACCCGGCGCCCCACCGGCGGCAGCATTTCCGTTGCCGGCCGGGCGATCGGCGATTGGTCGCCACAGGCAGCGCTCGGCCATGGCATCGCCCGCATCCCCGAGGATCGCCATGCCGTCGGCACCATCGGCGACATGAGTGTGATGGAGAACGTGATTGCCGAGCGCTATGGCAGTCCGCGCTTCAGCCGCATGGGCTTTCTCGACTGGAAGGCGGCCCGCGCCTTCGCCGAGGAGATCATCGCCGACTACGACGTCAAATGCCCGTCGCCCGAGGCGCGCATCCGGCTGCTTTCGGGCGGCAACATGCAGAAGCTGATCCTCGGCCGCGCGCTCGATCCCGAGCCTGCAGTCATCCTTGCCAGCCAGCCGACGCGCGGCCTCGACGTCGGCGCCGTCGCCTATGTCCACCGCATGCTGCTCGCTGCCCGCGAGCGCGGTGCCGCGGTGCTGCTGATCTCGGAGGACCTGGAGGAAATCCTGGCGCTGTCCGACCGCATCGTCGTGATGTCCAAGGGGCGGCTGTCCGTGCCGTCGGCGCGCGGCGAACGCAGCATCCGGGAACTGGGTGAACTGATGGCGGGTCACGGCGGGGAGCAGGCGGCGTGAGCATGGAACGAGTAGCACTCCACGCCACCCGCCTCTGTCCTGCCGGACATCTCCCCCGCAAGGGGGGAGATCAGCTTTCATCGCCGCCCGTGCCAATCGCCAATGTTTCAGGAGGGGCGGTGAGGCTGACGCTGCCAATCTCCCCCCTTGCGGGGGAGATGTCCGGCAGGACAGAGGGGGGTGCTGTCCCACAGCCATCTCAAGCCGTTGGAAGGCAACATCATGCGGCTTGAGCCCAAACCCGCGCCGTCGCTGGCCATCACCCTCCTGTTCCCCGTTGCTGCCATCGTCGCCACGCTGCTCCTCACCTCGCTTCTGGTGCTCGCAGCCGGCGCTTCGCCGCTGTCGGTGTTCTACCTCGTCGCCAAGGGCGCTGCCGGTTCGCAATTCGCCCTGCTCGAAACGCTGACGCGCGCGACGCCGCTGATCTTCACCGGCCTCGCCGTTGCCGTCGCCTTCCGCGCCAAGCTCTGGAACATCGGCGCCGAGGCCCAGCTCTATGTCGGCGGCATCGTCACCGTCGTGCTCGGCACCGGTGCCTTGCCGTTGCCTTCGGTCGTCCTCATTCCCGTCATCATGCTGGCTGCGATGATGGCCGGCGGACTTCTGTTGCTCGGGCCGGCGGTGCTGAAGACCCGCTTCGGCGTCGACGAGGTGGTCACCACGCTGCTGCTCAACTTCATCGTGCTTCTGTTTGTCTCGATGCTGCTCGAAGGCGTGCTCAAGGACCCGATGGGACTCGGCTGGCCGCAGTCGCAGAAGGTCATCGCCGAGGCGCAGCTGCCGCGCATCATCCAGGGCAAGCGCCTCCATTACGGCTTCGTCATCGCCATCATCTCGGCCATCGTCGTCTGGGTCATCATGAAGAAGACCGTGCTCGGCTACGAGATGCGCGCCGTCGGCCACAATCCTGAGGGCGCGCGCTTCGTCGGCATCCCCGTCAACCGCGTGCTGATGAAGACGGCACTCCTGTCGGGTGGTCTCGCTGCACTCGCCGGCTTCTCCGAGGTGTCGGGGCTCAAGGGCAACCTGACCCTCGACCTGTCGCCGGGCTACGGTTACTCCGGCATCGTCGTTGCCATGCTGGCGATGCTGAACCCGCTCGGCGTCATCGCCTCGGCCATCTTCGTCGCCGGCATCTTCGTCGGCGCCGACGCCATGAGCCGCGTCGCCAAGGTGCCGAGCTACATCGCCGACGTCATGGTGGCGACGTCGCTTTTGACGATGGTGGTGGCGATCCTTTTGACGCGGTTCCGGGTGAGGTGGAAGTGATGATGGTTGTGATCCGTCGCGCCCCCCTCTGGCCTGCCGGCCATCTCCCCCTCAAGGGGGGAGATCAGTCGAGTCGACGCCACGCCAATGCTTGCAGCGTGGCAGAGCGCACTGACCGACCGGGAGCCCTGCTTTATCTGCTGACGAGTGGGCGAGGCCGTGGTGACCGCCTGATCTCCCCCCTTGAGGGGGAGATGGCCGGCAGGCCAGAGGGGGGCGACGTAGAGCACCGGAGCCATCCGATGGCGGCAACCAAGGCCAGGAGCCTCTGATGGACGCGCTTGAAATCCTCTTCACCGCCTCCTTCTGGGTCGCAGCCATCCGCATCGCCTCGCCGCTGATCTTCGCCACCATGGGCGAACTGATCTGCGAGCGGGCAGGCGTGCTCAATCTCGGCATCGAGGGCATCATGACGGCTGGCGCCTTCGCCGGCTGGTTCACCGTCTATGCCGGCGGCGATCTGTGGACCGGCGTGCTGGTGGCAGCACTTGCCGGGGCCATGTTCGGGCTTTTGCATGCCACGCTGACCGTGCCGCTAGGCCTGTCGCAGCACGTCGTCGGCATCGGCATCACGCTGTTGGCCACCAGCCTGACCTATTTCACCTATCGCCTGGCGCTGCCGGAAGTGACGTCGCCCCCCAAGATCGAGCCGTTCCAGCCGCTGCCGATCCCCGGACTGTCGAAGATCCCCGTTATCGGCGAAGCGCTGTTTACACAGACGCCGCTGACCTATCTCGCCTTCCTCACCGTCGCCGTGGTCGCCTGGGTGCTCTACCGCACGCCGGTTGGCCTCGCCGTCCGCGCCGCCGGCGAAAATCCGTCGGCGGTCGAGGCGCAGGGCATTTCGGTCACCGCCATCCGCATCGGCGCGGTCATGGTCGGCAGCGCGCTGATGGCGGTCGGCGGGGCGTTCCTGACCATGTCGGCCTTCAACTCGTTCTTCTTCGAGATGATCAACGGGCGCGGCTGGATCTGCATCGCGCTCGTCGTGTTCGGCTCGTGGCGGCCGGGCAAGGCGTTGATCGGCGCCATCCTGTTCGCCGCCTTCGATGCCTACCAGGTGCGCCTGCAGCAGATGTCGGGCGGCATCGTGCCCTACCAGGTGTTCCTGATGATGCCTTATGCGCTGTCGATCCTGGCCCTGATCCTGGTGGCGCGCCGCGCCACCTATCCGAAAGCGCTGATGATACCGTACCAGAAAGGCGAAAGATGAGCTTCGACCTGATCGTCAAGGGCGGCACGCTGCCCGATGGAACCGTTGCCGACATCGGCATCAAGGGCGAGCAGATTGCCGCGATCGAGCCAAGGATCGATGCCGCGGCCGGGCGTGTCGTCGATGCCTCCGGCAACCTCGTCAGCCAGCCCTTCGTCGACCCGCATTTCCACATGGATGCGACGCTGTCCTACGGCCTGCCGCGCATCAACGTCTCGGGCACGCTGCTCGAAGGCATATCGCTGTGGGGCGAGCTCAAGCCGCTGCTGACCCATGAGGCGGTCAAGGAACGCGCACTCGCCTATTGCGACTGGGCGGTCTCGATGGGCCTGCTCGCCATTCGCACCCATGTCGACACCTGCGACGACCGCCTGCTCGCCGTCGAGGCCCTGCTCGAGGTCAAGAAGGAGATCGCGCCCTACATCGATCTCCAGCTCGTCGCCTTCCCGCAGGACGGGCTCTATCGCTCGCCGACAGCCCGCGCGAATACCATTCGCGCTTTGGACAAAGGCGTCGACATCGTCGGCGGCATCCCGCATTTCGAGCGCACCATGGCCGACGGCACCCGCTCGGTGACCGAGCTCTGCGAGATCGCGGCGGATCGCGGCCTGATGGTCGACCTGCATTGCGACGAGACCGACGATCCGCTGTCGCGCCATATCGAGCAATTGGCTTACGAGACGCAGCGGCTTGGCCTGCAGGGCAGGGTGGCCGGCTCGCACCTGACGTCGATGCACTCGATGGACAACTACTACGTCTCGAAGCTTTTGCCGCTCATTGCCGAGGCCGGCGTCTCGGCGATCCCCAATCCGCTGATCAACATCATGCTGCAGGGCCGCCACGACACCTATCCCAAGCGCCGCGGCATGACCCGCGTGCCGGAGATGCTGAAGGCCGGCATCCGCGTCGGCTGGGGCCAGGATTGCGTCCTCGATCCCTGGTATTCGCTCGGCACCGCCGACATGCTCGACGTTGCTTTCATGGGCCTGCACGTCGCCCAGATGTCCTCGCCCGCCGACATGCGCCGCTGTTTCGACATGGTGACGAAGGTGAATGCCGAGATCATGGGCCTCGACCATCTCGGTCTGGAAATCGGCAAGACGGCGAGCCTCGTCGTGCTCGACGCTGGAAACCCTGTCGAGGCGGTGCGCCTGCGCGCCGAGCGGCTTTGCGTCGTCGCCAGGGGCAAGGTCGTGGCCGAGCGTTCCAAGCGCGACACGGCACTGTCGATCAAGGGCCGCCCGGCCTCCATCAACCGCCGCCACGTGGTGCCGCCGCAGGCGAACTGAGCTGAAAGTCAGACCGGCGACGGGAAGCGTACGGCGTTACCCTCTCCGGCCCTTCAGGCCACCTCCCCCAAAGGGGCGAGGAACCCAGCTGGAAATACCCCGACATCGAACGGATACGGTGATGAACCGATGCGGTTCAGAATCCAGGTTCCTCGCCCTTCTGGGGAGAGGTGCCGAGCGAAGCGAGGCGGAGAGGGGCCTTGCTGCCAGAGCGCTTGTCTCTAGGCATGCTCTTTCCGAACTCCGGTCAAACGCCTAAAGTAGCCATCCGGAATCAAGTTTGCCGGACCACTTGAATGCGAGGCGTAGCCATGAAGTTCAGGACCGTCTTGTTGCTGCTTACCGCCGCCGTTCTTGCCGGCTGCGTGTCATCGGAAGAACAGCGTGCCCGTGACGAGGAAAAGTGCCGCTCCTACGGGTTCAGCGCCCGTAACGACGCCTTTGCCGAGTGCCTGCAGCGCATCGAACTCGACCGCCGCGCCGAGTTCCGCCGCCGCAGCGACTTCGACGACTGGACCAGGCCTGTCGTGGTCTACAGGCCTGTCGTCGTCGCGCCCAGGCCGTGATCGCTGGCGCTGCGACGCAGCAACGCATGGTCCAGGGCACTTAGCCCTCGCAAACGCCGCGTTGCGGGCCTAGATAGGCGCGATCCGGGCCCGTTGCCCGGGCGGATTCCTGTGCCATGACCTTCCGACAAGCCCTTGCGCTGCCCAAGAACAATCTCGTTCTTGCCGGCGTCCTGTTGATGCTCCTGGGCGACTTCATGTTCGCCCTCAACGATGCCATGGGCAAATGGCTGGTCGCCAGCTTTTCCGTCGGCCAGGTGCTCCTGATCCGCTCGATCGGCGCCTTCATCATCCTCGGCCCGATGATCGCCAAGCAAGGCGTGGGCCCCTTGACCAGGGTCGAGCGTCCCGGCCTGCAGGTATTGCGCGTCGTGCTCGCCACGGCCGACACGGGATTCTTTTACGCTGCCGTCGCCTATCTGCCGCTTGCCGACGTCATGACCTTCTACATGGCAGGCCCGATCTACATCGCCGCCCTTTCGCACTTCTTCCTGGGCGAAAAGGTCGGCTGGCGCAGGTGGATCGCCATCGTGCTCGGCTTCTGCGGCGTGGTCATCGCGCTGCGCCCGTCGACCGCCTCGCTGTCGTGGCCGTCGCTGTTCGCCATCGTCGGCAGCCTGTCCTTCTCCGTCACGCTGATCCTCAGCCGCAAGCTGCGCGCCACCAACGACACCACCCTCGTCACCTGGCAGACGCTTGGCGCGCTCGCCGCCGGCGGCGTGCTGGCGGTCGCCGACTGGCGGGCGCCAAGTGCGCTCGACTGGTCGGCCATGCTGCTGCTTGGCGTCGTCTCATGCGCGGCGCACCTGATGATCACGCGCGCGCTCAAGCTTGCGCCCGCCTCGCTGCTGGCGCCGCTGCAATACACGCTGCTGCTGTGGGCGGTGGTGATGGGCATCGCCTTCTTCGGCGACTATCCCGACGCCCAGGGCCTCGTCGGCTCGGCGATCATCGTCGTTGCCGGCCTGTTCATCTTCCACCGCCAGAAGGTGGTCGACAAGGCAGAGCCCGAGACGGTGCCGACCAGCGTGCATTGAGCACCTAAACAAACTGGAAATTACCCCACCCCCATCCCCTCCCCACAAGGGGGAGGGGATGGCCTCGCAGCCTCTTCCTGCCACCTCATTAAAGGTTGGCATCAAGTGTTCGCGAAGCCGCCGGTCCTCCGCCCTTGTGGGGAGGGGTTAGGGGTGGGGTATGTTGCCGCAATCCTGAAGGAAGCTACCGCCCCAGCACCAGCGCCCAGTAGCGCTTGTCGCTGCCCTTGCCCTCGCGGACATAGGCGAGCCCGAACTTGCTGAACCTGGGGTCGAGCATGTTGCGGCGGTGCCCGGCGGAGTTCATCCACATTGAAAACAGCTTGGCCGGCTCCATGCCGCCATGGGCGACGTTTTCCGCTGCCGCCCCCTCGACGCCGTTGTCGTTCATGCGGGCGGCAAAATCCTTGCCCCAGCCGGTGGTGTGCTCCATCTTGCCGCTGCGTGCCATGTAGCCCGCCTGCTGCAGGGCGGCACGTTCCAGCGTTGTATCGGGGCGCAACGGCGGCAAGCCGTGCTCCGAGCGGATGGTCTCGAGATAAGCGACACCCGTCGCCGACGCACCGGCGCCGTCACCCGCGAGGTTCGAACCGGTTTGGCACGCGGCCAGGAACAGCAGTCCGCCGATTGCCGTTGCGCGCAATGCCGCGCGAGCCATCTTCTTCGCCATCATCCGGTCCTTGTCTCGTGCCCGTCCTTGCGAGCCTTGATAAGGCAGATCATGGCTTTTTGGCGAGTGCTGCTCGCCCGGCCGGCCGCGTTAAGATCGCGGTTGGAACGTTTTATGCCCTTGTCCCCGCCGGATCGAGTGGCGGCTTGAGCTACCGCCCGTCACGCGGCGGGCGCGCCGGGGATGGGGAACGAGATGGGCAGGCCTGCGCTTTCGATTGCTTTGTTGATTGCTCCCCACAGAATGGAGACGAGCGCATTCCAGGCTTTCTCGATGGTCAGGATCGTCAAGGCCACCAGGGTGCGGGCAAAATTCTCCGCCGACGCCCTCAGGCTCTCGGTGAAGAAATCGCGGTCGTCCGCGTCGATGTCGCCGCTGATTGCAGCTTGCGCGATCAGTGCAGCCTGCTTGGCCAACAGTTTTGTCTGCTCCTCCGCGAACTGCACATGATCCCTGACATCGTCTCCGATTATCTTGGTCAGCGAGGACAAGATTTTCTTGCTGACGGCCTCGGGCTTGAATGGAAGCGCCATGATTACCTCCCGCTATCGTTCGAGGGCCTTTTCATAGATCAGGGCATTCCGGATCAGGATTTCGAACTGATTCTTGAAAAGCCCGGTACTTGTCGTGGAAAGGCCGCGGCGCTCGTCCGTGTCGCGCATTCGCGTCAGCAGCAACACGATCTGTTCCGTGGCTTCGATGGTGGGGGCCTGGCTGAGCAGGTCAATCTGCCCGGCCCTTTCACTGGCCAGTGAGCGGGTCTTCAGGAACAGCGACGGCGGTGGCGGCGAGGGCCGCGATTTGGCTTGCAGCCGGAGTGCGTCAAACTGGCCGATGAGGGAATCGTATTCGGGCTTCCGCTTGCCAAAGCTCTGCGCCTTGCTGCCGGACGAGACAGACGCAAACAGGATCATTGTCTGCTCGTTCGCCGTCGTGAGACCTTGAACGATTGTCTTGTCGAACATCGGTGCAAGCTGGATCGCGCAGCCTGCCATGTTGAGCGCGAGCAGGATGGGCAACAGCAGCCGAACCAATGTCAGCTTGAAGCCGATCAGATGCGATGGCCCGGTTGCCTGGACGCAACCGCCTGGCGATTGGAAACCATTCATGAACGCCCCCCTGCTTCGTCATGAATGTTACTCCAGGTTGCTGCATGTGTAAAATACAACCATAAATAGAAGAACCGCTTGGCTTGAAATCTATCCTTTCACGCGCGTGCCTTCCGGATCGAACAGCGGCTCGAGATGGATCTGCGCTGGCACCCGCTTCATCGCCACGACCAGCTCATAGCTGCCGCCGGTCAGGAAGGCGTCGTCGACTCCCCCGGCATTGCGGACATAACCGAAGCCGATGTTCTTGCCGACGGTGTAGCCATAGCCGCCGCTGGTGAGGTAGCCGACCGGCTGGCCGTCGCGCAGGATCGTCTCGCGGCCGACAAGCACGACCTCCTTGTCATCGACCGTGAAGCAGGCGAGCCGCTTGGTCAGCGGCGCGTTGTCGAGCTTTTCCAGCGCCTTGCGGCCGAGGAAACCGGTGTCCTTCTTCAGCTTCACCGTCCAGCCGAGGCCCGCCTCGAAGGGCGTGTCGTTGGGCGTAATGTCGGAGCCCCAGGCGCGGTAGCCCTTTTCGAGCCGCAACGATTCCAGCGCGCGATAGCCGACCGGGCGGATGTCATGCGCCTTGCCCGCCGCCATCAGCGTGTCGAACACCTCGCCGGTGACGCCGATCGGCACGTGCAGCTCCCAACCGAGCTCGCCGACATAGGTGACGCGCAACGCGCGGACCGTGGCGTCGGCGATGGTGATCTCACGCACATGGCCGAAGGGGAAGGCGGCGTTGGTGACGTCGGTGTCGCTGACCGCTTCGAGCACCTTGCGCGCGTTCGGCCCCATCAGCGACAATGTGCCGAACTGTTCGGTGACATCGACCAGCGTCGCGTCCAGCCCTGATGGAATGTGGTCGCTGATCCAGGCGAGGTCGTGGGTGCGGAAACCGGTGCCGGTGACGATGTAGAACTTGTCGTCCGCAAGCCGCGCCACGGTGAGGTCGGCCTCGATGCCGCCGCGCGTGTTGAGCAACTGCGTGTAGGTCAGCCGCCCCGCAGGCTTCGACACGTCGTTGGCGCAGATGAAGTCGAGCGCCTTCTGCGCATCCTTGCCCGTCATCTCGTATTTGGCGAAGGACGACTGGTCGAACACGCCCACCGCCTTGCGCACATGGGCGTGCTCGTCGCCGACCGGCTCGAACCAGTTCTGCCGGCCCATGGCGTAGATGTCCCTGGCCTCCATGCCCTTTGGCGCAAACCAGTTAGGCCGCTCCCAGCCGAGCTTCGAGCCGAACACCGCACCGTGCGCCTTCAGCCGCTCATAGAGCGGCGAGACGATGTAGGGCCGCCCGCTGTCATATTCCTCGTGCGGATAACCGATCGTGTAGTGCTTGCCATAAGCTTCGAGCGTGCGGTCCGACACCCACTGCCGGTCGCGGTGAAGGCCCGAAAAGCGCCGGATGTCGACGACCCAGAGGTCGAGCGGCGCCTCGCCGTCGACCACCCACTGCGCCAGCACCCAGCCGGCGCCGCCGCCCGAGGCGATGCCGAAGGCGTTGAAGCCGGCGCCGACGAACATGTTCGAACATTCGGGCGCAGCACCGAGGATGAAGTTGCCGTCGGGCGTGAAGCTTTCCGGGCCGTTGATCATCTGCTTGACGCCGACGTCAGCCAGTCCCGGCACGCGCTCGATCGCCTGCACCATGTGCTGCTCGAAATGATTGTAGTCGTCGTCGAACAGGCGGAATTCCCAGTCGTTGGGCACGTCGCCCGTCGTCCAGCCCTGCGGGTTGGGCTCATAGCCGCCCATCACCAGCCCGCCGACCTCCTCCTTGAAATAGGTGCGGCGGTCGGGGTCGCGCAGCGTTGGCGCGTCGGTGGCGAGCCCGGGCAGCTTCTCGGTGATGATGTACTGGTGCTTGACCGGCTGCAGCGGCACGTTGATGCCGGCCATCGCGCCCACCTGCCGCGCCCACTGGCCGGCGCAGTTCACCACCTTGTCGCAGGAAATGTCGCCCTGGTCGGTCCTAACCTTGACGATGCGGCCGTCCTTCATCTCGAAGCCGGCCACCTGCACGTTCTCGAACAGCTTCGCGCCATGCATGCGCGCTCCCTTGGCCAGCGACTGGGTGATGTCGGACGGGCTCGCCTGGCCGTCGGTGGGCAGCCAGGAGGCGCCGACGAGATCCGAGGTGTCCATCAGCGGCCACATGCGCTTGACCTCATCCGGCGACACCAGCTGCATGTCCATGCCGAAGCTCTTGGCCGTCGTCGCCAGCCGCTTGTATTCGGTCCAGCGGTCCTGGTTGGTGGCGAGGCGCAGGCAGCCGGTCATCTTCCAGCCGGTGGCGAGCCCGGTCTCGGCCTCAAGCCCCTTGTACAGTTCGACCGAGTATTTGAGCACGCGCGTGATCGAGGCCGACGAGCGCAACTGACCGACCAGTCCCGCCGCATGCCATGTCGAGCCCGAGGTCAGCTTGCCCTGTTCGAGCAGGATCACGTCGGCCTTGTGGTCGCGCGCCAGGTGATAGGCCGTCGAGCAGCCGATAATGCCGCCGCCGATGACGACGATCTGCGCGTGCGAGGGGAGGGCCATGACTACAGTTTCCCGTATTGGTTCTGGTAGGTTTCGAGCGCGACCTCGAGCTTGCCGAGGTTTTCCGTGGTGTAGGCGACATAGTCGCTGCCGGGCGCGGAGAGGTGGAGTTCCGAGACCATGCTCCACATCGCCTCGCGCAGCAGCGAGGCGCACTGCATGGCCGCATGCGAGCGGCGGATATCCAGGTTGGGCGGCCCGCCGAAATAGGTGGTGAGCAGTTCGTCCGACTCCTGCTCCGTCATCCCCGCATTGGAGGCGATGCCGGCAAGGTCGAACATTCCGGTCGAGAACCCGGCATATTCGAAGTCGATCAGCCACAGCCTGTCGCCGTCGTCGAGGAAGTTGGCCGGCAGCAGGTCGTTGTGGCCGAAGATGATCGGCAGCGGTGCCTGTGCCTCCTCGAGCGCGTCTGCCAGTTCGAGATAGCGCGGCAGGTCGGCCGTCATCCGGCTGCCGCCGGCCTGAAGCGTGCGGGCATAGTCGCGGATCACGTGGAAGGCCCAGAACATGAAGCCGGGCCCCGAAACATACCTGGGCATCTCCAGATGAAAGCGCCTGACCATGCGGGCGATGCCCGTTGCATTGGCCCGGACGTCGCCGCCGCCATAGGTCCGGGCGCCGAGAAACGCGGTCACCATCACGCCGGGTGCCGCATATTGCAGCTCCGGCGCGAAGCCCGCCTCGAAGGCTGCCTTCGCCACCATCACCTCGCGCTCGCGGATGACGTGATGGAAGGGAAAGTCCTTGCCGAAGCGCACGACATGCGCCCCCGACGCATCGCTCACCACCCAGCTTTCGTTGCTGATGCCGCCCTTGAGCGGCGCGATCGTCACCGCCCCGTTCCACAAGGGCAAGGCGCGGATGCGGTCTTCGCTGTTCGACATCCAGCCTCTCCGTGCCGTGTCCGGCGCGTTCCCCTTGCGCCTTTGTCTTGTTGAGGGGCAGTCTCACGCGGCGAAAGCTGCGGTGTCAATCTGGATTTGTGGTTTTTGTTGTTATTTTGCCCGTATCTGTTGAGAATGGCGTCGTGAATGCGGTAGAGTCAGTCAAATCGGAACTCAAAACCGGCCATTCCGGCCGCTCGAGCGGGGCCGCCTGATGAATCACTCCAAGCGCCACAGCGAAATCCTGCGCCTGCTCGAAGACGAGGGCACGATCACCATCGCCGACCTTGCCGACAAGCTCGGGGTCTCGCTGGAAACCGTGCGCCGCGACGTCAAGCCGTTGGCCTCGGATGGTGCGATCCTCAAGATGCACGGCGCCATCGGCCTGCCGTCGGCCGTCGGCGAAGCGCCCTTCGAGCGCCGCATGCGCGAAAATGCCGAGGCCAAGCGGGCCATCGCCAAGGCCGTCGCCGCCACCATCCATGACGGAGAGTCGGTCATGCTCGATACCGGCACGACGACGAGCTATCTCGCCCGGGAACTGCTTGGCCATCGCCGCCTGACGGTGGTGACCAACTCGTCCGACATCGCCCGGACGCTGGCCACCGTCAACGGCAACAAGGTCTACATGGCCGGCGGCGAGCTGCGCAGCGACAGCGGCGCTGCCTTCGGCGTCTCGGCCATCGAGTTCGTCAGCCGGTTCGCCGTCACCCATGCGGTGATTTCCGCCGGTGCCGTCGACGCCGCCAATGGGGTGATGGACTACAATCTTGAGGAAGCCGAGTTCGCCCGCATGGTCCTGGCGCGCGGCCAGCGTTCCGTTGTCGTGACCGACCACACCAAGTTCGGCCGCCAGGGCTTGGTCCAGGTCTGCGGCTTCTCCGGCTTCACCGAGCTTTTCACCGACCGCCAGCCCCCGGACGACCTCGCCGGGGCGCTGGCCGAGGCGGGCGCGCAACTGTCGATATCCGGCCGCTAGGCCAGCGGCTCGCGTGGAAACACCAGCCTGAAGCGGGCGCCGCGTTGCTCGCCGCTGGCCAGTTCGATGCGGCCGCCATGCATCTGCATGATCTCCTGGACCAGGTTGAGGCCGAGGCCGGCACCATGCCCGCGCGAGCGCAGCCGGTAGAACGGCTCGAAGATCTTGTCGCGTTCGGATGCCGGCACGCCTTCGCCTTCATCGGAGATCTCGATCGTCGCCGGCAGCTCGATCGCAATGCCGATCCGGCCGGCATTGCCGCCATGCTCGATGGCATTCTGCACCAGATTGGTGACGGCCCGTTCGATCGCCGTCTGGTCGCCGCTGATGATCAGCTCTCCAACTGACGGTTCGAATGTCATCTCGTAGCCCGCGGCAAAAGCCATCGGCGCGAGATCGACGATGACGCCGCGCGCCAGGGCCACGAGGTCGACGCGGACGAGACGTTCCGATTGCCGCCCCAGGCGCTGGATGTCGAGCAGCTGGTCGGTCAGCGTCGACAGCCGGGCTGTGTCCTGCAGCAGCCGTGCCCGCTCCGGCGTCGCCGGCAGGGAGGTGATGCGCGTGTTGAGGATGGCGACGGGCGTGCGCAGCTCATGCGCGGCGTCGATCAGGAAGCGCTTGTGCCGTTCATAGCCCTTGTCGAGGCGGTCGAGCGCCCCGTTGACGGCTTTGACCAGAGGCGCGATCTCCAAGGGTATCTGCTCCACCGGCAGGCGAACGCCACGTTCGTCGATGTCGATCTTCTGCGCCTCGGCGGCCGCGCGCCGCAGGCCGGCGAAGGCGTTGCGGACCACCAGCGGGATCACCAGCAGCGTCGCCACCGACATCACGCCACCGACCGGCAGGATGAAGTCGGTGAATATCTCTGGCGTTATTTCCAGCAGCGCCGTGATCTTGAAGCGACCTTGCGCGCCGGTGAATATCTGGACCCTGCCGGCGTTGGTGTCGTACCAGTCCACCGACGCCGCAGGCAGCGTCGTTCCTTTCTTCCAGACCAGCCTCGCACTGTCGATATGGTCGAGCGCGGCGGCCATCCGGGCAAACTCCGGCGGCACGGTGCCTTCCGACATCGAATGCCCGTGCTCGTCGCGCAGCACGAACCAAAGCTCGGGTACTTCCTTGCGCAGGTCGGCCAATGCCTTGCCGTTCTTCAGCACAAGTTCGCCCGAGGGATCCTTGCGCACGTCCTTCACCAGCACCTGGACGGCACGCCCCTCGTAATTGTCGGGAATGACGCCGGTGACGATCAGGGCGCCGAATACCACGCCGATCAGCAGCGTCAGCAGAACCACCTGCAGCACGACGAGCCGCCACACCAACCGCCATTTCAGCGAGATCGGGCGGAAGAAGCGCTTGAGCGAGCGGAGAATGCGGACGGCGTTCATGACGTCTCGCGCAGCATGTAGCCGACGCCGCGCACGCCGTTGATCTCAACGCCGCCGTCCGCCTCGGCAAGCTTGCGCCGCAGGCGCGAGACGTGGGTGTCGAGCGCGTTGGACTGGATCTCGTCGTCGAGACCGAACACCGCCTCCATCAGCGAGGCGCGTTGCACCATGCGTCCCATGCGCCTCAGCAGCGCCTCCAGCACCAGAAGCTCGCGGCGGGGCAGGGTCAGCGCCTCGCCGCGGATCGAAACCTCGCGATGGCCGAAATCGAATGCCATCTGGCCGGCCCGGATCACCTGCGTCTGCATGTTGGCGGGCCGGCGCAGCAGGGCGCGCAAGCGGGCCAGCAGCTCCTCGAAGGCGAAGGGCTTGGCCAGGTAGTCGTCAGCGCCCATGTCGAGGCCGTCGACCTTGTCGGAGGTGTCGCTGCGTGCCGTCAGAACCAGCACCGGCGTGGCGTTGCCGCGTGCCCGCAGCTTGGGCACCAGCGTCAGGCCGTCTCCGTCGGGCAGCTGGCGGTCGAGCAGGATGGCGTCATAGGCATCTTCGGCGGCGAAGTCGCCGGCTTCCAGCAGGGAGGCGGCGTGGTCGACCACCATGTCGTGCCGCTTCAGCGCTGTGCGCAGGGCCGAGGCCAGTTCAGGCTCGTCTTCGACCAGCAATATACGCATTCAACGTCCCCGATAGGTGCACGAACGGATGTGAGATGTGGCCGGGCTAACGACTCAACATTGCCGAAGCATTGCGAAACAACCGCCCGGCGATGCAACCGAGAAATGCCGGAACTCCGGATTTCCCGCAATGCCTGTGTAATCCAGTGGCCGCAAACAGCCCCGACCAGCCGTCGGCGGCCGATTCGCCGGCCGTGATGAATACGAAAGAGGTTCGGAAATGACTGCGAGCGAAACATTGACCTTTCTCAAGGCCTGGGCCCGTGCGCCGCTGAAGATGGGCGCTGTCGCGCCATCGGGTGCCAGCCTGTCGACCCTGATGACGCGTCACCTCGGGCCGGAGACCGGTCCGGTGCTGGAACTCGGCGCCGGAACCGGGTCACTCACCCGGGCGATGCTGGCGCGCGGCGTTCGCGAGGAGGACCTGACGCTGATCGAGTTCGACGCCAGCCTGACCCACCTGCTCCGCCGCCGCTTTCCCCGCGCGCGCGTGCTGGAAATGGACGCAGCCGAACTGCGCAGCCGGCCGCTCTTTGATGGCCCGGTCGCCGGCGCCGCCGTCAGCGGCCTGCCTTTCCTGGCGATCCCGCCGCGCCAGACGCTCGCCATCCTCGAAGGCGTTTTCGCTAATGTCAGGCCCGATGGGGCGATGTATATATTCACTTACGGCTTCCGTTGTCCTATCGATCAGCCGCTGCTCGACAGGCTCGATCTCGAAGTGACGCGCGTTGGCCATACTTTCCGCAATCTGCCGCCGGCCGCAGTCTATCGGATCATCAGGATGAAGCCGGCAAAGAGTTACGACTGGCGTTTTGCATGATTCCATCGATCCTGGGCTTCGGACTGTTTGGCGCGGCGTGTCTTGCCTTCACCGAGAAGATATCGCCGGTCCCACCGTCGCATGTGCTGCTGCTGTTTCTCGGCATGACCGCCGCCCCGGACATGCAGACGCTCGTCGCGCTGATGTTTGCGACCATGATCGGGTCGACCCTTGGTTCGATGATCTGGTACGCCGGCGGCAACTGGCTGGGGCCTGACCGCGCCGATGCCTTCGTTCGGCGTTTCGGCAAATTCGTCTTCCTCAAGCACGCCACCTACCACCGGCTGACGCAGGCCTATCGCCGCAACAACTTCCGGGCTTCGCTGGTGGCGCAACTGGTGCCGGTGGCGCGCACCTACCTGGCGCTCGAGGCCGGCGTCCTGCGGCTTTCCTTCCTGCCCTTCGCACTCGCCACGCTGTGCGGCGCCCTGATCTGGAATTCCGCCTTCCTGGTCGGCGGCTATCTGATGCGCGACGGCGACCACGATCCGGTGACCATCGGCTTCCGCATCGTTGCGATCGTCGTCGCCGCCGAGATCGTCTTCCTCCTGGCATTGCGCCACAGCACCCGGAGGCCGGCCGAAGACCGCCCTCCGGGCGAACCGCCCCGATAGGCATTGGTGGACCGGTGGCCGTCAGTCCTGGATCACGCGATAGAAGTTCCAGTAGGACGAGCCTGAGACCACGAAGGGCTCGAGCTTCTTTCCCCATTGGGCGTGGGCGTCGATCTTCGACAGCTTGGCGAACATCTCTTCGATCTGCGCCAGGCTTTCGACGTTGTGGTTGACCTCGATCGTGGCTTCCTTGGCGCCGATCGATCCGGTCAGGATCTGCATCGCCATCTTGTCGGTCCCGGCTTGCGGACCGATTTCACGTTCCCATTGGCGCAACAGATCGATGGCGCTTTGTTTGTGCCCGAAGCGGGCATCGATCTTCCAGCGTGCGACGAACATGGCTTCCTCCCATTCTGCGGGCGACCATTCGCCCGCATCCGATCACTCGTCCCAGGCCTGCACGACGGTCTGCCGCGCGATCTTGCCATCCTTGAGTTCCAGCATGGCGGCGCAGAAAACCTTGGTGCCGTCCGGGTAGGCACAGGCTTGCGAGAAGGCGAGGCTGTCGCCTTGCGCGATGGTGGTGTCGACGCGGTGGGTCATCGCCCGGCTGCAGATGTCATCCCAGAAGGTGGTGATCGCAGCCCGGCCGCGGATCTCGCGTGGCTTGCTCGGCGGGTTGTTGCGGTCGATGACGCGCACCAGCGCGTCGTCGGCATAGAAGCTGGACAGCATCTTGCCGTCGCGGCCTTCGATCGCCTTCTTGATCGAGGCACCGGTCACGGCTTCCTTGGTGGCAAGCATGTGTTCCTCCTTTCGGTGCCGCGTTGGGCACCTGGTTGATCGGTCGGTGGGCCTATTGCGACTTGGCCTTGGCCGCTGCCATGGCCGTGTCGACCTCCTGCTTGAACTGCGGGTAGTCGACCTGCATGCCGTTCAGCACCGTCGACCAGTGACGCACGATCGCCGACATCGCCACGGCCTCGCGGATCTCCTCGTCGGTGGCGCCGTTGGCCTTGGCGGCCGCGGTGTGGAAATAGATGCAGTACTGGCACGGGATCTGCGCTGCGACCGCCAGGCCGAGCAGTTCCTTGGTCTTGCCGTCCAGCTCGGTCTTGGGGTTGAGCTGAATGCCCTTGAATTCGGCCCAGGCGCCGGCGACGCCGGCCTCCGGAAACTGTTTGAAGAAGCCGGGCACCGAGCCGAGCGTGGCCTCGATGTCCTTGTAGGTCGTCGCGGCAGTGGCGTCTTCGGCGATGGCGCCGGATGTGGCCAAAGCGGCGAGTCCGGCGGCAACCGCGAGCGATGCGAACAGTCTGCTCTTGCTCATCTTTTCCTCCATCGGCAGGTGCGAGGCCCGATTTCAGCCTGCCTGCATGGGGAGAATTTGTAGCCGCCGGCGACGCCTTTCCGCTTCGCCCGAAAGGGCCATTTCCGCTATGGCCCGTCCGGGCCAGCCTGGCGGGCGGCAAACGCCGCTGCCGCCGCGCGTGACGGCAGGTCGAGCTTCAGCAGGATGTTGGCGACATGGCGCTTGACCGTGTGCTCGCTGAGGCTGAGCTCCGCGGCGATCGCGGCATTGCTCTTGCCGTCGGCGATCAGTGCCACCACCTCGTTCTCGCGCACCGTCAGGGTCGATGGCTCCACCGTGATCGCCCGGCTGCGGCAGGCCGGTTCCAGGTGCTGTTCCGACGTCGCCTCGACCAGCGCCAGCGGCTCGTCGAGATCGTCGAGGGGCAACCTTCCGGCATCGATGAAACGCAGGCCCGAACCGGCGGCAAGATCGGCGACCAGCCGCGAGGCGAGGATGCCGCCGCGCCCGGCATGGTCGGCGATCTGCGCCGCCACGCGGATCGCCAGACCGGAGAGAGGCCCGCGCATCTCGACTTCGCCGACATGCACGCCTTGCGCGCTGGCGATGCCGATGTCCTGGGCCGCCTCGCGCAGGGCGGCGGCGCAGCGCACCGCCCGTGCCGGGCCGTCGAAGCGCGAGACCAGCATTTCGCCATGCTGGTCGGCGACGCGGCCGCCGTGTCGCCCGACCAGGAGGCGCCAGGTCTCGTGGAAGCGCAGGCTGCGCTCGCTCCACATCCGGTCGCCCAGCCGTGCCGTATCCGAAATGCGGGTGACCAGCAGGGCGGCCAGCACCCGTTCCGTGTCGGGTGCCGCATGCGCCCCGGTCAGGAATTCCTCGACCAGGTCGGCGACACGGTTGACGTCGCCCGTCCAGATCGGATGGTCGCGCCCGGTGATCTCGGCAAGCCGCGCCCCGGGGATCTTCTGCGCGAGGTAGCGGCTGGCGTCGGGATTGACCCGCGCGTCGTTGCGGCGATGGATCAGCAGCGTCGGCGCGCGGATGCGCGCCAGCTCGCCACGTACGTCGATGTCCGCGTTCATCCGGGCCAGTGCGGCGGCGGCGGCCGGGCTCGCCGACAGGCGCTCGAAGCGGGCCCACCAGTTGGCGAAGCGGCTGTCGTCGACACGTCCGGGCGCGAACTGCGCCAGGGTTGCGCCTGTGCCCCACGCGGTCGCCGCCGCCTCGATGAAGGCGTCGAGCCGGTCCCGCGCCATCACCCATCTGTGGAACTGCGCGTAGCCGCCATAGAGCACCAGCGACCGGGTGCGCTCCGGATAGGTCGCGGCAAACAGGATCGCCATCGGCGCGCCCTCCGACGCGCCCAGGATCGCGGCACGGCTCGATCCGACGGCGTCCATCACCGCGCGCACGTCGTCCATGCGCGTTTCGAGGCTGGGCAGGGCATGCGCGTCGACCCGGTCGGACAGCCCGGTTCCGCGCTTGTCGAACAGGATCAGCCGGGAAAAGGCCGACAGCCGGTGCAACAGCCGGCTGTAGCCTTCGTCTTCCCAGTGCAGGTCGAGATTGGAGATGAAACCCGGCACGAAAACCAGGTCGATCGGCCCCTGGCCGACCACCTGATAGGCAATATGGACGTCACCGCTGCGCGCATACCGGGTCGCGATCGGCCTCATCGGAGCCACCCCGTCGGCAAAAACCATTAGGGATGGTTAACATAGCAGATGTTTGGTCGGGAGGAACGGCCTGTTCCGCCCGTCGCTATGCGCTCAGGCGGCGTCCTGCCTGGGGCGCCGGATCGTGGCTCCAGCCTCGATCACGGTCGGCTTCATGCCGTCGCCGCCGGCGTCCAGCATCTCGAAGAACTGGCGGCGCATGCGCGGGTCCCAGAACTTGTTGATGTGCTCGGCGATGCCCGCCACACCTTCCTCGTGCGGCTTCGAATCGAAGAAAGTGGCGATCTGGTTCGCCATGTAGACGAGCTTTTGCTTGGTGCTCATCCTGCCGTCATCATGCGACATTTTTCGCGGCTCCGGTATTCACGCGGTCAGGGTGGGTGAAGATGTCGAAATCGTCGCCGCGCACCAGCGCGACGAGTGTCATGCCCGCCTGTTCGGCGGTGCGGATGGCCAATGCCGTGGGCGCCGAGACGGCGATGATGAAGGGCGCGCCGATGGCCGCCGTCTTCTGCACCATCTCGACCGAGACGCGGCTGGTCACCACCACCGCGCCCGAACCGCCGGCGATGCCGGCCCGGTCAAGCGCGCCGGCCAGCTTGTCGAGCGCGTTGTGGCGCCCGACGTCCTCGCGCGCCGCGACCACGCCCTTGCCCGGCACGTAGAAGCCGGCGGCATGCACCGCGCCCGTTTCGGCGTGAAGCGGCTGCATCTTGGACAGCATCTTGACCGCCTGCACGATGTCCTCGGCGGCAAGGCCGAGCACCGGCCGGTGCACGTCGCAGACCGAGCGCATCGCTTCCTCGATGGATTCGATGCCGCACAGGCCGCAGCCGACGGGGCCGGCGAGGCGGCGCCGACGCTGTTCGAAGCGCTTGTTGGCCTTGTCCTTGAGCCGGATCTGGATGTCGATGCCGGCCTCGACGTCGAGCACCTCGATCGACTCGATCTCCTCGACCGAGCCGATGATGCCTTCGGTCAGCGAAAAGCCGAGCGCGAAATCCTCGAAGTCGGCCGGGCTCGCCATCATCACCGCATGCGTGGTGCCGCCATAGGACAGCGCCACCGGCGTCTCCTCGGGCACCATGCGATTGGCCGCCGAGGTCCCGCTCGCCCGTCGGGCGAGGCGGGATGTCTGGGTGATGGCGGGACGGTCGCTCACCGCTGGGTTACTCCGCAGCTTCCAGATGGCCGGCGATGCGGCGGCTCTGCTGTGCCTGCTCGTTGTATTCCTTCTGCCAGTCGGACGGACCGTTGGAAGGCGACACCTGCACCGCCGTCACCTTGTATTCCGGACAGTTGGTTGCCCAGTCCGAGAAGTCGGTGGTGATGACGTTGGCCTGCGTGTCGGGGTGGTGGAAGGTCGTGTAGACCACGCCCGGCGACACGCGGTCGGTAACCTGCGCCCGCAGCGTCGTCTCACCGGCGCGGCTCTTCAGCCTGACCCAGTCGCCATCGCGCAGGCCGCGGTTCTCGGCGTCGTGCGGATGGATTTCGAGCAGGTCTTCCGCATGCCAGGCGACGTTCTCGGTGCGCCGCGTCTGCGCGCCGACATTGTACTGGCTGAGGATGCGGCCGGTGGTGAGCAGCAGCGGGAAGCGCGGGCCGGTCTTTTCGTCCGTGGCCACGTATTCGGTGCGGATGAACTTGCCCTTGCCGCGGACGAAGCCGTCGATGTGCATGATCGGCGTGCCTTCCGGTGCCTTCTCGTTGCACGGCCACTGGACCGAACCCATCTTCTCCAGCCGGTCGTAGGAGACGAGCGCGAAGGACGGGGTGGTCTTGGCGATCTCGTCCATGATCTCGGACGGGTGCTTGTAGTTCCAGTTGAGGCCCATGGCCT
The DNA here is from genome assembly GCF_001424795.1 of Aminobacter sp. DSM 101952. Classification (NCBI taxonomy): domain Bacteria; kingdom Pseudomonadati; phylum Pseudomonadota; class Alphaproteobacteria; order Hyphomicrobiales; family Phyllobacteriaceae; genus Aminobacter; species Aminobacter sp. DSM 101952. The sequence continues at coordinate 34,329 of NZ_LMCL01000033.1, read as the reverse complement.
GGGCGAGCAACTGCGTCACTTCCCAGTCGGCGTAGCCGTTCTTCGGGGTCATCACCTTGCGCACGCGGTTGATGCGGCGTTCGGCGTTGGTGAAGGTGCCGTCCTTCTCGAGGAAGGTCGAGCCCGGCAGGAAGACGTGCGCGTAGTTCGCCGTCTCGTTCAGGAACAGGTCCTGCACCACCACGCATTCCATCGCGGCGAGGCCGGCGGAGACGTGCTTGGTGTCGGGGTCGGACTGCAGGATGTCTTCGCCCTGGATGTAGATGCCCTTGAACGTGCCGTCGACGGCCGCGTCCAGCATGTTGGGGATGCGCAGGCCCGGCTCTTCGTCGAGCTTGACGCCCCACAGGCTGTCATAGATGTCGCGCACCGCATCGCCCGAGACGTGGCGGTAACCCGGCAGTTCGTGCGGGAACGAGCCCATGTCGCACGAGCCCTGCACGTTGTTCTGGCCGCGCAGCGGGTTCACGCCGACGCCCGGCCGGCCGATGTTGCCGGTCAGCATGGCGAGGTTGGCGATGCCGATGACGGTGGTCGAACCCTGGCTGTGCTCGGTCACGCCGAGGCCGTAGTAGATCGCGCCGTTGCCGCCGGTTGCGTAGAGGCGGGCCGCACCGCGGATCGTCTCCGCCGGAACGCCCGACAGCTTCTCGACTTCCTCGGGGCTGTGGCGCGGATCCGAGACGAACTCGATGTAGTCCTGGAATTCCGACCAGTCGCAGCGCTCGCGGATGAACGCCTCGTTGAACAGGCCCTCGGTGACGATGACATGCGCCATCGCGGTAACCACGGCCACGTTCGTGCCCGGCTTCAGCGCCAGGTGATGCTCGGCCTGGATGTGCGCCGACTTGACCATTTCCGTGCGGCGCGGATCGATGACGATCAGCTTGGCACCGGCGCGAATGCGCTTCTTCAGGCGCGAGGCGAAGACCGGGTGTGCCGAGGCCGGGTTGGCGCCGATGATCAGAGCCACGTCAGTCTGCTCGACCGAATCGAAGTCCTGCGTGCCGGCCGAGGTGCCGTAGGTCTGGCCGAGGCCGTAGCCGGTCGGCGAGTGGCAGACGCGGGCGCAGGTATCGACGTTGTTGTTGCGGAAGCCCTGACGGATCAGCTTCTGGACGAGGTAGGTCTCCTCGTTGGTGCAGCGCGACGAGGTGATGCCGCCGACGGCGCCACGGCCGTACTGGTACTGGATGCGGCGGAATTCCTTGTTGGTGTATTCGATCGCCTCTTCCCACGACACTTCGCGCCACGGATCGGAGATCTTCTCGCGGATCATCGGGTTGAGGATGCGCTCCTTGTGGGTGGCGTAGCCATAGGCGAAGCGGCCCTTGACGCAGGAGTGGCCGCGATTGGCCTTGCCGTCCTTCCACGGCACCATGCGCACCAGCTCTTCGCCGCGCATCTCGGCCTTGAACGAGCAGCCGACGCCGCAATAGGCGCAGGTGGTGACGACCGAGTGTTCCGGCTGGCCGATCTCGATGACCGACTTTTCCGTCAGTGTCGCCGTCGGGCAGGCCTGCACGCAGGCGCCGCACGACACGCACTCGCTGTCGAGGAACAGTTCATGTGCGCCCGGCGAAACGCGGCTGTCGAAGCCACGGCCTTCGATCGTCAGCGCAAAGGTGCCCTGCACCTCTTCGCAGGCACGGACGCAGCGCGAGCAGACGATGCACTTGGACGGATCGTAGGTGAAGTAGGGGTTGGATTCGTCCTTGGCCATCCACTTGAAGTTTTCGGCGCCGTCGTTCTTGGCGCGAACGTGGTTGTCGCCTTCATAGCCATAGCGCACGTCGCGCAGGCCGACGGCGCCGGCCATGTCCTGCAGTTCGCAGTCGCCATTGGCAGCGCAGGTCAGGCAGTCCAGCGGGTGGTCGGAGATGTAGAGCTCCATCACGCCCTTGCGGATGTCCTTGAGACGTCCGGTCTGGGTGTGCACCACCATGCCCGGCGCCACCGGCGTCGTGCAGGAGGACGGCGTGCCGTTGCGGCCTTCGATCTCCACCAGGCAGAGCCGGCAGGAGCCGAAGGCGTCGACCATGTCGGTGGCGCACAGCTTCGGGATCTCGATGCCGGCGTCCATCGAGGCGCGCATGATCGAGGTGCCCTCGGGCACGGTGACCTCGAAGCCGTCGACGGTGAGGGTGACTTGTTTCTCGGACTTGGAGGCGGGGGTGCCGAAGTCGATTTCGTGTACGAGACCCATGATGCTGTCTCCTATTCCGCTGCCTGGGCGACCGTTGCCGGCCGGAAGTCTTCAGGGAAGTGATTGATGGCGCTCATCACCGGATAGGGCGTGAAGCCGCCGAGGGCGCAGAGCGAACCGAACTTCATAGTATTGCAGAGGTCGGTCACCAGCGCGAGTTGCTTTTCCGGCTCGATGTTCTGGGCCAGCTTGTCGAGCGTCTCGACGCCACGCGTCGAACCGATGCGGCAGGGCGTGCACTTGCCGCAGCTTTCGATGGCGCAGAATTCCATGGCGAAGCGTGCCTGCTTCAGCATGTCGGCGCTGTCGTCGAACACGGTGATGCCGGCGTGGCCGATCAGGCCGTCCTTGGCCGCGAAGGCCTCGTAGTCGAACGGCGTGTCGAACAGGGCGCGCGGGAAGTAGGCGCCGAGCGGGCCGCCGACCTGCACCGCCTTGACCGGACGTCCCGATGCGGTGCCGCCGCCGATCTCGTCGACGATCTCGCCCAGCGTCAGGCCGAAGGCCACTTCGAACAGGCCGCCATGCTTGACGTTGCCGGCGATCTGGATCGGGATGGTGCCGCGCGAGCGGCCCATGCCGAAGTCCTTGTAGTACTGCGCGCCCTTGTCCATGACGATCGGCACGGAGGCGAGCGAGATCACGTTGTTGATGACGGTTGGCTTGCCGAACAGGCCCTGGATGGCCGGCAGCGGCGGCTTGGCGCGCACCACGCCGCGCTTGCCTTCGAGGCTGTTCAGCAGCGAGGTTTCCTCGCCGCAGACATAGGCCCCTGCGCCGGAGCGAATCTCGATGTCAAAGCCTTGGGAGGATCCGAGAACGCTCTTGCCTAGTACGCCTGCTTTCCTGGCGACCTCGACCGCCTTCGTCATCACCGCGATGGCATGCGGGTATTCGGAACGGATGTAGACGTAGCCCTTGGTGGCGTGGGTCGCGAGGCCGGCGATTGCCATGCCCTCGATCAGCACGAAGGGGTCGCCTTCCATGATCATGCGGTCGGCGAAGGTCGCCGAGTCGCCTTCGTCGGCATTGCAGACGATGTATTTCTGGTCGGCTGCCGTATCGAGGACCGTTTTCCACTTGATGCCGGTCGGGAAGCCGGCGCCGCCGCGGCCGCGCAGGCCGGACTCGGTCACCTGCTTGACGACGTCTGCGGGGGCCATCTTGACCGCGTTGCGCAGGCCGGTCAGGCCGCCATGCGCTTCGTAGTCTTCCAGCGACAGCGGGTCGGTGATGCCGCAGCGCGCAAAGGTCAGGCGCGTCTGCTTGGCGACGTAGGGCAGCTTTTCCGGGTCGCCGAGCGACAGCTTGTGCTGGCCGCCGGTGACGAAACCTGCGTCGAACAGCGAGGCCACGTCCTTGGCCGCTACCGGGCCGTAGGCGACGCGGCCGGCGTCGGTCACAACTTCGACCATCGGCTCGAGCCAGTACAGGCCGCGCGAGCCGTTGCGCACGATCTTGGCATCGACGCCGCGGTCGGCAGCTTCCTTGGCGATCGCCTTGGCGACCTTTTCGGCACCGAGCGAAAGCGCGCCGGAATCGCCGGGAACGTAGATCGTCACGCTCATTTGCGCACCTCTTCGGCGATTTCTTCGATCTTGTCTGCGTCGAGCCGGCCGATCACTTCGCCGTCGAGCATCGCGGCCGGCGCACAGGCGCACAGGCCGAGGCAATAGATCGGCTCCAGGGTCACCGCGCCGTCCTTGCTGGTCTCGTGGAAGCCGATGCCGAGCGTCTGCTTGATCTGGGCGGCGATGGCGTCGCTGCCCATCGACTGGCAGGCCTCGGCCTGGCAGACCTTCAGCACATGCCGTCCGGCCGGGTTGTGGCGGAAATCATGGTAGAAGGTGAACACGCCGTGGACTTCGGCCCGCGAAATGTTCAGCGCCTCGGCGATGATCGGCAGGCTCTCCTGCGGAACATAGCCAAACTCTTCCTGGACACCGTGAAGAATCGGGATCAGCGGACCCTCGAGGTTCTTCATTTCGCTGATCACCGCGGCCGTACGCGCGGCGAGTTCGGTACTTGCTGGCTGCATGACCACGCAGCGCCCTCCCTGACACTGGCGCCTTACATGGGCGCTATATTCCTATTGAAACCGATCTTGGCCGCCGGAATCAATAAAGCTGTTTCGTCACATGATAAAAATTTTCTATCGAGTGGACAAAACCAGGTGGAGTATAGCTCAGGCCTTGCGGCGGAAATCGCCTGCCAGCGTCATGGCTTCGTCAAGCAACGCCTGCACCAGCGTGGTGTTCGGATCGCGGCGCGCCACCACCAGCCCGACATTGTGGCTGGCGTCCGGTTCGATGATCGGGATCGCCCGGATGGGCTCGGCAAAACCGAAGGTTTCCGCGAGGTTCAGAGGCATGATCGACGACCATTTGCCGGTCCGGATGTGCGAGAACAGCACGATCATCGAATTCGATTCGAGTGTCGGCCGCACCTGCACGCCGGCGTCGGCCAGATGCTGGTCGATGATGCGGCGGTTCTGCATGTCGGGGGTCAGCAGGCACAGTGGCAGCGTGCTCACCTCTTCCCACGTCACCTTGTCCCGATCGGAATACTCGTTTCCCGTGGCGGTGATCAACTGGTAGCGCTCGGCATAGAGCGGCACGCTGGTCACGCGCCCGAGCGGTTCGTTGTCGAGATAGGTGATTCCCGCGTCGATCTCGAAATTGCCGAGCAGCGACAGCACCTCGATCGACGTGCGCGACAGGATCGAGAAGGTGACGCCGGGATGCTTGTCGCGAAACGGCGTCGTCAGCCTCGGAATCATCGCCAGCGCCGTCGGGATGGCGGCAATCCGGATGCGGCCGGACAGGCCGTGGCGCGCGGCGCGCATCTCCTCGCGCATGGCGCGCGTGTCGCCGACGATTCGCCGGGCCCAGTCCAGCACCTGCCTGCCTTCCGGCGTCAGGCCCTGGAACCGCGAACCGCGCTGCACCAGCATCACGCCCAATATGTCCTCGAGCTGCTTGATCCCGGCCGAAAGCGTCGGCTGGGTCACGCCGCATTCCTCGGCTGCGCGTCCGAAATGTTGCTCTCTGGCGAGCGCGATGAAGAATTCGAGCTTGTCGATCATGCCGGAAAACTATCCGGCGCCGATCGATTAGGCCAGCCATCACATTGCACTTGCTGCGAAAATCACTGGTTGATGAGGTTCAGTATGTTCCCGTCGGGATCCTTGAACCAGGCAACCCTGATGTCGCCGAAGACATGCACGTCGCCTTCGAGGCGGGTATCGGGCATGTCGTAGTGCTCGAATGTGACGCCTTTCGACTTCAACTCGTCGACCAGCCTGTCGATCTTGTCGCCGACGGCCCAGCTTACCGCCGTCGCCTTGTTGGTTCCGGCAAAGTCCGACCGATAGACGTTGATCACGGTGTCGCCGCTCTTCAGCACCGACACGTCCTCGCCCATGTGGTCGACTTCCCTGAGGCCGAGCGTGCGCTCGTAGAAGGTCTTGGCGCGTCCGAGGTCCTTGACGGCCAGATTGGCAACGGCGTTGACTTGACCAAGCATGTCAGTCTCCTTCTGGTGTTGCCCCCGCATTCTGATGAAATAGCGCCGTCCCGGCGGGGCGACAGGTCTCGTGGCGCCTGATCGGTGACGTCACGTGGCGGCAAGACGCTCTTGTTCGGCGATCGCCTTGAGCCGGGCGAGGCCCATTTCGAAGTCCGCGCCGACCATCTTGTCGAAGTTCATGAACACCTGCATCACCTTGGACATGAAGGGCGACGGGCCGGTCATTTCCCAGCCCAGCCGCGTCCTTGCGCCCTGTGGCTCCATCGTGAAGCGCGCCACATTGTGCGCCTCGAACGGCTTCATGAAGTCGAGCTTGATGACGATCTTGTGCGGCTCCGCCACATCGGTGATCTCCATCCGGCCGGTGCCGACATTCTTGTTGCCGCTCCATTCGTAGACCGCGCCTTCGCCTGCTTCGGCGCCGCTCAGCGTGCGCTTGAGGTCGGCGTCCCTGTCTTCATAAGGCGACCAGTCGCGCCATCTGCGAAAGTCGTTGATCAGCGGAAAGATCGCCTCCGGTGCTGCATCCACATAGGTCGTTCGCCGGATGGTGAAAGTGGCAGGCTTGGTGGTGGCGATCGCCAGGATGGCGATGATCGCGAGCACGGCCAGGCCGAGGATGATGGCGAGGAACTGCATTGTCGTCTCCTTGGAATGGCAGGATCAGCGGCGGAACGGGATCAGCGCCTGCAGGCGCTGATCCCGCAGGTAGAGCCCGCCCCAGGCCATCAGCCCGAGATAGACGCCGAACAAAGTGTGCGAAAACAGCGGGTTGCCGATGCGCAGATGGATGGCGATGGCGCCGCCGAGATAGCCGGTCAGCAGGATCGCACCGAGGATCGCCGTCCGCGGCCAGGCATACAGGGCCGTGCAGATGAGCGTCAGCGCGCCGAGGGTCCGGGCAAGTTCAGGCGGAAAGCCGAGTGCCGCGGTGGTCTCGATCACCACCTGAAGCGGCACGAGCTTGATTGCCGCGTCAAACACCAGGAAGGTGATCAGCGCGCCGCTCAACACGCGGCCGGTCCACAGTGCCGCGTTCGAACTTGCGGGCGTTTCAATGGCTGGATAGGTCATGTTTTCCTCGTGAAATTGCGTTTGCGCCGCCTATGCGCCTGCATTGCCGCGGCTGATCATCCAAGGCATTTCGCGATGCGTCAGCATTGCCGACGATCTCGCCGTCGAAAACCTTGGCATAGAACCCGAAGGCCTCGCGGCAGTTGCCGTTGGAGAACGGGTGGTTGACGAATTTCATCGAACGGCTCCCTGGCTGGGGTTTCTTCACCAAGGACGCACCGGGCTGGTCGATGCCGACACATCGGCGAAAAAAATCCTGCCCTGGACACATGGGGCACTTTGCCTCTGTGCCAACCTGCGCCGCCCGCTGCCATTTCGGGTAGCTTGGTTCTTTCGCCAAACTGCATTATCTGAAACCCAACAGGGAAGCAGACAGGTTCGTCACATGACAGTCACCAAAGAAACCGTTGTGGAGCGTCTCAAGACGGTCAACGGCCCGGATTTCTCAGGCAACATCGTCGATCTCGGATTGGTGTCCGACATCTTCATCGCTGACGGGAAGGTGTTCTTCTCGATCACCGTGCCGGCCGCGCGGGCCCAGGAAATGGAGCCGCTGCGCGCCGCCGCAGAACGCGTCGTCAAGGCCATTCCCGGCGTCAACGGCGCTGTCGTCGCCCTGACCGCCGAGAAGAAGGGCGGCGGCATGGAAGCGCCGGTGCCGTCGAAGCCGGCGCCGCGTCCGGCGGCAGCGCCCGCGGCCCGTCCCGCCCCACACGCGCCCGCCTCGCAGTCGCAAGGCAAGCGTGGCGTGCCCGGCATCGCCGCGATCATCGCGGTTGCCTCCGGCAAGGGTGGCGTCGGCAAGTCGACGACGGCGGTCAACATCGCGCTCGGCCTCGCCGCCAACGGCCTCAAGGTCGGCGTGCTCGACGCCGACATCTACGGCCCGTCGATGCCCAAGCTTCTCGGCATCCATGGTCGGCCGGAAACGGTCGACGGCAAGATTCTGAAGCCGATGCAGAATTTCGGCCTCAAGGTCATGTCGATGGGCTTCCTCGTCGATGAGGAGACGCCGATGATCTGGCGCGGCCCGATGGTCATGTCGGCGCTGACCCAGATGCTGCGCGAGGTCGAATGGGGTCCGCTCGACGTGCTGGTGGTCGACATGCCCCCCGGCACCGGCGATGCCCAGCTGACCATGGCCCAGCAGGTTCCGCTGGCCGGCGCGGTCATCGTCTCCACGCCGCAGGATCTGGCCCTGATCGACGCTCGCAAGGGCTTGAACATGTTCAAGAAGGTCGACGTGCCGCTGCTCGGCATCGTCGAGAACATGAGTTATTTCATCGCTCCCGACACCGGCAAACGCTACGACATCTTCGGCCATGGCGGCGCGAAGAAGGAAGCCGAGCGCCTCGGCGTCACCTTCCTCGGCGAAGTGCCGCTGGAAATGGGCATCCGCGAAAGCTCCGATGCCGGCACGCCGGTCACGGTGGCCCGGCCCGACAGCGTCGAGGCGAAAACCTATCGCGACATCGCCACCAAGGTCTGGGAGCGGCTCCAGCAGGAGCAGGGCGCCGCTGCTGCCGCCACGCCGACCATCGTGTTCGAATAGGCGTTTCGGGGGCGGTTCGCCGCCCCATTCCCCGGCGCGCAAGCAGGCCTGGAACCGCTTTTGAAGCGGTGACCGGGGCTAGTTTTGCTCGCCTTCGGCGCGGCCAAGCGCTGCATATTCGACCGCCAGATAGTCCAGCAGCGCGCGCACGGACGGCAGCAGGCCGCGGCGTGACGGGAACACTGCGTGGATGATGCCGGTCTTGGGTGCCCAGTCCGGCAGGACGTCGACAAGCGTTCCGGCGGCAAGGTCCGCCCTGACGACCATGGTCGGCAGCTGAACCACCCCGACACCGCGCAGTGCCGCGTGGCGCAGCGTCACCATGTCCTCGGTGACGAAGCGCGGGACGTGCGGGATGCGTGCCGTTGCGCCGCTGGGGCCGTCGAGTCGCCATTCATAGTCGCCATGCACCGGACCCCAGGCGAGACTTGGAAACGTGCTGAGATCGGCGGGAACCACGCCGCCGGGGCATTGCGCGAGCAATGCGGGGCTGGCGACCAGCCGTTGCGGGCTGTCTGCCAGCACCTTCATGACGAGGTCGCTTTCCTCCAGCGGGGGAAAGCGCACGCGGATCGACAGGTCGAACCCCTCGCGGATCACGTCGACGCGCCGGTTGGTGCTCTCGAGATGGACCTCGACCTTCGGGCACTCGGCCATGAAGCCGGCGATCATCTCGCTGACCTGGAAGTAGACGACGGAGGAGGGGCAGGCCACCCGCACGATGCCTTGCGGCTCGGAGCGGGTCCGCTCGATGACCTCCTGCGCCGCCTCGGCCTCGATCAGCATGGCGACACAGTGGCGATAGTATTCCATGCCGATCTCGGTGACGGCGAAGCGCCGGGTCGAGCGCTGGATCAGGCGGATGCCCAGGCGTTCCTCGAGCAGGCCGATGCGCCGGCTGAGCCTCGATCGCGGCATGCCGAGCTTGCGCGCCGCGGCGGCGAAGCCGTTCTGGTCGACGACCTGGACGAAAAAATAAAGATCATTCAGGTCATGCATGGCCGTCGATTGTCTCGTCTGTAGGACAGTGTGACCGAATTCTGGTGTCTACTGCGTTTTGTGTCCTGCGCATATTCTCTTTGCAACACAACCCGTCGAGGGTTCGCAAGGAGAAAGATGATGAGAAAGATACTAGGGGTCTACAGCGCCTCGTCGCCGCATTGGGTCGGCGATGGCTTTCCGGTTCGCTCGGTCTTTTCCCAGACGACGCTCGGACAGCATGTCAGCCCTTTCCTGCATCTCGACTATGCCGGCCCGGCCGACTTTGCGCCGACCGACAGGCCGCGCGGCGTTGGCGTCCATCCGCATCGCGGTTTCGAGACCGTCACCATCGTCTACCAGGGCGAGGTCGAACATCGTGACTCGACCGGTGCAGGCGGCCTGATCGGTCCCGGCGACGTCCAGTGGATGACGGCTGCAAAGGGCATCCTGCACGAGGAGTTTCATTCGAAGGCGTTCACCCAACAAGGTGGCGTGCTCGAGATGATCCAGCTCTGGGTCAACCTGCCGGCCAGGGACAAGAACGCGACCCCCGGCTACCAGACGTTGCTCGATGCCGACATTCCCGCAGTCAAGCTTGACGACAAGGCCGGCACGCTGCGCGTCATCGCCGGCGACTTCCAGGGCAAGTCTGGACCGGCCCGCACCTTCACGCCGATCAACATGTGGGATCTCCAGCTCAAGTCCGGTGGCGAGACGTCACTGGAACTGCCGGAGGGCCATGCAGCCGGCCTGGTCGTGCTGCGCGGCAACATCGTCGTCAACGGCACAGAACTGGTGCACGATGCCCAGTTCGTCCTGCTCGACCGCAGCGGCGGCGAGTTCACCATCGCTGCGTCGAGCGACGCCAGCGTGCTTCTTCTGAGCGGCGAGCCGATCGACGAGCCTGTCGCCTGGCAAGGACCGTTCGTTATGAACACCCAGGAAGAACTCCAGCAGGCCTTCGCCGATTTCCGGCGCGGCGGCTTCGGTCGGATCGAAAGCTGACCGGATGAGATCAAGGGCCCGGCTCCGGCCGGCCCCTTGCAAGCACGGCCCGTACGAGAGCGCGAGCCGAACAGCAGCAACGAGCCACTACCCCCAACGAACATGGCTCATCACCCCCAGGAGACGACAATGAGCACGAACAACAACATCGCGAACTTCAACGGCCAGCGCCCGGTCATCGACCCCAACGACGCCGTGCTGCTGCTGATCGACCACCAGAGCGGCCTGTTCCAGACCGTCGCCGACATGCCGATGACGACGCTGCGCAACCATGCTGCCGCGCTCGCCAAGATGGCGACGCTCTCCAACATCCCCGTCATCACCACCGCCTCGGTGCCGCAGGGCCCGAACGGCCCGCTGATCCCGGAGATCCATCAGAACGCACCGCATGCCAAGTACGTGGCCCGCAAGGGCGAGATCAACGCCTGGGACAATCCTGACTTCGTCGCCGCGGTCAAGGCGACCGGTCGCAACACGCTGATCATCGCCGGCACCATCACCAGCGTTTGCATGGCCTTCCCGTCGATCAGCGCCGCCTATGACGGCTACAAGGTCTTCGCCGTGATCGACGCTTCCGGCACCTATTCGAAGATGGCGCAGGAGATCACCCTTGCTCGCGTCGTCCAGGCCGGCGTCGTGCCGATGGATACCGCGGCTGTTGCCTCGGAGCTGCAGAAGACCTGGCACCGCGAGGACGCCCAGGAATGGGCCGAGGTCTACACCAAGATCTTCCCTCCCTACCAGCTGCTGATCGAGAGCTACCTCAAGGCGCAGCAGGTCGAGAAGGATCACGAGCAGCTCGACTCGCAGAAGTAAGGACGACAGGCCTGGCGGGGCATTTGCCCCGCCAGGTCCGATTTTGAGAACACTGCGTCCCGGAATGCGCTCTTATAGGGCGATGCAAGAACGACGATATGACTGCTGCAATCACAGAACACATGCAGGAGGCACCAATGACTTTGCAACTGACGGGCATCCACCATCTGACCGCGATCACCGCGGACGCGCCGGCGAACCTGCGCTTCTACACCAACACGCTCGGCCTGCGGCTGGTCAAGAAGACGGTCAACCAGGACGACACCAGCGCCTACCACCTGTTTTATGCCGACGGCGAAGCAACGCCGGGCACCGACCTGACCTTCTTCGACTGGCCGGTCGGCCGCGAAAGGCGTGGCACGCACAGCGTCGCCTGCACGGGCCTGCGGGTTTCGAGCGAAAAGAGCCTGGGCTGGTGGCAGGAACATCTGAAGCAGTCGGGCGTGGCGGCCAGCGAGATCGCCGAAATCGCCGGCCATCGCGCCATTGATTTCGAGGATCCCGAAGGCCAGCGCTTCCGCCTCATCGACGATGGCGGCAAGGGCGATGCCCATCCGTGGGCAAAGAGCCCGGTTCCGGCAGAACACCAGATCAGGGGGCTTGGCCCGATCACGCTCAGCGTTCCCGACCTTGCGCCCACCGAGCTGGTGCTGACCAAGGTCATGAACATGCGCCAGGTGCGCGACCATGCCTCCGCCGACGGCAACGGGCATGTCCACGTCTTTGCCATGGGCGAGGGCGGTCCGGCGGCCGAGCTGCATGTCGCGGTGGAGCCCAAGCTCCAGCCGGCCCGGCAGGGCGCGGGCGCGGTACACCACGTCGCCTTCCGCACGCCGGACCTGGACTCGATGCATGAATGGACCGAGCGGCTGGCCAGCGTGCGCCTGCCGTCGAGCGGCGAGGTCGAGCGCTACTATTTCCGCTCGCTCTATTTCCGCGAGCCGAACGGCATCCTGTTCGAGATCGCCACCGACGGTCCGGGCTTCACCGCCGACGAGCCGTTGGAAACGCTGGGCGAACGGCTGGCCCTGCCGCCCTTCCTCGAGCCGAAGCGGGCCTCGATCGAAGCCAAGCTGAAACCGCTTGTTTGAGCGTCACTGCCGGGAGGCGACAACCTCCCGGCAATCGATGACGGTGTGGAGTGAATGACATGACGAAGCTTCTGGGAATCTCGGGCAGCCTCAGGCACGGCTCCTACAACTCCGCCCTGTTGCGGGCGGCGGTTGCGATGACGCCGCAAGGCGTCGAGCTCCACCCCGCCTCGATCCGGGGCATTCCGCTCTACGACGCCGACGTCGAGGCGACCGACGGCATTCCCGACACGGTTGCGCAACTCAAGGAGCTTGTCGCCGGCGCGGACGGCCTGGTGTTGTTCACTCCCGAATACAACAACTCGATCCCCGGCGTGTTCAAGAACGCCGTCGACTGGATGAGCCGTCCGGCGAGCGACATCAAGCGCGTCTTCGGCGGCAAGCCCGTTGCCGTGCTCGGCGCATCGGCGGGTGGTTTCGGCACGGTGCTCAGCCAGAATGCCTGGCTTCCGGTCCTGCGCACGCTCGGAACCGAACCGTGGTTCGGCGGCCGCATGCTCGTCGCCCGCGCCCACAGCGTCTTTGACCAGGCCGGCGCCATCGTCGACGACGGCGTGCGCCAGCAGTTGCGTGATTTCGTCCACGGCTTTGCCGAGTTTGCCAAACGCACGAAGACCTAGGCAGGCCGATAGCGGCTCCGGTCAGTGCGCTGCCTGGGCGGTGCTTTCGCGGATGATGATCTCGACGGGCAGGATCGTCTCCATCGGCACGTTTTCGGCACTCTCGCCGTTCATCAGCTGCAGCAGCACGGTCGCCGCGGTGCATCCGGCGACATGCGACTGGATCCGAACGGTCGTCAGCCTTGGCCGGATCAGCTCCAGGAAGGGCATGTCGTTGAAGCCGGTGACCGACACCTGGCGCGGGCAGTCGATGCCCCGCTCGCGCAACTCGTCGATCGCACCAAGGGCGAGACGGTCGTTGGCGCACAGGATCGCGGTGAATTTCCTGCCCGAGGCCAAAAGGTCCTGGACACAGCGCGCCCCGTCCTTTTCGTCGAAGCGCCTGGCGGTGACGACAAGCTCGGGTCGGAATTCGACCGAGAGCCTTTTTGCGGCATTGCGGAAGGCGGCGAGGCGGAGCTGGCCGGTCGACAGGTCCTGCGGACCCGCGACGTGGGCGATGTCGCGATGTCCGAGGTCGCGAAGGTGGCCCAGCATCTCGCAGATGCCGGCGTCCTCGTCGTTGATGATGTAGGGGATCTGGGAGTTTTCGACCATGCGGTTGAGCGTCACCACCGGGAGGCCCTCGGATGCGGCCCGCGCGATGGTGGGGTCGCTTCTCAGCACGGCGGCATGGATGATGCCGTCGACGCCACGGTCGCGCAGCACGTCGACGAGGCGGCTTTCGCGGTCCCGTTCGCTATCGGTGTTGACGATGATCGATGCATAGCCGAGCGGTTCCAGCACGCTTTCGATGCCGCGCAGGATCGGCGGAAAGATGACGTTGGTGATGTCGGGGATCATCACTCCGACCGTCATCGTGCGATTGGTGCGCAGGCCGGCGGCGATGCGGTTCGGCCGATATCCCAGCGCGTCCGCCGCAGCCTGGATGCGGCTTGCGACTTCCTCGGTGATCGACTTGCGCTCGACCGGATCCAGGGCGCGGGACACGGTCGATACGTGGACCCCCGTCTCGCGCGCAATGTCCTTAAGTGTGATCCGTTTCTGCCGCATGCTGACAACCCCTGATTTGTGCAAATTAACAGACCCGGCATGTGTCACGCAATCGTTTGCGAAAATTCCTTGACCGTCTTGCGGGGCCGTGGTACTCCATCCTCGCAATCGATTGCACGGAGGAGCTTGTGCATCGAGGCGGAATGCTTTGTCGTCTGGGAGGATGGCGAAGCGGATACCCCAACAGTTGCGCAAGAGGGAGCAGGCAAAGCCGCAGGACGAGATCTGTCGGGGTTCGGAATCCAGCCAGCGTGTCTCGATAGGTAGACGCCTGGTTACGCATACAGTCGATCGCTAACGGGAGGAAAGCGTATGAGATTGAATACATTGCTCGCTGCGGCAGCCGCAGCGGCGCTGATGGCAAGCGCGGCTCATGCCGAAAATCTGAGGATAGGCGCCTCACTGCCGATCACCGGCGGATTGTCGGTCAGCGGCGAGAAGCACAAGCGGGGCTACGAGCTCTGCACCAAGCTGATCAATGAGGCCGGGGGCATTCTCGGCCGCCAGGTCGAGCTGGTCGTCAGCGACAACCGTTCTGACACGGCAACCGCGATCAACCAGTACGAGCGCTTCATCAACGTTGACAAGGTCGAGGCGGTCTACGGCACGTTTTCGAGCCGCCTGACCTTCCCGGTCGCCAGCATCCTGTCGAAATACAACATGGTGCACGCCATCCCTTCGGGCGGCGCGCTGCGTATCTATGAGCAGGGCTACAAGAACCTGTTCTACTTCCAGGTCAATGCCGCCGAATATACCGGCAAGGACGTGGCCGCGGTGATCAAGCAGCTCATCGCCGAGGGCCAGGCGCCGAAGACGGTTGCCGTCGTTTCCGCTGACGACTTCTTTGCCAATGCCATCGAGGCCGGCCTGCTCGGACAGAAGGTGAAGGACCCGGCGACCGACAAGGAGATCGCCGATCTCGCACCGGGCTACCTCGCCGATGTCGGCATCGAAGTGGTGATGAAGGAGAAATGGCCCGAGGAAGGCTTCAACGACTGGCTGAACCTCGCCAACTCGATCAAGCGCTCCGGCGCCGAGACGATCATCGGCCTGACCGCCTCGGCGGAAGAGGCGGTGCAGTTGACGCGCAGCCTGAAGACGGTCGGCGCCACGCCCAAGTTGGTCTACCTCAGCCAGGGTGCGCAGACCGAGTTCATCGAGGGCGTGGGCAAGGAGGCCGCCGACGGCGTGCTGATCCACACCACCTGGCACAAGGACGTGCCGTTCGAGAGCACGCTGGCCGGCAAGCCGTTCAACAATGCCGACTTCGT
Source organism: Aminobacter sp. DSM 101952 (assembly GCF_001424795.1). Lineage (NCBI taxonomy): Bacteria > Pseudomonadati > Pseudomonadota > Alphaproteobacteria > Hyphomicrobiales > Phyllobacteriaceae > Aminobacter > Aminobacter sp. DSM 101952. The sequence goes on along the minus strand of NZ_LMCL01000033.1, from coordinate 19,132 downwards.
CAAGGCCTTCACCGCTGAATACGGCGTCGAGCCGGACGAGGACAGCGCCATTCCGTTCGCTGTCTGCCAGGGCATCGAGCAGGCAATGATCGGCGCCGGCACCACCGACAACGCCAAGATGGGCGAATGGTTGCACGCGCGCACCAAGGACAACCCGGTCCGCACCGTGCTCGGCCGCTTCTCCTGGGACGAGGTCGGCCTGCCGGTCGAGAAGTCCCACATCATGACGCAGTGGCAGGGCGGCGAGCTGAAGTTCGTCTACCCGACGGGCGAGTTCGAAGGCGTGTCGCCGTTCAGCTACCCCAAGAACGGGTTCTGACAAGACTGGCAGGGAGGACGCCCCACCTGGGCGTCTTCCCACCGCCGGCGGCTGCCGGCGTAGTCTGGCCCGCCGCCGGTGCTCCGGCGCAATTCGGCCCACCGCCGGTGCTCCGGCGCAACTCGGAATGGGAGATCGGGCGGATGCTCGAAGTCAAGAATCTTTGCAAGCATTTCGGCGGCATCAAGGCCGTCGACGGAGCCACGTTCACGGTCGAAAGAGGGTCGATCACCGCCCTGATCGGACCGAACGGCGCCGGAAAGACCACCGCCTTCAACTGCATCAGCCGGACGGCGGCGCCGTCCTCCGGCGAGGTCTGGCTCGACGGTGAGCGCATCGACCATTTGCGGCCGCACAAGGTCACGGCCAAGGGCCTGAGCAGGACCTTCCAGATTTCGCGCAACCTCGGCGACATGACGGTGATCGAAAACGTCATCGTGCAGTCCAAGGTCGACGGCCTGCGCGGCCTTTTCCGCCCGGCGATGACGTCGGAAGAAAAGGACAAGGCGATGTCGATCCTCGATTTCCTCGGCATCACCCGCATCGCCCACGAGGACGGCCACAACCTGTCCTACGGCCAGAAGAAGCTGATGGATCTGGCCGCACTGCTGATGTCGGACCCCAAGATCATCCTGCTCGACGAACCGGCCGGCGGTGTCAACCCGTCGCTGATGGAAGAGATCGTCGGCCATATCCGCGCCCTCAACGACAAGGGCCTGACGGTGCTGATCGTCGAACACAACATGGAACTGATCATGCGGCTTTCGCACAAGGTCGTGGTCATGGCGCATGGCAAGGTCATCTGCGCCGGCACCCCCGACGTCGTCCGCAAGGACCCGCATGTGCTCGACGCCTATCTCGGCGGCGTGCTCGAAGACGAGGCGGCATGAGATGACCAAGCTACTGGAAGTCACCAACATCACCGCCGGCTACGGCGACGGCCCTGCCATCCTCGACGGCGCCCACCTGACTGTCGAGCCGGGCAAGGTCCACTGCATCATCGGCCCGAACGGCGCCGGCAAGTCGACGCTGCTCAAGGCGATCTGCGGCATGCTGTCGATCCGCAAGGGTGACGTCGTGTTCAAGGGCGAGCGACTGAACGGCCTGCGCCCCGACCAGATCCTGCGCAAGGGCATCTGCTTCGTGCCGCAGGAACGCGCGCTGTTTCCGAAGATGACGGTGCGCGAGAACCTGCGCATGGGCGGCTTCATCCTCGACGACAAGAAGGAGCTCGAACGCCGCATCGACGGCATCCTCGAACGCTTCCCGATCCTGCGCGAGCGCGCCGAGCAGCATGCCGGCACCATGTCCGGCGGCCAGCAGCAGACGCTGGCCATGGCCCGCACCCTGATCATCAAGCCCGACATCGTCATGCTCGACGAGCCCTCGCTCGGCCTGGCGCCGAAGATCGTCCAGGAAATGTTCGACATCATGAAGATGATGTCGGCGGAGGGCGTCACCGTATTGCTGGTCGAGCAGAACGCCCTGATGGGGCTGAAGAACGCCGATTGGGGCGTCGTGCTCGACCTTGGCCGGACGCTGTTCGAAGGACCGGCAGCAACGGTGCTGGCCGATCCGCGCATCCAGGAACTTTACCTCGGCGGCAAGAAGGCCGCCTGACGGGGAACACCATGGCAGAGATTTTGCAGATACTGATTTTGGGCCTGGCGCTTGGCGGCGTCATTGCCCTGATGGGCTCGGGCCTGTCGCTCGTCTTCGGCGTGATGCGCATCGTCAACCTCGCCCATCCCTCGCTGATCATCGGCGGCGCCTACATCACTTACCTCGCTTTCAAGGCGCTCGGCGTCGATCCGATCGTCATGCTGCCGGTCGCCGCCGTCATCATGGCCGCCATCGGCGTGGTGCTCTACCGGCTGGTGTTCCAGCGCGAGGCCAAGAGCGCCAAATATTCGGAAATGACGGTGCTGCTCACCTTCGCGCTGGCGATGATGGTGGAAGGCCTGCTCGGCGGCCTGTTCACCAACACCCAGCGGGTGACCTCGCCCGACTACGCCACCGCGGCGTTCTTCATCGGCGACGTCTTCATCCCCAAGGGGCAGTTCTATGCCGGCGTCGTGTCTCTTACGATCATCGCCGCGCTGTCCTTGTTCCTCAAATACTCGCGGCTCGGCTACGCCATCCGTGCCACCACCCAGAACCGCGAGGCGGCGGAACTGCTCGGTGTCAACGTCCAGTTCATCAGCATCCTTGCCTTCGCCATCGGCATCGGCCTTGCGGGTGCCGCCGGATCGCTGGTCAGCTTCGTCTTTAGCTTCTTCCCGGCCAAGCACTGGGAGTGGATCGCCATGCTGATGTCGGTGGTGGTGCTCGGCGGCATGGGCAGCATCCTCGGCACGGTGGTGGGGGCGCTGTTCCTCTCCGTGGTCGCCGCCTTCGTCGGCACCTGGATCGGGGCGACCTGGTCGACGCTGACCTTCTTCCTCGCCCTTTTCATCATTCTGCTGGTCCGGCCCCAGGGGCTGTTCGGCGAAAAACCGGAGTTGGCATGATGGCCGTCACCCTCCAGGACTCCAGCGCCAGCGCTGTGATCGAGGCGCGCCGCGCCCACAACGAAAAACTGGCGCTCAAGGCCGACCAGACCCGGGCGACGTGGTTCCCGGTCGCGGTTCTGGCCGTCCTCGCTGCCCTGCCGTTGCTGCAGTTCTACGGCAACTACAACTATGTACTGCACCTGGTGCTGTTCACGGCCTCCTATGTCGCCATGGCTTCGGGATGGAACATCCTCGGCGGCTTCGCCGGTTACGTCTCGCTCGGCCACGCCGTGTTCTTCGGCGTCGGCGGCTATTTCTCCGGCATGATCCTGGCGCGCTATGGCATCTCGACGCTGATCACTGCACCGCTCGCCGGGCTTGTCGCTGCCGCTCTTGGCTATCTCGTCGGCATGGTCACGCTCAAGGTGCGCGGCCCGAGCTTCATCATCTCCTCGATCGCTCTGCTGATGATCGCCCGCATCCTGTTCGACAACTGGCACTTCATCGGCGGCGCCAACGGCCTGACCCTTCCGCCCAACGACCTGTCGGTGCAGTGGTCCAAGGTCCCGTATTATTATGCGATGGTGGCGATCGCGGCGTTCACCGTGTGGGCGACCTACAAGATCAAGCACTCGAAGTTCGGGCTTGGCCTGCGCGCCATCTCCAAGGACGAGATCAAGGCCGAAAGTGCCGGCATCGACACGCGCTTCTACAAGGTCGTCGCCTTCGCCCTGTCGGCATTCTTCGTCGGCATGGCGGGTGCGGTGTGGGGCGAATACCTGACCTATCTCCGGCCCAACATTTTCCTGCTCATCCTGATCTCGGCCAACATGGTGCTGATGTGCATCCTCGGCGGCAAGGGCACGATCGCCGGCCCGGTCATCGGGGCGATCCTGATCGTCGCGCTCAACGAGCTCTTCGTCGCCACCATGGGTGCATCCGAAATCAACATCCTGGGCACCGGTTTGGTGATGGCGCTCGGCCTGATGTTCTTCCCGCTCGGGCTGGTGGGCACGCTCGCCAGGAACGGCAAGCTCCCGCGCATCCTCAACTGGGACTAGCTGGAAGCAACTGAGCCACAAAGCCTGCGAATGCAGCTCGTGCAATCTGCGAGAGGAGAAAGACATGTCGGAATTCGTGCTTCACAATGCGCCGCAGTCCACCTGCAGCCAGCGTGTCCGCTATGTCCTTCACGCCAAGGGCAAGACCTTCGAGGAACACAAGCTCGACCTGTTCAAGGGCGACCAACTCAGGCCCGAGTACCTCGCGATCAACCCCAACGGTGTGGTGCCGACGCTGCTGCACGACGGCGCTCCGGTCACCGACTCCGCCGTCATCGTCGAATATCTCGAAGACATCCTCGGTAACGTCGCGCCGCTGAGGCCGCGCGACCCGCTGAAGGTGGCGGAGATGCGGGCAATGATGCGCTTCATCGACGAGGTGCCGACGCCGGCGATCCGGGTGCCGTCGTACAACCTCGCCTTCCTGCCGCACTACCAGGCGATGACCGAGGAGGAGTTCCAGGCGCTTTGCGACAGCAAGCCCCTGCGCCGCGAATTCCTGATGAAGATGGGCCGGACAGGCTTCCCCAAGGCCGACATGGACGAGGCGCTCGGTCGCTTGCAGCGCGGCATCGACCGCATGGCGGCATGGCTCGAAGCCAGTGGCGGCCCCTGGCTGATGGGCAAGGACCTGACGCTCGCCGACATCTCGATCATGCCGGTCATCGTCAGGATGGACGACATCAATCTCGGCAATATGTGGGATCAGGCCCCCGAAATCGGCCGCTGGCTGGACAACATCCGGGCAACCGGAGCCTTCGCCAGGACCTACTACCACGGCTCGTTGCTGACCGAAAAATACCCGCATCTGCAGGCCGGCGCGAAGCGGGCGGAACCTGTCGAAGCCTGACTTCGAACGCATTGGAGACTGAAATGGACCACACCAGGATCGAGCCGAAGCTCATCACCAAGGAAGCCGACGTCACGCCGACCGTGCTGGCGGCGATGGACGACACCGACAATCTCCGCCTCAAGCAGATCATGACGGCGGCGGTAAACCATCTGCACCAGTTCGTGCTCGAAACACGCCCGACGGAAGAGGAGTTCGAGTATGCACTGCGCTGGATCGTCGAGATCGGCCAGCGCACCAACGAGTTCCACAACGAGGTCGTGCTTGCGGCCGACGTGCTGGGTGCCTCGACGCTGATCGACCTGATCAACAATGACGGCATGCAGGGCGAGACGATGTCGGCGCTGCTCGGGCCGTTCTACCGTGGCGGTGCTCCGGTCTGCGCGAACGGCGATTGCATCGCGCGCTCGGACACTCCCGGCTCTTCGCTGTTCTTCTCCGGCAAGGTCGTCGGCCCCGACGGCGAGCCGGTGGCGGGCGCCTCGCTGGATGTCTGGCAGGCTTCGCCGGTCGGCCTCTACGAGAACCAGGACGAGACCCAGGAGGATTGCAACCTGCGCGGCAAGTTCACCAGCGGCGCCGACGGCAGGTTCCATTTCCAGTCGGTGAAGCCGGCAGGCTACCCCGTCCCGACCGATGGCCCGGTGGGTGTCCTGCTGCGTGCCCAGAAGCGCACGCCGATGCGGCCGGCGCACATCCACTTCATCGTCTCGGCACCGAAGCACAAGACACTGATCACGCAGATATTCTCCGACTCTCCGGAGGCGCTCGCCGCCGACGTGGTGTTCGGCGCCAAGCAGCAGATCGTCGGCGACTTCGTCATGCACACGGAGCCGCATCCCGATTATCCCGGAGCGACGCTGCCCTTCTACACCTGCGTGTACAATTTCAAGCTGGTGGCCGGCACGCCGACTTTCCCCGTCCCGCCGATCTCGGGAAAGAAGAGCTGAGCGATGACTGCGCAGAATTCCCATCGTCCGCTTGAAGGCAAGGTCGCGGTCGTCGTCGGCGGCTCGGGCGGCATTGGCCGTGAAACCTGCCGGATGCTGGCCGATGCCGGCGCCATCGTCGTCGTCGGCTATCGCTCAGGCAAGGACAAGGCCGAGCAGATCGCCACAGGTCTGGCCGGCGAGGGCCACCTCGCGCTGCCGGTTTCGATCGAGGACACGGCCACGATCGAGGCGTTCAGGGACGCGGTCGCGGACAGGTTCGGACGGGCCGACATCCTGGTCAACACGGCAGGCATCACCGAGCCGGTGGCGCATGGCGATCTCGACGCGCTGACCGACGAGCTGATCGACCGCATCTTCATCAACAACTGGCGCGGCGTGTTCGCCACGATCCGGGCTTTCGCGCCGGCGCTCAAGGCGAGCGGCGACGGGCTGATCGTCAACGTCTCGTCGATCGCAGCCTTCACAGGCATCGGTTCCAACGTCGCCTATTGCGGCGCCAAGGCCGGTGTCGACATCATGACCAACTCGCTCGGTCGTGCGCTGGCGCCGGCGATCCGGGTGATGGCGGTGTCGCCCGGCGCGGTCGACACGCAGTTCGTTCCCGGCCGCGGCAAGGAATTCACCGACAAGGTCGCCGCAACCACGCCGCTTAAGCGGATCACCAGCCCGGTCGACGTCGCCGAGGCGATCGCCGCCTGCGCAACGCATCTGAAATTCTCGACTGGCAGCCGCATTGTCGTCGACGGGGGAAGGCACCTGTAATGCAGCCGAAAGTCATCATCACCTGTGCCGTGACCGGCAATTTGACCACCCGGGAAAACCATCCCGGCCTGCCGGTGACCCCGGAGGAGATCGCCAATGCCTGCCTCGATGCGGCGGATGCCGGCGCGGCCATCGCCCATATCCATGTCCGCGACCCCGAGACGGCGAAGCCGTCGATGGAGCTGAAGCACTATCGCGAGGTGGTCGAGCGGATCCGGGCGAAGAACAACGCGCTGATCCTCAACGTCACCACCGGACCCGGCGGGCGCTACCATCCGAGCGACGAGAACCCGGCGGTGGCCGGGCCGCGCACGACGCTGATCCGGCCGGAAAAGCGCGTCGAGCATATCGTTGCGCTGAAGCCCGACATCGCCACGCTCGACCTCAACACCATGACCTTCGGCAATGAGGTGGTGATCAACACGCCTGCCAACGTCAAGATCATGGCCGACATCATCAACGAGGCCGGCTCCAAGCCGGAGCTCGAGGTCTTCGACACCGGCCACATCGTGCTGGCACAGGACCTGATCAAGGCGGGCGTGCTGAAGTCGCCGGCCATGTTCACCATCGTCACCGGCGTCAAATACGGCTTCCCGTCGACGACCGACGTCATGGCCACCGCCGCGCGGATGCTGCCGCGCGACGCGGTCTGGACCGGCTTCGGTGTCGGTCGGATGTCGTTTCCGATGGCGGTCCAGGCCTATCTGCTCGGCGGCCATGTCCGCGTCGGCCTGGAGGACAATTCGTACATCGCCAAGGGTGTGCTCGCCAGGGACAACGGCGAACTGGTGGAGCGCGCCCGCGACCTTATCGAAAAACTCGGCGGGCAGATCGCCAGCCCGTCGGAAGCCAGGGAAATGCTGGGGCTTGCCGCCTGAGCGGCGCAGCTTGAGTCAAGGAGATTGAGAAGATGAACATTCAAGCAAGCGCCAAGTCCGGCAACGCCCTCAGGGTGTCGCAGAAATCGCCCGACCTCGACAATCTCCTGATCGACGTGGCCGAAGTGGGTGCTCCGCGCCCCGGTCCCGGCCAGGTGCTGGTCGAGATCGTGGCGGCGGGCGTCAACCCGAGCGACGTCAAGGCATCGCTCGGCCACATGCCGCATGCCATCTGGCCGCGCACGCCGGGCCGCGACTTCGGCGGCATCGTCCGCGAAGGCCCCCCCCAGATGATCGGCATGGAAATCTGGGGCGGCGGCGGCGAACTCGGCATCAGCCAGGACGGCAGCCACGGCAAGTGGATGGTGCTCGACCAGAAGGCGGTGCGCGCCAAGCCGAAGAACTTCTCCATGGAGGAGGCCGGCTCGGTCGGTGTCCCGTTCATCACCGCCTATGAAGGCCTGCGCGAGGCCGGCGGCGCCCAGCCGACCGACGTGGTCCTGGTCTGTGGCGCCAATGGCAAGGTCGGCCAGGCCGCGATCCAGCTTGCCACCCTGGCCGGCGCCACGGTCTTTGCCGTCGAATACAACGACCAGCCGCTGATGGGACACACCAACGGCCCGGTCACGATGCTGAACAGCGCGGTCGACGACGTCGCGGCGATCGTCCGCGACATGACCGGCGGCCACGGCGCCGACATCGTCTTCAACACCGTCGGCAGCCCCTATTTCGAGATCGCCAACAAGGCGATGGCCAAGCAGGCGCGGCAGATCTTCATTTCGACCTTCGATCGCGCCGTGCCCTTCGACATCTTCAACTTCTTCCGCGGCCGCCACAAATACATCGGCGTCGACACGCTGGCCTTGTCTTCGATCGATGGTGCGCGGATCTTCGACAAGCTGAAGCTGAAGTTCGAGGGAGGCCTGCTCAAGCCGTTCCCGATCAACCCGGCCTGCTGCTACGGTCTGGGCGATGCCGCCAAGGCCTATGCCTCGGTGCTGCGCGGCACCCCCGAGCGCGTGTTGCTCAAGCCGTAAGGAGAAGCCGCCATGCAGGTCACCCGCTACAGCGAGGCCAAGCCCTACGAGGCGCCGGAGCACTACGACATGCGCTGTCTGCGCCTGCAGGGCAAGGAGGCGACGACGACCGACACGATCTGGATCGGTCTGTCGCATCTGCTGCCGGGCGGGCGCACGTCGCTCAAGGACGCGGCGGTGGAGAAGATCTACATCGTCGTTGCCGGCGAGGTGACGGTCGAGACCGTGGACGGCGCGGTGACGCTTGGCGTGCTCGACAGCTGCCGGCTGGCGCCCGGCGAGGCGCGCGCGCTGGTCAACCGCACCAACGCCCCGGCCTCGATCCTCCTGGCGATGCCGACGTGAAGCGCAACCAATGGGCAGGCACAGCGTGACCAAGGCGACGATCTACCGGCTGGGCGAACGCATGCCCAGCCTGCCGGCGGACGGCAATTGCTACGTTGCTCCGGGCGCTGCCGTCATCGGCGATGTGCGCCTCGCCAGCGGCACCAGCATCTGGTTCAACGCCGTGCTGCGCGGCGACAACGAGCCGATCACCATCGGCAAGGGTTCCAATGTCCAGGATGGCTGCGTCATCCACACCGACCCCGGATATCCCGTCGAGATCGGCGAGGACGTCACCATCGGCCACAACGCGATCATCCATGGCTGCAGCATCGGCAATGGCAGCCTGGTCGGCATGGGGGCGACGGTCCTCAACGGAGCCAGGATCGGCGAACGCTGCCTGGTCGGCGCCAATTCGCTCGTCCGCGAGGGCATGGTCGTGCCGGACGGCTCGCTCGTCATCGGCGTTCCTGCCAAGATCGTCAGGCAACTCGATGCGGAGGCGGCCGCGAAGCTGTCCCAGGGGGCCGTTCGATACCGTTCAAAAGCCGAAACCTATCCGCTCGAACTCGAGGCGATCGACCCGTAGCGGCCAAGCGATGACCGGCACCCGACGTGCCAACCCTGGAAGGACACTGAGAATGAGCGAGACTGAAAACCGGCTGTTGAGCGTGGTGGAACACTGGCTGCCCCGCATGGAGGTCGCCGGCATTCCATCGGCAACGGCCAAGTCGGTGATCGAAGCCGCCGGCGTCTGGGAGAACTGGCTCACGGCCTGGAGCGCCGAAGGCGACCGCCACGACGCGATGGGCGAAGAAGCGCTCGCGCTTGGACGCAGGATCACCGCCGGCGAGGCCTTTTCCCGCGCGAGCCTGTTTTATCACTTCGGTCAGTTCATGGCCTTCGACGACCTCAAGGCCAAGGACGCGGCGTCGGCTCGCAAGGTCGCGCTGTACCGCAAGGCCGCGCCCCTGCTCGAGCAGCCGGCCGAACTGGTCGAGGTGCCGTTCGAGGACGGCGTGCTGCGCGCCTATCTCAGGCGGCCGCAGGGCTCGGGGCCGCATCCGCTGGCACTGATCATTCCCGGTTCCGATTCCACCAAGGAGGAGTTTCCGGCGTTCGAGCGTCATTTCCTCGGGCGTGGCATCGCAACGCTGTCGCTCGACGGCCCGGGGCAGGGCGAAGGACGCTCGCACGGCCACCTGCGCGCCGACATCACCGCCGCGATCGCGGCGACCATCGCGGCGGTCAAGGGAAAGCCTGGCCTGTCGGGTGCCGTCGGCCTGGTCGGCATGGCCTTCGGCGGCTTCATGGCGCTGCGGGCGGCAGCGGCGCTGGACGGCCTCGCAGGCGTGATCTCCATCAACGGCTTCCATGACCTTGGCGCGATGTGGCCGACGCTGCCGAAGGTCTATCAGGACAACATGACCTTCGCGCTCGGCGGGGACGACGTTCTCGAAAGCGCCCGCCGCTTCACCCTGGCCGGCGTCGAGGGGCCAACGGTCCCCGCGCTCATCCTGCATGGCGCCCGCGACAAGATTTTCCCGCCTTCGGAAGCGCAGAAAAGCGCCGACATGTGCCGAGGGGACGTCGAACTGCATGTCTTTCCCACCGGAAACCATGTCTGCAACAACATCCCCTGGCTCTACCGGCCGCTGGTCGCTGACTGGCTGTCGGAGCGGTTCAAAGCCTAGAGAAGATCAACTTCCCGACGCAGATATCAGCCGGCATTCGCCGGCTGATTGGTTGATTGTGCAAGCGTGTTGCGTGAAGCATCCACCAACAATTGGACGATAGTCCACCATTAGCGGACATCACGGCCTGACCCTGGATCACCGGCGCTGATACCAATTTCGGCATGGACGGAAGGCACTGGCAGCCGACCGAATTGTACTCGAAGGGAGCGAAAATGATTCACGCCGATGATGGGATCCTGTCCCAGGAACAGCGCCTGATGCGCGACAGCTGCCGGTCGTTTGTCGACGACGTGGTGACACCGTTCATCCGCTCGAACTGGCAGCGCGAATGGGACATGAGCCCCGGCGAGCGCCTGCCGAGCGCGATCCTCGAAGGTGCTGAGGCGATTGGCGTCCGCACCCTCGGCGTGCCGGAGGAATTCGGCGGCATCGACCTGGAGAAGGAGACGGAGGTTCGCACCTTCGCCCTGATCTCCGAGGAAATCGCCCGCGGCGATTCCGGTCTCGCCGACAAGCTGGTGCAGAACTGGAAGGTCTCGATCGTGCTGCGGCAGTTCGCGCCGAAGCATCTTCAGGAGAAGTGGTTCCCGCGCCTGCTGGAAGACCCCAAGTTCCTGCTGGCGCACTGCCTGACCGAGCCGCGCGGCGCATCCGACCGCTGGCTGCCCTACAACGTGCCCGAGGCCTCGATGCACACCAAGGCCGTGCTCGACGGCGACCATTGGGTCATCAACGGCCGCAAGCAGTTCATCTCCAACGGCTTCGATGCCAGCCTCTACGTCGTCTATGCCAACACCGATCCTTCGGTCGGCATGCTGCAGGGCACGTCGAGCTTCCTGGTGCCCCGCGGCACCCCCGGCCTCACCATCACCAAGTGCAACGAGACGATGGGCTGCCGCTTCATGAACAATGGCGAGCTGGTCTTCGAGGATTGCCGCGTGCCGGCCGACCACCTGCTCGTCAAGAGCACCGCGCTGGCCTCCGCCGGCCAGTACTTCCGGGCCGGCAAGATCATCCAGGCGGCCAAGAACCTCGGCGTCGGCGTCGCCTGTTTCGAGCGCACCGCCGACTACGTCCAGAACTATGTCCAGGGCGGCCGCATCCTGATCAAGCACCAGGCCGTGGCGCTCAGGCTCGCCGACATGGCGACCCGCATCGAGGCGGTCCGGTCGCTGGTCGAGCGTGCCGCGAAGGCGGTCGATGAAGCCCATCCCGACGCCGACATCCTCTGCAATATGGCCAAGGTCTATGCTTCGGAGGAGATCATGAAGGTCGCCACCCATGCGCTTGAACTGCACGGCGGCAATGGCGCGATGCTCGAGTTCGGGATCGAGAAGCTGTTCCGCGACGCCGCGATCTTCCTGCACATGGATGCGACGGTCGACGTCAGCCGGATGAAGATCATCAAGAACATGTTCCCCGCGACCGCCGGCAAGTACGCCGGTCCGGAAAGCTGAGGCAATCGGCCGGGGCGGCGGCGCCAGCAGGCGTGGCCGTCCCTGATCGGGCAAGGGAGGAACAGATGAAGGTAGTGGTTGCGGTGAAGCGGGTTGCCGATCCCAACGTCAAGGTGCGCGCCTTGGCGGACGGTTCGGGCGTAGACCTCGCCAACGTCAAGATGACGATGAATCCTTTCGACGAGATCGCCGTCGAGGAGGCGGTTCGGCTCAAGGAAGCCGGGCACGCGACCGAGATCGTGGTCGTTTCGGTAGGCCCGGAGAAATCGGCCGAAACGTTGCGCACGGCGCTCGCCATGGGCGCCGATCGTGGCCTGCTGGTGCGTTCGGACGCGGTCGTCGAGCCGCTTGCCGTCGCAAAGATTCTGAAGGCTGTCGCCGAGACGGAGAAGCCGGACCTGATCATCGTCGGCAAGCAGGCGATCGACGACGACGCCAACCAGACCGGCCAGATGCTGGCGGCCTTGCTCGGCTGGGGCCAGGGCACCTTTGCCTCGAAGATCGCCATTGGCGGCGCTGCGATCGAGGTCACCCGCGAGGTCGACGGCGGCCTGCAGACGGTCAACCTGCCGCTGCCGGCATTGGTCACGGCCGACCTCAGGTTGAATGAGCCGCGCTACGCCTCGCTGCCCAACATCATGAAGGCCAAGAAGAAGCCGATCGACGAGAAGACCCCCGCCGACTACGGCGTCGCCGTCGAGCCGCGCCTGACCGTCGTGCGCGTGCACGAGCCGGCAACCCGCAAGGCAGGCATCAAGGTCGGCTCCGTGGCCGAGCTCGTCGACAAGCTGCGCACCGAAGCAGGAGTTCTGTGATGACCATTCTCGTTCTGGCCGAACATCAGGACACGCAGCTCGACGAGGCCACCGCCAAGGCGGTCTCGGCCGCTGGCCGCATGGGCGGCGACGTGCATGTGTTGGTGGCCGGCTCAGGTTGCGGTGCCGCAGCCGAAGCCGCCGCTCGGCTGGAGGGCGTCGCCAAGGTCCTGCTTGCCGACGACCCAAGCCTGGCGAACCGGCTTGCCGAGCCGGTTGCGGCCCTGGTCGTCAGCCTCGCCGGCGGCTACGACGCCTTGCTTGCACCCTCGACCACCAGCGGCAAAAACATCATGCCGCGCGTGGCCGCGTTGCTCGACGTGATGCAGATATCCGACGTCATTGCGGTCGAAGGCCCGGATCTCTTCCAGCGCCCGATCTATGCCGGCAACGTGATCCAGACCGTGCGCTCTACCGATGCCAGGAAGGTGCTGACCGTGCGCGTGTCGTCCTTCCCGGCTGCCGCGGTCACCGCTGCCACACGGCCGATCGAAGCCGCGGCCATTTCGGCCGATCCCGCGCGGTCGTCATTCGTGCGAAGCGAGCTGTCAGGTTCGGAGCGCCCCGAACTGACCGGCGCCCGTATCGTCGTCTCGGGTGGACGCGCGCTGGCCTCGGCCGAGAACTTCGAGACCGTCCTGGCCCCGTTGGCCGATCGGCTCGGTGCCGCGATCGGCGCGAGCCGGGCGGCGGTCGATGCCGGATACGTCTCGAACGACCTGCAGGTCGGCCAGACCGGCAAGATCATCGCGCCCGACCTCTACATCGCCTGCGGCATTTCGGGAGCGATCCAGCATCTCGCCGGCATGAAGGATTCCAAGGTCATTGTCGCCATCAACAAGGACCCCGAAGCGCCGATCTTCCAGGTCGCCGACTATGGCCTGGTCGCCGACCTGTTCGAGGCGGTGCCGGAGTTCCACGCGACGGTTGCCGAAAAGATGAGGGCGTGAGTCAATCGGGCTAGCCGCTTGTCGCGGCGATGTCGGACCGGAGGAGCCAAGATGGCAAAGGGTGGGATCGAAAAGCCTGTGCGTTTTCGTCCTGAACGCGATGCGGAGGAGGAAGGGACCCTGGCGGCTCCGTTCCGCTCCTATGCGCTCGACCGGTCCGACAGTCCGCGGTTCCACATCCGGCTGGTGGAAAACACCCAGCGGCTCTACCCTGCCCACAAGCACGACTACTTCCAGATCATTTATTTCATGTCCGATGCGCCGATGACCCGGATCGGCCTGACCTCGCACAAGCCGAAGGCCGGGTCGATCTATTTCATCGCGCCGATGGTGCCGCACCAGATCAGGTTCGACCATGCCACGCGCTGCGCGGTCATCTACTTCGATCTCGACTTCCTCCGCCCCAGCATCACCCGGTCCTACCCGGTGACGGAACTCGTCCGGCTGGCGCCGGAATTGACGCCCTTTGCCTGGCAGAACCATGTCAATTTCGATCTGGGGAGTTCACAGGCGGAGCGCACGGATCGCGCGGTCGCCTCGATGATCGCCCAGCATGGTTCCGAGCGCATGTGCGAGACCGAGATCGTGCGTGCGGAACTGACACTGATGCTCGCCACCCTGTGCCAGGACTACGAGGCCGAGTTTGCCGAACTGTCGAAGAAGCTGCCGGTCGTCGGGCGCGACAGCGGCCACATGCGCCGTATCGCCGAATTCATCGGCGAGAACTACACGCGCGGCCCGAGCCTGGACGAAGCGGCAGACGCGGCGCGCCTCTCCAAGAGCCGGCTCTGCGCCCTGATCCGCCAGTACACCGGCACCAGCTTCAATGCCCTGATCCGCGAGATGCGCATCGAGGACGCGCGCGAGCGCCTGGTGCTGACCGATGAAACCATCGGCCAGATCGCCTATTCCGTCGGCTACAACGATGAGAAGTACTTCCTTCGCGCCTTCAAGAATTCCGTCGGCATGACGCCGAGCGCCTACCGGCTGAAGCGGGCTAAGGAAAGCCTCGCCGCGGCATCCGAGCCCGATGCCGGTCCCCCGCGCGTGCGCACTGCGCCGCGGCCAGGCGCGAAACTCGCGGCCTCCAGGGACAGCCGCGACAAGGTTGCGGGGCGCAAGTCATGAGCAATTCCATCTCGTTTCGGCTCAACGGCTCCGAGGTGAGCCTGAAAGCCAGTGGCGACGAGCCGCTACTCTTCGCGCTCCGCAACGCGCTCGATCTCAAGGCGACGCATTTCGGCTGCGGCCTCGAGCAGTGCGGGGCCTGCGTCGTCGCCATCGACGGCGAGGCGCGATATTCCTGCACACTGCCCGTGTCGGCGCTGGCCGGTGCCAGCGTGACGACCCCCGAGGCGCTTGGCGACGACCCTGTCGGGGCGGCCTTGCTCGATGCGTTCGAGCAAGAGCAGGCCGGCCAGTGCGGCTACTGCATCTCCGGCATCCTGATGAGCGCCTACGCGCTGCTCAAGGCCGAGAGCCGGCCTGGCCGCGAGGCGATCGTCTCGGCACTCGACAAGCACCTGTGCCGCTGCGGCGCCCATGGCAGCATCCTGCGCGCCGTCGAGCGCGCCGCCGCCAGCCTTGGTGGAGGCGCATGATGATCGGCAACGCGCTGCCCAAGAGCCTTCAGGACAATCCCGAGCTCGGCTGCTGGGTGTCATTCGACAGGCCGGGCCTGATCGGTGTCGGCTCCGGCAAGGTCGAGCTCGGCCAGGGCATCCTCACCGCGCTGGCCCAGATCGCCGCCGACGAACTGGCGGTCGATCCAGTGCTGGTTGCGCTGCTGCCGGTAGATACCGACAGTGCGCCGGACGAAGGCATCACCGCCGGCAGCCAATCCGTCGAGGTCTCCGGCGCGTCGATCCGGCTCGCGCTGGCGCAGGCTCGGTCGGCCCTGGTCGACGCCGCCGCGACACGCCTTGGTGCCGATGTCGCCAGCCTGTCCTGCCGGGACGGCGCGATCCTGATCGACGGCCAGCCGACCGGCCTCGACTACTGGATGCTGGCAGCCGATATCGACTGGCGCCAGCATGTCACCGGCAACGTCCCGGCCATGCCCGTCGGTGCCTATTCCGCGGTTGGCGCCAGCCAGCCGCGCATCGACATGGCGCAGAAGCGCGGCGGCGCCGGCTTCATCCACGACCTGTCGCTTGCAGGCATGCTCCATGTCAGGGTGATCAGGCAGCCGTTCCGGCTGGCCCGCCTGGCCGATGTCGACATGGCGTGGCTGCAGCGCCGCTACCCCGGCGTCAGGGCCGTGAGGAAGAATGACTTCCTCGCCTTGGTCGCGGCCGACGAACATGCCGTACATTCGGCCCATGGCGAGGCCGAAAAGTTTGCCCGCTGGGAGGAGGTCGCCGGCCTCTGGCAACCGGCCGCGACTTCTGGCGAGAAGATCACGGTCCTGGGCGCCGCGGCGCCCCATGCCGGATCGCCAGGCATCGCCGCCCGGTATTCGCGGCAGCATGTCGCCCACGCCTCGATCGGGCCGTCCTGCGCGCTGGCGCAGTTCGACGCCGGGCGGCTGACAGTATGGAGCCATTCGCAGGGCATCTTCCCGCTGCGCGGCCAGATCGCCAAGTGCCTTGGCCTCGACCCCTCGATGGTGCGTGTCATCCACGCCCATGGCTCCGGCTCCTACGGCCACAACGGCGCCGACGACGTGGCGCTCGATGGGGCCATCGTGGCGATGGAAATGCCGGGCCAGCCGGTGCGGGTGCAATGGTCGCGCGAAGACGAACTCAGCCGCGGCCCGCTTGGCGCGGCGATGTCCGCTTCGGTCGAGGCCGAGCTCGATTCCGGCGGGCAAGTGGCCTCATGGAAGCTTTCGGTGGTGAGCGCGCCGCACGCCCAGCGTCCTGGCTTCGGTGGCCATTTCAACCTCAGCTCGGCCGAAGCGCTCGACGGTGCGCGCCGGCCGCAGAAGGTCGACGACCTTCCCGATGCGGCGGGCGGGGGAGCGGCGCGCAACTCGGTCGCGATCTATGATTTTCCCGGCCAGGAGGTCGGGGTCCGGCTCGACACGGCAAGCCGCATCAGGACATCGTCGCTGCGTTCGCTCGGCGCCCACCTCAATGTCTTCGCCATCGAGTCTGCGGTGGACGAACTGGCCGATCTTGCCGGCGCCGATCCGCTCGATTTCCGGCTCCGCCATCTGAGCGACGACCGCTGCCGTGCCGTGCTCCAAGGCGTGGCCGAAATGAGCGGCTGGCCCGGCAGCCATCCGGCGGGCGAGGGCCGGGCGCTCGGCATCGCCGCCGCCCGTTACAAGAACAAGGGTGCGTGGCTGGCCGCCGTCGCCGAGGTTTCGGTCGACGAGGAGATCAGGCTGGAGCGGCTGTGGCTGTGTGCCGACATCGGCCTGGTGATCAATCCGGAAGGCGCCCGCAGCCAGATCGAGGGCGGCGCGATCCAGGCGGCAAGCTGGACCCTGAAGGAAGAGGTCAGGGTCGAGGACGACCGCGTGCCGGCCTTCGACTGGAGCGCCTATCCCATCCTCAAATTCTCGGAGATTCCCGAGATCGAGACGCGCTTCATCGTCGACCCGGCGAGGCCGCCGCTCGGCGCCGGCGAGGCGTCGCAAGGACCGGTGGCCGCGGCGATCGGAAACGCCGCGTCGCGGGCGCTCGGGCTCAGGATGCGCGACCTGCCACTGACGCGCGACAGGCTGGTCGCAGCACTCATGGGCGCCTGAGCGATTGCCGCCTTCCGACCAGATTATTGCCAAGACCGCAGCGAGGGACAGATGAGCGATATCGAACGCGAGAGCATGGAATTCGACGTTGTCATCGTCGGCGCCGGGCCGGCGGGACTGGCGGCGGCGATCCGGCTCAAGCAGGTCAGNGATGAGCGATATCGAACGCGAGAGCATGGAATTCGACGTTGTCATCGTCGGCGCCGGGCCGGCGGGACTGGCGGCGGCGATCCGGCTCAAGCAGGTCAATCCCGAGCTGTCGGTGGTGGTGCTGGAGAAGGGCGGCGAGGTCGGCGCGCATATCCTGTCGGGTGCTGTCGTCGATCCGATCGGCATCGACCGGCTGTTGCCGGACTGGCGCGACGATGCCGACCATCCGTTCAGGACACCGGTCACCGACGACCATTTCCTGGTGCTCGGGCCGGCCGGCTCGGTCAGGCTGCCCAACATCCTGATGCCGCCGCTGATGGGCAACCACGGCAACTACATCGTCTCGCTCGGCAATGTCTGCCGCTGGCTCGCGACCAGGGCCGAGGCGCTCGGCGTCGAGATCTATCCCGGCTTTGCCNGCAACCACGGCAACTACATCGTCTCGCTCGGCAATGTCTGCCGCTGGCTCGCGACCAGGGCCGAGGCGCTCGGCGTCGAGATCTATCCCGGCTTTGCCGCAGCCGGCCTGCTCTACAATGACGACGGTGCCGTCACCGGCGTCGTCACCGGCGACATGGGCGTCGAGCGCGACGGCAGCCGCGGTGCTGGCTTTGCGCCCGGCATGGCGCTGATGGGCAAATACGTGCTGATCGGCGAGGGCGCCCGCGGTTCGCTCGCCAAGCAGCTGATCGCAAAGTACGACCTCGGCGCCGGCAAGGAGCCGCAGAANGATGGGCAAATACGTGCTGATCGGCGAGGGCGCCCGCGGTTCGCTCGCCAAGCAGCTGATCGCAAAGTACGACCTCGGCGCCGGCAAGGAGCCGCAGAAGTTCGGCATCGGCCTGAAGGAGCTGTGGCAGGTCGCGCCCGAAAAGCACAAGCCGGGCCTGGTCCAGCATTCTTTCGGCTGGCCGCTCGACTTCAAGACCGGCGGCGGCTCGTTCCTCTACCACCTCGAAGACAACATGGTGGCGGTCGGCTTCGTCGTCCACCTCAACTACAAGAACCCCTATCTCGCGCCCTTCGAGGAGTTCCAGCGTTTCAAGACCCATCCGGCGATCCGCGCCACCTTCGAGGGCGGCAAGCGCCTGTCTTATGGCGCACGCGCCATCACCGAGGGCGGCTACCAGTCGGTGCCGAAGCTGTCGTTCCCCGGCGGCGTCTTGTTGGGCTGCTCGGCAGGCCTGGTCAACGTGCCCCGCATCAAGGGGTCGCACAACGCCGTGCTGTCGGGCATGCTCGCCGCCGAGCACGTCGCCGACGCCATCGCCGCCGGCCGCGCCAATGACGAGCTCGTCGCTTACGAGGCCG